>CACOCY010000005.1 GCA_902625725.1 uncultured SAR116 cluster alpha proteobacterium | reverse complement strand
TTACCTACACAAATAATATCTCGTAACAAGTGAGGTATAGGTGGCAATATTTTCAACTCGCTTAATTTAATTCTTGAGGCTGTTTCAGTCATTACTTCCCAGTTTGAAATATCGCCGGATTTTATCAAAGATAAAACAGCAATATTTGCTGTATCGCCTTGATCGCAGCAAACGAACTCTTCTCCTACTATCATTCCTGCTTTAATTTTACCGTTATCTGATACAGTTGCGAGCTTCATAATTCTCTTTCCTTTAATTATTTTACTATAAACACTCTAGCCAATTATCGATAAATGTGAACATAATAATTTCCTCAATTGAGTTTATCATAAATAAAAAAACATCAACTTTTGAACAAAAAACGGAGTAATCATGAGTGTAGGAATAATAGGCCTTGGGGCAATGGGAGGAGCTTATGCGCGTAATTTGTTAGCAGGCGGAATTACCGTTCATGGATTTGACCCAGACCCGTCAGCACAGGATATGCTAACCAACGCTGGTGGTACTCCTCAATCCATTTTAGGAGATTGGTTGTGTGAATGCGAGATGATAATATTAGCAATAGCTAGTACACAGGTCCTTGCAGATACAAGCAATAAACTTAGTAAAATACTTAAGCCAGGTCAGATTGTGTTAGAAACGGGTACTTTTACACTTGATACTAAGCAGGCAGCAAAACGTGATTTAGATAGCTGTGGCGCAATTTTACTAGACTGCCCAGTAAGCGGAACAGGTGCTCAAGCTGCAGTTGCTGACCTCGTTATGATGGCAAGCGGTCCAGAAGGTAGCTTTTCTAAGATTAAACCTCTATTAGAGTATTTTACAAAAGCAGTTATTTATGCAGGTCTATTCGGGAATGGCTCAAAATTAAAGTTTGTGGCAAATCATGCGGTATATGTTCATAATTGTGCGGCTGCCGAAAGCCTAAATTATGGAATAGCCCTTGGCCTGGAGCCAAAAATGATATTTGATTTGCTAAAAAATGGAGCAGGTCAGTCAAAAATGTCTGATTTGCGCATGCCTTTAATGATAGATCATGCTTACGAGCCGGCAACTGCAAATATGCCAATTGCGTATAAAGATATATCTGTAATAAGTGAGGATATAAAAAGTCATAAATGCTCTACACCACTCTTCGATATTACTCAGAAATTATATGATATAGCGAGAGAAAACGTTCCAGATACATATGATACTGGTGCAGTATACGAAGTTTATAAGCAAAAATTAGTTAAATGATCTTCGAGACATATGGCCTCCTTACATTAGCCTATATTATGTTTGCCTTGACTCTCTCTGGCGGTGTAAAGGGTGTATTTGGTATTGGTTTTCCTGTTGTTGCAATGGCAACGCTTCCTTTGTTCATAGCACCCATTACGGCTATAACGATAATTGCTTTACCAATCGTCGTAACCAACATCCAGCAGCTTTTCTCTGAGGAAAAATGGAAATATATCATTTTAAAATATAAATACATGGCAATCTTTATGATGCTAGCCAGTTTCTTATCCAGCCAAATACTCACTCAAATATCAGTTGACCTTATTACTGCTATAATCGGTTTTGCTCTAGCATTATTTGCTATATATAGTTTGTTGAATTTCACGCTTCCTATAACTGCAAAACCCATTTGGCAAATTTTTGCTGGAGCTAGCTCTGGACTTCTGAGTGGAATGACAGGTATCCAATCTACTGCTATAATTTATTTTGCCTCTTTAGATATTAGTAGGAATGAATTTGTCGGTGCTGTTGGATATATTTTTTTAGTTGGGGGGTTGGGCTTAAGCATTGGCCTAATTAACAATAACTTACTGGATTCGGGTGCAGCTATACTCAGTGTAGGAGCAATTTTATTTAGCGTAGTAGGGTTTAAAATAGGGTCCCTATTACGCCCGTATATCGGCTCAGAATTATTTAAAAAAGTGCTTTTTGTAATGATGCTATTAATAGGCACAAAACAAATATATCAATTTTTTATTTAATTCTTTTTTCTTATGAAAGCTTGATGACTTCACCCTCCTCAGCAGACTTTATAATCGCGTTTAAAACCTCAATATTGTGCATCATCTCAGAGTTTTTATTGAGGTACTGTGTATTATTAGTTATTGCCGAAGCCCAATTTTCAAGATTAGCTGACACAGAATCTGACCAGTCATACCTAGTGGTGTTTGTATCCTCTAAAGAGCGATAAACTTGTAACTCCGCAATACCTGAAGTCTCGTCTGGATGAGTACTATTTCTAACCTCAGCCCACATTTCAGAACCAAAAATATGCGTCCTAAGAAAATGAGGGGTATGAAGTATAGCCTGAATATTTGCTGTCATACCAGCCTCGAATAATAATTGAACAACTACAACGTCACCAGTCTCCCAGCCAAGTGAACGGCTTGTAGTATTGGCATAAACTGATTTCACTTTTCCAAAATACCAAATCAAAATATCTGTAAGGTGAATTCCCATTTGAGTCATTGCAGCAGCAGGGGCAAATTCTTTTGTTGTTCGCCAACTACCAGCAGGCAGATGAATTAATTTATTGTGGCTGAAAGCTAATTCAGCATGCATTATGTTCCCGAATTCGCCTTGATCTAAAAGACGTTTAATTTCCATAACAGCTGGCTCAAATCTTCGCTCATGACCAATCCCTAACACAAGTCCTGCCTCTTCGCAGGCCCTCACACTATTTTGAGCACCTTCAAAGGTAAGAGAGAGCGGTTTTTCGCAAAAAACATGCTTTCCTTTTGCTACACATTGTGCAATTTGTGAGTCATGAAAATCATTTGGGGATGTAAGAATGAGGGCACTAACTTTTTCCATATTCACCGCTTGTTCAAAATCTGAAATAGGTTTTAACCCCATTTCTTTAATATCTCTATGCGCATCAGAATTTGGTTCAACTACGCATACCAAGTCAAACAAACTATTTTCCTTTAGCCTAGACGCTATAGTTCGGCCCCACCAGCCAAATCCAACAAGTGCTACTGATAACATTGAACATCCTTTCTTAAAATTTACTACTGCGCCAAGCAGCTAATAATGATGCATCATGTGCTGCCCAACCATCCTCTGCTGCATCCTCAGCCGTTTTTCGTGCTGCGTCAATTATAGGGCTTTCAATACCCATTGATTGAGCGGCGCCAACCATTAATTTCATATCTTTAATAGCATTAAACATAGTAAAATTAGAGGCTGCTGACTGACCTTCTTGCATCATTTCTAATATTGGTTGACATCTTACCTTCGCCGCACCAATAGCCCCTGAGCTATCTACTAATATGCTCATAGCCTGCTCAGCAGATATATCTTTTTTAGTGGCAATTGCTACAGCCTCTCCTAACGCGCCCCAATATACCATTAACGGCAAATTAATGGCTAGTTTCATTGCAGCAGCAGCTCCTGTCTCACCAAGATACTCTATCCTTCTAGTCATTTGCCTTAAAACAGGTTTAGCACGTTCAAATGCATCCTTGTCTCCTGCAACTAAACCTAATAGCGTTCCTTCTCTCGCAGGTTTTACCGTTCCTCCAACTGGTGCTTCAACAAATTGCCCACCTTTTTCTTTGATAGCGTTTTCAAGTTCAATTACCCGCTCAGGTGAGGTTGTGCAGATCTCAATAATCAATTTGTCATTGAGCGGAATACTGGTTAACCCACCCTCGCCAAAATAAACTATCTGAGTTGCATTATCATTCGCTAAAACAGAGATAATTATATCTGCAGATAATGCAACTTCTGCTGGAGTAGCAGCCATTTTAATACCCTCCAAATCAGCAATTTTCTCAGGGGAGCGATTCCATGCTATAAGCTCGTTTCCTGTTTCCTTCAGACGCTCACAAATAGCGCGTCCCATTTTACCAACACCGATTAACCCGAGTAACATCGTTTCACTCCTTGTTAAGCCACTCACTAAATAATACTAGCATGTTCTGTTGAATGGATACATAAAGATTAAAATAGATTAAATAGTTTTATGATCTTAGAGAAAGAATTGCACGCTAAATCATGATAGCTAAATCATAATAAAGGTAATTTTAAATAGTAACATGATTGATAATAGACCCAAAAACGTTTAATAAAACACTTAGAACTTAATTATTACGTTCTGAGGTACTTTCCATCTATTTACGTGATATCTTCAGACTACCCACACCGGCAAAATAAAAAGAGCTCTAAATGACAAAAATTGATACCAGACAATTAAGAAATGCCTTTGGCTGTTTCCCATCGGGTGTAACAATAGTGACCCTTAAAGACGAAAAACAAAATCCAACAGGTATAACAGTAAGCTCGTTTTCTTCACTCAGCCTAGACCCTCCCTTATGTCTTTTCTCTATTGGAAAAGATCAGGCTAGCAGGCCATTATTTGAGACCTGTAAATATTTTGTAATTAATGTGCTTTGTGCAAAACAAGAAGATATAGCATGGCAATTTGCAAAACCCATCGAAAATAAATTTGAAAATGTATCCTATATGGAAAGTAAGTATGGGATGCCTATAATTGATGGCAACATAGCACATTTTTGTTGTAAAAAATGGGCACTATATGATGGAGGTGATCATATTATTGTTGTTGGTGAGGTTTTGGAATTCAAGCAAACAGATACTGACGCGCTGATCTTTTTTAAAGGAAAAATTGATACAATTACTAATCCTCACGTGATTTAAGAAGAGCGCTATTCAATATGGAACAACCGAGATTACCTGACCTTGATCTGAACAATTTTACTGAAAAACAAAAACAAGTTTACAAAAACATTGAAAACGGACCAAGAGGTCGAGTTGCTGGTCCATTGCGGATATGGATGCGTAACCCAGAATTAGCTGAAAACGCACAAGCTCTTGGTCAATATGCACGATTTGACAGTAGCCTTTCGCCAAAATTGTCAGAATTAGCAATTCTGATTACAGCTCGCTACTGGTCTGCACAATTTGAATGGGTGCACCACGTGCCATCCGCAAGAGAGGCTCAAATATCAGAAGATATAATTTCTGCTATATCATATGCAAAAAGACCAATATTTAGTGATGCTTCCATGCAGACTGTGTTTGATTATTGTGCTGAACTACATCGTGACAAAGAAATTTCAGACGATACCTATAAGAGTGCTATTTCCAAACTAGGAACTGCTGGAGTTATTGATTTGACTGCAATTTGTGGTTATTACACACTTATATCAATGACCATTAAAGCATTTAGAATTTTTGATGAATCAGACATTATATTGCCGGACATTAGTTTGACCCAAAGTGAATATTTTCTATGAGGTGAAAATATCAAATAACCTTTAAATTAGCCATTTCAGCGGTATACCAATCCCCTATTTCAGATGCTGTCATAAACACAGCTTCATCATGTTCCAAAACATAGTCCAATAACGCCTCTAAATATTTTATTCTATGCGGCACACCTGTAATATAAGGATGTACAGATATTACCATCACTCTCGCATTATCTTTAGCCTCTTCATAGAGCCTATCAAATTGACCCATACCTCTATTTAAAAATTCATCTGATTTATGTTGTTGCAATGCATATATAGTAATATCATTTGTTTCAACTGAATAGGGTACTGTGGTTATTGTACCAAATGGTGTAGATATTTCTTGTGGCAGGTCGTCAATCACCCAGTCAGCAACATATTCAATTCCAGCAGCCCTCAAAAAGTCAAGTGTTTCTTCCGTCTCTGTTAAGCCGGGGCTCTCCCAAGAACGCGGTTTCTCGCCAACAAAATCTGCAATCGCGTCAACAGCGCGTTGGATTGTTTCTTTTTGATAAGTAAGTCTATGAGTTGGCCCTTGTAAAAAACCATGCCCCATAAATTCCCAGCCAGCATCCTTTGCAAAGCTTGCTACACGTGGATAGGAATTACATACATTCCCGTTAATCGCAACTGTAGCCCTTATATTTCTATCTGTAAGAGCCTTGAATTGCCGCCAGACACCAGCTCGCATTCCATATTCATGCCATGACCAATTTGGCACATCTGGAAGCAATGGTTGTCCCATAGGCGGGGATAATACCATGCGCGGCATAGGGCCTTCTATTCGCCATTCTTCTATATTAACGCAAACCCAAACCGCCATTCTTTTACCGTTTGGTAATTTTAACTTAGGTCTATCCACAATAGCTTGATATGGAATTCTATCAGACAGTGCCATGATTTATCCTAACTAATTAATGTTTTTGACTTCATAATGTTAAGCATTTTTAGGAGCAAATAAATAGATTTTTGATTTATTTTTGATAAATATTAGACAACAATTTGAAATATTTTATCAAAAGTTATTAATACTGTCGAACAGGGTCTACAACATTTTTTGGAATGCGTCCTGATTTAATGGCATAGATAGATTCCATAATTTGTTCAATCACAGTTTCGGGGTTAGTCTGAGCGGCTACGTGTGGCCATATAGAGATTTTTTGTTCGTTCCAAAATGGATGAGCCTTTGGCAAAGGCTCTTCGCAAAAAACATCTAGCGCAGCTCCAGAGAGATGCCCAGTTTTAACAGCATCTAATAGGCCTGCCTCATCTACTTGCTCTCCTCTGCCAGCATTAATAAAATATGCTCCTTTTGGCATTTTCATAAATATTTCTTTTGTAAACAATTTTTTTGTGTGTGTGGTAAGAGGTAACAAACAAATATGAACAAAATTAGTTGCGATAAGTCTCTGAAAACCCACTGTCCCTGTTGCTTGTCTAAATAAAAGTTGAGGCTTTTTGGTTTGCGCCCAACCAGTTACACTAAATTCTAGTGTTTCCAAATTCTTTGCCACCACCGCGCCTATAGCTCCAATGCCATAAACCGCAACTTTCAAGTCAAAAGTATTACGTTCAGATAATTTGCAAAATTCCCGTTTTTCTCTTTTTGAGCGGTAAAATGGCCCATCCCTAAGGAAATCAAGAAGAACTGCTAATACCCACTGACTTAATGCTCGAGACATATTAGGATCTACTAGTCTAATAATGGGGATGGACAAAGGCATACTAAGGTCTTTCCATAGGTGATCTACGCCCTGACCTAATGAGCAAATCAATTTTAATCTCTTTAATTCTGCTAACCTACCTTTTGGGGGATTCCAAACAAGTGCAAATTCTGCTTGATCTGCATTTTTGTTGGTTAGTGGGACAAAAGACACCTTTTTGTCAAATTTTAGGGCACAATTGTGCCAATCAATAATGCTAGAGTTATCGTTACTATCATGAAACGCAATCAACGTCATTTGCAAGCTATCCCATAAACTCTATTGTGAACTACAGAAACGATAGTACATTCGCGTGTAGTTCAGGTGTTGAGGCTGCAAGTATTTCCCCTGAATTATGGGTTTTTATTGGCTGACCGGACCAGTCGGTTACTACAGCGCCAGATGCAAGTAAAATTGGTACCAAGGCCATCATATCATAAGGCGCTAATTTATGCTCCATCACAATATCTAAATGGCCAGAGGCAAGTAAGGCATAATTGTAACAATCTCCTCCAAAATAGATGTCTTTGCATTTTTTTGAGATTTTTTGGAATTTTTGTAAGCCCCTTGATGTAAATGCTGCTGGAGAAGATGTAGCAATTAGCGCATTTGATAAATCAGATTCTTTTGATGCTGAGATCTTGTTTCCATTTAAAGTTACATGAGATAATTGCTGTTTTAGATCAAAATATCCAACATAGGTCTCATCCAAACAAGGCATATCAATTAAGCCTAACAAGGGCACTCCATCGTTGCATAAAGCGACAAGTGTTCCAAATATAGGTTTTCCTGCTATAAAAGCCCTTGTCCCGTCGATTGGATCTATGCACCAACCCAAATCGTCGCCTAGCCTTCCCCCATATTCTTCGCCAAAAACTGAGTGGGATGGAAATTCTGATTTTAATAACTTTCTGATTTTTTTTTCAATTAGTTTATCCGCTATTGTAACTGGCGAAGCGTCGGGTTTATTTTCAACTTTAGAAAAACTGCGAAAATATTTCTTGGCAATTGGTCTTGTAAATTCGGGCAAGCCCTTAGTAAACTTAGCAAACTCTTCTAGATCTAATTTTACTGGTTCAAGTGAGTGTTTTATCTCTCTTTTCCACTTCATTTTCATAAATTAACATATTAATTTATCTCAGACTTTTCTGCATCTATCTGCTCTTGAGAAGGCAAAGCTACTGGTGTTTCCGCTAAGCTTCGTAAATATGCTATCATATTTGCTCTATCGGTCGGTTTTTTTAAACCTGCAAAGTTCATTTTAGTCCCTTTTATATATGCTTTTGGCTTGTATAAAAAAGCATTTAAAGAACTATAATCCCATTGACCTTCCATTTTGGTTAGAGCATCAGAATACTGAAATCCATCTTTCATACCCATGCTCGCATCAACAATATTCCATAGCATAGGCCCTGTTTTATTTTTTCCATCCGCACTGAATTCATGACAAGCTGTGCATTTTTTTGCTAGTTTCATTCCAGCTTGGACATCCGCTGAAGCAAGTAATGCTAAGATAGGCTCGGGACCTTTATTAGAAGATGCGTTGCTATCTCCAATCCCGGCCACTTCTTTTATTTCAATAGGA
Organism: uncultured SAR116 cluster alpha proteobacterium; assembly: GCA_902625725.1. Taxonomy (GTDB): domain Bacteria; phylum Pseudomonadota; class Alphaproteobacteria; order Puniceispirillales; family Puniceispirillaceae; genus UBA5951. The sequence goes on along the minus strand of CACOCY010000005.1, from coordinate 125,620 downwards.
TAAGCATTTTCAGCTAGTTCTTCATGTGGAACTAATATTTCAGCTATTTTTCCACCTCCCATCGCCAAAAGACCTGCTAGCAAGAATGCCGCTAGGATTTTATTTGTCTTTAGATTATCCATGCAAGACCCCCAATATCACAAGTACATACCTTAAACACTAAAGAGATTATTTGAAAGTAAGAACCAATTTTGTTTCATATTTTATACTTTGTGATACCCTAAACCACAATCTCTCTCAAGTCCCGGAGAGCCAACAATTACTGAATTCTTTTGCTGGATGCACCGAATTATGAAAAAAAGTGATATACAACAAAATAATAACGTTATAACTATTATTCCAGCTCGAATGAATTCTGTCCGCTTGCCTAATAAGCCCATGAAAATAATAGCCGGCAAACCAATGATTGTCCATGTCTGGAAACAAGCTGTGGCCGCTAATTTAGGTCCAGTTTTAGTTGCATGTGATAACCTTAGTATATTAAACGCAATTGAAAAAGAAGGGGGAACAGCAATGTTGACAAAGAGTAATTTGCCATCTGGTTCTGATAGAGTTTATGCTGCATTGTGCGAGTTCGACCCAAATGAGACATATCGCCGCGTTATAAATTTACAAGGTGATTTGCCAGACATTCCGCCATATTATCTTTCCTTACTATCAAATATGTTGCAAAAAGAAGAATTTGATTTGTGTACTTTAGTTGCACCTTGCAAAAAGCACGAAATTAAGGCACCGCAAGTTGTAAAAGCTGTTATAAGCTGGGACCGTGAATATTCTAATTCAGATGTCCCAATTGGGAGGGCACATTATTTTAGCCGAGCACCAATCCCGTTTGGAAGTGATGTATTCTGGCATCACATCGGACTATACGGATGGCGACGAGCAGCTCTTAAAAAATTTGTTGAAAGCAATCCCTCAAAATTGGAGCAAATAGAAAACCTAGAACAGTTACGTGCACTTGAATTAGGAATGGTAATTGCCACTGGGAAAGTAGACCTACCTATAGCAGGTATCGATACGAAGCAGGATTTGATAGACATTCAAAAAAAGATGAGTAGCAAAAACAAATAATGAGGCAGCCATGAGTAATAATCACAAAATCGCGTTTCAGGGTGTACCTGGTGCCTATTCTCACCTTTCCTGTCAAGCATTTTGCCCTGACTGGGAAGCTATCCCTTATAAAAGTTTTTCTGGAATGCTTAGAGCTGTGCAAAATGGTGAATGCTCTTCTGCTATGGTTCCTGTTGAAAATTCAACAGCCGGCCGAGTTGCTGACATTCACCACATGTTACCTGAATCAGGACTTCACATTATTGCAGAACATTTTCAGCCCGTAAATCATCAATTACTTGGGATTAAAGGTTCAAAATTATCCAATATCAGGGAGGCACATAGCCACGAGCAAGGATTAGCACAATGCAGAAAAAATTTAGAAAAATTAAATATTGAGCCTGTCATTCACTCGGACACCGCTGGCGCTGCACGTGATATTGCAACTTGGAATGACCCAACTAAGGCGGCTATAGCGTCAGACTTGGCAGCCAAAATATATGGTCTTGATGTTTTAATGGACGAAATCACGGATTTAAATCTTAATACAACTAGATTTTTAGTTATGAAAAAACATATGGAGGTTCCAGCTACTTCCCTAAGTAATTCGCATTGTACCTTTGTTTTTTCGCTTAGATCCGTGCCAGCGGCGCTATATAAAGCACTAGGAGGCTTTGCAACTAATGGCATAAACTTAACAAAAATTGAATCTTACATGTCAGGCAATGAAATGCAAGCTGCTCAATTTTATGTAGATTGTGAAGGTCATATTGAGCAAAAAAATATGCAGCTTGCTTTGGAGGAATTGAAATTTTACTGTCTTCCAGATGCAGTTCGTGTTCTTGGCTGCTACCCCTCTAGCCCCTATCGGCAAAAACCAAACAGAAATTAATTTTTATGCTTTTCTAAAAAAACTTGTTTGTTTTATTGCGATGTTCCATATTCTGCTAAGGAAGGTTGGATGGACAGTTTGCTCTGCATAACAGGTCAGGTCCGAAAGGAAGCAGCCAGCGTAGTCCCTAACTGGGTCGTTCAACCTTTCGCTTTTTCTTATACAATATTGTTGAGATTTTTAAAAAGCTATTTATTTCTTGAATGCTTGCATATTTCTAAAAGGTAGTACTTATTCATAAATTTAATTTTCTTGTCATTTGCGGAGTTGTTTTTTTAAAAATTTAATGTTTATGGAGTATACAAATTGTCCTCATATCAGGTATTAGCGCGAAAATATCGACCTGTTGATTTTAACTCGCTTATTGGTCAAGATGCGCTAGTCCAAACATTGACCAATGCGATAACTTTAAATAGGCTTGCGCATTCCTTTATTTTAACAGGGGTTCGTGGGGTTGGGAAAACAACCTCTGCCCGGATAATAGCAAAAGGGCTCAATTGCATTGGGCCTGACGGATCTTCAAAAGAAAGCATGCACCCTTGCAACCTATGTGAACCATGCAAATCAATCCAATCAGGGCGTCATGTTGATATTCTAGAGATGGACGCTGCCTCAAATACAGGGGTTGATGATATCCGTGAAATTATCGATAGTAGCGTGTATCGCCCTGTTTCAGCGCGTTACAAGGTTTATATTATTGATGAAATACACATGCTCTCAAAAAATGCGTTTAATGCCTTACTAAAAACGCTTGAGGAGCCTTCCGAATCGGTAAAATTTATTTTTGCAACTACTGAAATTCGAAAGGTGCCCTTAACTATTTTATCGAGATGCCAGCGCTTTGATTTGAGACGAGTTCCAATAAGTTTACTTCAAGAACACCTTACGAAAATTGCTCAAGCTGAAAGAATTGAAACACAGCCAGAGGCTATCAGACTTATTGCTTATGCTGCCGAAGGCTCTGTCCGAGATAGCTTATCTTTATTAGACCAAGCTTCTGCTCTTGGAGCAAACAATATTAGCGTGTCTCTAGTCGAAGATATGTTAGGACATGCAAGTACTAATACTTTGCTAGAGTTACTAAAAAGCTGTTTTATCGGTGAAATTCAAACAGCTCTCGAAACGTTGAAAAAAGCTATTGACGTTGGAGCAGAGCCCGAGCAGATTATCTCTGACTTAATGGACCTTGCGCATCAGGCATCTTTAATTGCTAGCAACTCTAACTTGGAAAACATAAGTGATGCAGCGCTGGAAAATCTCACGGTAATTTCAAATTTTGGTATTCCAAGATTAGCAAGATGCTGGCAAATTTTACTTAAAGGTCATCAGGAAATAAAATTAGCCCCCAGGCCAGAAGCAGCTGCAGAAATGTTAATAATCCGACTTGTTTATACGTCGCCAATGCCCACCCCATCGGAAATTCTTGAAAAACTGCCAAATGTATTAGCAGAAGAAGCTCAAGCTAATATCGAAAAAACGAGTAAAGAACGCAGCCTTACGGAGCAGTCTACTCTTTCACCAGAAACATCCACAAACTCGATATTTCAATCAAAGACACCGTCTGTTGAAAATTTACTTGATGTTGTAAAAATTTGTGAACAACAGGGTCATCTTATACTTGCATCCAATATCCGAAATTATGTTGAGCCAATTAATTTCAATACGCCTAGAATTGAAATATGTTTGGCAAAAGGCGCACCAGACGATTTACCAAGCAAAATTACTCAAATACTCAACACAAATTCTGATACGAAATGGGAAGTAATCGTTGGTGTTAAATCGGACTCGCCAACACTTAAAGAAGAAGAAGATTTAGCAAAAAAGAAGGAATTATCAGCGGCTTATGAACACCCTATTGCAAAAGATGTGCTAAAAACATTTCCTGGCACCAAAATAACAGAAGTTATTACAGAAATTCAGAGTGAGGATCATCAATCTTCATCATTATTGGAACGATCTGATTTAAAGACTAATTTAGAGCAGTCAGAGATATAAGACCAATAGAAAAACAGGAGATAATATAGAATGCGAAATCTTGGTGGAATGATGAAAAAGGTACAGGAGCTGCAATTCCAAATGGAGACAATGCAAACTGAAATGGCAAATCGTCAGTTCACTGCTACTTCTGGCGGAGGTGCCGTTTCAGTAACAATTACTGGAAAAGGTAAGATTGTTTCAATTTCAATCACTGAAGATGTTGTCGATCCAAAAGATATTGAAACCTTAGAGGATTTGATTAAATTGGCCTTTAATAATGCAAAAAATGAAGCAGATAAGGCATTAACCTCGGAAATGAATAAATTGACTGGTGGTTTGCCCTTGCCTACCGGTATGAACTTTAAAACTTAATATGGCAGATGATAACCTTCAAATTCTGATAAAACGACTCGCTAAATTACCAGGTTTAGGACCTCGTTCTGCACAAAGAGCTGCACTTGCTCTTCTTAAAAATAAAGAAAGGGACATGCTGCCATTATCGCAAGTACTACACGATGTCGCCAGTCACTATAAGCCCTGCATACAATGCAATAACCTAACCGAGTTAGAAAAATGCTTAATATGCAACGACCACCGACGAGACGAAAATAGATTGTGCATTGTTGAAGATGTTTCGGATTTATGGGCGATTGAGAGAGCAGGGGTTTATCAAGGGAAATACTTTGTTTTGGGTGGCAATTTAAATATTTTAGATGGGCGTGGCCCAACTGAACTCGGTATTAACAAATTAGTAGGTTACATTTCATCAAAGTGCACCAGATATTCCAATTACGAAATTATTCTTGCAACTTCTGCGACTGTTGAAGGCCAAACAACTGCACACTACATTACGGAAAGTTTACAAGGGTTATCTTTAACGATTTCAAGACTTGCTCATGGCGTACCGGTGGGTGGTGAGTTAAACTATCTAGATGATGGAACACTTGCACTCGCTATGAAAGCAAGAACACCAATTGGATGATTGTTTTACTCAAATCATTAATCTTGTTTTTTTAACTCTTCAGATAGTGTATTTTTAATTTTAAGTTCATTATCTGAAACAACATCATTTTCGGCTCCCGACACTTCTATTTCTGTTATCGTATGGCTTCTCTTTGTAATACGTGAAGTCGACGTTTGAATCTCTAGGATATCTTTTTGTGCCTGTGAGAAGTGTCTATTTAAGTTTTCCACCCTTGTATCTAATCTGGAAACATCGTCAATTAATTTTAACATCTCTTCCTGAATTATTGCAGTCTGCTCTCTCATTCTTGCATCGCGTAGCACCGCTCTAACAGTATTGAGTGTTGCCATCATAGTTGTAGGGGAAACAATCCACACCCTTGCTTTATAAGATGCATTTATTACATCAGGTAAGTTAGCATGCAATTCTGCATAGACCGCTTCTGAGGGAAGGAACAAACAAGCAGACTCAGCAGTGCTACCAGCGAGAATGTATTTATCTTGAATATCTTTTACATGTCCTCTAACTGAAATTGCGAGCTGTTTCCTTGCGGCCATCTGTTGTTCTTTTGTTTCCGCTTTCTGCAACTCATACCATGCCTCAAGCGGAAATTTAGAATCTATAACAATATTTCCTGGAGGATTTGGCAATTTGAGAACACAATCTGCCCTCCTTTGATTTGGAAGAGTAACTTGAAAAGCATAGGAACTTGGTGGAAGAACTGTCTTAACTAGATTTTCGAGTTGCACCTCTCCAAAAGCTCCGCGCTCTGTTTTATTTGCTAAAATGTTGTGAAGCTGTGTCACTTGTCCTGTTAATTCTGAAATTTGGTTATTTGCTTTATCAATTACTGCTAATCGCTCAGATAATTTAGATAAGTTTTCGTGAGTAGATTTTGTCTGCTGGTTCAGGGACTGCCCTAGTTGCTCTCGAAATACTGAGAGTGTTTGCTCCATTCTAGCAGATTGCTCAGATAATTGAACTGTGAGATTTTGTTGTTGCTGGCCTGAAGCCTCCACCATATGAGTTAGTTGGCCTTTGAGTTCTGCTATTGAGTCAGATTGTAATTTAGATGCATTACGTCCGATAATGATAAATAAAAATACAACCATTAAGCATGTTGCTATAATCAATGAAATGCCAAGGTATAGATTTATAGGAAATATCATTTAATATATTTAACTTGCCTGCGATTTTAGCTTGCTTGACCCTTATCATGCCAGCGGCTATTTTACCAAAAAACTAGCTAACATAATAAAAGCAGTTCTTTTAATATAAAATATCATTGAACAGAAACGCAAGCACGACTAAGTGCTAAATGAAATTAAACAGAAAAACAATTTTTTGGTCTTTTGAATTAGATCGCAAAGAAAAAAAGAGAGAACTAAAATGACCATTAAGCCAATCCAGTTCGTACCTGACCCCATCCTCAGAAAGGCGGCGTTGCCCGTTGAAAAAATAACAGACTCTATAAAACAACTTCTAGATGATATGGCGGAGACTATGTACGATGCGCCTGGAATTGGCCTTGCAGCGCCCCAAATTGGAGAATTAAAACGCGTAATTGTAATGGATTGTAGCCGCGATGAAGAAACAAACGAGCTTTGGCAAATGATTAATCCAATAATCATCCAATCATCAGAAGAAAGCTCAACATTAGAAGAAGGTTGTCTATCTATTCCTGGCCACAATTCAGAAGTTTCAAGACCAAATTGGGTAGAGTTAAGATTTACAGACATAAATGGAAAAGAACAGCAAATAAAAGCTGAAGGACTGCTTGCGGCTTGTGTACAGCATGAAATAGACCATCTTAATGGTATCTTGTTTATTGATCATATTTCAAAGTTAAAACGAGATATAATATGGCGTAAAGTGCTGAAGGAAGCGCGCCAAACCTGATATTTTGAATTAATAAGTGAGCCTAATGCGTATTATATTTATGGGTAGCCCATCGTTTGCAGTTAAAAGCCTTGAAAGTTTACACCTTCATCACACGATTATTTCTGTCTATACGCAGCCACCTCGGCCTGCAGGTCGTGGAATGCGTGAAAAGGTAACAGCTGTTGCTGAATTTGCAAAGGCTAATGATATTACTTGTTATTCTCCATCGTCCCTCAAACCAGTAAATGAAATAGAAAAGCTAAAACAATCGAATGCAGATTTAATTGTTGTAGTTGCCTATGGACTAATTCTTTCGCAAAACGTTTTAGACATTCCTCATTTTGGGTGCATTAATGGCCACGCGTCTCTATTACCAAGATGGCGCGGTGCTGCTCCAATTCATCGCGCCCTCGAAGCCGGAGACGAGCAAACTGGCATAACCATAATGCAAATGGAAGTTGGTCTTGATACAGGGCCGATATTACGGCAGTTACCAACGAAGATTAAATCAAATGACACTTTTCAAACATTACATGACAGACTATCAATTTTAACGGCAGATTGCTTACTTGAAACCATAAAATCAATCAAAGAAAATAGAATAGCTCCACTTATCCAACCTGAAGATGGCGCTTGTTATGCAAATAAAATTTTAAAGTCAGAGGTGGAGCTAGACCTTAGACAAAGTGCGCAATTAATACGTAATAAAATTAGAGCTTTTAGTCCTGTTCCCTCATGCTGGTTAAGCCTAACCAACGGCAAACGAATCAAAATTCTTGAAATAGAAATAAAAATAATTGACTCTGTGCTTCCTCTTGGTTCTCTAGTACTTCTTAACGATCAAAAAAACCCCGGAATAGCTTTGTCCGAAAAAAAAGTTCTATTACTCAAATTAATACAGCCCTCGGGAAAAAGGCCCATGACTGGATTTGACTTTTTAAACGGCTCTAATTTTCGTAATGGTGATATTATTTGGAATGATAATAATGGTTGATATGCAGCGCATGCTATTAAATATTGAATATGACGGAACCCCTTTCGTTGGATGGCAATCTCAGCAAAACGGTAAATCCGTTCAGGACGAAATCGAAGTTGCTGCACAAAAGCTGACCACCCAACCTACGCGTGTTCAAGGTGCTGGAAGGACGGATGCCGGTGTACATGCGATGGGACAAGCAGCACATATAGATGTTCCGTTGAATTACTCAACTCATTCTGTTGTAATGGGGATAAACAGATATCTTGGAAACCTACCAATATCTATTTTATCTGCTAAAGTTGTAAATGCAGATTTTAATGCCCGTTTTGATGCAGTTGAAAGATGCTACATTTATAGAATTTTAAATAGAAAAGCACCGCCTAGTCTTAATGCATTTCGGGTTTGGCATTTAAGTAATAAATTAGATGTTGAAGCCATGAATTGTGCCTCACAATATCTTGTTGGCAAACACGATTTCACCAGCTTCAGAGCTTCTCAGTGTCAAGCAAGCTCTCCAATAAGAACCATGAAGGCGCTAGAGATAAAAAAAGTGGGACATGAAATACATATCATTGCAATTGCTAAATCCTTTCTTCATAATCAAATCCGCAATATTACGGGAAGCTTGGTTGAGGTCGGGAAAAACAAGTGGAAACCAGAACAAGTTAAAGAAATCCTTTCAGCAAAAGATAGAAAGGCGGCAGGCCCTACAGCGCCACCTCATGGTCTTTATTTAAGAAATGTCATGTATCCCAAAATTTCCTCAAATTAAAAAATTAACCCAATGAGAAACTCATCCCAGCTGTTACACCTAGAATCGTTTCTATGAGAAACTTACCTGCAAGAAAACCGAATGCAACAAAACGGCTCACACCAAGTTGCTGACGCGCAATTCTAATTAACCAATATAAAACCCAAATTAATGCAGGAATTGAAAAAATACTAAACGCGCTAACCCCTGTTGCAGTTGAGAGCATAGTTATTATCGCAAAAAATATCATTTGCATGGTACTGAGCCATAAATATGGAATTATAAACATTAAGTAAAGATTGGCTTTGTTAATTCGTAATAAAAAATAATAAACAAGAATAACATATGAAAGCAAAGACACTAGAGATGTAGCTAAAAATAAAGGGTAAAAATTCCACCCGATCGCCTGAATAGGAATAATAGAAACTAGGCCAGAAATAATCCAGCTGACAGATATTACCTGCCAAAGTCCATATTCAGAAATGTCAAATGACGCTTCCGGTGTTTGTTTGCCAAGCATCATTTGCAACGTTGCTTTTAGATACTTTAGTACGACATAAGGACTAATATTCATTTTTTTTATCAAACCTGTGTAACATATCTTCATATATATTAGTTAAGACATCAATATCGTTTATGGACACATTCTCGTCAATTTGATGCATAGTTTTTCCGACTAAACCAAATTCGGCAACAGGGCAGAGCTGTTTTATAAATCTGGCATCAGAGGTGCCACCAATAGTGGATAGTTCTGGGTTTCTTCCTGTTTTACTCATTATAGAATCACTTAAGAGCTCTGTTAATTTTCCCGCTTCAGTGACGAAAGGCAGGGCATTTGATTTCCATTCAACTTCAAATTCAACATTAAAATCACCTGCAATTTTTCGGAAATGTTCTTCTAGCCATCCTTGCAGAGATTCTTTTGAATGCTCTGTGTTGAATCTAATGTTAAACATTGCAGAGGCACTTTTTGGGATTACATTAGAAGTCTGTGATGAGGTAGATAATCCTGTAACTTCTGCTGTCGAAGGTCCAAAATAGCTATTGCCAACATCTAGTTCTGTGCTAGAGACAAACGATAACATTTTCATCAAGGGAAACGTTGGGTTTTGGGCTAGGTGTGGGTAAGCAACATGACCTTGTATGCCGTTAACAATAAGTTTACCGGACAACGAACCACGTCTTCCGTTTCTTATATTGTCTCCTATTTCAATTTGACTTGTCGGTTCGGCAACAACACACATGTCAGGGTAGATTCTATTAATCTTCATCCATTCTACAATTTTGGTAGTCCCATTTATAGCATCCGCTTCTTCGTCTCCAGTAATAATTAAGCTAATTTTTGTTTTTGCTTTTGAAGATTGTTGCCAATTCCTTATTGCAGAAATGAATGCTGCTATACCAGATTTCATATCTGCTGAACCCCGCCCATACAAATATCCATCTTTAATTTCTGCTTGAAAAGGAGGAAAGTTCCAGTCAGTTGATCTGCCAACTGGGACAACATCTACATGTCCAGCGAATGCAAAATGCGACGGTCCATCTCCATATTCTGCGTATAAATTTCTAATTCTATCTTTACCATCCCCAAAAAAAAGTCTGGTGCAAATAAACCCGATTTGTTTTAGCTCATCTTCTAACAAATCGAGTGTCCCGGCTTCTTCTGGTGTTACAGAAGGGCAGCGGACCAGTTTTTGAGCTAGCTGCACTGCATAGGAAAATTTACTCATTTATTTGTTAGTCCCTGAGTAATTCATTTAGTGATGTTTTAGATCTTGTTTTCTCATCAACTCGTTTAATGATAACGGCACAGGATAATGAAGGCCCGGGACTTCCATCTGGCAGGACAGGACCTGGCAAACTCCCTGGCACCACAACCGAATAAGCGGGCACACGACCAATAAAAATTTCGCCGGTTACCCTATCAATTATTTTAGTAGATTGGCCAATGAAAACACCCATAGAAATCACAGAACCTCGCTCCACAACAACTCCTTCCACTATCTCGGAACGTGCCCCAATAAAACAATCATCTTCTATAATAACTGGTCCAGCTTGCAAAGGCTCTAACACACCACCAATGCCCGCACCACCAGATAGATGCACATTTTTGCCAATCTGGGCACACGAGCCTACAGTTGCCCATGTGTCTACCATAACACCTGTATCGATATATGCACCAAGATTCACAAAGCTAGGCATTAGTACGACTGAAGATGCGATATAAGCTGAATACCTTACATAACATCCTGGTACTGCCCTAAACCCGGCTGCACCAAATTTTTTTGCATCCCAGCCAGCGAACTTAGACGGTACTTTGTCCCACCAAACTGAGTAACCCTCTTCATTATAGTTAGCACCGCTATCAATGACTTGCATTGGATTTAGACGAAATGATAATAAAACAGCTTTTTTTAACCATTGATTTACATGCCATTGGTGATTGCCCTTCGTTTCAGCAACTCTCACTTCTCCACTATCAAGTAGTCTGAGCGCCTCTTCTACTGCTTTTCGTACCTCGCCAAAAGTTTCCTGAGTAATTTTATCTCTATTATCAAATGCGTTATCAATTGTTTTAATCAGCAAAGTATCGATCATCTCTATTCTCCATTAACTTTATTCTGATATATTAGACTTGCTAACAAGCACTTGATGTGCATCTGACAGAAATTGCTTTAAATCTTTTGAAATATAATGCACGTAAGATTCTGTTGCACCTTTTTTTGCCCAACTATGTTCAGCTATTAACCATATTGTCTGCATCCCAAGTTGAGCTGCTGGTTCAAGGTTACAAGCCATATCCTCTATCATAACAGCCTGTTTTGGGTTTATTTTACTTTGAGCTAAAAAATCTTCGTATGGTTTCATAGCCGGCTTTGGCAAATGGTTAGATGCGAATATATCAAAGATCAACTCGAAATGGTGTTCTATTCCAAAAGCCTTAAGAATTCGTTTCGCGTGCAAGACAGTACCATTAGTAAAAATGAATTTTTTTCCTGGAAGCGCGCCAATACCTACATCAAGCTCCTCATCATAGGAGAGATCCGATAAGTCAATATCGTGGACATATGATAAAAAATCCTCAGGATCAACTGAATATTCACTGGAGAGTCCATTCATTGTTGTTCCATATTGTAGAAAAAGTCGATTTTTTAGTTCCTCTGCCTTTTTTCTACTTAAATTGAACCTCTCCTCAATCCAATCAATCATTCGACTAGCCACCCTTGGAAACAAGCTCTGATTCGCTGGATAAATTGTATTATCCAAATCAAAAACCCATGAAGAAATACTAGAAATATCCAGCTTCCTTGGATCTTTTTCCTTCAACATCAAATCACTGATTTCTGTCATAATTTTTGCCAATTTTTTTGAGTTGATTTTAGTTTTATTACTTTTTCTTTTTGTTTTAGAAATTTTTTACTTATCTGCATGAATCAACGTACCAATTCCGTGTTCCGTAAATAATTCAACTAAAACAGCATGTTTTTTCCTGCCGTCTAGAATTACAGCAGCGCCTGCGCCGGTCTTTACAGCTTCAATGCACGTTTCAACTTTGGGAATCATACCTCCATCTATAACACCATTAGCAATAAGCTCTTTTGCCTGTCCAATTGATAAACGAGGTATGAGTTGTCCTTCATCGTCCAGAACTCCTTCAACATCTGTTAACATTAGTAATCTTGAGGCGCCAAGTGCGCTCGCAATAGAACCTGCTGCAGTATCAGCATTTATATTATATGTCTTGCCATCAGCTCCTAGCCCAAGTGGCGCCACTACAGGAATCATGCCAAAACCAATTAAGGCGTCTAACACTTGTGTATCAACTTTTTCTGGAATACCCACGTACCCTAAATCTACAAGATTTTCGATGGCACTATCTGAAACTCTAGTTTTATGAGCAAGTTTTTCTGCTTTGATAAGATTACCATCTTTGCCGGAAATACCAACTGCCATACCTCCTGCTGAAGAGATTGAAGCAACGAGAGATTTGTTTATAGCGCCAGCCAACACCATTTCAACTATTGAAATAGTTTGCTGGTCGGTTACTCGCAAACCATCAATAAAGTTTGACTCCATCTTCAATCTTTCAAGCATTGAGCCTATCTGCGGACCACCCCCATGCACAACTACAGGCTTAGCACCCACCTGACGAAGTAAAACAATATCACTAGCAAAAGCCTCTGTAGAGGCGTGCTCACCCATAGCATGCCCCCCAAACTTTATAACAACAGAAAGACCAGAGTATTGCTTCATATATGGAAGCGACTCAGTAAGTGTTGCTACTTTATCTAGCCAAATATCAGGGTTAGAGCTTTTTGACTGCATTAGTTTCCATTCCGCTATTTTTGGTCTTCATCTACTTACAATATTTGCCCTATTTTGTTTTGATTATCTAGCCTTGTTTTACCGACACTATTTTAATGCCAACAGTTCTCTAACCTATTAAGACTAATGTCTGAGTGCTAGACCTGCTATATGTGCCCTCAATTCTTCCATACCAACTGCTTTCTCAGCTGAAGTTACCCAAACTTTTGGAAAAGCGGCAACCTGTTTTGCTGTTTTCAGCTCTACATTTGTCAGTACTTTGTGCATTTCAGATGCTTTTAGCTTATCTGACTTTGTCAATACAACTGCAAAGCTTACTGCAGTCGCATTTAAAAGAGACATTACATCCTCATCAGCTGTACCTATACCGCGACGTGAGTCTATAAGAAGGAATACACGTTGCAAAGATTGCCTGCCGGATAGAAATTTTCGAGTTAGTTTTGTCCATGCTTTTATGTCAGTTTTTGGTGCAGATGCATAACCATACCCCGGAAGGTCAACCAAATCAATTCTATCTGCGAGATTAAAAAAATTTAACTGTCTTGTTCTTCCAGGAGTTTGACTAGTACGTGCTAACATTTTACGTCCGGTGAGTGCATTAACAAGTGACGATTTACCTACGTTGGAACGTCCTGCAAATGCTATTTCAGGTCGCGCCATCTCTGGTAAAGCTCGTAGATTGTTGGCTGCTGCGATAAATTGGCAAGGCCTTGCAAAAAGTAGCCTACCCGCCTCGATATCATCAAGTTCCACTATCTCCCCCTGTGGTAGACAATTTCTTTTCACCCATACTACGCATGATCCACCATTGTTGGATAATTGAAAGCAAATTATTCCATGTCCAGTAAATAACTAGCCCCGCAGGGAATGTTGCTAAGAGGAACGTAAAAAATATAGGCATGTATTGGAAAATTTTTGCTTGAATAGGGTCTGGAGGAGGTGGATTTAGGCGCATTTGTAAAAACATTGTAATACCCATCAAAACCGGCCAAAGTCCAATTGACAAAAATGCAGGTAGAAAATCGACTGAATAAGGAAGTAATCCAAATAAATTAAATATTGATGTTGGGTCAATCGCAGATAAATCTAAAATCCATCCATAAAATGGTGCATGTCTCATTTCTATAGAAACATAAAGCACTTTGTACAACGCAAAAAATACAGGTATCTGCAGTAAAATTGGCAGACAACCTGCGGCAGGATTGACCTTTTCTTTTTTGTATAATGCCATCATCTCTTGATTCATTTTAGCTTTGTCGTCACCCGCATTCTCTCGAAGCACTTGAATTTTTGGCGCTAATTCTCGCATTTTCCCCATGGACCGATATGACTTGTTCGCAAGTGGAAACAAAACCAATCTTACAATAATAGTAAAGGCAATAATAGCTAAACCAAAGTTTCCAAGTAGGCTATTAAAGTATGTTATTGCGTAGAAAAAAGGCTTAGTCAGGAAATAGAACCATCCAAAATCAATTGCTAAGTCAAAATGATTTACTCCTAGCTCTTCTTCATATTTATCGAGTAGATCAACTTTTTTTGCTCCTGCAAATAGATAGCCTGACCAACTAACCTCGCCTCCTCCTGGAACAGTTATAGCTTCCCCTAAAAAATCAGCTTGATATCTGTCTTCCGACCCAGACAGAGCCCTCATACTGAAATTAACTGTCTCAGATTGGTTGGGTATTATGGCAGCAAGCCAATATTTATCTGTAATTCCTACCCAACCGCCAGCCTCTTCAGAAGCATGATTTAAGCCCTCCCTATTATTTTCTTGTAGCTTTGAGTACGTCCATTCTTTGAGAGTGGCATCAAACACTCCTAATAAGCCCTCGTGTAATATCCACATACCCTGAGTTGAGGGAGTACCGGTGCGCCTTACCAAACCATATGGGTTCAAAGAAACCGAGGTATCCAGATTTGATCTGATAGTATCTTCAATCTCTATTAAATAATCGTCATTTATTGTTATTGTGCGCAAGAATATGAGACCATTTCCATTATCCCAACGTAACTTCACAGGAGTTTGCGGAGTGAGCTCACTGTCTAGAACTTTCCATATTGTCTTTCCAGACGGCATGGGCTGCCCTTCAACCTGACTTACCCATCCAAATTCAGAAAAATACGGGGTTTCGGACGACACACGAGAAAAAAGCCTCACATTTTCCGATCTTTCAGAGAGTGTGACACGATAATTTGTTAGCATCAAATCGTCAATTCTTGCTCCTCTGCTTGTGATAGAACCTTCTAGCAAAGGAGCTGAGATTGTAATCCTTTGAACATCTTCTAGAGGCCGTTCTTGTGTTTGTATTTGAAGTTGCTCGTCATTTTTTTGCTGAGCAACACGTGGGGTTTCATCTGAATGGGTATCTTGTAAAGGCTGCTGACCTGCTCTTTCTAATTGCATTTGAGGTTCTACAAAAAAGCTTTGCCACAGCACAAGTATCGCCATTGATACAGCCATAGCCAATATTAAATTTCGATTTTCCGGGCTCATTATTTATTCCTGTCAAAACCATTCAAATGGTTTTTGAAACATTATTTATTTTTTAAAACGCTTTCTTATTCAAACTTTTTTTTTATTACTTTTATTGCAAGTCAAATTCTCAGAGACAGGATTATATCCATACCCACCCCAAGGATGACACGATGCTATACGTTTAACGGCTAATACGGTTCCTTGCAATGGTCCATGTAACTTAATTGCATCAATAGCATAAGCAGAACAGGTAGGTCGATATCGACACGAAGCTGGTAAAAGAGGAGAAATAAACCATCTATATAAAAAGATTGGAGCTAATATAAAAATTAAAATTAACTTATATAGTATTTTCATCCTCTATCTCTCCATAAAATTCATTCGTCTCAGAAAATCTTCGGTTTACCATCTAATTTTTGTAGAGGAATTTTATTATTCACCCGCTTTATAGCGTCGATAAATTCACCTTCCATTATTGAAAATTTTTCATTTAAAATAGCGCGCCGTGCTATAAACACATAATCTGTAGAATTGAGAAGCTGTTTTTTTTCCCTAATAACTAGCGCTCGCATTAATCTCTTAGCATAATTTCTTTTAACCGCATTTCCAATCTTTTTAGTTGCAGTAAATCCAACACGAGTGCTATGGCTTCCTACAAGATGGTTCGGAGCAATTTGAACAATTAGGTAAGATGTTACAAATTTTAAATTAACGGTTCCCACGTGCAAAAAATCAGAACGTTTAGAAATTATGTTTAAGTTAAGCAAGAAGACGAGCCGAAATTATGCAGACAACCGCGTTCTGCCCTTAGCGCGTCTTGCGCGAATTACCCTACGACCTCCTACGGTAGCCATACGAGATCGAAATCCATGGCGGCGTTTTCTAACGAGTACACTCGGCTGATACGTACGTTTCATAATCCGATTTGCCTTTTAAAAATCTACTAATTTTGAAAATTTGATAGGGTTATTTTAAATCAAAGTCAATGAATTTTTAGTTTGATAGGACTTATCAGACTAATAAGTTGTATTAGCTTATCTATTAAGGCCAACTATTGGCTGTGAAGGCTGTGGTTCTAAATCCCAAGGAAAATAAATCCATGTATCTTGTGACACTTCAGTAACAAAGGTATCAACAATTGGCCTTCCTAATGGCTTGGCATAAACAGTGGCAAAATGTGCTTTTGGCATAATTGAACGAAGCACCTTTCCCGTCTCACCAGTATCAACAAGGTCGTCCACAATAAGCCAACCTGTCCCGTCACCAACAACACTATTAGGGGGTTTCAATACCTCCACCTCGCTTTGTGACTTGCCATGATAAGAGGCTAAACAAGCCGTATCAATAAGTCTTACCTCCAATTCTCTGGCAATTATCGCTGCTGGTACAAGCCCCCCTCTAGTCACTGCAACAATGCCTACAAATGGTCCTATTTCGAGCATTCGCCACGCAAGTGCTTTTGATGTCCTATGTAATTCTTCCCATGAAACGGGAAATGATTTTTTTGTTGCATTCATAATTTGATCTTACTTAATAATTTTATATGCTTAATGATGTCAAAAGATTACCGATTAAAAGAAAAATTTGAAAGTAATTATTGCAACTATCAAATATCAAAATTTGTTAGTTGTTAATTTTGTTTATCTAATAATATTGTTTGAAAATTTGACTATTAAACTTGTTTTTGAACTCAAACTTGGATATTTATTGGCTCCAAGCGCTCGTAGCTCAGCTGGATAGAGCACTAGACTACGAATCTAGGGGTCAGGAGTTCGAATCTTCTCGAGCGCGCCACTTTTGCTCAAAAGTGGATGTTCTTTTTCCGCGAGTTTTTGGTTCGATTGTTCAGATGACATTTAAAAGCGCAAGAAACTGTAAAGTTGTTTTTTTTATCGGGCTATGTGGCTTGTATTTTACTACAGTGCAAGCACACGAAAATATTAATTCACCGGATAACACGTTCTTAACAGCCATCAAAAATACATTGAATTCTGTAAGTTTTGAAGAAAATAAAAATACAATCGTCATTAAATCAAATGGTATTCCAGACCATGAAACTGGAAACTTTCCTCGAAAAGGAAATCCACATGCTATTTCAGCACAAAGACATATTTTACATTTACCTAAAAATCCCAAAAAAAATGATTACGCAACCCCAAGCAAATTTTTTGGCGTGGCTGTAAACGGGGTGATGTTTGTTCCAGAAACAATAGAATGCTGGAATCCTTATAAATCAAAAAATAACGGGTTGTGGAGAAAAACAGATCAACCAATCCTTCCAAAAAGAACTAAGCTTCAAGCAAAGGCGGGTGAAGTCTGTAAATGGCGGAAGGAAGCGATTGTAGGACAAAAAAAATTTCTTGGTTTAGACACCAATAATGCTCACGTCCAGCCAAACGGAATGTATCATTATCATGGCATTCCTTCTGGGCTTCTCAAATCACAGCAATTTAAAAATCAGTTTGGAGACCTTTTACACGTGGGCTATGCAGGTGACGGATTTAAAATTTTTGTGTCTTTGGAAAATAAGTTTAAATCGAGTTATAAATTAAAGATTGGGAATAGATTTGGTGGGCCTGAAGGCACTTATGACGGCAGTTATACTCAAGATTTTGATTTTTTACGCGGGTCTGGTCATTTGGATGAGTGTAATGGAGTAACGACTGATGAATATGGCTATATTTATTTAATAACCAATGATTTTCCATTTGTCCCAAGGTGTTGGAAAGGTAACCCCGACCAAACTTTCAAAACTCGCCCATAACTAAACTATTTTTGCCTTTTTCTATAAAATTTTGTATATTAACAGAAATTTAATCAACAAGGCTTTTATATATGATATTGGAACAAGAAGTAACAAAATACATCGATAATCTTCGGGGAAAAAAGGCGTACGAAGAAAAGAAATCCAAAAAACTGGGATTTGAAACTTTCGAAAAATATATCGAACACAAAATTCTTAAGAAGTTGCAGCTCAAAGATGCAGAAAAACCAAAAGTTAATATCCTTAATCAAAATAAAAATAACAAAAAAGAGAAAAATGCAACAGAGAGTAGTTGTAGCTGTTGCTCTAATTAGATAATTTTTTAGCGCCTGTAGCTCAGCTGGATAGAGCACTAGACTTCGAATCTAGGGGTCAGGGGTTCGAATCCTCTCGGGCGCGCCACACCTCAATAGAAACAATAAATTTAAAAACCTATTAATACCTAAAACGAAATAAGCATTTTTTTGGGGGGTGAAATAGGGGGTCACTTTCGTATTGTCAAAAGGGTAAATTTACGCACCCATTGTAAAAATAATATGAGATTAGTAAAGGGAAGTTTTATTTTAAACTAAAAATTTTAAAAGGAGAGGTGACAGAGTGGTTGAATGTGGCGGTCTCGAAAACCGTTGTACGTGAGAGCGTACCGAGGGTTCGAATCCCTCTCTCTCCGCCAGTTAAAAACATGATAAAATATAATTAGGTATTGGGAATAAAAAAATGTCACTCATAAACGTTAGAATAAATCCTTTTTTGATTATACGTTTAATTAGATTAATAATGAGACTTTTTTAAAATTGAAAAGAAGAAGGTAATAAAATCCTTATCTTGTTTGGAACCTGTAACTGAACATAAGTTCTTTAGAATTACAAAAGCGATTTAGTAACGTTTGCTTTTCAATCATTTTCTCTGGGATAAAATATGATACAGTTGAGTAAATTCCAAGAGGAGTATTTTTTAAATGAGTTCTAAATTTCTTTGACGCGATTTTTGAATGAGTATTTCAATCAAAAAACGAACAGACGATGTTTTTCAGGTCACTGTTGCAGACAGCATGACCACTACTCATGAGGTGACTATCACTGACCAAAGTCTCACTGACCTAACTGAAAACAAAATGACGAAGACACAATTGTTGAAGTTTTCTTTCAACTTCCTTCTCGACAGAGAACCAAACACATCCATTCTGTCGTCATTCGATATCAACGTAATTTCAAAATACTTCTCCGACTACAGAGTTGAAGTCAGACGATGGTGCAATGAGAATTAGAACCAAGGACTGTCATATCTGTAATGACACAAAGCAAGTCCTGTATCGGTGTCGATACGACGATTTGAAGGATTGGGTATTTGTGTGCGGAAAATGTTTGGTTGGAGTTAAATCACGATTTGAAGAGACCTACCAATACGGTGGCACTTGGAAGAGTAGGAAGAAATAGGCGATTATCGCAGTCGCCAATTGTGAAATAGAGATACCCTCAAAAACAAAACCAACTCATCTCTCAACAAAATACCTTATTTTCATATATTAGTGGTTAAGGGGTTGGTGTGAGTTCTACCGATAACGTCTTACTGAAAAGATTAAAAGGTAGTGTGGTCATAAAAAGAAAATAAGATATTGTATTATAACACAGAATATACAAAAGTAGTATAAATTGAAAACCAATTATAGAAAATATAAACTATAATGACTTTTCTTAAATTATTTCATTTATTCAATAAATTATACTCGATAAAATTTTTCGTTTTTTTAACTGGTTATATTTTAATAAATTCGTATTTAATTATAATTAGATTTTGATACAGTTAAGGTATGAGAAAAGAATTAAAATTATTTTATAAAGTTATCAGTTTTGAAACTTTAATTTGGGTAATCCTATTCATAGGGTTCTTCTATTTTATTTGAGAAGGTTTAAATGAAAGATTAAATATATTAAAAAATGAGTTAATATATTATTCCAAATCTATTCGTTCACTTTAAAAATAGCGCAAAAAAGACGCGAAACTAATTTGTGAGAAACAGTGCTCTAATCTCTAATTCTTGGAAATATATGAAGAGCCTGACTGGCCAAAGAAACACTAATTTTAGTCCCTACCCTATATTTATCCATTTCATTATGATCTACTACAGAAGTAAGTTGCTGACCACTCTCATGCTGCATTTTCACGACCGCACGAGGTCCCAGCAGTTCAACATTTGTCACCAAAACTTTAACTTTAATTTCAGTTGGTTTGCTTTTTCTTTCATCGAGTTTGATTTTTTCTGGTCGAATTCCTACTTCTACATCCTTGCCAGAATTTGGGGGGATATTCACTTTAATCCTTCCAATTGCCATGCTGATCTCACAATTTTTAGAAATTTGTCCCTCTATAAAATTCATGCTCGGATTGCCAATAAATCCTGCTACCATGCGCGTTTTTGGCTGAAAATAAATTTCTGTTGGCGTTCCAACCTGCTCAATCAGTCCATTATCCATAATCACAATCCTATCGGCCATTGCCATAGCCTCTTCCTGATCATGAGTCACAAAAATGGTGGTTGCACCCAATTCTCGATGCAATTTCATTATTTCTGCCCGCATTTCTAGACGCAAATTTGCATCAAGATTGGACAGTGGTTCGTCAAACAGAAAAACTTTTGGTTTTCGAACTATAGCCCTGCCAATTGCCACTCTTTGCTGTTGTCCACCTGAAAGAGAATTGGGTTTTCTATTTAAAAGATGCGTTAGTCCTAATAATTCGGCTATATCGTTAACTTTTTCTTTTATTAATTTAGGTGGGGTTTTTTTAGCTTTGAGTCCAAAACCAATATTTTGTGCAACTGTCATTGTTGGATAAAGCGCATAATTCTGAAAAACCATAGCTATATCTCTTTCACGAGGTTCAAGTTCGGTAACATCCTTGCCATCAATAAGGATTTTTCCACTTGAGACTGTTTCCAAACCAGCAAGCAAGCGCAAAGTTGTCGATTTACCGCATCCGGAGGGTCCAAGCAATACTAAGAACTCTGAATTACGTATCTCTAGGTTAATCCCATCAATAATGTTTGCAGGACCAAAGGACTTACTTAAGTTTTTGAAAGTGACTTGGCCCATTACCAACTATTCTCCTTAATATTTGACACCGCTACCTCCAATACCTCTTATAAGATGCTTCTGAATTGAATAGGATAGAATTAGGACTGGAATTACTGCAATAAGAATGGCAACGGCCATTTTGCCCAGTTCAATACCTCGAAATGTCCAGAAACTGGCAATTGCAACCGGCAATGTACGACTCTCGGCTCCAGTGAGTAACAACGAATAAAACAGATCATTCCATGAAAGAACAAAACCGAAGACAGCAGCCGCTCCAAGACCAGGCCTTACTATCGGAAGTATCACTTTATAGAAGGCTTGAAACCGTGTGTAACCGTCAATCATAGCCTGGTCTTCCAAGTCTTTTGGTACTTCGTCGAAAAATCCAATCAGAAACCACGTGATTACTGGCACCACGAAGGTGAGATGCGCAATGATTACTCCGATACGACTATCTATCAACTCCAATTTATAAAGAAGTAAGAAAAGTGGAAGGATTAAAATTGCAGGTGGCATCATCTCTGCTGCTAGTATTGAGTACCTTGCTCCATGAAAGCCCCGAAAACGAGAAAACGCGTAGGCCGCAGGTGCTCCACATATCAATGAGATTACCACCGTAATCAAGGCGATAAAAAACGAATTCAATATATTGAGTGGCACGCCACTATTAAGCACTATCTCGCTCCAATTTTCCCAAGTTGGTTCAAAAAACCATACGTCTGGTCTTCCCCCCAGAGAAGGTGGTTTTAAAGACTCTAGAAATATCCAAAAAAAAGGAAATAGAACCACTATGATTGCAGTAAAAATTGCTATTGTGCCCAAAAACCGTGACAATTGATTTTCAAATGAAATAATCACTTTATTACCTTTGGTCGTGATAAGTTCACGATTAAAATAACGAAAATTAAGATAAATATAATCAACAAAATTGAGGCTGCAGCAGCTTCACCCATACGGAAAAAACGAAAACCTGTTTGATAAATATAATACATAATTGTCTCTGTAGAATTACCTGGTCCACCTCGGGTGATAGCAAACACATATTCAAAAACTTTAAATGCATCCAGTGCTCTTATAATTAGTGCCACGACTATAACGGGCCGTAAGAGCGGTAACGTAATGGAAGAGAAGGTTAACCATCGTCCTGCACCATCAACGCGAGCAGCTTCAAAGGGAGTTTTTGGCAAAGCCTCCAAGCCTGCAAGAAACATTAGAAGCATAAATGGTGTCCACTGCCATACGTCGATTAAAACTATCGAAAACAGCGCTAATCCCGGTCCAAACCAGTCTAAAGAAATACCAACCTTTAAGAGATAAAAAGGGATTATACCAATTTCTGAGTTGAGCAAAAAACGAAACATTAAACCTACTGCGATAGGAGTTATAAACATGGGGGCAAGCAGAATTGATCGAATAGCTCCCCGAAAAATGACTAACTTCTGAATAAGAAGGGCAAGTGAAAGTCCCAAAATTAGCTCTAAAATTACAGCACCAACCACGAAACTTATGGTATTTCCCATTGCATTTAAAAAGCTTGGGTCAGTAGCAATTAAGCCAAAATTCTCAAGGCCTACAAACTGAACGTCATTTATCCTTGTGAGACGATAATCTTGGAGCGATAGCCATAAAGAAAAAAACAAAGGATATAGCATTATCCCAAATAGGAGAAAAACCAATGGTAAAATTAGTTTATATTTAATGTGCATTTGAGCTGCATTCATTAACATATAGGGGTAGCGTATAAATCGCTACCCCATATTGTAACATTATTTAATTGCTCTTTCCACGCCATTTGCAGCTGCATCTAATGCATCTTTAACACTTTTTTGACCAGTAACAGCTGCACTTAATTCAGTGCCAACTATTTCAATCAATTCCTCAGCGTTATTTCCGGATGACAAAGGTGCTGAGCCATCCAGAATGTCAGCTAACGCAGAATAATAGGCCTTACCATAACCCTTCTCCCATACTTCTGCACTATTCATTACACTATTGCGGACTGGCGCACCACCCATAATAGCTCGTTGTTTTGCAACCTCTGGACTAGAAATCCATGAAATGAAGGTCCAGGCATCATCTTTATTGTTGGAGTTTGAGGTAATACCCCATGACCAAAGCCCTAACACAGACTTGCCGCCTGGCACTGGATGAAGAGTAAAATTACCTGCAAGGTCGCCAGACATTCCACCTTTTGCATTCAACGCTGGAAGCATCCAGTTGTAAGAGAGCATTGTAGCAGCTTTCCCTGAGGATACGGAACGCAAGGCTTCGTCAAAGCCCCAGTTTGCAGAATTAGGTGGGGCAGCCTGACTATGGGTCTCAATATACTGATTTAGCGCATCAACAGCAGCTTGATTATTTATAATCACATTGCCAGAATCATCAAACAATTCACCACCGTTGGCATATAACCAGTTTTTCCATTCCTCCATAATTTTGTAACCTTTTTGGGGTTGCATGGCAGCACCATACATATCATTAGTCGTTAATGATTTTACAACGCTCATATAATCTTCAATTGTCTTTGGAATTGCTAAACCTTTCGAGTCAAAAATATCCTGACGAACAATTAGACCAAGAGCATAATTATAATAAGGGACTCCATAAATAGACCCGTCAACCTTGCTTATATCAGCAAGGGCTGGAACAAAGTCTTCGTATGCATAGCCATCTTGGCCAGAGATAAGTGTGTCTAACGGCTCTAAGAACCCAGCTCTTGCAAATTCGTCAGTCCAAGGGTTATCGATTATAATAACATCATAGGTTGCTGAAGGTGCTAATGATGAAGTTAGAATTTTATCGCGCATCGCATCGAAAGGCATAGCGTCAAAGTTTACTGTGATCCCAGGATTCTGCTCAGTAAATTGATCAGTTAGCTTTGCAACAATATCATAGTCAGGAACTTCTTCCATAATAATATTAATCTCACCAGCTTGCGCGACTTGGGACGTACTAATTGTAGCCCAAGCAAGTGCTGCCATAGCTGCGCTTAATTTTAGTTTTTTCATATTAATCTCCCATAAGTTAAATTTATAAAGTAACGTGTTATCCCATGTACACGCCTCCAGTTACGTTGATGC
This sequence comes from uncultured SAR116 cluster alpha proteobacterium, assembly GCA_902625725.1. GTDB lineage: Bacteria > Pseudomonadota > Alphaproteobacteria > Puniceispirillales > Puniceispirillaceae > UBA5951. The sequence goes on along the minus strand of CACOCY010000005.1, from coordinate 101,406 downwards.
CTTGTCCTGTCATAAACCGAGCTTTGTCGGAGGCAAGAAAAACGACAACATCAGCAACATCTTCTGCAGTCTCGATCCGGCCAAGTGGAGTTTGTTCAATGTAAGATTGAACTACCTCAGTTGGAGTGGAGCCAAGCAAATCGGCCTCCCATTTGACCTCACGATCTTGCATTCCTGTCTTAACAAAGCCAGGACAAACTGCGTTAACCCGTATTCCATCCTTAGCATGTTCTCGAGCTAGAGACTGAGTCCATCCTAACACAGCAAATTTTGATGCCGAATAATGCGCCAAAAGTGGGGCACCTACTTTAGCAGCTAAAGACGCAGTATTCACAATCACTCCCTTATTTTGATGCCTGAGAAAATGACGTATTGCAACCTGATTAGAAAGAAAAACACCTTTGGCATTTACGTTGAAGTTAAAATCCCAGTCCTCTTCGGTGAGCTCTAAAGCACGTTTCATACTTGACACTCCGGCATTAGCGTGCAAAACGTCAACTTTACCAAAAACTCTCTCTACCTCTTTAAAGGCAACATTAATAGAAGTTTGATCACACACATCGAGTTTTGTCGCTAAAGTCGGGCCCATTATCCTATCAGCGGCAGATTGTGCAGCTTTTTGTTCTAGGTCTGTGAGGACAACATTATACCCAGCTTTCGAGAAAGCGTGTGCACTTGCAAGACCGATACCTGTTGCACCTCCTGTTACAAGAGCTGTTTTTGGTAATACATTCATTATTTCTTTGGCTCCAACATCTCACAATTAATTCACATAATATAACAATATTCAACAAAAAAATGGGGTTTTTGTATAAAAAGGTTGAGAATTTTGTTTGTTTATGATTTTTATTGTTAAAAATAGCGATAAAGGAACAATTTATGTCCTCTAAAAAATTTCATGCATCTCAGCGCCGCGATATGATTCTTACCTCCCTTGAGCGAGACGGGCTGGTAACAGTTCCTATGATCGCTAAGCTCTGTGACACGTCTGAAATGACCATTCGCCGTGATTTTGATTTTTTGGAAGAGCTGGGGCTTCTAGCTCGCACACACGGAGCTGCAATTCTTCCTGATAGTCCCTCCGCAAAAAAGTTTGATACCATCGAGCCTAGTCTTGACCGCAGAGCAATTTTAAACCAAAGGGCGAAATTCGCCATTGCAACTTTGGCATTACAACAGATTGAACCAAATCAAACAATTGCACTGGACGTTGGCTCAACCGTTTTTGCTCTGGCGGAACGTATCAAAGGGTTGCCAATTAGAGTTTTTTCCACATCACTACCAATTGCCCGTCATCTTGGACAAGCAGGTGCTAAAGTTTACATGCCTGGTGGAGCAGTGCAGGGTTCAGAGCCATCCATAGTGGGCGCAAAAGCAATTGAGGATTTAAGACGCTTCCACTTCGACATCTCTTTTATTGGTGTTTCGGGATTGGCGGAAGACGGTTTCTACGATTATTCGATAGAGGAAACAGAAATAAAATCTGCAATGGTCTTGCAATCCAAGCGCAATATTGTTCTGATGGATAGTTCTAAATTTGGCAGAGTATCGGTTGCTCGAATATCTGAATTTTCCAATATTAACATGCTTATAACAGAACAAACACCGCCTGACCCTTTGCTGAAATCGCTGAAAGCGGCTGGTGTGGAAATATTAATTGCATCGAGTGTTGTAACTAAAATGAAAAAGGAATTTTCTAATGGTTTTTGACTTCTTTGGAGAGAAAAAAAAGGTGGTGATTTCTATGGCGCACATTGGTGCTCTGCCAGGCTCGCCGCTTTTTGACGCTGACGGCGGAATAGATAAGCTAATTGAAGATGTGTCAAGAGATATTGAAAAACTGCAATCTGGAGGTGTTGATTCGATAATGTTTGGCAATGAAAATGATCGGCCATATGTTCTTAAAGCAACTCCCGAAAGCATAGCAGGTATGACAATGATTATATCAACGCTAAAGCCGATATTGAAAGTGCCATTTGGGGTAAACTATTTGTGGGACCCAACTGCTACTGTCGCTATCGGTTCTGCGACGGGGGCATCATTTGTTCGTGAAATCTTCACTGGGGTATTTGCATCTGACATGGGTGTTTGGGCTCCAAACTGTGCAGAAGCAAGTCGGCTTCGTTCAAGTCTAAACAAGAAAGATATGAAAATGTTGTTTAACATAAATGCTGAATTTGCCCATTCCTTAGACCAGCGCAATATTGAATTAAGGGCAAAGTCCGCTGTGTTTTCGTCACTAGCTGACGCCATTCTTGTGTCAGGTCCAATCACAGGTCAACCTGCGGATAGCTCAGAGCTTAAAAAAGTTGCCCAAGCTGTTGGAGATTTAGTGCCGGTTTTTGCCAATACGGGCGTTAATATAGACAACGTAACTAACGTGATGTCGGTTGCATCGGGTTGCATCATAGGCACACATTTTAAAATTGACGGCGATACGTGGAACAAAGTCGATGGTGAACGTGTAAAACGATTTATGGATGTGGTAAATAGGTTACGAGGATGAATTATATAATTGGACTCGATATTGGAACCACATCTACAATAGGCATTCTACTCTGTCTACCTGACAAAATTTTGGCTCAAGCCACGCGACCTGTAAAACTAAACTCCCCATTCCCAGGATGGGCGGAGGAAAATCCAGATGAATGGTGGAAAAATGTTGTTGAAATCATTCAAGAGCTTATATCAAAAGCCAAAGTTGATCCAGTTGAAGTCCATGCTATCGGTGTAACAGGGATGCTGCCGGCTGTGGTATTGCTTGACTCATTAGGTAAAGTCCTCCGACCCTCCATTCAGCAAAGTGACGGCCGTTGTGGTGAACAGGTACTGGAATTAAAGTCAGAGTTTGAAGAAAACGAATTTATTAAAAAAACAGGAAACGGTATAAATCAACAATTAGTTGCTGCAAAATTGCGTTGGATAGAAAAACACGAACCGGAAATATTTCAGCAAATAAATACAGTTTTTGGTTCTTACGACTTCATCAATTGGAAACTGACTGGTGAAAAGGCAATCGAACAAAACTGGGCACTTGAAGCAGGATTTGTTGACACTGCTACTGGTTTGATTTCCGATGACTTGATTTCAATAGGACACATCCCACGTTCTACTATACCACGAAAAATAGCTTCACATTCTATCCTCGGGAAAATAAATGACGACGCAGCAAAAGCCACTGGACTTGCAAAAAGTACATTGGTAGTTGGCGGCGCAGCTGACCATATAGCATCAGCTTATGTTGCTGGAGTGAACAAACCGGGTGACGTTTTGCTTAAGTTTGGTGGAGCGACCGATATTATGATTGCTACTGAAAGACTACAACCTGACCCACGTATGTTTCTTGACCTTCATTTAATACCTGGTCTCTATATGCCAAATGGTTGTATGGCATCCGGTGGGTCTGCTCTTAATTGGTTCGTTGATAAGCTGGCTAAGGGTGAGAAAGCGAATGCGCAGTCATGTGGGCTTACGCCACATCAATATCTAGACAAAATTGCTGCCGAAACACAACCCGGGGCAGAAGGTGTTCAGATTATCCCCTATTTCCTTGGTGAAAAAACACCAATACATGACCCAAATGCCCGCGGTATTATTCGTGGCATCAGTTTAAACCATGACCTACGTCATATGTGGCGTGCACTGCTTGAAGGTTTTGGATATGCATTCCGCCACCACATAGAAGTTTTTAATGAAATGGGTCATCCAACTACACGTTTTCTAGCCTCAGATGGTGGTTCCAATTCACATCTTTGGATGCAAATTTGTGCTGATATATTGCAACAACCTATTCAGTTGTTAAAAGGGCACCCTGGTTCTTGCCTTGGGGCAGCTTGGATGGCAGTTATTGGATCAAAAATGAGTGATGACTGGGTTGGTGTAACAGCTTTTGTTTCTTATGGTAATCGTATTAAACCAAATGTCCAAAATGCTGAACTTTATAACGAAGGTTACCGCATTTTCCGTGAAACATATCAAGCCTTAGTTGAAGTATAAATTATGATAAAGGCAGTAGCCTGGGATATAGATGGAACACTGGTAGATAGCGAGCCTCTTCATTTAAAATCGCTCATATTGGTTTGCAAAAAATACAATATTGATATTTCTGACCTACCAGATGAATATTTTATAGGTGTCAATCTTTATGGTGTTTGGGAGGAACTACGAAAACGCTTCCCTGCTAGCCTTAAATTTGATGAATGGACACACCAAATCAATAGTTTTTATTTTGCCAATAGTTCAACTTTAACTTTAACTCCATACGCCTTCGAAGTTATAAATGAACTGCACGTTCTTGGAGTTATGCAAGCAGCTGTATCAAACTCTAATCGGTCTGTAGTAGACATTAATCTCACTGCACTTGGAGTATCAAAAATATTAAATTTTTCCCTCTCTCTCGACGATGTAAAAAAAGGGAAACCAGATCCAGCTCCTTATCAAGTGGCCACTAAAAAATTAGGGCTTAAGCCATATGAAATTTTAGCAGTTGAAGATAGTAATTCGGGCGTCATCTCGGCGCAGAAAGCGGGACTTATGGTTGCCGCAGTAAATGTTCGTGGATGCCTAGAGACAACAGCAGATTTTTCAATAACCTCACTAAAAGAGATAGTTAATTTAATATCAAAAAAAAGCTAAAAATGATTTTGTGGTCTCGATTCAAGTTGAGGCTACAATTACTTCCAATAGAAATATCATCACATGACTAAAATAAATCAAAAACAAAATTTAGCGGTTGATGAAGAATTAGGCTCTATTAGCTTTGAAATCATTAATTTAGTGAGAGTTTATTCCAAACCTGTTTTAAATGTGCTACGCAAAAAAAGTTTGTTTTTGAAAAGCTTTCTTTGTGGTATTGATAGAATAAAAGTATTGTTTTGGTGCAAATGGTCGTGAACATCATGTTTAATAAGTACAAGTCTATTGTTATTATGAGTGCATTTATTTTCTGGAATTCGAATTTGAATGCAGATACTACCAAGATTGATAATATCGCTGCATGTGCAGGCGTTGTTCTAGGTAATGGAGCGATAGATTTCTTTATGGGCGACGAATTATCATTTGATGATGCAGCTGATATTGCCTATTCAGCTTATTTGTCGGAGGTTTTAAATGGTGATTATAGTCAAGAGGATATTAAAATTGCAGACCAAATACTAGGTGGCAACCTTGATAAAGTTATTGCAGCTTATAATAGTGAAACTTTTGACAATGAACTGTATGAAGAAATCGTCAGCTGCTATCGATTACTATCATTACAGTTATTGGAAAACGCACAAATAATTATCAAAAATCAAGAAAATTGGAAAGAACTGAAGAATAATTCAACAGAAACCATAAAAAGATTTCTTCGGGCTGGGTAATTTTTTAGAGGCCGGTTGCGAATTTTTTCCATACTCAGATTATGCCCCTCTTCCTACTTTGAAAAGAAACACTCCTATAAACTTACCGCCATTCAAAACCATCCCTAAAGTAAATAATTCAAGCAAAATATGTAGTAACTAATGACGCTAAAATGGATTTTATCTTGAATTAACAAATAAATTCGTCCCTAAATGGAATAAGAATCTTTTATATGATAGGCAGCATCAAGTATGGGATTTCTTTTTCTGAAAAATGAAGTGATATCCTTTTTCCAAATACGTCAAGCGGCCTATCATCTGGGTCATTGTGGAGAAATGGCCCACAACCTGAAAACTTATTCATATTCGGAAGCGTACTCCCTCCACCTGATTGGTTAACATAATCCCTACCCCTGACTGTGAGTCCTATTCTATATTTTTTGGGAATAACTATTGATGTGGGCCAGATTTCAATGTCTAACTCATAAATCTTTTGGGGCTGCAAAAGCTGGATTTCATCATGTGCGTAATAAGGTCTATAGGGTTTGCTCATTTTTTGATCAAGCTTCCTATGGGACGCACGAAGCCACCCTTGCCCTACAGGCGTATTAGGGTCCAAAGCCCCTTTGAACGTGACTTCTCTGAAATCTTCGGTAAACACGCGCACAACTAAAAACATATCAGCATCAACTGTTTCAGATGAGACAAATAATTTTGACGCCATAGGACCTGTTATTTCTGTCTCACTGGCTAATGGCTCACTTATAAACGTTACTCCTTCACCAAAACCATCATATTCAATTTTTGTTTTTTCAAATCTATGTTCCTCAGATGAAAGTGAACCTGATGGTGTCAAATATAACTTGGTCCATTTTGTACGTTCCAAAGGCCATTCATTTTCTTTTCTCTCAACAAATTTGTCTCCTGGGTATCTAACTTGAAGCGTTACTCTTGGCTCATTTTGCCAATTATTATCTTCCTCTTTAAGATAATGTCCAAAAAACCTTTTCTGAATATTTATTCCATAATCTGTATAAAACTCTGTCCAATGTTCTAATCCGTGAACTTCAAGCCATTTCTCTGCTGACGCAATTTTGTTAAACCCTTCAAAATTTCCTCGAGAATGAAGCGATTGGCCGCCCCAATTAGCAGCTGATAGAACAGGTACGGTAATCTTTGAAAAATCTGGTATTCTGTCCTGCCAATACTGGTCTGTAACCAATTTATTCTTAGACATATCACTATTCATATTAGTTCGATTGTAGCCAAGCTCTTCATTGGATAAAGTGAGAGGCCCCGATACATAGTCACCATTAATCCGCGCTTTGTATCCATTTACTCCCAAACCATGCTGTCTCGGTATGCATCGGCCTTTATACCAATTACCCCCATATGTACAATATATACCGCCATGATATGCCCATTCTCTATATAAATCATGTGCCCCTTCCCAAATACACATTGCCACAAGGTTAGGGGGTTGCAGTTCTGCAACTTGCCATTGGTTTATAGCATAGTACGAAATACCGTTTAGACCAATCTTCCCGTTTGACCATTCTTGTTCTGCAGCCCATTGAATACAATTATAAAAATCCTTTGTTTCTCGGGGCGAAAAAGGGTCCAGATAACCTGGTGAGCGTCCCGCGCCCCTTGAATCTATTCTAACACACACATATCCATCAGGAACCCATTTTTCAGGATCTACAACTTCCCAATTTTGATATTTACAAGAAGAGTTATTCATAACTTCGGGAAACTTATCCACCATGATATCCCACTGTGGCTTATATCCATCCCTAAAGTCGAGCCATTTACCATAAACTCCATAAGTCATAATCACTGGATGTTTGCCGTTTTTAGAAGGGCAAAAAATATCTGCTCTCAATATTACACCATCGTCCATCTCAATTGGGTGATCCCAGTAAATTTTCATACCGTCGTTAAAAGTAATTTTTGTCATAAGATTAAACATTCCAAGCAATTATCATTCCGTTTAACTGTTATATGCGATACTCTAAAAGTCAATTTTTATGCGTAATTTTACCAATTTGAGTTAGTTTCTTTATCCTTAACTAATTGACACTATTACGTTGTTTTGGTCTGATTAAATATAAAGAGGTATGTAACATGCAACGCGTTTCTAATTTGGAAAAAGAAGATTACACGACGTCAGAAAAGGAAATCTTTGACGCGGCAGAACAGTTTTTGGGTAGAACATCAAATCTCATGAAAATATTAATTACACACACTCCAGAAATTGCAAGATGGTGGCTAGGGTTTTTAGTTTCCATTCGTCAAGATGGCCTAGGTTCTGACTCTGATGTAAAGTTACGAGGGTTAGCTTGTGTAAAAACCTCAATGACTAATGAATGTAATTATTGTACTTCTCATACAAGAATTTATGCGAAGGGAATTGGCCTGAGCGATGATCAAATCATATCATTAGCAACGGATGATTACAAAACGTCATCTCTTTTTACAAGGCGTGAGAAATTGGCTCTTGAATGGGCAGAGGCCGTTACTCTTAATAAATCTCGCGATAACCAAGAGCTTGCAGATAAAATGAAATCTGAGTTCTCAGACAGGGAAGTAATTGAAATTACGCTTGCTTCCGGGTTATTTAACCTTGGGAACAGATTAAATGATTCGTTTGTATCTGAGTTGGAAAGTGAGACATATAACAAAAAACAATGGGACGCGGTTGGCAAGTTGTCTATTGAGTCACTGGAGGAATTTGCCTCAAAATTTCCGAAGCAAAAATTCCGGAAAGCTGACAAAACTTGAGATGAGAAACATAATTAAAAATATTTTCCTTGTATTTCTAATTATCTTTGCAAGTGTTATCCTCCATAATCCTTCAAGAGCTAATGAAATTAGGGGGTCTGAAGGCACCAAGATTCATGGAGAAGTAATATCAACATTTTATCAGCCATGGGCCATATCTTTTATAAATAGCGAAACAATGCTTATTACTACTAAGGGAGGTAATTTATGGCTTGTTGATTCGACTGGGTCAAAAAAAACAGTTGGCAATGTTCCAACCGTGTCAGTTGGCGGGCAAGGAGGGTTAGGGGACGTCATCATTCACCCAGATTTTGCTCTTAACAACCTCATTTACTTATCATACGTCTCATCAAATAATTTTGGCTTTTCCAAATTTGCAAAAGTTATTCGGGCAAAATTAAATATTAATAGTGAACCTAATTTAACTGAAATAACCGATATATGGGAACAGAAGCCAGCAACTACCGGAAATGGGCATTTCTCCCATAGAATGGTCTTTGGACCTGCTGGGTCTGACTATGAATTAGATTTATTCATAAGTTCTGGTGATAGACAAAAATTGACCCCAGCCCAAAGCTGGGATAACGACTTAGGCAAAATTATTAGACTAAAGCATGACGGCAGGATACCTGAAAATAATCCCTTTCAAAATAAAGGTAAACGAGCGAAATCGTTTTGGACAATAGGACATCGAAATGCACTGGGACTTGCTTTTGACAGTAACGGCCAACTTTGGTCTACTGAAATGGGACCAAAAGACGGTGATGAATTTAATTTAATAGAAAAAGGTCAGAATTATGGCTGGCCAATTGTCTCTGAAGGAAGCCATTATAGCGGCGTTGCTATTCCCTCTCACAAGACTCGGCCAGAATTTCAATCTCCAGCAATATTTTGGGTACCAACTATCGCTCCTTCTGGTTTGGATTTTTATGAGGGTAAAGAATTCCCTTCCTGGGAAGGTGATGCAATTATTGGTGGATTACGGAGCAGGGCCCTCATCAGGATATCTTTTAATGATATCAGTCCTAGGGAAACGGAACGGTTTAGCTGGTCTAAAAGAGTGCGTGACGTAGAGGTATGCAAAAATGGTTTAATTTGGGTGATAGAAGACGGCAATGACGCGAGATTGATAAAATTTTCCAATTCTGCGAAAAGCTAATTCTTCTTAATTTTACCGCGAGCGAAAAATATGGCCTATGAGATTGTCGTTGTTTATATTATTGCTTAATCCCGCTATCCTAGACAAAAGAACCGATTTTTTAATAAATGGTTCTTAACAATTGCTTTCAAGGGTAAATATGTTTCAAAATGTATCAAAAAATTTAGTCCTCGAATGGTTTGGCGTTCTAACGGCTATTTTATATTCGATGTTGATCGCGCTTAATATAGGGGCAGAATTTATAGGTTTCGTTCTATTATTAATGTCTGCTATTTCAATAGCCGTTTGGGCTTATAGAAATAAATTCAGAGGAATTTTGTTATTACAAATATTTTATGCTTCAGCTGGTATTGTTGGCATGGTACGATGGTTTTAAAATATTAAACGCCATTAGATATTCCAGAATATAAAAATGTGCTTTTATTTTTTCTGATGTGAATTTAATTCATAAATGATTTGGCTCAATAGAGGAGATAATGTCTGTTAAATCATTTTTTTATGACAGGCTCTTACTGTTAGCCGTTTTAGTGGCAGCTGCTCTAATTCTCTGGTGGCTTACATCTGACATTTTTGTTGCTTTAGTGTGTTTAGCTACTTTAATAATTATTTCCTTCATTGCAAGGCTTTATCAACCATGGAATGAAGAGAAAATATTAGAAAAACTAAATATCAAAAATCAAAAAAAACCAAAAGAGCCATTTTCACAGGATAAATAATGCAAAATTTTATACCAATTTTCAAATGGTCGTTATTGGCAGTTATGCTAATTATTTTTCCAAGTCTAAAAATGGCGGCGGCAGAAAATCAAACAAACAAAGTTTGGAATGGTGTTTGGTTTACGTGCGAGTTCTCTCAGCGCACTAGGGCTCCTGATGATAAATGTAAGATGTTTGATAATGAGGGGTTCAGGGTAGATGACGGTGTATTTTCCTATCTCGAGATGACTAATTCAACAGAAAAAAATTGTCGCGGAAATAAAATTGGTCATTGCTTTAAAAGGAATATGAATAACATTATCGTCAAAGAAACTCTCATTGGAAAAATTGATATTAGACCAGATCATCTTTTTGTAGCTTATCTTGGTTGCAAACAACTTTTTTCATTTGAGCAAACTGAAGATTATTACACTGTTATTCCAAATGAAGAAAAATGTTTCTGGGCATCAAAACGACATTTTTACGTTGCGCGCTATCTAGGTAATATATCAGTCAACAAATAGAACGGATCTCTCTAATTGCTCTTATTACTTTATAAATCTTGAAGTTTATGGGTTTGTGGATGGAACAGTTCGCTTGCTTCAATGGACTTAGGAGCTATTCCATCCATTACAGCGTATCTAATAAGCGCTGTTATTTCCTCGTGATTAGCAGATAAACCATATGGCCATGGATTTCCTCCCATCAATTTTGCAAAATCTGTCTTAAGTTCGTTCACCCATGGGATTGAAATACGAAGAACATTTCCAAGAGACATTTCATACAGACTAAATTTTTTTGCTCTAGTAAATAATTCAAACAGATGTTCTGGCAAATCTGGGTGTTCTGATATTAGGGTTTTTCTGACTGCCAAACAGTGCATTATAGGGAAAAAACCTGTTTTCTTGCAATAAGTTCGTTCTGCTTCGACTACATTATCGAAAAGTCGTTTAACTGGCACACTTTTATCAAACAAACTGTTTGGCTCCCTTGGCGAGAAAATCGCATCAATATCACCATTTCTAATAAGCATATCCAAATATTCATCCTGATTTATAGGTTGAACATTCATATGCCCCGGCAAGTTAATTTTCATCCGTTCTCCAGGTCCAGGACTATTTAATGAACCTACTTTCCATTCTACCTTATCACTTTTAACACCATATTCATCTGCCATAATTCCACGTAACCAAATGCCTGCTGTTTGCTGAAATTCCGGCACGCCAACTCGCTTTCCCTCTAAATCTGCGAGGGATTTTATATTTCTGTCAGAACGGATAAAAATTCCAGAATGTCTAAAAGCACGTGAAGGAAAAACTGGAATTCCAATATACTCTGAATCTCCCCTTGCGGTCTTTGTAATATGGCTTCCCATAGATAATTCAGTTATATCATAACGAGCCTCTTGCAAAGCAATTCTAAATAACTCTTCAGGTTCTCCAAAGTGAAAGTCAAATTCATACTTATCTGATTTTACATCCTCATTTGATATGGGGCGACTTCTATCAGTAGCCACGCAAGCGATTGAAAATTTCATATCATTCTTTCCAGTCTATGAGTATAAATTAACAGAAGAACTGTTCCATAAATACCATGCTGTTGACGTTGTTATAAAGACAATAACAGCAATAATAAAAAAACTGATCTTAAGACCACCAAATACTAATAGATATCCTATCACTGGATATGAAATCAACCAACATGCATGAGAAAGGCTAAATTGTGCTCCAAAAATAGCCGTTCTGTCATTTACATTTGTTTCTTCTCTTAGAATCTGACCGATTGGGACCAAAATAAAACTAGATAAAAAACCGAAACATGACCATGATAGTAAAAGCGCTTCATAAGATTGAATGAAAATAGAACTCAGACTGGTTAATGATGTCAAAAATGCGCCTATCAACATAATACGTTTATAATTCGAGTCGCCACTTTTTATGAATACTACGAAAGCAGATAACATGGCACCTGTCCCATAACAAAGCATTGCTATAGCAAGTTTATCCTCTGATAAACCAAAAAATCCCTGAATTATTGTAACACTATTTACTAATATCATTGCTCCAGATGCAGCGATAACCATATTTAGGCTTAATATTGCAAGCAAATTTCTATTTTTTACAAACAAAACAATACCGCTAACAGCCTTTCGCCAAAAGGGAATCATATCTGTTTCTTTGGCAATTGACTGTGGAAAATTAGTAATCGATATTAGTACTGCAGAGAGAAAAAAACAAATTGTATTAGTAACAAAAAACAACGAGTAATTTAAAAATGTCAACAGCAGTATCGCAAAGGTTGGACTAAGAATATTTTCCAGATTATAAGCTATTCTTGATAAAGAAGCTCCCTTTATAAACAATCTATCATCCTTCAAAATATCTGAGATCACCGATTGATAAATTGGTGTAAACCCAGCAGAAAATGCCTGAAGAAAAAAAATGAGAACATAAATTTGCCATACAGAAGTAACAAAAAACAAAAGCATAACGAAAATCGCTCTCAAAAGGTCCAATAAAATGAGGCACCGCTTTTGATATTTGTGATGTATCAAACCTGTTACTGCTGGTGATATAAACACATAGGCTATCATCTTTATTGCAAGCGCAGTACCCAGTACAATGCTAGCTTCATTCCCAACAAGCTCAAAAGCAAGCAATGCAAGCGCAATGGTTGTTAATCCAGTTCCAATTAAAGCTATAATTTGCGCCGTAAATAACGTTCTAAAGGCTGGTATTTGAAATAGCTCAAACATACTTAAAGATAGGCGTTAACGTGCTAACGATTTTGCAACAGCCCGTTTCGCCATCTCCACAGTTAAGTGCGCTCGATAATCTGCCTCTGCATGAATATCACTAATCATACCTTCTGCCGGGATGTCAATATCAGACAAGGATTCTGGTAAAAACTGGTTAGATAATGCTGACTCTATCTCCCGGCATCTAAATACCCCTCCTTCCCCCGCACCTGTTACAGAAACTCTAGTTTCAGCTTCAAACTTAGCCACAAAAACGCCTACCATTGCATAGCGAGAAGCTGGATTAGGAAATTTTTCATATGCTGCTTTTTCTGGCTTAGGCAAGCTAATCGCCGTAATAATTTCGTCTTCTTCTAAAGCTGTTTCGAATAAATCAACAAAAAAATCTTTCGCTTTGATATACCGCTTCGATGTGTGAATTATGCCAGCCAAAGCTAATACAGCTGCTGGATAGCATGCAGATGGGTCATTATTGGCAAGAGACCCACCAATGGTTCCACGATTGCGAACCTGCCTGTCACCGATTTGAGATGCGAGTTCCGCAATAGCAGGATTTTCGGCCTTTACAAGTTTGGAAATTGATACATCATCATGCGTCGCCATTGCACCAATTTTAAGCACCCCCTCTTCTAAAGTAATTTTTTCAAGTCCACATTTCTCTAATCCGATTAAGTTTTCAACTCGTGCTAAACGCTGTTTTAACGTTGGTAACAAGGTCATGCCACCAGAAATTACCTTATTTTCTTCAGAATTAGAGAGAAGGCCAGAGGCCTCTTCTACCGAGCCTGGTTTAACATAGCTAAATGAATACAACTTTATCCCCTATCGCTTTACACTTGTTTAAAATACCGCAAGCCTATTTCTAATGGTGCTCAATTCTGGCCGCTTCTTGAATTGATTTAACTATATTTTGGTAACCTGTACATCTACACAAATTACCTTCAAGCCCATGTCTAATTTGCTGCTCAGTAATATCTGTGTTCCCCTCTATAAGTTCGATTGCAGTCATAATCATACCTGGAGTACAGAAACCGCATTGCAAGCCATGATTTTCATGAAATGCTTGCTGCATAGGATGCAAAATATCTCCGTCTGCTAAACCCTCGATTGTTGTAATTTCACAACCATCAGCCTGAACTGCCAACATTGTGCAAGATTTTATGGACTTTCCGTTTACATGAATTACGCATGCACCACACTGACTAGTATCGCATCCAATGTGGGTCCCAGTTAGTTTTAGTGTTTCTCTTAAAAAATCAACGAGCAGCATATGATCAGGTACGTTTTGTATATGCTTTTTATTGTTAATAGTTAGAGCAACATCAGTCACTGATTTTCCTCCATAAAATTTCATTTCAATTAATATATGTAATTATTACTTAACGTAAATAAATCAATATCAACAGGTAATTTTTATATTTTTTCTTGTGAAAAACACTATGAGAATTTATACCGAAAGCGGACTTTTTTTGCATTAACCCAATATGGGGAATATAAAAATTTGAAAAATAATTATTCCATATTCAACAATTCTTATTCTGTCTGGAAAATCATACAAATATTTTGGCGCGATAGCCTGGATGCATTATCCGAATTGTCTAAAGCAGAAAAGATATGGCGTATTTTTTGGATATTGGGACCTTTCATTTTACTCATAGAAAGAAGTCCCGCTGATGCATGGATATCAGTTATTTGCATTGGGTTTGTCATTCGCGCAATAAAATTAAAACAGACCGCATTTCTAAAAATATTTTGGGTGAAAGCTGCATTTGTTTTTTGGGCTGTTTGTCTCCTATCAGCTGCTTTTTCCAAAATACCTATGTATTCTTTTACTGAAGCTTTTGTTTGGTTTCGCTTTCCTTTATTTGCCATGGCCTGTGTTTTTTGGCTTGGCACTGATAAAAGGCTTATTTACGCGATGCTGTCCACAACGGCAATCGCGATGCTCATCATGTGTCTTATTCTAGTCTCAGAGCTATATTTTGTTGGTCAAGTTAACCAACGCTTAAGTTGGCCTTATGGCGATCTTACTTCTGGAAATTATCTAGCAAAAGTTGGGATGCCCGCATTTCTCGTAATGGTATCACTTGCTGTTTCTGCGCGCCAAAATATAGCGGGCATAGCGGCATTATTATCGCTTATCACGTTAATTTTTAGTGTTTTAACTGGAGAGCGAATAAATTTTATTTTACGTGCCTGTGCAGGGATGCTTGCGGGTTTAATGTGGCGTCCAAAGTGGAACAGATATTTAATTCTTATAGCTGTTGAGGTTATGGCAGTAGTTTTATTATTTCACAATAGACCTGAAATGGCAGACCGTTTTACAACTACTTTTGTTGACCAGTTACCAACACACACCGATAGTCCATATTATCGTTCAATGATGCCTGGAATTGAAGCGTTCAAGCAGGCTCCTATATTAGGTATTGGCACAGCAACATTTAGGGAATTATGTCCAGAAATAATTGTCGATAGACAAGATCTAAAATGTCATCCACATCCACATAATTTTTATATTCAGATGGCAGGAGAAACAGGCATAATCGGTCTTATAACTGGCACAACATTCTTTATTTCAATAATATTTTTTTGCTATGTAGCTAGAAAACGTAATCCTGAAAATGTATTTGTCGCAGTTGCTTTTATTGTTCCCTTTAGCCTTTTTTGGCCTATAGCGTCCTCGAGCGACCTATTCGGCCAATGGAATAATTGCTTTATGTGGAGTGCAATAGCTTTAGCTTTATGCTCATCCAATATTGCGCCAGAAAAGTCATCAAAAAAGTAGATTGATTAAATGATATTAATAACAGAATTTAAACTAATAGAATATTTGAGCGGATTTTTATCTGTTTTGCTTATATGTATACTCATCATAGCGAGTAAAAAATGGCACTTGAGATATTCTTGTGATTCTAATGTAGGTCCACAAAAAATACATACGGATAAGATTCCACGCATTGGAGGCATCTCTTTGTTAGCTGGTTTGCTCGTAGCACTTACCTTAAAGATCCCATTTGCTGCTGGCTTTATTATTGGTGGCCTACCAGTATTTTTAGCCGGTATGGGCGAAGATATTTCAGGGAAAATACCTCCTACTATAAGACTTGGTGCAAGCTTCGTCAGCGCCATCTTGTTAGTTTGGATATTTTCACTTCAATTAACCGCAAATGGTATTCCTTTATTAAATAGTTTATTTAGCTATAAAATTGTTGCTTTATCGATTACCGCACTTTCAATCGCGTTAATGGCTCAATCAATAAATATCATTGACGGATTAAACGGATTATCGATTGGATCATCATTAATTATGACTGCTTCCATTGGTGTAATTGCTAGTATTAACGGAGATTCTGAACTTACACAGTTTAGTTTATTCTTCTTTTCATGTTTATTGGCGATATTTATTGTTAATTTTCCCCGCGGATTTCTTTTTGTAGGAGACGGTGGCGCATATTTGCTAGGATGTGTTATTGCTGTTATGGCTATATTTTTAGCAGAACGCAATCATGATGTGTCTTCGTTTACGAGCCTGCTTATTGTTAGTTACCCTATTTATGAGACTTTACGTTCTTTTATTCGGAGAACAACAGATAAGAACACCAATTTCTCAGTAGCAGATAATCGGCATTTGCATAATTTTGTATATACAAAGATTTTGAACAGGATAAATCTAAATAGTGACGATCAAAATAAACTATGGATACCTAATGCAACGGCTGGTGTTTGTTGTTGTGCCTTATCCGCCACAACAGGTGTTATGGCTGTTATTTTTCAGAGCAACGTGTCTATACTTTTATTATGCCTTATTTTCATAGTTATAATTTATGAGTTGAGCTTAAACCACTTAAAGAGAGTATGATTATTTTGCATCACTTATTACATCTAAAATGATTTTTCCTATGTGCTCCCCTTTTTCTAAACACTGGTGAGCCTTTACTGATTGAGAAAGAGAAAACCTTCGATAAATCGGAATTTTTATCTTTCCCTGACTGAATAGTGGCCATACATGTTTTAAGAGCTGTTGGGCAATCTCTGATTTATATTCTATAGAAGCTAGACGCAAGGCAGAACCAGTTATTGTTAATTTTTTAAAAATTAATCTAGCTAAATTTACTTCTGCATTCATACCTTTTTGAAATGCAATTTGAACTAATCTGCCGCCCTCCGATAAGCAGGATATATTTTTGTTTAGATATTCAGCACCAACAATATCTAATATTACATTTACTCCTTTTTTTCTAGTAAAGTGGCTGATCTCATTTACAAAATCTTGGGTTTTATAATTAATAGCAAATTTGGCTCCAAGCTGGTAACAAGCGCTTAGTTTATCCTCTGAACCTGCTGTAGCTATAACTTCAGCTCTAAATAGATTTGCAAGTTGAATAGCAGTCGTTCCTATTCCGCTTGTACCACCATGGATTAGACATCTTTCTCCTGCAATAAGATTTGCATTCATAAAAAGATTGGACCATACAGTAAAAAAAGTCTCTGGAATGCATGAGGCATCCGCCAGTGAAACACCATCTGGAATTGGTAAAATTTGAGCGGAGGGTGCACAACAGTATTCCGCATATCCGCCACCGGTTACAAGTGCGCATACCTTATCACCTTCATAATATCCTTTTACATCACGTCCAACTCGCTCAATAAAACCGGATACTTCAAGGCCTGGAATTTCACTTGCACCTTTTGGTGGTTTGTAATTTCCTTGTCTTTGAACAACGTCTGGCCTATTAACACCAGCGGCAACAACTTTTATTAAAACCTCAAACGGCTTCGGTTCTGGTATTGCTGCTTCTTTGGAAACTAAAACCTCTGGACCACCGGGCTTGCTAATCTCAACTTGTTTCATCATCAAAAACATTCCTATTCTTTAGGCATAATTACGCCACCCTCTTCGCATTTTAACTGTATTTTTTTGTTTTTCTGAGCTAGTTTAGTGAAGTTTAAGGTGGATTGTCATTTTTTTGTTTATTTTGGCATGAAGCAAAGATAATAATCAACGAACATTCTTGAAAGAAGTTAGTTATATGAACGATGTAGTTATTATTGACGGTGTACGAACAGCAATCGGCAAAATGGGAGGAGCGTTATCATCTATCCGACCGGATGATTTGCTTGCTCAAGCCTACAAAGGCCTAATCAATAAGACAAGCATTGACCCCTCTCTTCTTACTGAAGTTTTTTCGGGCTGCGGCAATCAAGGCGGAGAAGACAACAGGGATGTTGCACGCATGGCTGCTCTTCTTTCAGGCATGCCAAAAGAAATTCCTGGAGTAACTATAAATAGAAATTGTTCTTCCGCTTTAGATGCTGTTAATATTGCTGCGAAGACTATTGCATGTGGAGAAGGTAATTTTACAATTGGCTCTGGCGTAGAATCCATGAGTAGAGCGCCTTGGTCTTTCTTAAAACCAGAACGTGTACCCACCACTAAACCACCAAAAATATGGGATACGACTGTTGGTTGGCGATTTAATAATCCTGCATTAGATGAGCTCTACCCAATCATAAGCCTCGGAGAAGGGGCAGAAGTTATTGCAGAAGAGATGCAAATTAGCCGAGAAGAACAGGACGAGTTTGCACTTGAGAGTCATCGAAAAGCAATTGATGCAATAAATTCTGGCAAGTTTAAAAAAGAAATTTGCGCTGTTCCTGTAAAACAGAGGCGCGGTGAACCTGTTTTAATAGATACAGATGAGCATCCACGATATAATAAGACGGAAACCGGATATGAGCTTGCTATCGATATGTCAGGGCTTTCAAAATTGCCTGCTGCATTTAAAAAGAATGGCACTGTTACTGCGGGTAATTCTAGCGGAATAAATGATGGAGCTGCTGCTTTGTTGCTAGCCGATGAAGAAACTGCTCATACTTATGGCTTTAAACCAAAATTGAAGTGGATTGGCTCAGCTAGTGCTGGAACAGCACCAAGTCATTTTGGTTATGGTCCAGTACCTGCTACTCAGAAATTGCTTAAGAGATTTGGTTTAAGCGTAGATGACATCGGTCTAGTTGAATTAAACGAAGCATTTGCGGCTCAAGCGATCGGTTGCATAAGACAGTTAGGATTGGATCCAACAAGGACAAATGTAAATGGTGGTGCTATTGCCCTAGGCCACCCAACAGGATGTTCAGGAGCAAGAATTCTTGTATCTTTAATGCATGAGATGGAAAGACGCGCTTCTGATGTTCCAAAAGATAAACCATTTTTTGGTCTTGCAACATTATGCGTTGGCGTCGGAATGGGCTCTTCCACCCTAGTAGAATGGATAGGTGAAAGATGATTAAAAGGCCATTAGAGGGTATTAGGGTGATTGGTCTAGAACAGTATATGGCTGGCCCTTACTGTACTATGTTACTTGCTGATGCGGGTGCCGAAGTGATAAAAATTGAACGCCCAAAACAAGGAGATCCTAGACGTTTAATGCCCCCTTTTATTGAAAAAAACGGAATTAAAAAAGCGGCTGGTTTTCTTGGATATAATAGAAATAAAAAGAGCCTTGCGCTTGATGTTTCAACCATTGAAGGACAAGAAATATTCAGAGACCTTGCCAAAAAAGCAGATGTGGTTGTAGAAAATCTAAGGCCGGGTTCAATGAAAAAACTTGGTCTTTCCTATGAGGATTTGAAAGTAGATAACCCCCAACTAATTTGGGCAACCATTTCTGGTTTTGGCCAATTAGATGGCTACATTGGACCATATGCAAAGCGTCCTACATTTGATATTGTTGCAGAAGCAATGAGTGGTATCATGAATCTTGTTGGATTTAAGGATAAACCACCTTCTTGGACTATTTACGGAATGGCGGATGTATATAGTGGATTAACAACAGCCTATGGTATTATGCAGGCTTTATTTATGAGAACACAAACGGGTGAAGGACAGTTTGTCGACTCCGCTATGTTTGATAATATGCTCTCTTTAAATGAGGCGATGATAACCTCTTATGCTGCAGCTGGGCAAATTGGAGAACGGGGAATATTAAAAAATGTATTCCCAAGAGGCGCTTTCAAAACAAAAAATGGCTATATCGCACTCAACGTGCCTGATAATCGTATCTGGACACGTTTATGTGAAGTAATAGGGCGACCTGAATTAGCCGATACAGCTAATACACGAACAGGAACCGAACGGGCTGCAAATGCAGATACTCTGCAACCTATTATAGAGGAATGGCTCGTAAATTTTGATAGAGATGAGGTTGTTGATAAATTGAACTCAGCAGGTGTGCCGACTGGACCTGTATATAATGCTGAAGAAGTATTTAATGATTCACACGTAGAAGCTCGCGGAATGCTTATGCCCATCAAAGATAAAGATGTTGGCGATACCGTTTTCACACGAACACCAATTCATCTTTCTAAAGCACCCGAATTACCAAAAAATTCAGCGCCCAACTTGGGTGAAGATACTGAATACGTTCTAAAAGAGCTGCTTGGTTATTCGTCTGAGAAAACGGAAAAGTTGCTATCCAACTCTATCGTTGATAAAAATTAAATTTATTTTTTTACTTAATGGAAATAGAAACAAAGGAGATTAATATGGCCTTAAAAACTATTCGCTTTACTAAGGAGGAAATGAATTCAAGAGTTGCTCGATTTAACCAATTGCAAGGATTTGATGGCGGGCTACCAGACAGTAAACACCCCGATAGTATTCGTACATTATTCAATGTAATCGGTTTCCAGCCCCCGGAAAATCATGACCCTGCTGCTACCTCACCAGTAGGCTCTCATGCAGCAGAGGCTGCGGCTATTAAAATATCCGAAGGATTTAACCTTGGATATTGCAAAGCAAAACCTGGAAAAGGTCCAATGATGCACAATCATGATACAAATGAAACCTTCATACCAATGACTGGCAAATGGAGATGTTCTTGGGAAGTTGATAATACTGTGGAATATTATGAAGTTGAACCATTAGACGTTGTCTCATTTCCAGCAGGAGTGCAACGACGATTTGAAAATATAACCTTCGACGAACCAGATGAAGAGCACATTTTGATGGTTATAATAGGCGGAAATGCGCCTCAAGCTGAATTTTCTCCAGAAGCAATGGAAGAATTAACTAATAAGGGCCTGTTAGATTGAGCAATTGAGCACTCTAATTACAGGTTCGTGGTTAGCGGCATATTATTTTTATTGGTGGGCTGTAATAATATTGTCAATGAGGCGCGTTGAGGAATAATTTTTTTTTAACGGGACAATCTTAAGCTCAACATCTTTTACGCCTGAAAGATCTGTTTTTCTCAAAAAATTTTCTGAATAATCTCCGCCCTTCACAAAAAGGTTAGGTTTTAGTGCTTTTAAAAGAGCATTAGGTGTGTCTTCGTTAAATAAAATTACTCCGTCCACGTATCTGAGACTGGCAATGAGCTTTGCTCTGTCATCTGCATTATTAAAAGGACGTGATGGTCCTTTTTCAAGCTTCTTAGCAGATTTGTCGGTGTTTACACCTACAATAAGAGACCCGCCATAGCGTCTTGCCTCCTTCAGGTATTCAAGATGACCAGCATGAACAAGGTCGAAAACGCCGCTTGTAAACACCACTGGCCGCTCGAATTTCTCAACGAACAAAAATAATTTCTGTCTAGTATCAATCCTTGAAAAATTAATTATTGGAGCGCATTCCATTATTTATTCCTTAGTATTCGGAAGAATATCAATAAAAGATTGATGATTTGACATAATTTTGGATAATTCAGATATGTTCATCTCAGCACACCCAATTTTTGTAACAGCATAAGCTGCACAATAATTAGAAAATGAAGCTGCATTAGTTAGATTGAGTTGTTTAAAACGAGCAAAAACTAAGGCAGCAATTACAGTATCCCCAGCCCCGGTCACATCATAGACTTCACTAGGAATAATCTCAAAATCTTGTTTGCTTTTCGAATCATATAAAGACATTCCCTCTGCTGATTTTGTTAGTAGACAGACATCAGCCCCAGAATTTTGCATCAAGTGTCTAACCTTCAGATCTGTTTCTATTTCCTGACTAGCAAATGTCACTAAACCTAGCTCTTTAATATTTGGTTTAATCAAAAAACAATTTCTATATTTACTAAAGTCTACACCTTTTGGATCGACATATGTTTCAACGTTTTTTCTCCTTAGCGCATATAAAAAATTTTCAAGCGCTGGCAGTAGACCCTTATTGTAATCACTTATTATAACCCTGTCTCCTGAATTGATTTGGGATACCATTAGATTAAGCTCATCTTCACTAATAGGGGAAGATTTCTTTTCCTCATCAAGTCTGACAATCTGCTGACCACCTGCTAGGATACGCGTTTTACATGTTGAAACTTCAGATTTTTGAAAATTATGAACGTCAATTTTCCGATGTAATAATAAATCACTAACAATTTCACCGACACTATCATGTGCGAAACTCGTCCAAACTTTTAATGGCGCTTTAAAATCAGATAATATGCTAGCAACATTGCCAGCCCCCCCAAGCTTATTTTCTTGTGAACTCTTATTAACAACAGGGACTGGCGCCTCAGGAGACACCCTGTCAACACTTCCATTTATATATCGGTCAAGGATAACATCGCCAATTACATGAATCATGGTTATTCTCGATTTTAATCTATGTTTGATCAATTAATTCGAAAAAGTTGTCACTATTTTGCTCTTATTTCAATAACAATTCTCATTATTTCGCTAAAAATGAGTGATAATCTCACTAAAATAATACGTTGCTTCTTATGCAAAAAAATAACTTATGACTAACTTTACACAAAAGATTAAAATAGGAATTAAAATCCTATTATTGTAAAAAGGAATTAACCGATATTAAGAGTAGAAAAGATATGAATATTATAGTCACAGGCGCTGCTGGTTTCATCGGGATGCATGTCAGCAAGAGATTACTCAATCATGGGTACAACGTCATCGCAGTAGATAATATGAACACATATTATGACAAAACCTTAAAGCAGAATAGACTAAGCTCTTTTTCTAATTACAGGAATTTCATATTTTATGAACAAGATATTTCTGATAAAAACGCAATTCTGGATATATTTTCACAAGCTAAAGCAGAATGTGTCATTAATCTAGCTGCGCAAGCCGGTGTTAGGTATAGCCTAATTGATCCAGATGCCTATGGTAGAAGCAACCTTATAGGGTTTCTGAATATTTTAGAGGCATGCAGAATTTATAATATATCACATCTTATTTATGCAAGTTCCTCGTCTATATATGGTTCAAACGAAGAAAAACCATTTAAAGAAATCCATAATACTGATCACCCTGTATCCCTTTATGGCGCAACCAAAAAAGCTAATGAAATAATGGCCCATAGCTATAGTCATCTATTTCAATTGCCAACTACCGGGCTTCGTTTTTTTACTGTCTATGGTCCATGGGGACGCCCAGATATGGCTCTTTTCAAATTTACAAAAGCCATTCTTGAAGACAAGCCAATCAATATTCACAATCACGGTAATATGGTTCGAGATTTCACTTATATTGACGATGTTGCGGATGCAATAACCCAACTAATTAATATACCGGCAACAGCAGATGTTAATTATAATACGCATACGCCAGATGCTAATATTAGCAATAGCCCATGGCGTATTTTTAATATTGGCAATGGCAAGCCAACCTCTCTTATGTATTATATATCGGCAATTGAAAAAGCATTAGGAAAAGAGGCCAAGAAAAACTTTTTGCCTTTCCAACAAGGAGAAGTATTGGAAACAGCTGCTGACACACAAAGCCTTGAAAATTGGATTGGATTTAAACCAAAGACACCTGTAGTGCAAGGTGTTGAGAAATTTATAGAGTGGTATCGGTCTTACTATAAAATATAAAAAAACTTCTTTTCATTTAACCTTAATAAAAGGATACCTAAAATTTAGGAGAATTAGAATTATGACAAGATTTTATCTGTCAATTGATCAAGGAACAACAAGCAGTAGAGCTATTGTATTCGACTTGGAAACTGGAGAAGTAAAAGCTCAGGCTCAAAAAGAACTTACACAATACTTTCCGAAATCGGGATGGGTGGAACATGATGGTGAGGAAATTTGGCAATCTGTTCTTACTGTAGCAAATCAAGCGCTTATTCAGGCTGAGAAGGCAGGTTTAAATATTGTAGGTATAGGTATCACCAATCAGCGGGAAACTACTCTTATTTGGGACCGCAAAACAGGTAAACCGATTCACAAAGCTATCGTCTGGCAAGACAGGCGAACATCCAAACAATGTCAAGAACTTATTTCTAATGGTCATGAAGACGAAATAGCAGATAGAGCGGGGCTTGTTATAGACCCATATTTTAGTGCCTCTAAAATTGCATGGATCCTCGATAATGTAAAAGGATCTAGAATTCGTGCTGAAAATGGTGAGCTTGCATTTGGCACGATTGAGTCCTTTCTGATTTGGCGTTTTACGAATGGAGACAAACATATAAGTGATGCAACAAATGCATCTAGAACAAGTCTACTCAATATAAAAACTGCTGATTGGGATAAGAAGTTATGCGCTCTGTTTAATGTGCCTTTAGCCATTTTACCAGAGATTGTTGATTGTGCCGGAAATCTTGGAAATGCCCATACAGGGTTATTGAGACACCTACCTATCTTATCTGCTATTGGAGACCAGCAAAGTGCGAGCGTTGGCCAAGCGTGCTTTCATCCAGAAACAGTTAAGGCCACTTTTGGAACCGGATGTTTTGTTATATTAAACACTGGAGATAAAATATTAAAATCGTCAAATAGATTACTTACAACAATAGGATTGCAACTTAATCAAAAACAGACTTATGCAATGGAAGGGTCTATCTTTGTTGCCGGTGCAGTTATTCAATGGCTTCGAGATGGTATTGGCTTGCTTAATGAAGCAAAACAGTCAGAGAAAATCGCTTTGGAGCTTGGAACCAATAATGGCATCTATATGGTACCAGCATTCACAGGACTTGGCGCACCCTATTGGTCGGCAGATGCACGAGGGGCAATCTTTGGAATTACAAGAGACACTGGTCCAGCTGATTTTATTAGAGCAGCTCTTGAAGCTGTTGCATACCAGACGAATGATTTAATATCGGCCATGGCACAAGATGGTATGAGACCCACTAACATAAAAGTTGACGGTGGAATGGCAGCGAATAATTGGCTTATGCAATTTTTGTCAGACATAATTGATATCTCAGTTGAACGCCCTTCACAATTAGAAACAACAGCACTTGGTGCAGCAATGCTTGCTGGTCTAGCTGATGGTAAATTTAGTTCCGTTGAGAATACAGCGTCTGCTTGGCGCCTTGAGAAAAGGTTCGAACCTGATATGAAGCCTTCAGATCGAAGAATTTTGACTTATAATTGGAGTGAAGCAGTCATGAAAACGAGGTTTTCGGTGAAGTAATTTTTACTGCTAACTTATCACAATCATTATGAATAAACCATTTGTACATGTTTTGCTAAGGCGGGCTTAATTGATTTGACATAGCGAATATTACACCCGTTAAAAGCATTAAAATCACGAAAACGGAGATGATGGATGTATAATCAGCAATTAATCCTAATATTGGGGGGCCTATTAAAAAACCACTATATCCAAATGTAGATACACTTGCTATTGCAGCTCCCGGTGAAACAGATAAATCCTCCGCCGCTCTACTGAAACAAACTGGGATCAGTATAGCATATCCTGCCCCCATAAAAATGAGGCCTAGAACAATAATAACATAATAACCAGGAAAAATAACCAGGACCACACCAAAAAAGGCTATTATTGCAGATATTCGCCCCGTTGCTTCTTTTCCTAGCCTTACAATAATTTTGTCTCCCATCAATCTGAAAACAACCATGCTAAACGAGAAGGCCCCAAATCCAAGTGCTGCGTCTGCTTCACTTACTTGTGTGACAAAAACGAGATAAAGAGCACTCCAATCAGCCACTCCTCCCTCTCCAAGAGAAGAGCAAAATGCTATAACGCCTAGACCAACTAATGATTTTTTTGGTATTGCAAACTGTTTAAAAAGTGCATCCACTTTTTTTCTTTCTGATTGCCACTTACTGCATAAAATAAGCACTAACACAGGTATCAAAAAAATTGCTCCTATAAAAAAATTTGCCTGAATAGATATCTCATTTGACGCAGCGACAAACCCTAGTACTGCGCCAATGCCTGCTCCCATACTGAACATAGAGTGGAATGACGATAAAACTTGTTTTTCGTACCGTTTTTGAACCTCGCTAGCCCAAACATTCATTGAGATATCTAGTCCGCCATTGAACACACCAAACAAAAACAAAAACCAACCAAAAGTTACTAAATCGTTAGCTAGCGGCAAACAAATAAAAACTGATAGGCACAGACAAGCCAGTATTTTTGATATGCTTACTGCACCAAATTTATCTGAGAGAAATCCAGAACAAGCAAAAGAGAGGATGGCACCAAAGGCCAATAGAAAAAGAAACCCTCCTAATTGACCAGGGCTTAAATCAAAGCGGGTTACAAAGGCTGGTATTCTTGATGCCCAAATACCAAAAGTGCTTCCTGCCAAAATAAAGGCGCCAGCAACCATTACCCAATCTTTGAAAAATGCTATCCTAAGCATTGATTAGTCAGGCTTTGTTAGTAAGGGCATTTTGCCAAGCCCTATAACTTGATTTGGGTGTCCTTTTCTGGGTGCTATAATCAACATGAACGATCCCAAACCGTTTGGCATATCCATAAGCCCATTCGTAGTTATCAAGTAAAGACCAGGCAAAATATCCAGCAAGATTTATACCTTGTGAACTTAGCTCTGATATTATTTGAAGATGCTTATCAAAATAATTAATCCTATCAATGTCGTTGATCATGCCCTGATCCATTAAATCAATTGAAGCCATTCCATTTTCTGTAATATAATGAGGCAAATTAGATGCATAATGTTTAGCGGTGCGTTTGATGAAATGAGCTAATCCCTCTGGCTCAATCTCCCATCCCATATCTGTTTTTGGTAAATTACCTCTAACACATTTTAATCCAATAACCGTTTCTGATTTATCAGGTTTTATAAGTGACCGAGTATAATAATTTGTTCCAACCCAATCAAGAGGCTGATTAATAATTGGTAAATCATTAATAAAATTAGAGGGCATATGTTCCTCTAATAATGCTAGTGCTTCTTTTGGATATTTTCCTTCAAAAATCGACTCATCAAACCATCTATTAAAAATTGCATCAAAAAAATCGGTCAGACGTACCGTCTCATCTTTTTCATCATAAGGTATTAAGTATTCTTTATTCAACGCACATCCCAGGTAGTTATGACCATATGATCTCATCACTTTTATGGAGAGACCGTGAGCTAGTTGAATAAAGTGCATTGCTTTTGCGGTGGAAGGTAACGATTGAATTCCTGGTGCATGACGCCCCCAGTAATGACTTAACCAAGACACACACCAAGGTTCGTTAATTGGCGCAACCGCAAAAAGTCTATCACCAAAATTTTGCATAATTAAGTCTGTATAATCTGCAAAATATTTTGCAGTATCTCTTACCTGCCAGCCACCTTTTTCAGCATGCCTTATAGGTAAATCCCAATGATATAAAGTAGCAAAAGGCTTGATGCCTCGTTCAAGCATGCCATCTATGAGTTTGTCATAAAAGCTAATGCCCTCTGAATTAACCTTTTTTGGATTTTCTGGTAACAAGCGTGGCCATGAAAATGAGAAACGATATGATTTAAAGCCAGCATCGCGAACTAAATTTAAATCGGTTTCCCACCAATGATAATGATTACATGCGATAGTGCCATCGTCTTGGTTAGACACACGCCCTGATTTCTGTGCAAATTCATGCCAATGAGATAAGCCGCATTTCCCAAAATTAGACCCTTCTATTTGATAGGAAGATGTCGCAACTCCGAATAAAAAGTCATCTGGTAATCTTTTGATATGTGTCTTAAATGGCGATAACATTCGATACTCGAACTAGAATAGATGCACCTTAGATGGGTCAAAACTGAAGGTAACTACCTGTCCAATTTTTAATTCCAGCATCTTCTGTGTAGCAAATCGAAAAGGAGTTTTGTCTTTTACCGTAATTAACTCCACTATTGTTTCAACACCCAATTTTTCAATGAGCATAATTTTTCCATGTATAATACCCTTTGGGTCAATTTGTAAATGTTGTGGCCTCACCCCAAGTCTTACAAAATCTGACCTTTCTTTCTGCTGTGATACAAGTTTTATATTTTTAATTTCAAAATTTTCTCCCTCAAAATCTGCTTTACTTGCACCTGCATTTTTAAAAGCAATAATACCATTGAAAAAATTCATTTTGGGAGAACCAAGGAATTCAGCCACAAATTCATTGGCCGGATTATTGAATAAATCCATTGGTGCACCAGCCTGCATAACCTCACCATCTTTTAGAACAACTATCTTATCAGCTAATGTCATAGCCTCTACTTGGTCATGCGTGACATAAATGGTAGTAACGCCGAGTTGATTATGTAATTTGGCGATTTCAACTCTTGTATCGTGCCTTAATGCCGCGTCTAAATTAGATAGTGGCTCATCAAATAAAAAAACTTCTGGGTTACGAACGATTGCTCTTCCTATTGCAACTCTTTGACGCTGCCCCCCTGACAAAGCAGCTGGTCGTCGTTCCAAAAGATGCTCCATTTGTAGAATTTTTGCTGCAGAATTCACACGTTGTTTTATTTCAGTTTTATTCATCCCCTGTAAATTTAGCGAAAAAGCCATATTGTTAAAAACCGTCATATGCGGGTATAGGGCGTATGACTGGAACACCATAGCGATACCACGCTTTGATGGCGGCAGATCTTTCACCAATTTGTCTGCAATAACAATTTCACCGTTTGACAGTGTTTCTAGACCAGCTATAAGACGCAATAATGTGGATTTACCGCAACCTGAAGGGCCAACGAAGACAACAAATTCACCTTTTTCAATCTCTAAATTGACATTATGAATAACGTTTGTTTTTCCAAAGGATTTATTTACATTCCTTAATTCAACTTGTGCCATTCAAATCTCCTCAAATGAAGCTGTCAGACTCTCAAAATCGAAACAACAGCGCAGAGTTTGTCGTTCTGATATTCGGTCAAAAATAATTTGCCTTTGGTTTCCTGATAACGTGGTCATTCTATTTGCTTCCACAAATGCAGGCTGCTTTTTTCGCCACATTAAAAAATGGCTGAATGAGTTATAAATTGAATCAGAACGTTTTACCTCTTGAAGAGCTGCTTTTTTTAAATGTTTCTTGCCGATTGGCAACCAAGTCTCATTAGCTTCCGAAAATCCCCCATTTTTTAAGTCAGCATCCCAAACCATCGGTGTTCTACATGTGTCACGACCGGGGAAAATAGGGGCAAATTCAATTCCCCAAGGATCTTTCAGTTGATGAATAGGAATATCCCTCACATCTTCATATCCAAGTTCTTCACCTTGATATATGCATGCTGAACCAATCAAGCAGCTCTCAAGCTTGAGCAGCAATAATTGCATTGATTTGCCATCAACATCTTTAACGTTTAAGGGAGCAAGTTGACGGGAGAAAGAACGAGGAACATCATGGTTTGAGAAAGCGAAACATAGTTTACCGGAATTATTAAATGTCCCGACTGCCTTATTTATAATTTCCTTCATTTCACAAACAGTAAGGCCATACCACTCCAATAGATCAAAGTTATAGGTTGCATGTAGCCTTCCCTCTTGTGTGAAAGATTTACTCACCTTCATAGCATCTTCATTATCTCCATCGACCTCACCCATTAAAAATCGGTCTTCATAGCTATCTGCAACTCTCCTCATACGGGCGCTAAATTCTTGTATTCCAGGTTGATTAAGCTGTGCAAAATCGTGTAATTGACGGAAAAATGGTTGTTGGTCTAATGGTAGTGGACCTGTTTTAAAATTTGGATTTGGGATATTATCTTTGTAGGGAGGCTTATCCGAATTTATGGTATGAACTGCGTCTAACCTGAAACCATCTACCCCAAAATCAAACCAAAAATGGGCAATTTTCTCAAAATAATCAAGTACATGCGGGTTACTAAAGTTAAAGTTTGGCTGGGAAGATAAAAAGTTATGCAAGTAATATTGCTGACGTTGGGGCTCCCAACTCCATGCATTGCCGCCAAAAAATGAGAGCCAATTTGTCGGGGGAGTCCCGTCCGGCATTGGATCCACCCAATGATACCAATCTGATTTTGAGTTTTCTTTTGATTGTCTACTTTCTTGAAAATAGGGGTGCTCGCTAGAGCTGTGCGCCGCTACGATATCTACCATTAGCTTAAGGCCCAGAGAATGTGCCTTTATTAAGAGTTTTTTGAAATCATCTAAGCTTCCATATTCTGGGGCAATATCAAAATAATCCGAGACGTCATATCCAAAATCATTTTGAGGCGATTTAAAAAAAGGACTGATCCAAATAGCGTCAACGCCTAGATTTGAAATATATTCGAGCCGCGAGGTAATACCCTGAAGGTCTCCTACACCATCTGCATTAGAATCTTGAAAAGAACGAAGGTAGATTTGATATATTATTGCTGTTTCCCACCATTTAAGCTGAGACATTCCTACCCCCCCTTCACCGAGCCTGCAAGCAAACCACGTATAAAATATCGCTGCATGGCAAGAAATACGATTACTGGGATAACCATTGAAATGACTGCCGATGCATTTAACAAATGCAATTGGTCGCCGAATGTACCTAACTGCTGCTCCAATAAAATTGGAAAAACACGTTCATCTGAGCTGCTGGGGCCAATATACAAAGCAACAAGCAGGTCATTCCAAATCCATAAAAATTGAAAAATAGCAAAAGAAGCTAATGCAGGCACTGACAAAGGCATTATAATTTTGAGAAATATCTGCATATGAGAAGCACCATCAATCCTGGCACTTTCAAGAAGTTCTTTAGGGAGACCAACTATATAATTTCGAAGAAGATAAATAGCTAAGGGTTGTCCAAAAGCGGTATGTGTAATCCAGAGACTTGCGAAAGATTTTGAGGGAACAGAACAACTATCTTTAGCCTCACAATCCGTAAGTAATTCTTGGAGAGCCATCATCCAAGTGGCTAGCCCGTTAAACCCTTGCAAAATTGGTAAAAAAGCTAATTGAGTTGGTACAATCATCAAGGTCACAACTCCAATAAAAATCCAGTCCCTCCCAGGGAACCTCATCCACGCAAATGCGTATGCAGCAAAAGCGGCTATCGTAATTGGAATGATGGTGGCAGGAATGGTAACAATAAATGAGGAAATGAGGGCGTTAGGCACATTTTCGTTGTCAATCAGAACCTCGACATAAGCCTCAGGTGCAAATACTGGATCTTGATTAATGAAAACATCCAATTTTTTTGGTTTTAACTTGGAGTCCTTCGGAAAGGTCCAAATAAAATCCCCATTCTCCTCAAAGATGAAATTACCGCCCCTTACTTTCATAACCTCACCAACAGGAACGAGTTTTTTTTGTAAAACGGTTTTTTCAGGATTGTTAGGATCTGGCACACGACCTTTGAACATAATAGACTCAACCATGCCCGAAACTGGAAACCAATCTTGCTCTTTATTAATTCTTTTAAATATATTTCCAGATAATTGGTCTGATTTTAACTCTTGATTCTTATCATGGGTACTAAAACGGTGCCCTAATATGGTTGGTGTAAATGAAGTCCAAAAACCAGAAGTTTTTGTTGCCATCTCAGAGCGAAGCGAGGTTGTAACAAGCGCTATAAAAGGAACAACCCATATGATCACTATTAAGCCTAGCACCACATTACTTAAAGTGCGATTTACCATATTATAAATCCCTTCAACTACCCAGTTCCTTTTGCTCTTTTCTAAGGCGCCAGGCGTTAAATATCATGTGAGGAATGACAGTTATCATCAACATAATGGCGATCGCAGCAAATAAATTATCTACTGCGTCACCACCAATAGACCAAGTGTTTTTTGCTGCCTCCATCATCGTTGCGAGTAGTAATTTATCATCGTCATTAGCTGATAACGCATAAGGAATATCAAATACCTTTAAAACTTCAGTTACCATATACGTCCATACAACAACTACGGTAGAATAAATTTGTGGTAACTTTATTTTGAAAAAAAGTTGCCATGGATTTGCTCCATCTATAACGGCAGCCTCAACTGTCTCTTTTGGAACTCCTCTTAACGCCGCTGAAAAAATAACCATTGCGAAACCTGTTTTGATCCAGACCATTATCCACATTAAAAAGAAATTCCCCCAAAATTTTAAATTATAAAGAGGCTCATTATATGAAGGAGGATGACCAAGCAAAGATTTCAATAAACCAGTTTGATAAGAAGGGGTAAACCCATTCATTACCTCTTGCGCTTCAATGCCGCCTCCTGCAAAAATATTTCTCCATATTACCGCCGCACCAACAAACGAAATGGCCATAGGAACAAAAATAAATGTCTTTGCAACCACCCCCCATTTTAATGAATCAGCGAGAACTGCTACGGCTAAACCAAAAATGATACAGAATGTAGGAACTAGAATTAGCCACATTAAACTATTTCTCATTGCGAACCTGAATTGGATATAACCTAATGCTTTTGGGTCCCATAAAAATGAATAGTTGTTAGTTGTAAAAGTGCCGTTGGCTTCCTGAAATGAAATTCCCAAAGTCATAAAAGCAGGAACAATTAGGAATAAAGTGAGGAGAACCAGGGCTGGTCCAACAAAAATCCAAGGCTGAATTGCCTCAATGACTGCCGATTGGCGCCCGATTGAACCTTTGTCTCTCACTTTAGCTAAACCACTGTTTAACCAGTTTGTAATCCAGAAATATAAAAATGAAATGAAAACAGCAATTATTACAGAACGGATAGCAAAACTAATTTTTCCAAATCTTAATTTAATATCTATGGGTGCAGAAGACCAACCGAGACTTTCTCTAAGCAACAAGCCGAGGCGGGACAAAAGATCATCAAAAGGCGCTGTCAAAGAATAAGCAAATATTGCAGTAATTGGCAATACACATATGACCGTAAGCACAATTGCTAGTCCATTGCTAGCAACTATTTTCATAATTGGTTGCATGTGTATATTACCTTGCTTTTAAAAAATTAGAGCACAGGAATGAACCCGTGCTCCAATCCAAACATAATGTTGAATAACTACTTAATTGCGTCCCAAGCAGCCTGAATATTATCAGCCGTTGTTTGCGCATCTTGGCCGTTTGCAAATGCAGTCATTTCGCTCCAAAATGCACCTGCACCAATTGCACCAGGCATTAAGTCTGAAGCATCAAAACGAAAAGTTGTAGCATTCACTAAAATTTCACCTTGTTTGCGTAATAATGGCGTTGCATATGCATCTAAACTAGCTCCCTTATGTGCTGTAAGCAGAACTCCCTGTTGCATCCAAGCTTCATGAGCCGCTGCTTCTGTGAGAAATTTAAAAAAAGCACGTGTTGCTGGAGAATCTTTTGTCATTGTGTAGAGCGTTCCAGCTCCAAGAACTGGGTTACCCAAGTCTTTGGAAGCGTATGGAGGAAAGTAAAAGGCATCTGCCTCACCGTCAGCAACCTCTTGTCCCTTTTTCGGGAAAAACCCCGAAATAAACGAGGCTTGACGATGCATCATGCAACTCGGCGGAGATGTAAAGAGACCTTTTGGTGCATCACCAAATGAGGTGGTTGCAACCGAAGACGCGCCTCCTGCAACATAATCGTCATTCCTGGAGAACTTTCCGAAAACTTCCATTGCATTTATAACTTCTGGACTATTAAATGGTAACTCATTTGAAACCCACTGGTCGTATTTTGCTGGAGAAGCTGTTCTTAGCATTAAATCTTCCATCCAGTCAGTGGCAGTCCAACCTGTTGCGTTACCAGATTCGATACCAATACACCAAGGGGTATTTCCATCTGCAACCATCTGGTCAGATAGTTCAATTAATTCTTCCATTGTTCCAGGAATCTCATAGCCATTATCTTCAAATTGCTCTGGCGAATACCAAACTAAAGACTTAAGATCCATCTTATACGCAAAACCATAAAAGTGCTCTTTGCCGTCTGCATCAGCATAAGTGCCTAGGTCAACCCATGATGAACCAGCACCATAATTTTCTGCCATCCAATCAGCCATGTCATCACCGAGAGGAACAAGGTGTCCTTCTTTTGCCATATCTGCAGCTAAGCCTGGTTGGGGGAAGATAGCAATGTTTGGAGCATTGTTAGAACGTAAGTCTGCTACAACTAGTGCTGCAAAATCGCGAGACCCAGAATATTGAATTGTTGCACCAGTTGCTTTTTCAAAACAACTGAATGTTGCTTCAAGCATTTCTTGGTCAGTTCCCAACATAGACCCCTGCATTGTAATAATTTCGCCCGGAAAACTTCCTAGTTCACCTAATTTAGATGGCGTATCACAAACGTCTGCAAAAGCAGAGCTTGCTAACAGGACTGATGCAAACGAGGCGGCACCAATCATATTGCGAGTATAAGTCATTTATTCCTCCTAAAAATTTTTGACCTATGTTAAAGATCAAAATTCAAAATTCCAATCCCACGTTAACCGAAAGCTTACACATATTTCATTGAAATATACAAGTAGCTAATTCGAATTTTAACGCCGCAAGCTTGTTTTGGTTAAAAATTATTTAGGCTCAAATTCAAAATTTCTTGAAAGATATTAATATTTAATTGATAAGTGCGTTTTGATGACTTTGATTTTTAAATAGGAAAATAATTTTTTAGCAATAATTTAAGGTACTTCTTGTCCATTTGCAGTTTCATATATTTCAAACCAACTTTGCATGTCCAAATTCACGTTACAGGCATCTGCTAGAGATTTTATTCGCGATAGTGAGTTGGTCCCCATGACTGGCATAATGTTAGCAGGATGGGCAAGCAACCAAGCTATCGCTATACCTGTCGGTGTGGAGTTATGAAATTTAGCCATGTCTTTTAAAAGGTTCATCAATTTTTCATTACCCTTTCCAAAGATTTTTCCGCCTGCCAGTGGCGACCAAGCCATAATGGGCAATCTTCTTTCCTGCATAAATGCTACATCGCCGTTCACAAAACATTGGTTTGCAATGACACTTATTTCAATCTGGTTAGTCACAAGGTTGTTATTCATATGTGACTGTAACAAAGAGAAGTCGTGGTGTTTGAAATTAGAAGCTCCTACTTCCCTTACTTTCCCCTGCTCGATTAAACTATCTAATATATAGCCCGTTTCTTCAGCATTCATGAATGGGTCTGGTCGATGCAGTAACAATAAGTCGATATAGTCTGTATTCATCAATTTTAAAGATAGCTCAACAGACTGACTAATGTGCTCTTTTGAGGTATTGTAATGTTTCACGCGCGAGTTCTTGAACCTTCCTACTGGTGCGATGATTCCGCATTTTGTAACTATTTCAAGTTTATCACGATATCCATTTTCTTTGAGTGCTGCTCCAAATAATTCTTCCGCTTCATATCCTCCGTATATATCGGCTTGATCGATTGTCGTGATTTTCTGCTCAAGGCATGCCTCTATTTTCTGTGAAATATATGATGGACTTGTATTGCTATCGTCTGTTAAGCGCCACATTCCATATATAATACGTGATAAGGAAACATCATCACTTATTTTAATTCGGTCCATCTTAGTTTCTTTCTCCCGCTGCCAGTGGTGTTAACGGTGGAGTTTCAGGTACTCTTCCATAAAGGTGTGGTAGCGAACATGTGTTCAAATTGCCAATCACTTTTGAGCCAAAACTCTTACACTCGTCGATGTGGGGATAGCCAGAAAAAATGAAGGCTCTAATACCCATTTTTTGATATATCTCTATTTCAGATAATACTTGATCTGTTGAACCAACGAGTGCTGCTCCACAGCCAGATCGAGCTCTACCTACCCCTGTCCATAATATGGGTTCTATATATCCATACTCATCCGCACTTTTTCTATTTTTTGCTTGATGAGAAACTCCCAAAGAGGTGCTGTCCAGCGCACGTTCCCGTATTTTACTTCCTTTTGTATCATCAAGCCTAGAGACAAGTGCTTCTGCATACTCTTTAGCCTCCTTCTCGGTATCTCTTACGATAACATGAACTCTTAATCCATAATCCAGAGTTCGGCTATGTTCATCTGCAAGGGTAGATACCGCTCGCATTCTTTGAGCCAATATTTCTTTTTTTTCAGGCCACATAAGATACACGTCACAAAACTCAGCACACAGAGCTAGGGCAGAGGGTGAATAGCCACCAAAGTACAATAGTGGTCCTCCATTTTGCTGATATGGTTTTGCAGGTTCTGTGGTCAAATTATCAAAATTGTAAATTTTGCCATTGAAATTTATTTTATCTCTCGTCCACGCCTGTTTCAAAATTTGGACAACTTCGCGTGACCGCTGATACCGATAGGCACTATCCTCAACCTGACCTGGAAAATCAGAAGAAATAATATTTACTGTCAAACGGCCTTCAAGCATGTGGTCTATTGTAGCAAGTGTCCTTGCCAACATTATTGGTTGCATCTCTCCGCATCTTACTGCAGCAAGTAAGTTTATCCTCGAAGTTATGGATGCACAGCCAGCTACAAATGAAAGAGTATCTTGACCGACTTGATAGGAAGAAGGGCATAATATGTTTCTAAAACCCTGCCGTTCAGCTGTTTTAACAATCTTGGAACAGTGTTTCCATGTGGACTTAAGATTTTTATCAGGTACTCCAAGGTAGGCATAATCATCAGAACACAAAGCTGAAAACCAAGACACTTCCACTGCATCCGTCTCCCGTGATGTAATTTGAACAATAGTCATTAATTCTCCAAATTTTAAATCTCGTTATTATCATGACATGAATAACAAAAAATCATATGAGAAATAATCAAGATCTTTTAAAAATTTGATTCGTTTGCAGGTGATTTAGTAATCTATTTATTGTAATTACAAATAAAATTAGAGCTGTAAAGGTACTTTTTGTGACTAAAAAATTGAATTATGGTTTCATCGGTTGCGGTATGATGGGCCAAGAACATATTAAAAATATAAACTTGATAAAAACAACTAATATTATTGGTATATTTGAACCAAATAAGACGATGAGGGAAAAAGCGTCAATCCTGGCTCCACATGCAAGTCATGTCTCCTCTATAAATGAATTATTAAAGATAAAAAATTTAGATTGTATTGTAATTGCCTCCCCAAACAATTTTCATCTTGAACAATTTGAACAGATATATGAGACTCGCCCGCTGCCTTTGATGATTGAAAAACCCCTGTTTATTAAACCTGAGGACGACAAAACCATCTCTAACTTGCTAGTAGAATACCCAGAGCCTGTTTGGGTTGGTATGGAATATAGATATATGCCCCCCATAGCCCATCTATTAAAAAATATGGAAAAAGTAACAGGCGGTGTATCTATGGTTTCGATAAAAGAACATCGCTTTCCCTTTCTGTCAAAGGTAAACGATTGGAACAGGTTCAATAAAAATTCTGGTGGCACTTTTGTTGAAAAATGTTGCCACTTTTTCGATTTAATGAGGCTCATCACAAAAAGCGAAGCTAAAAAAGTAATGGCTGTAAGTGGCCAAGAAATCAATCATAAAAACGAAATTTATGGCGGTATGACGCCAGACATAGATGATCATGGATATGTGATAATCGAATTTGAAAACGGTATGAAAGGCATGCTTGAATTATGTATGTTTGCAGAGGGCTCTCGCTTTCAAGAAGAAATATCTGTTTTAGGAAAATCAGGCAAAATCGAGGCACTAGTGCCTGGCCCGAGGCGTTTCTGGAAACAAAAAAATTATACCCAACCCATACCACAAGTTGTTATATCCCCTCGCAATGGAGAAACGGTCAAATTTTTGGATGTACCAGTAGATAAGGTTTTATTAGATGTTGGGGACCATAATGGTGCTACGTACTTTCAACATAAAGAATTTGTAAAAATGCTGACAGAAAAATTGGAACCTGCCGTGAATTTAAAAGACGGATATGCTGCAGTAAAAATAGCTCTCGCAGCACAAAAAAGTGCTGCAACTGGAGAAACAGTTAACATGCAGCACTTTTTTTAAATTACTATCTGTGCCTAAATTTATTAAGTTTTTGACAGACAATTCTTCAGTGAAGAGGCCATATTTCTAATTAGTTTGAAATATAAATCAGGACCATTTTTAATCGAGGCACCCAGAGGATCCAAGACACCCGTTCCAACCTTTGTTCCCTCAACTAATGTGCTTACAATCTTTGGCTCAAATTGAGGTTCAGAAAATACACAACTTGCCTCCAAGCTCACAATTTTTTCCCTCAATTCTTTTGTTCTTTCTACTCCAGGCAATATTTCTGGAGATACTGTAACGGAGCCAATAGCCGAAACGCCAAAGCGTTTTTCAAAATACTGATATGCATCGTGAAAGACGATATAACCCTCGTTACTGAGTGGTTTTAATTCGACAGTGATCTCTTCTACTAGTTGATTCAAATCCTCTTGGAGTTTTTTGGCATTATTTGCGTATGTTGTGGCGTTAGATGGGTCAATTGAGGATAATTCGTCTGCTATTTTGTCTACTAAAATAGACGCATTTTTTGGGTCTAACCAGACATGTGGATCATGTTCGCCATGGTCGTGATGATCGTGGTCGTCATGGTCTTTATGATCATCATGGTCGTCATGGTCATCATGGTCATCATGGTCGTCATGGTCGTTATGGTCTTTATGATCATCATGGTCATCGTGGTCGTCATGGTCGTCATGGTCTTTATGATCGTCATGGTCGTCATGGTCGTCATGGTCTTTATGATTGTCATGGTCATCATGGTCGTCATGGTCGTCATGGTCATGTTCAGAGAATGGGCCACCTTCGCGAAATTCCAACTTTAATAAGCCTTCTGTGTCTAAAAGTTTTACAACATTTGCATTTGTAGAAAGCGCTTCAATTGGTTTTTCAAGGAACGTCTCTAGATCTCTACCAAACCAAAAAACAGCGTTAGCTTCCTGCAATTCCTTTGCCTGCGATGGCTTTAAAGAATATGAGTGTGGAGACCCAGCGCCATCTACAATGATGTTTGGTGAACTCACCCCCTCCATAACACCCGCAACGAGGGAGTGAACAGGCTTTATAGAGGCTATAACGCTAATTTCGGCTTGAGCTGCGGAGATGCTTGTTGCAAAAGCAGTCGATGCCATTAATATAAATTTGTTTATACGCATGATGATTTCCTTGGAATATTTTCTAGACTTAAATGTTATGTTATAATATAACATTTTTATTACTTTATCAATGAAATAACCTGTGTCAAAAAAGAAAATGCAAAAAAAAGAAAATGCACTTATAACATTAACCAATGCTGGTGTCAGAAGAGATAGAAAATGGCTCGTGAGAGGCATTACAATGAGTGTAAATAGCGGGGAAATTGTCACATTAATAGGGCCAAACGGCTCAGGGAAAACAACAACCGCTAAAATGGCTCTTGGTCTTTTAGGTATAAACGAGGGAACAACAAGTCGAAAAAACAATTTACGAATTGGGTATGTGCCTCAAAAACTACAAATCGATTGGACTGTTCCTATAAAAGTTAAACGATTCGTTTCGCTGACAAATAAAATTTCGGATAAAGAAATTGAATTTGCGTTGTCGTTAACAAATACATTACATCTTTCTGATAAGGAAATACGTGTGCTTTCTGGTGGGGAATTACAACGTGTTATGGTCGCAAGGGCAATTGCATTATCGCCAGAATTTTTAGTTTTAGATGAACCAGTACAGGGGGTAGATTATAAAGGCGAAGATGCAATTTACAATTTGATTGAAGAAACACGAACTAAATTAAAATGTGGCATATTGCTAATATCCCATGACTTACATATGGTAATGTCTACGACAGACAAAGTTATCTGTTTAAACGGTCACATTTGCTGTTCAGGAACACCAAGCTTTGTCACAACTAGCCCTGAATTTAAAGACCTTTTTGGTGAGAGAATGGCTACAAATTTGGCTATTTATCAGCATAATCATGACCACGAACATTTGATGGATGGCAGTATAAAAAAATGATTTTTAGAGAAACTACTCAAGTGTCCGAAAATCACTTACCTTGCAGATATCAAGTATTTTTATGGCTTAATATAGACACATTTATTATTGGATAAAAGCATGCTTGAAGATTTTTTTATGCGTTCAATCATAGGAGGAGTTGGTGTTGCCACAGTTGTAGGGCCACTTGGATGCTTCGTTGTATGGCGCAGATTAGCTTATTTCGGAGATACTCTTTCACATTCTGCCCTTTTAGGCGTAGCTATAGCATTGCTTTTACAAATAAATATCACCCTCTCCGTCTTCATAACAAGCATATTTGTGGCGTTTGCTCTATTATTTTTGCAAAAAGGTCAAAAATTGTCATCCGATACTTTGCTTGGATTGCTGGCCCATTCTACTATTGCGCTTGGACTAATCGCTCTTTCATTTATGACCTGGGTAAGGGTAGATTTAATGGGTTTTTTATTTGGAGATATACTATCCATTACAAAACAAGATATTTTTATTATTTGGGCTGGTGGTTTATTAATTTTGTTTTGCCTCATTCTGATTTGGAAAAAGCTGTTTGCTGCCACAGTCAGCCCAGAAATTGCAGAAGCAGAAGGATTAAACCCCCATCGTTCTAACTTTTTCTTTATGATCATGTTAGCATTAGTTATAGCTATTTCTATGAAAATCGTCGGTGTCATGCTACTGACAGCATTATTGATTATCCCTGCTGCATCAGCACGTCATTTTTCCACTAGCCCTGAACAAATGGCCATTATATCAATACTTTTCGGTATTAGCTCAGTCCTATTTGGACTTTTTGGCTCTTTGGAATTTGATATACCGGCAGGCCCTAGCATTATTGTTGCCTCACTTATATTGTTTTTATTTACCATCTCAAAAAATTTAATTTTCAAAAATGCTTAAAAGTATACAATTAAACCTGAAAACATTTTAAGAAGGAACTATGAAACGCTTAACAAAAAATCAAACACTGGTCTTAGATGTACTTGTAAAAGAAAATTCGCCCCTAAGCGCGTATTCGCTTCTTGATAAGTTGAGAGAATATGGTTTTAAAGCTCCCCCTCAAGTTTATCGGGCACTCGAAAAACTGATCGAAATTGGCAAGGTTCATCGAATTGAAAGCATGAATGCTTTTATAGCGTGTGAGCATAGTTTATGTGAAGTTAGTCATATGACAGCTTTCACCATCTGTCAAAAGTGTGAAAAAGTGTCAGAAGTAAAAGATGAGGAATTATCAGATTATATAAATTTAAGAGCAGAAAAATTTGGACTTAGCACACCCAAAACACATATCGAATTTCACGGGTTATGTAACAATTGTTTGAGCGCCTAAAATAACAAAAAAGTTTGTAAATCTTATTTTTCTTTCAGCTTTGAGTTATAAATTTTTGTTAATTATCTGATTCTTTTGAAATTTTAGATTGACCTTTAAGGTTAAGACTTTTAATAAAAAGAACCGAGATTTATAATATTTGCAATTTTTATTGGTTTTTTTTCGTCAAGCAACCCAGCGAATGAGCAAATCCATGTTTAAAGTATTAAGCGCGAAAACACAAAATTGTAATGCGCCATTGTTGTTAATGAGACACACTTATTGGATTGCTGTTGCCTTAATATTATATGTAAATAGTGCTTTTGCTAATACAGGAACAATCAAGGGGCACCTTTATGAAAAGAGCAAAGATTCTGACATAAGATTAATATCTAATATTTCTCCAATACCAAAACCAGAACTCATTTTACTCTTGGGCGGAAATATAGTTCAGATGGAGGGCCCTCTTATACGCCCATCAATGGAAGAAGCTCTTCCTGTGTCTTCATCTACACTCGGCGGTCTTTTATCAAAAGAAGCTAATCTTTTCATAAAAAGGGAAATAAACTTAACCCTTAAAAAAAACGAAACTTTGGCAGATATCCTCAAACGTGCAAAGTTCTCTTCTAATGAAAGTTACCAGATTGCTGAGATTGTTGCCAAAAAAATAAATGTTAGGAAGCTCGGCATTGGTATGAATTTCATAATTGGTTTCGACGATTATAATCAGCCCGTGGCTGTAAAGACAAATCAATCAGAAAAGTTAGACTATTTTATTTTTAAAAACCAATTTGGATCTTGGAAAGGGCTACAGGCTATAAGACCAATTGATTCAGAATTTATGCACGCTGCTGGCATAATTAATGATACCTTATATGAAGCAGCAATAGCTTCAAATGTCCCGTTGTCAGCACTAGACAACTTTATGCGAGTGATGGGCTTCTCGGTAGATTTTCAGCGGCAGCTTCAACAAGGGGACGCTTTTGAGCTGGTTTATAAGAAAACTACAGATAGGATTACAGGAGAAACACTCTCGGTGGGCGATGTACACTATGTTGGAATGGTATTATCTGGAAAAAAGATAGGGTATTATAGACACCAGAATTCTAATGGCAGCATAGGCTGGTATGACAAAAATGGAAAATCTGCTGTAAGAACCTTAATGAGAACTCCTGTTAACGGTGCCAGACTGTCGTCAAGTTATGGGATGCGAAAACATCCAATATCTGGTTATAACAAATTACATAAAGGTGTTGATTTTGCCGTACCATCAGGGACCCCGATTTTAGCTGCAGGTAGCGGGAGAATTGAACTGGCAGGTTGGA
This sequence comes from uncultured SAR116 cluster alpha proteobacterium, assembly GCA_902625725.1. Lineage (GTDB taxonomy): Bacteria > Pseudomonadota > Alphaproteobacteria > Puniceispirillales > Puniceispirillaceae > UBA5951. The sequence goes on along the minus strand of CACOCY010000005.1, from coordinate 59,030 downwards.
ACGGCAATTATGGACGCTACATAAGAATAAGACACAATAATACCTACCAAACAGCATATGCTCATTTATCAGCAATAGCCAAAGGAGTGTATGCCGGCTCACAAGTAGAACAGGGTCAGGTTATCGGTTATGTAGGTTCCACGGGTCGGTCCACAGGACCTCATTTACACTATGAAATTTTAGTTAATCGTCGGCAGGTAAACCCAATGACTATTAATTTACCTACAGGAAAAAATTTGCCCGATATGGACAAAGATAGTTTTAAAAATACGGTTGCAAATATAAACGAATATATAACTATTAATAATATAAAAAGCTATGCAGGAGCCACTATAAAATAAATTCTCTTTAAAATACAAACCACAGAGTTAAATAGTTCGTCTTAATATTATATATTGGGTCATTTTCATGCAAAGTGTTCATTCCATACACATCTTTCCGATAAAAGGTATGCAGGGATTTAGCCAAGAAAAATGTCTTTTGCAGAAAAATAAACTGCTTGAGTATGACAGGCAATTTGCTCTTACACAAATATCTACAACTAATCACCTGACCTCTTGGCTTCCTAAATCACACTTTAAACAATTGGTGAATCAACCATCACTTGCCAAAATTAAGCTACAACTTGTAAGAAAAGTTCCTGTTGTTGTAAGAATAAATGATCAAGATGAGGAATTTGATCTTACATGTTTCAATAGAGGAGTCGCTTTTGCAAAAAAAATCGAAACCCTCTCTAGTCCCGGGAAAAAGTTAAACCTTAAATTAATTAGGTCAAAGGACTGTGGTCTAAGTGATACTCGAGATCAATGGGTAAGTGTTGGAGCTACCGCATCAGCAAAAAAGCTTGTGGAAACCTTTGAACTTGACCAATCTTTATTGCGCTTTAGGTTGAATATTTGGCTCCAAACAAAGTCACCTTTTGAAGAATTTAGTTGGATTGGCCGGACAGGAAAAATTGGAGATGCAGAACTGGAATTTTTATCACCGGTCGGCCGATGCAATGCTATCAATTTGAGTGCAGAAACAGGAATGAGCACCGATGAAATGTTGCCGCAAAAAATGAGAGCTAAATTTGGACACAGTAATCTTGGTGTTTATGCGAGGATAAAAAAAACAGGCGCTGTAAATATCAATGACCAGTTGCGCTTTATTTAAAAGACATAAAGGTCATTGGGCTGGAGATTATTTGCCAATATTATGTCTAAATACACTAGGCCACCGCATCGTCAGCTTTTTCTTGAATATCTTCTTTATTATCTGATTTAGACACTTTCTCTATAGCAACAGAAGTAACATCCTCACTCTCTTCACCAAACCCTGCTTCCATGTTTTGAGCCTCAGGTATTTTGTGCTCTTTGTCTTTTTCAACAAGGGTGTTGTTTGGCTCTGAACTATTATCAGCTTCACTACTAATAACATCCAATGATTTATGCTTTAAATCGGACTTATTTTCTTGTGAATTACGTTTTTGCTCTATCGCCGACAATATGGTCTGGTGAACTCGGTAATAGTGGTCAGCGAATTGACTGAATGCCTCAGCGGAGATTCTCTCACTAGATGAATTTGCGTCTTGTGCAAGAGCAGTATATTTTTCATATAGCTGTTGCGCGTTACCTCTTAGTTTACCGTCAGGTCCATTAGACTCAAATGTCGTATTCCTATTAACATTTGGCTGATTAAAACCGTTGGAACGGCGACCGCGACCGCGTGAGCGCTTTCCGTTTTGATTATTTGGTCTCATTAAATATCCGTTGCCAATTATACCAAGCAAATTACTGGTATTCCGTTTTATTTTCGGAGATTAGCTGTTGTACTGTGGTATCAAATATACCTTAAACTACGGTATATAAGACACGACTAAACATAAATAACAAGCAAAAATTGCAAAATTTTAAATTTTTTTTATTTTTTTATAAAACTTTGTTATTTGCGCGACAAAGAATTAAACAACGTGGAATGCCTCGTAAATCCCGAAAAACATCGCAAACACGTAAATCTGCATTGGGTACCATCTCTAAAACATGCTCTAATTGTTCATATCCAATTTCCAACAAGAATATTCCATCAGAAGTCAAATAGGGCGATAAATCGAAAAAAATTTTTTCATAATCTGCTAGACCGTTTTTATCCGAAAACAAAGCATGCACAGGATCAAACAACAAAACTTCATCTGGTAGATATATTTCATCCTCACGAGAAATATAAGGTGGATTGCATAGGATGATTTCGAACCTAGAATTTCTAATTCCTTCAAACCAATTTGATGTAAAAAATTTGGATCTTTCATTTAATTGTAACAAAACTGCATTTTCTTTTGCTTGTTGAATAGCATGCTTATTGATATCAACTCCAACCCCATAAGCATATTTTAACTCATGTAAACAAGAGAGCAATAAGCACCCACTTCCAGTTCCAAGGTCCAGCAAGTGAAGTTTTTCATTTTTTGCTAGCAACTTAGAACGGGCATACCAAATTGCTTTTTCAACTAATAATTCACTTTCTGGACGTGGGTCCAGTGTGGCATGATTTAATTTAAATGGTAGTGACCAAAATTCCTTCCACCCCCTTATTCTGCTGATTGGCTTTCCATCAATCCTCTCATTAATAAGTCGATAATATCGGTCTATCTGCTCCTTCTCGATTTGAACAAACAGATGAGGATAAACGGGTTCCTGCTTGCCAATTGCAAGGCCAAGCAACAAACGAGCCTCGTATCTTGCCCTATCACCGCACCTTTCTCTGAGTTTCTCAGTGGCATCCAAAATAAGAGTCGTTACATTCATATGACTATCAAGCTAGCTCTGGCCCTCTGCAAGCTTTTCAACCTGTTCTTCTGTCAAAAGAGCCTCGATAATTTCGTTTAATGATTCCCCCATTAAAATTTTATCTAGCTTATAAAGTGTTAAGTTTATTCTGTGGTCTGTAACTCTTCCTTGAGGAAAGTTATAAGTTCGAATTCGCTCTGATCTGTCGCCAGAGCCAACTTGCCCTTTTCTAGAGGCTGCTCTTTCAGAATTCTGCCTTGCTCTTTCTGCATCATAAAGTCTTGAACGAAGAATTTTCATCGCTTTTGCTCTGTTTTTATGTTGGGATTTTTCATCTTGCTGACTAACAACTATACCTGTTGGAATATGACTTATTCTCACAGCCGAGTCAGTCGTGTTAACTGACTGACCCCCAGGTCCCGATGAACGAAAAATATCAATTCTGATATCTGATTCTCGAATTTCAATATCAACTTCTTCAGCCTCTGGTAAAACAGCAACTGTTGCGGCTGAAGTGTGAATTCTTCCACCTGTTTCTGTATCAGGCACCCGTTGAACACGATGCACACCAGATTCAAATTTTAGTTTTGCAAAAACTTCCTGTCCCGATATACTTGCTGTTGCCTCTTTATAACCCCCAATACCTGTTTCAGAAATCTCCATAATTTCAAAACGCCAGCCCTGTTGGGATGCAAATTTTTGATACATGCCAAATAAATCTGCTCCAAACAAAGCAGCCTCTTCACCACCTGTACCTGCTCTTATCTCTAAAATTGCGTTTCTTGAGTCATCTTTATCCCTTGGAAGTAGTAATACTTTCAGCAGATGCTCTTCATCAATAAGTTTAGGTTTAATTTCGAGGATTTCATCTTCTACTAGAGATTTCATATCTGCATCTACGCTTGGGTCTTTAAGCAGCATTTGTGCCTCACTTAGTTCCACTCTCAGTTCATTCACTTTATTAGCTTGCTCGGCTACTGGCCTTATTTCTGATAGTTCTTTTGAGAGGGTCATAAGTTCAGAGGCATTTACGAGAGACGATGCCAACTTTTTTTCAATTTCATCTTTTCGAGATAATAAGCGAGAGATATTTTTTTCAAGACTCATTTTACTGAATTCCTTTTATCCTACCTTCAAAAAAATTTTTAGCAAATGAGACTGCTTCTGATTTATTTATTTGTTTTTGCTCCCCATTTTCCATAAATTTTACTTGAAGAGAATTACTATTGATTTCAGTCTTTCCAATAATAAAACTAAGAGTACATCCAATCAAATTGGCTCTTTTTAACTTTTTTCCAATTTGGTTTGCTAGTGGAATATCAACACATAATCCGCAAGATCGTAAATCCTTAGCCAATGCAAATGCGTGTTTTTCTGCATATTCATCTGCTGTTATAACAGCTATATCATATTTGAAATCTTCTGTTTGTTCTGTCAGCAAAGCAAGTCTCTCTACACCCGCTGCAAAACCAACCGCACCAATATTTGGCCCTCCTAACATAGAGGATAATCCATCATAGCGCCCACCTCCAAGAACCGTCCCTTGTGAGCCCAACCCATTTGTTACAAACTCAAACGCAGTATGTGAATAATAATCAAGTCCTCTGACTAACTTTTTATCTAACTGCCAATCAATTCCTGCTAAATCCAGCAAATTGGTGACACGGTCAAAATGTTTTTTTGCCTGTGTCGTCAAAAATTGAAGTAATTTTGGAGCATTTTCAACAATTTCAATATCCTCTTTAGCTTTTGAGTCAAGAATTCTTAATGGATTGGATGAAAGTCTGCGTTGACTGTCAACAGATAAAGATTCTTTGTATTCTAACAAATAACTTACCAGCGATGCACGGTAATTATCCCTACTTTCATTGTCCCCCAGAGAATTTACATATAAAGTGCATTTTTCCAAAACACCTAATTCTGACAAAATATCAGCTGCACATCCAATAATTTCTGCATCTGATAACGGTTCGAAACTTCCAATAAATTCGCATCCAATTTGATTAAATTGTCTCATTCTTCCTTTTTGTGGTCTCTCATATCTGAACATCGGCCCTGAGTAGAAAAACTTCTGCGGCAATGATTGAGTAAGTCCGTTGCTGATTAACGCCCGCATCACCGAGGCTGTGCCCTCCGGTCTAAGCGTTAAGTCTGCACCACCCCTATCTTGAAAACTATACGTTTCTTTTGCAACAACATCCGAACTTTCTCCAAGCGGCCTGCTAAAAACCTCCTTGAATTCGAATATAGGAGTTTCCATCGCCTGAAAGCCGTATCTGTTTGCGATTACAACAGCTTTCTCAATAACAAAATTCATTTGTGATTTCTGTTTAGGCATTAAATCAGTGGTACCTCGAACAGGTCGCATTAGCTTCATTAATATGGCCTTTCTAATTTTGCGTTCGGGGATAGCTTAGTTGTTTCCTTTTTTAATTAGTGCAGCACGTTCTTCAACTAGATTTACAACATGCTCTACGATGTTATCGTCAGTGAACCGATGGTCGGCCATTCCTGACAGATATATTTGATGTGTGCCTTTCCCACCGCCTGTTAGGCCTATATCGGTCTCTTTTGCCTCTCCCGGACCATTAACAACACAACCAATTATAGAGACAGATATCGGAATATCTATGTGTGATAGCCTCTCCTCTATTTCAGCCACGGACTTAATCACGTCAAATTGTTGTCGTGCACACGACGGGCATGAAATAACAGTAACACCTCTTCGTCTTAGACCAAGTGATTTTAGCAGCTCGTAGCCAACCTTTACTTCCTCAATTGGATCTGCAGATAGGGAGACTCTTATTGTATCACCAATACCTGCCCATAACAAACTGCCTAATCCAATAGCAGATTTAACCGTTCCAGCTCTAAGACCCCCCGCCTCAGTTACACCAATATGAAGAGGGCAGTCTATAGCCTCTGAGAGTTGTTGGTATGCTGCTGCTGCAAGAAATACATCTGATGCTTTGACAGAAATTTTATAATTGTCGAAATTGTGATCCTCTAATATTCTTGCGTGGTCTAACGCAGACTCGACTAATGCCTCTGGACAAGGCTCAGCATATTTTTCGAGCAGTTTTTTCTCCAGCGATCCTGCATTTACTCCAATACGTATTGAGCAGCTGTTTGCTTGAGCAGCCGTCACAACCTCTGCTACTCTCTTTGAATTACCAATATTTCCTGGATTTATTCTTAAACACGCTGCACCTGCATCTGCAGCCTCCAAAGCTCTTTTATAATGAAAATGTATATCAGCTATAATAGGGACAGGGCTTGAATCACAGATTTTCTTTAAAGCCTTTGTGCTCGCTTCATCAGGACAAGAAACCCTTACTATGTCTGCCCCAGCCTCAACCACTTGACTAATTTGATGGAGTGTTGCTTCTGGCTCCGATGTCAATGTATTTGTCATTGTTTGAACAGAGATGGGTGAGTCGCCACCAACTGGAACATTACCAACCATTATTTTACGGGTTTTGCGGCGGTTTATCATTCGAAAGGGGCGATAGAAAGATGATGTCATTAGCGATAAACCACAAATTGATTTTTTATAGGTGCTATTTCCGAATATTAGATATATAAGAAATCGCGTTTAAACACTAGCTTTAAATAGGGTTCAAATCATTGCAATCAGATAATTCATTGATAAGGAGTTAATTGAATTTTCTGCTTAAGATACTATCAGCACTCAAGGGCAGATCTCTAACTATTTCACCCGTTTTACCGATTTTGAAAGCAGGCACGTCCATCATTTCAAATGTTAATCCACCAGCATTACCAGTGGTTAAATATAACTTATCACTGAGACTTGCCGCTATACTATCTCCAGGGCGAAGAAGTTTACTCGTAATTACATTACCATCGGAATTAACCATTTCAATCCAAGAGGAGGCATTTGCTTTTATCGTCAATGTATCAGAAAGTTCAATCCCTTTGGCAACAGCAGAGGATGGCTTCAGAGTTTCCACTTTTTGGTCAACGGCTATGCCACTTTGGCTATTACTGTTTTTCATAATATTTTGTGTTTCTTTATCACTCTCTTTCTTCGCAATTTGCGTTTCCACATCTAAAACCTTAGTAGGTAGTTGCGGATCATTTTGGGACGTTGCAAGTTCTGACATTTTTTTAATTTCTTCATTTGGTGACTTATTATTATCAACAAACTCCATATTTGCATCTTTGGTGACAGCATTATCCGAAGACGACGGTGTCATTAGATTTGGTTTCAAATTGCCATTTATTTGATTGTTTTCAAAAACACTCTCATTAGAAGAAACTAAATTAGTTGTTTCTATTTTATTGGGTGGTGATTCCAATACCGGCGGAATGGACGCTATTTCTTCTGGTTTTTCTCTTACTAACAAAAACCAACCAATATAACCAAAAATAGCAATAAAAACTGCAATCATTGCGATAGAACTATTAGAAAATTTCGGAACGAGCGCTTGACCAGGCACTTCATAAATAGGGTTTACATCATCATTATCTACTGATGCAATATACGCAGCAACCAATGCACTACTATCTATTCCTGTATACTTGCAGTAACTGCGAATATATCCGGGAACATAGGCAACACCCGGTAAATTTCCAAAATCTGAATTTTCAAGACACTTTAAATACATTTTTGGAATTCGCAGGTTATCAGATAGTTCCTGAAGCGATATATTTTTACCTCTCCTGGATGATATCAAGATGGAACCGATTTCACTTGCATTAAGTGAGCGTAAATTAGAGCCCATTTGTTCAGAGACTTTAGTCATATCTCAATAATACTTCTCAGTTTAAACTAAATAGCTATGTTATAATATGTGCTAATGTAGGTTTTTAACATAATTTTAATCATTAACGGCAAAAAAAATGAAAAAAATAGCTAAAAAATACGCGTTTGTGGCATTTTTTTAAATTTAATCAGGTCTATCTAGGCCAAAAGCGTCATGAAGACTTCTAACTGCCAATTCAGTATAATCCGCTTGTATCAATACTGATATTTTTATTTCAGAAGTCGATATAACCTGCATATTTATCTGTTTGTCAGACAATACCTCAAACATACGTTTTGCAATACCAGGTTGTGTTCGCATTGCTGTACCTATTACAGATACCTTCGCTATATTATCATCATGATCCAACCTTTCAAAATCCAGTTCCTCTTTAATGTTTTTAATACTTTTGACAGCATCCCAAAGGTCTGAACGCGCTAGCGAAAATGTTATATCTGTTTTTTCAGAATCAGTGGATGCACTTTGAACAATCATATCCACGTTAATATGGATTTCTGCGAGGGCGCCAAATATTCGAGCCGCTATGCCTGGCTTATCAGGCAAGCCAACAACCGTAACTTTTGCCTCTTCTGCTGAATAGGCAATACCGCTAACTTTTTGCTTTTCCATTTGTTTTTCCTCATTCTGAACCAATGTCCCCGGAGACTCTTTAAAACTGGAGAGAACCTGAAGATTAACACTATGCCTCATAGCCATTGCAACAGAACGTGTTTGCAATACTCTAGCGCCAGCTGAAGCCATCTCTAGCATCTCTTCAAAAGTTATACTATCTAGCTTCCTTGCCTTTGGCATTATTCGTGGGTCGGTAGTATATACTCCCTCTACATCCGTAAAAATATCACATCTATCCGCATCTATTGCAGCTGCAAGCGCTACTGCAGAAGTATCAGACCCCCCTCTCCCTAAAGTTGATATACGTCCATCTGGCGCTATGCCCTGAAAACCAGCAACAACGGCCACCTGTCCCTTATTCAGCCGATAAATAATCTCCTTTGCATTAATTTCTTCAATTCTTGCAGCACTATGGAAGTCATCTGTTTTAAATGGTATCTGCCAACCCAGCCAAGAACGAGCATCTACTCCAATATTTTGCAATGCAATTGACAAGAGGCCAACAGAAATCTGTTCTCCAGTTGACACTATTGTGTCATATTCTCTGGCATCATGCATTGAACCAATTTGATTTGCCCATTCTATTAATCGATTTGTGGTGCCAGCCATAGCAGATACAACAACAGCAACTTGATTTCCTGCTTCTACACACAACTTTACCCTTTGTGCAACATTTCGAATTCGTTCCAAATCGCCAACGGATGTACCACCAAATTTTTGAACTATACGCGCCATTTTTCTTTATAAATTTAAACTTCAGACTATATTTATTACTTGGTTATTACTTAACATGTCTCAAACACACAAGTCACAAATTTAATTCTAGGAAAGAATATGGCATTTAACTCAACAATCGACCCAAAAGATAACAAACAATTTGAGGCAATCTCTGAAGAATGGTGGAACCCCGACGGATCTCTAAGATCTTTACACCAATTTACACCTATACGTTTAGAGTATTTTAAAAGTGCTATAAAAAGGCATTGTCTTGGAAACTGGGAAAGAACAGACCCTCTTAGTGGGCTGAATATTCTTGATATTGGTTGTGGTGGCGGACTCTTAGCAGAACCTATGGCAAGGTTAGGGGGCATCGTAACGGCCATAGATAGCTCCTCTTCCGCTATTCAGGTTGCTAAGCAGCACGCTGAACTATCTCAACTTAGAATTAATTATAAACTGACTACTGCTGAGGAGCTAGCAGAAAGTGGTATGAAATTCAACGTCATATATGCATCTGAGGTAATAGAACATGTATGCAATAGAGCCTTATTTTTTAACTCTATAAAGCGTCTTCTCGCTCCAAAAAGTGTTATCATAATAACGACAATTAATCGAACTTTACTCTCTTTAGCTTTTGCAAAAATTGCAGCAGAATATATATTAGATATCGTACCTAGAGGCACTCATGATTTTAACAAATTTTTGAAGCCGGCGGAGCTTCAAAATGAAGCGTTAAAAGCAGGTATAATTTTTGACGATATAACTGGTTTTAAACCACTTTTAGATGGAAGATTTAGAACCACCTCAATCACAGCCGTGAATTACGGAGCTTCCGGAAGTTTAGCAGAAAATCCAGCGTAAAATGCTGATTTCAATTATCTTTCGGCAACGCAGGTAATTCTGCAAACTCCACACCCTCATCCATAAGTTGTTCTCCTTCCTCAGGCGTGCATGTGCCATAGATTAAGTCTGGTTCACTTTCTCCATAATGTATTTTTATCGCTTCCTGCGCAAACTTGTCACCAACATTCCGACCGTTCTTTTCAAAGAAACTGCGAATATTTCTTAATATAGTGATGGCTTGCTCAGGATTAATTTTTCTATCCGGCGAAAAGTCAGGACGTTTCGTGACCTGAGAAATTTTAGAAGAGCCTTTATCAATTCCAATTCCACTTTCCGAAGCCACTCTATCAGTATTGTCGACTTCTAGTTTATGATTTTGTTTTTTGTTGTGTTTGCCGACATTCAAATTTGGTGTCATAAGAGCACGTTTAATTTTGCTACTACCGCACTCAGGGCACTGAACTAAATCAAGGTTGCATTGCTTCTCAAAACTGGCAGAATTACTAAACCACGCTTCAAATGTATGCAAAAATTCGCAATTTAAGCTATATTTAATCATATTTTTGCTTCTTATCCCAACACTCTTAATTTGTTATATTGTACTATATCTTTCCATGACAATGCTTATATTTTTTCCCAGACCCACAAGGGCACGGAGCATTTCTTGGAACTTTTATATTTTTTGTTTGTGAATTGGGTAAAATATTTCGTTGTGAAGCCTCATCTTGAACAGGTTTATCCGTTTGCTTTAAAGTAGGTTGAGCCGTCTTAAGTTCAACATGTGCGAGCGCCATAGTCACAGTTTGTCGCATTTTATCAAGCATTCCTTCAAACATTTGAAAGGCTTCTCTCTTGTATTCATTAAGCGGATCTTTTTGTGCATAGGCTCTTAAATTAATTCCTTGTCGCAAATGGTCTAAACTGAGCAAATGCTCTTTCCAATGCTGATCAAGGATTTGAAGAACAACAGATTTTTCTATATTACGCATTGTTTCTCGACCAAAAATTGTCGCCTTTCCCGCCATATGTTGATTAGAGGCTGATAAAAGCCTGTCTGCTATTTCGCTATCTGTCACATTATCTTCGCTTACCCACTCTGAACCTGGAACCTGAATTCCCAAGTGAGACATTGCAAGTGATGTAAGTAATTCAGAATCCCACGCATCCGGAAAACTGCCACTCGGGATTGCCTCGCCCACAATCCAATCTATTGTTTCTTCTCGCATGCTTAGCACCGTATCGTGTACGTCCTCAGTCTGCATAATATCTTTACGCTGACTAAATACAACCTGACGCTGGTCATTCATTACATCGTCATATTTCAATAGTTGTTTTCTAATTTCAAAGTTATGAGACTCCACTTTTGATTGAGCTTTTTCAACAGCTTTGTTGATCCAGTTATGAGCAATAGACTCGCCTTCCTCTAAACCAAGTTTCTGTAACATTCCATCTAGTTTTTCTGAACCAAATATTCTCATCAAATCATCTTCAAGAGAGAGAAAAAACTTTGATGAACCTACGTCTCCCTGCCTACCGGTTCTGCCTCTAAGCTGGTTGTCAATCCGCCTAGATTCGTGCCGTTCTGTTCCGAGCACAAATAGGCCTCCAGCTGCAAGCGCTTTTTTCTTTCCCTCTTCTATTTCCTCCACAATTTTCGTTGCCGCTACTGAAGTTATATCAACTTGATTTTCCATCAATTTCATCTCTAGGTTTCCCCCAAGTTGAATATCAGTTCCACGTCCCGCCATATTAGTTGCAATTGTAACGGCACCGGGCACCCCCGCATTAGCAATAATTTTAGCCTCCTCCTGATGAAATCTCGCATTTAAAACATTGTGGGGTATTCGTTTACTTTTGAGAGCCTCTGACAAAGCCTCTGATTTTTCTATACTTACAGTTCCCACTAATATAGGTTGACCCTTTTCACGACATTCTAGAATTAAGTCAATAATAGCGACGTCTCTCTCTTTGCCTGTACGGTAAATGGCATCATCATCATCTTTTCGAAGAACAGGCATGTTGGTTGGGATTGAAACGACTTCAAGCGCGTAAATTTCTGAGAACTCTCCGGCTTCTGTAAGAGCAGTCCCTGTCATGCCGGATAGTTTCTCGTAAAGCCTAAAATAATTCTGATATGTTACAGAAGCAAGCGTTTGATTTTCAGGTTTTATTGGCAATTTTTCTTTTGCTTCCAATGCCTGGTGTAATCCGTCGGAGAAGCGCCTACCTTGCATTGCCCTACCGGTAAACTCGTCTATTATTAGAAGTTCTTCATTTTTAACCATATAGTGTTTATTCTTCGTAAACATCTTATGAGCTCTGAGCGCCTGAGAAATGTGGTGTAATAAATTTACGTTTGCGGAGTCATATAATGTCCCTGATTGCATTAGACCGGCCTGCATCAATAATTCTTCAGCATGTTCGACACCTCTTTCGGTGAGCGTTGCAGATCGGGCTTTTTCATCCACTTCATAATCTTCATTGTTAATTTTAGGAATTATCTGATTTACCTGCTCGTATAATTCAACTGATGTCTCCGACGGGCCAGAAATAATTAAAGGAGTTCTAGCTTCATCTATTAAAATGGAGTCTACCTCATCTACAATGGCGAAGTGATGTTTCCGCTGAACCATGTCCGCCAGTGAGAATTTGAGATTATCTCTTAAATAATCGAAACCATATTCATTATTTGTTCCATAGGTAATATCACACTTATAAGCAGCTCTCCTCTCCTCGTCACTCATCTGACTGACAATACAACCAACGCTAAGCCCAAGATAACTATATATTTCGCCCATCCAACGTGAGTCTCGTTCAGCCAAATAATCATTCACCGTAACCACATGAACGCCCTGACCAGTCAGAGCGTTTAGATAAGCCGCTAATGTTGCTACAAGTGTTTTCCCTTCACCTGTTCTCATCTCGGCTATGCGACCTTGATGCAAAGTAATGCCCCCCATTAGCTGAACATCAAAATGTCTTTGACCAAGCGTTCTTTTAGCTGCTTCACGAACAAGTGCGAAGGCTTCAGGCAAAAGTAAATCTAGGCTCTCACCAGATGTCGCTCGTTCACGCAAGTCATTTGAAAATCTCTTAATGCCTTCCTTATCAAGCTCTTCTATACTAGGCTCAAGCAGATTTATCTTATCAATAAGAGACTGAAACTTTTTGATCACTCTTTCATTTGAGTCACCAAACAATGATTTTGCTATAGAAGTAAACATTATTGGATTTTCCGTTTCTGTCTAGGTTTCTAACCCACTCTTACCCAAAAAGTTACGTTTTCTGGCATATATGCAATTCGTCTTAGATAACCAGAAATGGGGATACAGGCAAGGAAATTCAAGATTTAACATAATCTTGTCTATATCATAAAAAAGGAGACAAAACGAAAGAGCAATCAACTTTATGGGTGTTATAATGACGATTTACTTATTAAAAAATTACAACCTAAATAAATAAAATGACCCATGAAAAAGAAGTGATATCCTTTTCTGGATTTCTTGCCGATGGGGTGATACTTATATACGCTGTAGTTATTTAAATTTACCTAAACAAGCGAAAATTCAAACAGGCCTCTACTATGAAATACAATTTAATTTACATACGCTTTATGCAAACTTTAGCAGCTTTTATTACGTTTTTTATTGCTACACACAGTGCAAATTTTATTAAAACCGTTGAGGCCCAATCTAATGAGAGCATAGCTGTAGCTACTGTCGATGACGTCGTAATAGAACTTAACGAAATCCTTGAATTAATCGAAAAACTGCCTGCAGAATATCAAAATCAGCCATTAGCGAGTTATTTTGACCAAATGGTTGATGAAGTAATTAATACAAAACTTGCAGCGAAAGCGGGTGAAAAAAGTGATTTATTTGATGACCCATTAGTAATTGAGGCCATGCGAATTGCTGCGCAAAGAGTTCTTGCAGAATACTGGTTGAGAGCTGAAATTGCAAAGTCGGTTACGCCAGAAGCGATTAACAATGCGTACAATGCCTATGTTTCAGATCTTACCTCAAGAGAAGAGGTAAAAGCGTCTCATATTTTATTAGCGGAGGAGCAAGCAGCAATTAATGCTATCGAAAGACTAAAAGGTGGCAAAGATTTCGCAGAACTTGCACGTGAAATATCTACAGGTCCTTCTGGACCCAGCGGCGGTGATTTAGGATATTTTGGACGTGGAGCCATGGTGCCTGTATTTGAGCAAGCTGCTTTTAGTCTGGAAGTAGAAAGTTTTACAACTTCTCCAGTTCAATCACAATTTGGCTGGCATGTGATAAAAGTGTTTGATAAAAGAATTTCTGATGCAAGGTCACTTGAAGAAATGTCGCAACAATTAACCGAAAACATTACAAAAATAGCTTTTGCTAGAATTATTGAAACACTTCGAGCTGAGGCTACCATAGAGAAAGTTCCTCTTACAAATATTCAAGACGAATGGCAAAAAAAACAGGGGAATCTGAAACAACCGGATAAATAAATAATTAATAAAAAATCTTACTAACAAAGGGCTTTTCGTTTAAGTAATATTTTAAACTTGGTAATATGACGATTTCAAAAATATCTCCACTCGCACCTAAAATTCTTGTAAAGATGCCCCCCTTGACTGGTGTTGAATTAGCGACTGCTGCTTCTGGACTCAAATATAAAAATAGGGATGATTTACTATTAATGGTGTTTTCTCCTGAAACCACAATTGCTGGCGTATTCACCAAATCCACAACAGCTGCAATAAGTGTGCTTCTCACTAAGCATGTTGTAAAAATTGGTCAGGGCAGATGCTTACTAGTAAATGCTGGTAATGCAAACGCATTTACAGGTGTGGATGGTGAGCGTTCTGCTAATTCAATATTATCGTCAATATCCAGAGTCTCTGGTCTACCTGTAAGCTCAATAATGATGGCATCGACAGGAGTTATCGGGGAACCTCTTGATGACGTCATTATAAATCGGCATATCGATAATTTGTGGAACTCAAAAGGTACTGCAGATTGGTATCAAGCAGCGTCAGCCATTAAAACCACAGATACTTTTGCTAAAGTAACAAGTCAGACAGTCGAATTTGGTAATCAGACGGTGAATATTTGTGGTATAGCCAAGGGTTCAGGAATGATAGCACCTAACATGGCAACCATGCTTGGCTTTATTGTAACAGACGCAAAAATTGAAAAATCACTGTTACAGAAAATTCTTTTGTTAGTAAATAATAAAAGCTTCAATTCTATAACCGTTGATAGTGATACATCTACAAATGACATGGTGCTAGCAGCAGCAACAGGAGCAAGCAAAGTTGTGATCTCATACGAAGACTCAACTGTAGATAAATTTATTTCAGCATTCCAAAAAGTGATGGTGGATCTTGCCCATCAAATAGTAAAAGATGGAGAGGGCGCTTCAAAATTCATCACGATAAATGTAACAGGTGGCGTCAGCAATAACTCTGCTCATAATATTGCCAAATCAATTGCTAACTCACCATTGGTCAAAACAGCTATAGCGGGAGAGGATGCAAATTGGGGACGCATAGTAATGGCAATTGGAAAAGCTGGCGAACTAGTAAAAACAAATTTAATAACCATTCGTGTTGGGGGTGTGTTAGTTGCCACAAATGGCAAGAAATTTGAAGGTTACAAGGAATATAAAGTAGAAAAACATATAAAATCCGATAATATCATCATTGATATTGATTTACAAATGCAAGATGGGAATGCAACCGTTTGGACATGCGATCTTACACATGAATATATTTCAATTAATGCAGATTATCGTAGCTAGAACATGAAAAAGAAGTTTGAAATAAATGAAAATTGTAGTTGCTTGTGCCTTAATTGATGTAGATGGTCGGATCTTGCTGTCAAAACGTCCTGTTGGTGCAAATATGGGTGATTTATGGGAATTTCCAGGAGGTAAAGTTAAACCAAATGAAATTGCAGAAAAAGCTCTTATACGTGAACTCAAAGAGGAGCTAGATATTGATACAAATGAAAGCTGTCTTGCGCCAGTAAATTTTAGCTCTTACCAATACCCTGACTTTGAAATTCTTCTATTGTTATATATTTGTAGAAAGTGGTTGGGAAATCCCCGTTCTCTAGCGGCGTCTGAGCTTAAATGGGTTTTTGCGAATGACTTAAGAAAATACGCTATGCCAGAAGCAAACAAGGGATTTGTAAGCTGCCTTCAAGATTTACTGTGAGAGATCAATAACTCAACATTTCAACCTTTGTTGGGCGAATCCGATTTAATATAATCAGCAAGAGCGCTAGTTGCACTTCCAGGGCGTAATGGTTTCTGCTGGCTTTCATGTGAAGCCCAACCAGTGAGCGTGATGAGCTCGAATGTGGCAATTATTCTGCCGGTATTAGTTGCAAATTGTTGCTGATAAATCTGTCCTGCTTTTTGAAACAATTTTAAAGATGTAAAATGTCTGCTCCTTGAGACGAGAGCATTTGCCTCACCCATTTTTCTCAAATCTGACATTAATTCAAAAATAGATGAATAAGTTACTTTTATAATATCGGAATCACAAACCGGTAGTTTAAATCCTGCACGCTGTAACAGCCCACCCGCTGCCTTAACATCTACCATCGGAATACATCTTGGGTGCGCCCCATTAGTTAAATCAATCTCTGCCTGAGCTAGACAGGCTCGTAATTCTTGAAGAGTTCGACCTCCAAAAAAATTGACTAACAAGAGCCCGTCTGGCCTTAATTTATTACGACACTGAATCAACATTCCTGGTAGGTCATTTATCCATTGAAAAAATTGAGATGATAAAATTAAGTCAAAGGAAGTTTTTTCTTGGGTTAGTTGCATTTCAGAGCTAAAGTTATATTGAGCCTGCGCATGGGAAAAGCTGCTCATCTTTTGTGATAAATCAATCTGATACAATGCATAATTATCAGTATGTTTGGCCGGCGACATAGATAATAATTGTTCTGTGAGTCGCCCATTAAAACTACCAATATCTAGAATTGATGTAAAATTGCGCTTTACATCATATAATCTGTCGAGCAATCGAGTTATTGAGGCTTCGCGCAAAAACATTACATCTTTTGGATTTAATAGTGCCCTATTACGATTCTGCGCAAGCATTTTATAATCAAAAGGAGAAGTCATTTAAATCTCAAGATAATTTGTTTTTATTATGGTCACGGATTATTATTTTTATGTCAATTTAGCTTAAAGCAGAGGACTTAACCAAACTTGGTAAAATCAATTGAAAAATTTAATTGAAAAAATTATTTATAGTAAATTCGTGAACTTCTATAAATTTCTGTTGGTATGTAAAATAATTTACTTTTTTTAGTCTTAACTTGTTTACCTTAAAAACCAGTTCAATTGTTTTGTGTGCAAAAAAATAGCATATAATTTATCATGACATATTTTTCTGCACGAAGTAATGCCAATTAGAATAAGTTGTTATCCATCTGATTTAGATGCCCTTAATTGAAATTGACTTGAAGTAGCTTTATATAAAGCTAAGAAACTTGATTTGAGCAAAAATAATGATTACACATAATTCAGTAGAGATTTACACTGCAGATTTTTGTGGTTTCTGTAATAGAGCATTGCAGCTTTTGAAAAGTCGTGACATCAAATATACCCAATATGACGTCACCCTTGATAGAAAGGGTAGAGAAGCGATGTCTTCAAGAGCAGGCGGCAAAACTTCCGTTCCACAGATTTTTATAAATAATATTCATATTGGCGGCTCAGATGAATTGATCGAAATAGCCTTAAATGGTAACTTAGACCATCTCCTTAATTGCTAGGATACGATGATGCTTGTTGCTGCAGCGCAATATTGTGCGTCCAATAATATATTAGAAAATCAGGATATAATAGAAAATTTCATGCTGGAGGCAAGCAAAAGAAACGTATCCTTAATTTGTTTTCCAGAATGTGCAAATATAATTGCTAAGAACAAGCAAGAGCTTAGAGAAAAAGCTGAACCCGTGAATAATTCAGACACACTAGAAAAAATTAAATTTCTTGCTCATAAATACAAGATCATGACATCAGTTGGATCACTTATGTTAAAACAGTCTAACCAGCAGAAAATATTAAATCGAGGTGTTCTTATAGGTAAAGAAGGTGATTTTCTCGCGACTTACGACAAAATTCATATGTTTGATGCGGATGTTGGTGATGGAAAGATTTATAAGGAATCTGACGAATTCCAGTCTGGCAGTGAAGTAGTTACAAGAAAAACAGATATAGCGCACATTGGCTTATCAATCTGCTATGATTTAAGATTCCCAAAAATGTATCGTGAAATGGCACGGGCTGGAGCGGAAATAATTGTAACACCAGCTGCTTTTACAGAGAAAACCGGTAGTGCGCACTGGCACATTTTGCAACGCGCGCGAGCAATTGAAACGGGAAGTTTTATAATAGCAGCCGCCCAGTCGGGAATACATGCGGATGGGCGTCGAACTTTTGGCCATTCGCTTATAGTTAACCCTTGGGGACAGATTATTGCTGAGGCAAAAACTCCTCAGGCTGAATTAGTCCTTCAAGAAATTGATTTAAACGAAGTGAAAAATGCACGAAATGCTATCAGCGCATGGAAATTAGATTGACTGCAAATTATTGCCACAAACGCTGTGATTGCATTTGCTATATCTATTTTTCTTTTTGAGCTAGAGGATGATTTGTTGAAACTAGTCCCAGCAGACGTTCTGGGCGTGTTTTGGTATATATTTGTGTAGTTGAAATATCTGCATGTCCAAGCATCATTTGTAAGCTTCTTAAATCCGCTCCTCGATTTAACATATGCGTTGCAAAAGAGTGTCTAAGCTTATGGGGGCTGACGCGCATTGTGTCTATGTTAGCAATTACAGCAATTTTTTTTAAAAGTACCGAGAATTTCTGACGCGTTACCTTTTGCTCGTTTGGGAGAGCTAATAGCTGTTCATGACAGGTGTCAGGTCCATCAGCATCACGTATTTCTAACCATGTTTTTGTTTTTGAAATTGCAATGTCTGTGAGTGGCACCAAACGCTCTCTACCCCCCTTACCTCGAACCATAATTAGACCTTTTCCGGAAATAATGTCACCTCGCCGTAATTGAAGCAGTTCTGAAATGCGTAATCCTGTGCTATATAAAATTTCCATGCCAGCTGACATTCTTAAATTATTAGGCGAAGTTAATTTTTCTGTTGCCTCTAATAAAGTAATTATTTCTGGTTCAGAAAGGCTAGTTGGAATAGATTTGGGAAGTTTTGGACTGTCAAGCCATGTGGCAGGGTTATCTTCTCTGTACCCATCAGAAACCAACCACTTCATCATATTTTTTAGTGCGCTGATTCTCCTTAAAATTGTCTTTGGGGACTGTCCTTCCTTTTTCCAGAAAGCAAGACAAGAAGTTAGTTCATGCTCATCTGCAAAAGATAGATTGGTCTTGAAGAAGGCCTGAATATAATTATCTGCAATAATCAAATCACTTTCATAAGCAGATAGTGTATTTTTCGATGCTCCTGTTTCAGCTGCTAAAGCTTGCAAAAACAAACTAATATTCTTATCCGCTAATATACTAGACACTCTAAAGTTCCCATATTGTTAAAACGGTAAAGAACATATAATAGCCTCGCTACATCTATTATATTTTATGTTTATTAAGACATGGTATTCAAGATCGAATAATTATGTCCCCTGTCCCCAATATAAATCTAACAGATTAGAGATGATAATTTCTTCAATTAATTCATTGGCGGTATCATCAAACCCAATTTCTTGCAACGAATTTATTACTAATGCTAAATCGGATGCTGATATTTGATTGAGATCATGCTTTTCAATTAATGCAGATATAATTAAAATTGTCTCCGCTGTTCTCTTGCTTTCCGATGCTTCAACCATTGCCTTTTTTAATGTTGGTTCTAATTCTAAGTTCTCGTAGGCTATCGGTTTCTCCACCTTTGTTGACGCTATTTCAAGCCAAGTTAAAGGTGTTTCTATCATAGATGCCTGAGCAAAAACAGGAATAAGATGCCACAATCCCAATTGCTGAAACACTTCGAAGGACGGTTGTTTAACTACATTTTCATCAATTACCAGCAACAAAGTATGCATTTCTTCAAGTGAGCGCAACATATCTTGGCTTGAAGTATTTTTAAACTCATTTAAGAAAACTATTTTTTCAAATTGCGGTCTTAATTCTAGAGATATTGGAGGCAAGGAATCTGTTGTTAGTCGTGTTTTCGCTAATTCAGCATAAAATGGAAGCAGTGCTTTGCCATTGCCAAATTTGACCTCCTCTCGGAAGGCTGCCAAGAAAAGAAGATCATAATCTCCTTGAATCTCAGATTGAAATATATTTCCTGCCAATGCCGAGTAAATTTCTGCACTTGCTATAAGTCGCAAGTTTCCTCTTGTATTTTGCAATATGCTATACGCAGTCTCCAACGGACGCTCAGAATCGTATAGACTACGAATTAGTGTTGCTGCTTCAAATGCTGCATCACTTTGCTGCAAAATCTGCTTCATTGCAAATGCTAGTCTAGCTTCTCGTGTTGTATTTTTGATAAGATTACTTGCGTGCATCATCGAAGCTGGAAGCTCAGAAATTTGATGCCACTCAATCTGCGACTGGGCTAAATCCATCAAAATTAAATGAAGCGGCGTTAAAGAAGACTGGACTGAAGTTAAGTTATTTGGCTGGGTAGACTGAACATTTTCAAGCAGCATAAAAAATAAAGGATCTTCTTCGCCACTCGTGCTCATTAATTCTGCCAAGAAGACAGCATCCTCAAAATCACCATCAATTACTTTACATACTATCTGGATTTTAAGCCAGAAAACATCAAATTTTTGGGATACTTTTCTGTCAGCTTTATCACAAGTTACAGAATCATTATACGACAGTAAATCATAAGCTCCTAACCAGCGCTGCCATTCATCCCATCTGTTATCATCCTCAGGCAACTTTCTAATGAAATCGGCTAGAGCTTCAGACCTTCCCGCTCTTGCTAACCATTCCATTCTCGAGACTACTAATGATTGCGATAAATCAGGATTACCTGCAACCCCCATTGGAGGGGCGGAATTTCTGATTATGGAAGAATAAACGAGTGAGTTTATTGTTTTAGATGAACCATAGGGTTCGCTAATCTCAAATAAATATGAAATATTTTCTGGTTTAGAGCCAGACCAAAGTAATGTGCTAAAAGGCATTTTTCGTTGTTGCCAGTTTGCAATCCCAGTTGTTACTAATCCCACACCAGATAATTCACGCAAACCAACGCTGACGTTGGGGGAATCGAAGTTACTAGTCTGCTGTATTTGTTCTTGGAAAGCATTCTCTGCTATAGCAGGTTGAGGCGCACTATCACTTTGTAAATTATTTTTGTTTTCTAGTTCAATCTGTTCTATTGGAAATAGTTCACTGATTAGTTTGTCAAGATTAGAGGAATTATCACCTAAAATACTATTTTCTTGATTGAATATTATGTCATTTTTTGATGTGCTAACGTTTGTTGTTTGTTTCTTTGAGGTGGACAGATTTTCCTTATTTGTATTCTCATTTGCAGGGACAGAGATATCGGAACTATCTATCGACAAAGCTTCTGTTTGGTTTTCAGCCTTCTCCTCTCCAAGTGTCGCTGTTAAATCAAACAAATTTAATTCAGGGTAAATGTCGTCGTTGTCTTCCGCGGTCAACTCTTCTTCAACTGGAAATTGCGTCGGAGGCAAAGATATTTGTAGAGAATTCTGAGGTAAATATTGTGACGAAGTTACATTATCTTTTGCCGGAGAGTCCCTATTGTAAATGATGTCTTGAGAATATCCTAATTGTGCTTCAGCAAATAAGAAAACACTAGCAATTACAATTCTTGCCCCAAGTAGCATATTATTTCCTGAATTTACTGTCATCTAAAACTTGTGAAACCATTTTCGTTGGTGCTGGTATATTCCAATTAGACAAGAATACTCCACCTAAACCCATGCTCATTATAATTAAAATTATAACTGTAAAAAACATTCTCATTCCTAGCCTCACAATCTCCTTTTAGTTGAATAATAAGCTACCACTGCAAACCCTGAAATCCAAATAACTTTAAAATTTTATAACATTAAAAATTGATTTAATTGAGGATTATGGCGTCATTGCGGCATTAAGTTATATTTTAATTTAGGTTAATTTTTCTCATATTTTACAAAGTTCTTATTTGCCGAAATCTTTTTAGCTCGTTAGAAAGAGTATATGAAACAGAAACAGAGTTACCATTTATCGCATACCGTAGCACTTATTGGATTGATGGGAGCCGGGAAAACAACACTTGGAAGATATTTTGCCAAATCATTATCAATAAATTTTGTTGATAGTGACGAGGAAATCGTTAAACGTGCCGGCATATCAGTTCGAGAAATTTTTGAACTGAGTGGAGAAGAAAAGTTTCGAGATATTGAACACCGCGTTATGGGAGAAATTCTAAAACGCCCTCCAATGATTTTATCAACGGGTGGAGGAGCCTTTATTTCTGCAAATACGAGAAAAATATTAAAAGGTGGTGCATTTACTATATGGCTTCGCGCAAAACCAGAAACATTGTTATCTAGGATGGAAAATTTAAAAAACCGCCCCTTGCTTGCAAGAGGCGACCCACTTTTAACCCTAACCGATTTGCATCGAAAACGAGAGTTTTACTATCAACAAGCGCATTTTGTGATTGATACCGACAATCTTTCGTCGAGCCAGTCTCTAAAAATAATAATTCCAGCACTCCTGGAACGAGATGTTCTAAAATACAAAAAGGCGAATAATGAGGGAATATAATGACTGTGATTGAGCAGATATCTGTTGGACTGGGAGATAGGTCTTACCCCGTTTTGATAGGTCCTGATTTATTAGTAATGGCGGATAAATATCTTGCCGATCTTATCGTAAAAAAACAAGTTGTCATTATTTCTGATACAATTATTGGACCAATATATCAAAACTCACTTGCAAAAGCCATAATGCCAATTTGCGACAGGGTGGAAATATTACAAGTGCCTGCAGGGGAAACCTCCAAATCTTTGTCTGTTTTAGATAAAGTTTGCAATGACATACTAAATATCGGAATCGACCGGAATACTGTTCTTATTGCGCTGGGTGGGGGTGTAGTAGGAGATTTAGTTGGTTTTGTATCTGCGGTTTTATTGAGAGGAACACAATACATCCAAATACCGACCAGCCTTTTAGCTCAAGTCGATAGTTCTGTTGGAGGCAAAACAGGAATAAATGCAAAGGCTGGTAAAAATTTAATTGGGGCATTTCACCAGCCAAAATTGGTGCTGGCTGATACAAATCTTTTAATTTCACTCCCAAAAAGGGAATTGCTTGCCGGCTATGCCGAAATTGTAAAGTACGGACTTCTTGGTGATGCTAATTTTTTTTCTTGGTTAGAAGATAACTGGTCTGGTGTTTTGTCGCTAGATAAGGATAAAATAATATATGCTGTAAAACGCTCTTGCGAGATGAAAGCAAAAATAGTGGCCGCAGATGAAACAGAAAAGAGTATGCGAGCTCTGCTAAATCTTGGCCATACTTTTGCACATGCTTTTGAGGCTGTCGCTAATTATGATGGCCAATTATTGCATGGAGAGGCAGTAGCGGCCGGTTTGGGACTAGCGTTTGACTTTTCTGTCATCAGAAAGATGTGTGCAAAGGAAGACGCCATTCGTGTTCACAATCATCTTTTGCAAGTTGGATTACCCGATAATTACGCATCACTACCAGCTGGAAAAGCGCCGATTTCTGTGATTATTGAACACATGAAAAAGGATAAAAAAAATATTTCTGGTAAATTAACTTTTGTTTTAGCAAATAAAATCGGTTCGGCATGTATTGTGCCAAATATATCAGAAGAAGAAATTACATCATTTTTTATGGCTAAGGGAGTCAATCATGTTTGAATATTGGACTTTGATCGTTTCAATAATTATTTTGATTTTGGCATCGGGGTTTTTTTCAAGCTCTGAAACTGGACTTACTGCAGCTTCTGATGCAAAAATGCGTCAACTTGCTAATAACGGGAATAGAAATGCGTTATTAGTAGAAAAACTTAAAGATGATAAAGATTCCCTTATAAGTGCAATACTCATAGGGAATAATGCTGTCAATGTATTAGCATCTGCGCTTGCTACTTCAGCAGCAATAGCATTTTTTGAAGACTCAGGTGTTTTTGTTGCAACTTTAGTAATGACAATTCTAATCACAATTTTTGCTGAAGTATTACCTAAAACGTACGCAATAAAAAATGCAAATCAATTTGCCCTTTTAGTTGCAAGTCCGGTTAGATTCATTGTTCTAATTTTAACTCCTCTTACAATTGCGATGAGATGGATCTCCCTAATTTTCTTGGGAAGAAACTCAGAAACTTCAGAAGATAGAGAAGAAGAACTTAGAGGAATGATTGACCTTCAAATGGGAGAGAGCGCTTCTGAACTAAAAGAAACAAAAGCGATGTTATCTTCAGTTTTGGATTTGTCAGAGTTGACTGTAGATGAGATAATGACACATCGGGGCTCTGTATCAATGGTAAATGCTGAAGATAAACCCGAAAATATTTTGTCATTTGTGCTTAATTCTCCTCATACACGCTTGCCCATTTATTCTGAAAAGCCAGAAAATATTATAGGTGTACTGCATGTAAAAGACCTCTTAAGAGCTCTACAGAACTCAAATAACAAAAAAATTAAGGGGTTTGATGTTGCAAAAATAGCAAGTCCAACCTATTTCATCCCAGAAACTACATTATTAGCAGACCAGCTTCAAGCATTTAGAACAAGGAGAGAACATTTTGCAATTGTTGTAGATGAATATGGTGATTTCCGCGGTATCGTAACCTTGGAAGATATAATTGAGGAAATTGTTGGTGATATCGATGATGAGCATGATGAAGAATTGGCGGGATGTACAGCACAGGCAGATGGCTCATATATAGTAGACGGCAACGTTACTATTAGGGACTTAAATAGAATTTTAGATATTAATTTACCAGATAATGATGCATCTACAATTGCTGGGCTATTATTATATGAGACTAGGACTATCCCACTTCCAGGAGGTGAATTTAATATTCATGGAATGCGGTTTAGGGTTATACACAGAGAAAACAATCAAATTACTAGTCTTCGAATATGGACAAAGCCCAAAATTACCAATCAAAAAAAATCTTTTTCTAAGCCAAACGAATAATTTTTATACCAATCAAAAAAGCGTGGAGGCCCAAAATGGATTTGCCGAACCCAACTGAGCGAAAGCTTATTCATAACAGAAACGTGCACTGTAAAGGGTATGCAAGAATAGATGGAGATTTTGACATAGAGGCTGAGCTTATTGATAGCAAAACATATGATTTTCCTTCTACAGTCCATGGCATTGTTGCAAAAGATACACCCTATCATCATATGAAACTTAGGATTACTATAGATATTGATATGAACGTGAAAGATGCTTTAGCAATAACACTTTCCGGCCCATACCCAATTTGCCCCCAAGGTGCACTCAACTTTAAAAAACTTATTGGAATAAAAATTGGCCCCGGATGGAAGAGGCGCGTGCAGTCCAGAATAGGTGGATCTTCAGGTTGCACCCATATTACTGAGTTAACTGGGCCAATGGCAACGACTGCCTACCAGACTGTCGGAGGCGAATTATCTCGTCAAAAAAGGATGGGAAAAAAGTTCAAAAATTTGATTAAAGATGACCAAAAAAGCACTCTTAAAAATAGCTGTATAGCTTACTCTAAAATTGACATCTGACACCAATGTTCTGAAATTCAATTTGATTTAACACTCAACGCTAATGCGTGCACTTTTTTATCTAACAGTGGTTTTAATACCCTGTTTATTGACCGATGGGACTGAATTCTGGTTTTTGCGGCAAATGCGTCAGATATAATATCAACCTCAAAATGACTCTCCCCTTCTGGCCTTGCACCTGAATGACCATAATGAGCCTCGCTTACATCCCGCACCTCCAAAAACTTAGGGGAAAATGCGTCATTTAATAAATTTTCAATTTGATCTTTGATTGACATTTTTTTCTTGCCTTTATTTTACCATCGATATGTTTTGTTATTACTTTTAATATAAAGTATTTTAATTTGACCGTATGCCTTGTTTTAATAAACTTATCGTTTTATTTTATCAATATGACAGATGCAAAAATACCCGAGTTAAAAGGCCTAACAAGAAAGGCTCCAAAGTCCAAAAAATGCGATGTGGAGGATTGTATGGAAGATGGAATTTATCCAGCTCCACGAAATCGAGATGAGTTGCGCACATATTTTTGGTTCTGCTTACAACACGTTCGAGAATATAATAAACAGTGGAATTATTTTGACGGTTTAAACCAAGATGCCCTTGAAGCAGAAATAAGAAATGCTACTACATGGGAAAGACCGAGCTGGAAATTTGGCACTGGCAGAGCGAGTCCACGCCATGAAACATCTTATAATTTCTCTACGGAGGATATTTTTGGTTTCTTTTCTGATAATAATGCTGAAAGGAAAAATAATACCCACCGCACTATGCACCCCGATGAACGCTGGGCGTGGAAGGTTTTTAATATGGAGCCCTGCTCTGAACAGGCAAAAATAAAAAAGCATTACAAAAATTTGGCAAAGCTGAACCATCCTGACAGAAATCAAGGTGATGTGGGTGCAGAAGAAAGACTAAAGGAAATCAATAGCGCATATGCTATATTAAAACAATTATATCCACTCGCTGTTTCAAAATCATAATTATCTAAAAAAGTTATTTTTGGGGGTGGATTTTATCATCGATTACCAATAAGTTCAGCCCAAATTTGTTAAAATATAAAAACGTACGACTACTGACTCCGTCTTAAATATTCTGAAAGGTAAATTCTATTGTCTGACTTTATCAATAACGGCAACGATGCACATTCATTAAAAGTTCCAGATGCAAATTATGATGTAAAAGAAACATTCGGATTAGATCTTGATATGGAAGTTCCAGGTTTTTCTGAAAATTCTGAGTATGTTCCAACGCTGGACCCAGATTATCAGTTCGACCATGACACAACTCTTGCAATACTAGCTGGATTTGCTTTTAACCGGCGTGTAATGATTCAAGGCTATCACGGGACTGGTAAATCGACTCACATTGAACAAGTTGCTGCTAAATTAAATTGGCCTTGCCTTCGGATTAACTTAGACAGCCATATCAGTAGAATTGACCTGATTGGCAAAGATGCTATTGTGCTCAAAGATGGGAAGCAAGTAACAGAGTTTAAAGAGGGATTGTTGCCATGGGCCTTGCGAAACCCTGTAGCCTTAGTATTTGACGAATATGACGCTGGAAGAGCGGATGTAATGTTTGTCATTCAGCGCGTTTTAGAAGTTGATGGTAAATTAACTTTACTTGATACAAATAAAGTTATACATCCAAATGCAAATTTCAGATTATTTGCGACAGCAAATACAGTGGGTCTTGGTGACACAACTGGATTGTATCATGGCACGCAACAAATTAATCAAGGTCAAATGGATAGATGGTCCATTGTAGCAACGCTTAATTATTTGCCACACCAAAACGAAGTAGACATTATTATTGCAAAACAAAAAAGTTATAACACAGAGGCCGGCAAAGAGCAGGTCTCACAAATGGTTCGTTTAGCGGATTTAACTAGGAAGGGCTTTATGGCTGGTGACTTGTCTACGGTCATGTCACCTAGAACAGTTCTCACTTGGGCTGAAAATGCACGTATCTTTAATAACGTCACACTCGCTTTTAGATTAAGCTTTTTAAATAAATGTGATGAAGTGGAAAGGCCTATCATTGCTGAGTATTACCAGCGTGTATTTGGTATTGACCTACCTGAGTCACCAAATTTTTTAGCTAAAACCCCTTAAAACTGAAATGGTCTTTAAGCGTGAGTAATACTGTAGATGAGATATTTCTGAAAGCTAATGCAGCTTCTTTGCGAGCATTAGCTGGCGGCACCCAACATGAAGTGAGATATATTGGTCAAGATAGTCTTATCACTGGCGATGGAGTAAGGCTACCTGCTCCACCGACAGAACTCACTCCGTATTCAGAGAATCAAATGAGGGGGGCAAGTGACGCTGCTGGCCTCTGGCTCGCACATCATAATAAAGTAACACATCAGCGAGTTAGACCGAAATCATCTGCCGCAAACATGATATTTGAGGCGGCTGAAAAAGCTAGAGTTGAGGCAATAGGCGCCAATGAAATGAAAGGAGTTCGAAAAAATTTAACAGAGCGCCTTGAGTCGCATTATAAAAACCATCCTCTTGGTATTCCCTCAGCTGATGCATCCGATCAATTGGAGAATGGACTGTCAGAAGCAGTGCGACTAGTGATTCGAGAAAAATTAACTGGTGAGGAACCACCTGCTGCTGCTGGAATGGCAATGGATTTGTGGCGACCATTTATAGAGTCTAGGGCTGGAAATTTGTTAGAAGAGATGAAAACAGCTACCCAAGATCAAGCAGTATTTGCAGATTTTGCAAAAAGACTTATAGGGGCGTTACAAAATGATCTTGGCGAGAATTCTGAAGACGGTGAGGATGGAGAAGGAGATAATGATAGCGGTAGCGACCAGAATGAAGATGATCAAGAGGGAGAACAACAATCAGAATCTGCATCTGGAGAAGGTGATTTTGAAGGGGATGACACAAATTCCATTGATACGGAAGGTGATGTTGCAGCTATGCCTGAAGACAGTGGGGCTGACGATCAATCGGATGAAGAGATGGAAGGTCAGGCAGAAGGAGACACACCGGGAGCAAGTCCACATGATTTTAGCTCTGATGATCATTCTAAAAAACTAGAATACCAAATATTCACTGATAAGTTTGATGAGGTGATAGAAGCTTCAGAATTATGTGATCCAGAAGAGCTGGATAGACTAAGAGGTCTGCTTGACAAACATCTTGAAAGCCTTACCTCTGTGATTGCAAAGTTAGCAAACAGACTTCAGCGAAAATTGATGGCTTACCAAAACCGCTCTTGGGACTTTGACCTAGAAGAAGGTGTTTTAGATGCAGGGAAATTACATCGTGTTGTTACACAGCCATTATCTGCCTTATCTTTTAAACAAGAACAAGACACCAAATTTAGAGATACGATTGTGACTTTGCTATTAGATAACTCTGGTTCAATGCGTGGTCGTCCCATAACAATAGCAGCTGTAACCGCAGATATCCTGGCACGCACTTTGGAAAGATGTGGCGTGAAAGTTGAAATCCTTGGGTTCACAACTAAGGCCTGGAAAGGTGGGCAATCAAGAGAGGAGTGGCAGCTTGCAGGAAAGCCGGATAAACCAGGAAGGTTAAATGACCTAAGACACATTATTTATAAAGCAGGCGACATTCCCTATCGCCGCGCGCGACGTTCACTTGGATTAATGCTACGAGAGGGTATACTAAAAGAAAACATTGATGGTGAAGCGTTACTTTGGGCTCACAATAGACTACTTGCCCGTCTTGAAGATAGGCAGATCTTAATGGTGATTTCAGATGGCGCTCCTGTAGATGATTCTTCACTTTCGGCAAATAGCGGTAATTATCTGGAAAAACATCTTCGACAAGTTATTTCTACAATACAAGAACGTTCCCCTGTTGAGTTACTGGCCATAGGCATAGGCCATGATGTAACCCGCTATTATGAACGCGCAGTCACTATAACCGATGCCGAACAGCTTGGAGGAGCAGTAATGACCCAACTTGCCGATTTATTTGATGAAAACACAAAACTAACACGCAAGATTTCAACATCATTAATTCGTTAACTAAACGAATACAAACAATATAAGATTTTTTAGTTTTTATGAACAGCAAGTATTTCAGATTTTAATGCTAGTGCTTCTTTTGCTAGCTCACTATTTTTAGCTTGAATAAGATAGGTATCTATACCGCCATGCTTTTCAACCGTGCGGATAGCGCTGGTCGACACCCTTAATTTTAATTTACGCCCTAAAATTTCTGAATCCATTGTTGTGATTTGCAAATTGGGAAAAAATTTTCTTCGCGTTCGGTTATTTGCGTGACTAACATTATTTCCGCTCATCACAGTTTTACCGGTAATCTGACAGCGTTTTGACATTGCAAATTCCTTTATTCGTATTACTAATACAAAATTAGATATGCATATAAAACAATCTTACTTTAAGGTCAACACCTCAGGGGTTGTACACTCCATAAAGTATTGCTTATATAGTAAATAAAATTTTTATGTGTAGCTTAAGTGATGTTGGTATACTTTCGAACTAAGATTTATGGTAGAAAATTGTTTGGGATATGAGCTAGTGAAAGCTCGTTTAATAGGTTTTTAAATAGGTGTTTACAGCATACTCCGCATATTGGTTTGCTTTACAAAACGACTTAAAACTACCACATATCTCTTCTAAATTTTGAAGTCCTTCACCCTTGCATATGTTAGCGAGGCCGGTATTTATTTGATTCGCAATATGAGGCCCAATTAGTGCAAGAGAAGAGTATAATTGTAAAATATCTGCACCAAGTAATATTTTGATGTAGGCGTCTTTGACATTACTAATGCCTCCAACTCCAACAAATTTAATCTCTCCCTCTGCCAAAGAATATGCGTCTAAAAGTTTTTCACAGGACAATCTAAACAAAGGTTTTCCTGACAACCCGCCGTCCTGTTCACGATTTTTAATATTTTTTAATTCAGCTCTTGAAATTGTGGTGTTACTAATTACCACTCCGCTAACGCCTTCGCTTATCATAACCTCAATCGCAGACGATAAGTCACGTTTATTGAGGTCAGGAGACAACTTTACAAAAATCGGTTTCACCAATTTTTTTTCAACTAAGGCAAATTTTACACTTTTAATTATTTTCTTCAGAGGCGCTGATCTCTGCAAATCTCTGACACCAAAGGTATTTGGTGAGCTAATATTAATAGTTATATAATCCACTAATTCTGCCAGTCTTAAACACGCAATATAGTAGTCATTTACTTTATTTTCTGAGGCTTTATTAGCACCTATATTCACGCCTATTATTTGATCCGCAAGTCTTGTTTTGCGCCATTTCGAAAGACGTGAGGCCACAACCTCCATCCCGTGGCTATTGAAACCATATCTATTAATGAAAGCATTGTCTTCTGGTAGCCTAAATACTCGTGGTTTTGGGTTTCCAGGCTGCGGCAAGGGGGTTACGGTCCCTATTTCAACACTACCAAAACCTAGAGCAAAACATCCTGCCATGGCTTTTGCATTCTTATCAAATCCCGCGGCCAGACCTACTGGATTGGGAAAATGCAGTCCAGCTACTTCTCTTGGCAGTTGAACACACGAATATCTTGGAGATATCCCTGTGGACAAAGCACGAATCGCCAATTGGTGTGATGCCTCGCCAGGTAAAAACTTAATAAAACTTGCCAGCTTTTGCCAAATCATTTTAATTCAGCCTTTTCTATTCTGTCATTAAGGGCGTCTTCAATTAGGTTAAGACTGGCTTTAAGGCCATATAATTTAAAAAAACTACCAATCCTAGGTCCCTGAGTTTGTCCTAATAGAATTTGATATAAACAGCTAAACCAATCTTTTAAGCTTTCGTAATTAGCTTGCTTTCCAATTTCGTAAACTCTACTTTGTATATCTTCAGCAGTCGCCTCGTCTGGCAATTTGGAAAGAGCATCTTTTAAATCTTTCAGATGTATTTTTTCTTCTTTATTAGCAATACGATAGGATTTAAATGGACGCACTCTATCCCGGTAGAAGGTAACAGCATATCCTATTAAGACGTCAAGATGTGGATGTGTTTTCGACGTTACTCCGGGAACATATTGCCTAACGTAAGACCATATCGCCTGATTATCTTCTGCCGCACACACTCCGGCAAGATTTAACAAAAGCGTAAAGCTCACTGGTAGGGTTGAGCTTTCAGGATTTCCCTGGTGTATATGCCAGGTCGGATTTTCAAGTTGGCTTGCTTTATCAGATTCATTTATTTTACCTAAATAAATAAAATATTCATCTACAGTCTTTGGTATTATATCAAAAAATAATCTTTTTGCTCTCTTAGGCTGAGCATACATGAATAATGACAGAGATTCCGGGCTACCATAAGTAAGCCATTCTTCAACTGAGAGACCATTTCCTTTTGACTTAGAAATCTTTTCTCCATTTTGATCCAAAAATAGTTCATAAGAGAAACCCGCTGGTGGTATTGATCCCAATACTCTGACAATCTTTGATGATAATGTAACGGAGTCGATCAAATCTTTTCCTGATATTTCATAATCCACACCAAGGGCGTGCCACCTCATTGCCCAATCAGCTTTCCACTGTAGCTTGCAATTACCGCCTGTAACCTTGGTAGTAACCTCATCACTAGTTAAGGGATCAACATAACTTATCATGCCAGCCTCTTTATCATATCCAGTAAGTGGAACCTGCAATACTTTTCCTGTATTTGGACAAATAGGTAGGAAAGGACTATATGTTGCTTGTCTTTCTGCACTAAGTGTTGGCAATATAATATTTATTATCTTTTCGTAATTTGACAGAACATCTAACAAAGCCAAATCAAATTTTCCTGTTTGATATAACTCTGTTGCACTTAAAAACTCATAATCAAAACCGAAATTGTC
The DNA here is from genome assembly GCA_902625725.1 of uncultured SAR116 cluster alpha proteobacterium. Taxonomy (GTDB): domain Bacteria; phylum Pseudomonadota; class Alphaproteobacteria; order Puniceispirillales; family Puniceispirillaceae; genus UBA5951. Next base: position 26,698 of record CACOCY010000005.1, on the reverse strand, counting down.
TAAAAAAACCTGTAATCTCGCATTATTATGCGCTCCAAAAGAACTATGTGTGCCAAATGGGTCTGGAACTCTCGTTAATGGCATCTCAAGAAATTTTTCCATGTCATCCTGATTAGGGATATTATCTGGAACTTTTCGCAATCCGTCCATATCGTCTGAAAAACAAATAAGTCGCGTTTTTCTTCCAGTAAGCACCTCAAAAGCATGACGTATCATACTAGTTCTTACCACCTCTCCAAATGTGCCAATATGAGGCAGTCCGGAAGGACCATACCCTGTTTCGAACACTATCTCTTTATTATTATTATGTGACTGTACCTCAAGACGTTTTGCAAGATTTCTGGCTTCAACAAATGGCCAGGCTTTTGCGTTGTTCGCAAGATTGGCAATTTCTCGATTGAAACGTAGTGGATTTGTCATCATAAATTTCCTAATAGTAAGCGAAGAATATTTTTCTGATGGTTTTGTGTAAACTGTAACGAAGCTGTTTTCCAGCAGAAATTTTTCCTTTTTGGAAGTCCTTTATTGTGAGCAAAAAAATAAAGGTGAACCCGTTCAGATTAAATTAAAAAATATTAAAATGTGTGCTATTATAGTGCTCAAAACAAAATAAATTGAAAGAAGACACTTCATCTAAATTAATTCAGATGTGTATGTCAAAACTATGCCCTTATTCACTACCCTTAGACCAGAGATCTCTGATTACCCCATTTTATATCGCACTATCTAATAATAATAAAAAGGCCAGATAGAAATTAACTATCTGGCCACAACGGTTTTATTTTTAAGTCTAGATGGTGAGTGGTCTAAAATCCCATACCACCCATGCCACCCATGCCACCCATGTCAGGGGCAGGAGCGGCTGGTTTTGGTTCATCAAGCTCCGCAACCATTGCTTCAGTCGTCACAAGAAGTCCCGCAACAGATGCAGCGTTTTGAACAGCGGAACGTACGACTTTGGTTGGATCGATCACACCGGCTTTAATGAGGTCTGTAAATTCCCCTGTTTGAGCATCATATCCTATTGTAGGTTTATCAGCCTCGATCAGTTTGCCCACTATAACAGAGCCATCAGCGCCAGCATTGTTTGCTATCTGACGTGCTGGTGATTCTAATGCCTTACGAATTATTCGAATACCGACTTCTTGATCTCCGTTAGCAGATTTTAATTTGTCCAAACTCGGGAGGGCCTTAACCAATGCTACACCTCCGCCAGCGACGATTCCTTCCTGAACTGCAGCTCTAGTTGCATGCATTGCATCATCAACGCGATCCTTTCGCTCTTTAACCTCGACTTCTGTCGCTCCGCCCACTCGAATTACGGCAACGCCTCCAGCTAGCTTTGCAAGACGCTCCTGCAACTTCTCTTTATCATAGTCTGATGTTGTTTCCTCTGATTGTGCCCGTATTTGGTTGCAGCGAGCCTCAATCTCTTCCTTATCACCAGCACCATCAACAATGGTTGTGTCTTCTTTGGTAATTTCAACACGTTTTGCTGTTCCGAGCATTTCTAAAGTTACACTTTCTAACTTTATACCTACCTCTTCTGAGATAACCGTACCGTTTGTTAAAGTTGCAATATCCTCAAGCATTGCTTTCCGTCTGTCTCCAAATCCAGGTGCCTTCACTGCAGCAACTTTCAAACCCCCTCTAAGCCTGTTGACAACCAGCGTAGCCAACGCTTCACCCTCTATATCCTCAGCTATAATGAGAAGCGGTCTACTGGATTGAACGACTTTTTCCAATACTGGCAACATATCCTGTAGATTAGATAGCTTTTTCTCGTGCAAAAGGATGTAGGGGTCTTCCAAACTTGCACGCATTTTTTCAGCGTCTGTAACAAAATATGGTGATAAGTATCCCCTATCGAATTGCATTCCCTCAACCACATCGAGCTCAGTTTCCAGAGATTTTGCTTCCTCCACAGTTATAACGCCCTCATTACCAACTCGCTCCATTGCTTCTGCAATCATTGAGCCAATTTCGGCTTCTCCGTTAGCCGAAATTGTTCCGACCTGTGCCACCTCATCGGATGTTGTTATCTTTTGTGACTGCGATTCAAGAGATTTAACAACTGCTTCAACTGCAATGTCTATTCCTCTCTTTAAATCCATCGGATTCATTCCAGCAGCTACAGCCTTGGCACCTTCTTGAGCAATTGATTGCGCAAGAACTGTAGCGGTTGTTGTTCCATCTCCAGCTGCATCATTTGCTTTAGACGCCACTTCACGGACCATCTGTGCACCCATGTTTTGAAACTTATCTTTCAATTCGATATCTTTAGCAACAGTCACTCCGTCTTTGGTAATTCTTGGGGCGCCAAACGATTTTTCCAAAACAACGTTTCGTCCCTTTGGACCTAATGTTACTTTTACTGCATTGGCTAAAGTATCGACACCTTCCATCATTCTGGTACGTGCGTCTGAGCCAAACTTTACGTCTTTAGAAGCCATTTTTTTCCTCTTTTTCGTCTAGTTTAAAAATTACATTTTTTAAGTTATGTGTTGAACAAAAATAAATTTGTCGATCTTCTTGGTTTTTCTTTCTGAAATAATATTAATTCAAAATTCCCATTATGTCTGATTCTTTCATAATCAGATAATCGGTTCCATCTATCTTGACCTCAGTGCCGGACCATTTTCCAAACAAAACGGTATCTCCCGCCTTAACATCCAGTGGATGAACTTTTCCTTGATCGTCTCTGGCTCCTGCGCCAACCGATATTATTTTACCTTGCATTGGTTTTTCTTTTGCTGTGTCTGGTATGATAATGCCACCAGCGGTTTTTTCCTCTGATTCAAGTCGCTCAACTACAACCCGGTCGTGAAGTGGTCGGAAATTCATGCCTTCGTCTCCAAAATTTAAGTTTCATGTTTATTAATTCAACAAATTCTCGTTTAGAAATGTTTATTCTGATGCGTAAGTGGTAATTCAATTTTTATATGTCAAGTATGGCTAATCATAAAATATTATTTTTTTTATTTTTATTTAAATTTTACAATTTAAAGATACAGATTACCGCTTCATAAAAAAGGTACTTTAATCGGTCAGAGCAAACATGGTAACATTTCGTTAAATTATTTTGGGAAAAGGTGAATAATGCTTTGGTCAGGAAAACTTCATTTTTCTAACGAGAAGATAGTGGCATATTGGCTGTATCTTATGGCTATTCTAGTGGGAGTAATGGTAGTGATAGGTGGTATCACACGTCTGACTGGTTCAGGGCTATCGATGATAGAATGGCGACCATTGATTGGAACTCTACCTCCTTTAAATAATAACGAGTGGCTTCGTGTGTTCGAACTTTATAAAAATTCACCTGAATACACTCAGTTAAATTTTGGAATGGAGATGAAAGAATTTAAAAAGATTTTTTTCTGGGAATATTTTCATCGTTTATGGGGAAGAATGTTAGGACTATTTTACATTATCCCACTTACTTATTTTTTCTTTCGAAAAATGATTTCTAACAACTATAAGGTGCCCCTAATTGGATTAGGGTTAGCTGGGGGATTGCAGGGTTTAGTAGGCTGGTGGATGGTTGCTTCTGGGCTTGTTCAAGAACCAACCGTATCTCAATATAGACTAGCGGTTCATTTGGGCTTAGCGCTTGGCATCTTTGTTTGCTTATTATGGCTTGGTCACTCGTTATCATTTGGAAAATCAAAAATAAAATTTCGGGGGCCTTCTTTTGTTTTTTTCCTTATCTTCCTGACAACAATTGCAGGAGCATTTGTAGCCGGGATGGATGCAGGTTTGCTGTATAATCATTATCCTTTAATGGGTGATAGTTTTGTACCAGTTGAATATGGAGAAAAAGGCCTGCTAGACCCCTTCGAGAACCCAGCCTCAGCGCAATTTCATCACAGATGGCTGGCTTTAATTGCAACTTGTGGTGTTTTGTTTTTGTGGCGGTATGCACTAATTAAACAAACTGCGGTAAAAAGAGCTCACCTTATGCTAGTAATTGTATTAGTTCAATTCATGCTTGGAATCTTAACTCTAATTAATGCTGCGCCAGTTCATTTTGGAGCTATGCATCAAATAGGGGCTTTGTTACTCCTTGCTACATCCATCTCCGTAATACATAGCTTATATCTAGAAACTATTTAAATTTACAAATAATATTAGTTTTTTAGATTTGAAACACTGTGTTTGCAGTTTTCTAAGAAATTTTTTGCGAAGAAGAAGTCTTTCGTATATGCAACTCATTTAACTGTTTTTCATCAACAAGGGAGGGTGCAGACATCATTATATCCTCTGCTTTTCCATTCATAGGGAAAAGGATTATTTCTCTTATATTTGGCTCCTGTGCAATGAGCATTACAATTCTGTCTATTCCAGGCGCTATACCGCCATGTGGGGGTGCTCCGAACTTAAAAGCGTTTATCATTGCAGGAAATTTCTCGTCCACCACCTCTGGTCCATACCCTGCGATTTCGAAGGCGCGGTACATTACTTCTGGCAAATGATTTCTTATCGCACCACTTGATAGCTCCACTCCATTACAAACTAGATCATATTGCCATGCTTTGATCTCCAAAGGATCTTTGGTATTTAGGGCTTCCATACCTCCTTGGGGCATAGAAAATGGATTATGGGAAAATTCAATTTTACCTGTAAGCTCGTCTTTTTCAAACATGGGAAAATCAACAATCCAGCAAAATTTGAAAACTGTTTCATCGATAAGTTCTTGTTCTGTTCCGATGCGAACTCTAGCACGTCCAGCGAGTGATGAAGCCTCCTTCTCAAATGCACATGAAAAAAAAGCTGCGTCACCATCCTCTAGACTAAGTTTTGATTTAATCTCATTTGACTTTTTCTGACCCAGAGCTTTAGCAACTGGCCCTTTTGCTTCTTCATTTGAGTATATTATGTAGCCCAATCCAGCAGCACCCTCTGATTGCGCCCAGCTATTCATTCTATCTGCTATGGCCCTGCTACCGCATTTTGGTCCTGGTATAGCTCGTACAACTGCTCCTTTTTCTATATTTTTAGCAAAAATAGAAAAATCTGATCCACGAAAAATATCTGTCACATCAGCAATCTCAATAGGAATGCGAAGATCAGGTTTATCATTCCCATATTTTAGCATTGAATCGGCATAAGAAATGTGTTCAAAATTAAGATCAATTTTTTTTCCTGAAAATTCTTCAAATACTCCTGCTATTACAGGCTCAACAGTAGCAAATACATCTTCCTGCTCAACAAAGCTCATCTCGAGGTCTAATTGATAGAACTCTCCAGGACTTCTATCTGCTCTGCTATCCTCGTCTCTAAAACAAGGTGCTATTTGAAAATACTTTTCAAACCCAGCCATCATTATTAATTGTTTGAATTGTTGTGGAGCTTGAGGCAAAGCGTAGAATTTCCCTGGATGCAATCTTGCAGGAACCAAAAAATCTCTAGCACCCTCGGGAGAAGACGCGGTAAGTATAGGTGTCTGAAATTCACTAAATCCTTGCTCAATCATTCTGTTTCGAATGGATTGTATTATTTTACTGCGTAGTACAATATTATTATGCGGACGAGTTCGTCGGAGATCCAAATACCTATATCTAAGACGCGTCTCTTCCCCAGCATCGTCATCTGAATTTACCTGAAGCGGAAGCATTTCAGCTTCTGACTGAACAATAATTTCTTCTATTAAAACTTCTATTTGACCTGTTTTGAGATTGTTGTTAACAGTTTCATCGCTTCGCTTTTTAACTAATCCAGTAATAGTTACCACACTCTCATTTCGGAGCGACTCAACAATAGAAAAGGCGCTATCTGACGTGTCAATTACACATTGGGTTAGTCCATAATGATCTCTCAAGTCAACAAACAAAAGTGACCCGTGATCACGCTTGCGATGAACCCAACCAGAGATTTTTACTCGAACATTCTCGTTCTTTTCCGACAACTCGCCACAATTATGAGTGCGATAACGATGCATATGATTGACTCCAAAAATCATTTTATTACGCGGGCAGTATGCATCAATTTTGTCAAACTGCAACAAAAACAGACATCAATTAAAAAAGGGCCGCCTTTTACATTAATAATATAAGCGTGTGGAATAAATAAATCTTTTTCGTTAGACATGAGCCATAAATTTTATGCCCACTTAATTTATGCTAAAGCAATTTTATTTTATAAAAACGAAATTTCAAATAAATGGTTACAGCTGCAATCAAGCCCAACGTTGATAATTAACAATCTGTATCAATAAAATTCTTTCAAAACCTTCTTCATCGATCATGTTAAAATAACTCTTATGCCTTGCCTAGTCGCGAGGACGAATTGAACTAGTATCTTTAAGATTTCTACGTCTTTTTTTAAGCTCGGCTATCATTTTTTTTTGTTCATAGTGATCTAAGTCGCGCCAGCGACTTATTTCATCTCTTGTTCTAAAACAACCATTACAAAAGCCGTTTTCGCGCGAAATATGACAAACATTTACACAGGGAGATACAAGTTTTTTCATAAATAACTATCGTCTAAAAAAATTATGCTGCAACGCCGTTATTTGCTTTTTTTATCATCTTACCAGCGCAAACTGTTTTAAAGAATTCTGTAAATATAAGTGAGAGACTTTGGCCTTTGACACTCCAAAAAACAGAATCAGATTTTGCGATCATTTCCTCATTATAAGATACCGCTGAGAATCTTGTATCACCAATATCATCTAATAGTTTTGACCCCTCGCTTACAAAAAGAATTGGCATATTTTCTCTTAAGAAAGCTCGTATCAACCTTATTGCATGCGGTTCTTCACTCAAAGTTTCGATATGCTCAGCGCCACCAACTATGATTAAACAATCATAATCAATAGCCAAAGTCTCTGATAATATATTATCGACTGCATAACTTATCCCTTTGTCTGTTTTTTGATTACCGTAAATGAGACCATAATGAGATGAAATGATTTTTGATTGCGCATGCTTAGCCATGATCGCTTTTTGCAGTGTAATAAATTCAGCCTCATTAAATCCATTTTCCATCATCATAGCGATCTTCTTTTTAGCTAAATTTAATTTATTCATTTGAGTGAACCTTCTTCTTAATTGGTAAATATTTAAAACTTTTTGCTAAAATAATCTTTTAGATACAGATAGTTAATGCCTCTTTTCTGAGCGTTTTTAGGACTTTCACAAACTTTTTGATTAAAAACATTGTTTAATGGGTGCTAAAAAGTGACAAACAAATGTCTGCTTTATATTGTTAGAGAAATCTGGAATTAAACCCGATAAATAAACTATTTTTTTATTTTTTCAAGCGTTACAAGTTAGAAACATTTCTGGAATCGGGGCATAAGATTGAAAATTAAACTAATTTATTTCTTGTTTTAGAGGTAAAACTGAGGTTACATGCTCTTACAACGAAATATAACTAAATTTGTGAGAGCGTTATGCCAAAAAAAATATTGACTGCATTTTTATTTTCCACACTTCTTGCTTTTTCAGCATGTAGCACATACCCAACTTGGGTTCCAGAATGGGCTCAAATTAATAGGAGCGAATAAAAGCTTTTACGACTACATATTGTTTGAGAAAACATTTTATTCAAATTGTGAATTTTAATATACCTTTTAAAACTCAAACTGCTTTTTTGTTTAGATATATCGGCAGGCGTGTTTTATTAGCATATAGACGGTTGAAACTGTTTGAATAAAATGATAAATTTTAATCGGAATTCTTAAAAGTTTCTTTGCTAGTGAGACAACGTTAAGATAAATAAATAAAATATTGTTCGCTGACATTTTACGAAAAGTGATAAATCAGGTTTAATATGAATGGGACTTTTTAATGACACCTTATGATACAGTTGAGCCAGTAAAGGATAACACGGTTTTTGACAAACCTTCACGTGATGAGGCTGAAAAAGCCGTAGAAGTCTTGTTGCGTTGGGCAGGCGATAACCCACTGCGGGAAGGTCTTTTAGATACTCCTGGAAGAGTGGTAAGAGCCTTTGAAGAATTTTTTTCAGGCTACACTGAAGATCCTGAAAAGATGCTGGAGCGGACATTCGAAGAGGTTGAAAACTATGATGATATCGTAATGCTAAGAGATATAAGTATGCAGAGCCACTGCGAACATCACTTGGTTCCTATATTGGGTAAAGCTCATATAGCTTACTTGCCTGATAAGCGAGTAGTTGGTATTTCTAAGTTAGCTAGAGTTCTCGATTTATACTCCAAGAGGTTACAAACACAAGAAACAATGACCTCCCAAATAGCCAACGCCATTCAAAATGCTCTTAAGCCAAGAGGAGTTGCTATATTAATCGACGCGCAACACCAATGCATGACTACTAGAGGCGTTAAAAAACCCAATGTATCAATGGTAACCACACAATTTACCGGTGATTTCAAAAAAGAGCCCGCATTAGTAGATAGATTTTATAGACATATTGAACTAGGTTGTTAGTTTCTAAAATAATAAAATTTTAGTAAAATCGTGTGTAATATTTCATATAGACAGTGATGGACCGATTAACTATATCTTGTCCATATCACTTGCTTGAGGACTAGTATGATTATATGAATATAGCGCCTGTATTTTCGATCCTCGGTGTCCTTCTAACGATTTTGTCATTTACGATGTTAATTCCAATGCTGGTTGATATAATATCAGGATCTCAGAACTGGTTTGGGTTTGCATCCGCTGCTCTGATTTCTTGCTTTATAGGGATATCGCTCTGGTTAACAAATAGAAGCAAACAGGAACTCGATCTAGGGCTTAAAGAGGCCTTTCTTTTAACTAATTTTGCATGGGTTTTATCTGGTATTTTTGGAGCATTACCGTTTGTTTTTTCAGATCTTAGCCTCGATTTTACAGACGCAATGTTTGAATCAATTTCAGGTATAACTACCACTGGCTCTACAATTTTAGTCAATATCGAATTAGCCTCTCCAGGCATTATTCTCTGGCGTGCATTACTTCAATGGCTTGGTGGAATAGGCATTATTGTCATGGCATTAGCTATTTTGCCCACCTTGTCTGTTGGGGGCATGCAGTTGTTTAAAACAGAAACATATGAAGCCAGTGACAACGCAATACCAAGGGCTCGACAACTCGCTGGAGGAATTTTTGCGGTATATGCTGCCCTTACATTTATCTGGACTTTTATGTTATGGCTTGCTGGCATGAGTAGTTTTGATGCAATAATTCATTCCATGACAACTTTGGCAACAGGGGGATATTCATCAAAGACTTCCTCTATTGCAGCTTTTGACTCCATTACGATTGAACTTATTATAATTTCAGGAATGATTGCAGGCAGCCTACCATTTGCTCATTATTTGGCAATAACTAGAGGTGGGTGGCACGCTTTGATGAATGATCCACAAGTTCGATGGTTTCTTGTGCTTACCGTCTTCGTGGTAATGCTAGTCACTATTGACCTGAGTAGAACAGGTAATGGCTGGCTTTATTCTCTTCGACTAGCGAGCTTTAATGCGATTTCAGTAATTACAGGAACAGGATATGGAACTGCTGACTTCGCTCTGTGGGGCGGATTTTCAACGACCATGTTGCTTATAATGATGTTTATGGGCGGTTGTGCTGGATCTACAACTTGCGGAATAAAAATGTTTCGACTTCAAGTTTTAATTAGTACAATAAAAGTTCAAATTGCAAGATTACTTAGACCGCATGGAGTCGTTCTTGCGTATTATAACAAAAAGCCTGTTCCAGAATCTGTAATGGATGCTGTTATGGGTTTCTTTTATCTTTATATACTTTGCTTTGTTTTTCTTTCGTTATTTCTTGCATTTACCGGACTCGATTTTGTTACTGCATTCTCAGGGGCCGCGACCACTATTTCCAATGTTGGCCCCGGTTTAGGAGAAATAATAGGCCCTAATGGTAGTTTCAATCCTCTCCCAGAAATGGCAAAATGGGCTATGTGCTTTGGAATGTTACTCGGACGTTTAGAATTATTCACTATTCTAGTAATGCTCAATCCACTTTTCTGGAGAAATTAGAGATAACTTATTTTATGGAAGCGCCATTCCATCGAGATTATTAATCTCCAGCCTAAATTTCCCGTCAAACCCTTTAAGCGCAGACAATATAGTTTCTTGGACTGCGATATCAAATTCAAGTGGACTAGCAGATTCCGCGATGGTGGTCGAGCTTTTAGAACGCGCATCAAGAAAACCAGTCTGACCAGTGACTGGCTGCATCCACATTATTTGCCCCGCCATCTCAACCTCTATTTTACTTTTCTGATTATCAGTAAATTGTCCCGTTAACGAATCAGCTTGTTGAATATCTGTAATTATGACGGACGCTTTTCTTATGTCTAACGTTAATTCTCCCGACGAACCTGCAGGCATTAATGTGTTGCTAGCCCAATCTGTAATTACAGAGGAAGGGTTAGGAGAAATCAAATGTTCGTTAAATGGCTTTTTACCCGGCATTTTCCAATTTTGTATAATGACAAGTTTTCTAGCATTTATTGAAAGAGGCAAATAATCAGAATTTTGAAATGTTGGAATTTTTGGTTCGTCGTATATTTTCTGACTACATCCCGAAAGAAATAGAAAAGCCGAAAATAAAATAATAGTGAAACGCATCAATTATCTCCTTCATTGTCAAATATTCAATCTAATATGATGACACTTGCAATGGTATCTCATAATCAGCAAGTTTCAATCTAAAAACTCCATTTCTTAATTTAAGAAAAGTTCTTAATGAACTTTTAAATTGGAAGAAAAAATTCGTCTTTTTTTACAAAACTCACATTCAACAACTATATTTTCTTTTTCATCTACTAAATTTGACAACTGAACTTTATTAATTGATCGAAGCATAGTTTCTACTTTTTCGTCATTACAACGGCACTGGTCAATAATTAGTCGGGTTGGCTGTATATAGACACCAAGTTCGTTAAATAGTCTGAATAGAAGCGTTTCAAGCTTTAAATTTGGATTTAGCATTTCTGAAATTTCTACGGATTTAGCAAATAATTTAGCTTTATTCCAAATTTCTATGTCATCATGCATTACAATATCCTCTAAACCACCCTTAACTGCTAGTTTTTGAATAAGTAATGTAGCCGCCACCCATAACCCATCTTGTTTTTTAGCAATTGTAATGAATTCTGTATTAATTTGCTCAGAATTCTTAAACCAAGTAATTACCGAGTCTGTAACCGTTTTTCCACATAATTCCACAATTCCCTGATATCTTTTATTAGGGCCGTCTTGTTCAATGGTGAAAGCCATGTAACCTTTACCCATTAGCATAGTGAGACTAGTATCTCGCAGAATTTGTTTAGACTTAAAGGCTTTTTCGTCAAATGCAGCATATGCTCTTATATGCCCATCCTTCGAAACATCACAAAATAATGTCCTTAACGGTCCATCACCTTTTGCTTGGAGCGTAATTACACCATTTAGCTTAAATGTCGTTGATAAGCATGCAGTGATAGCCATTGCCTCTGCTAGTTTTGAATTTATGGTGTCAGGATAATTATGTCTGTCTATTATTTGTGTAATCGGAGTTGTAAGTCGACAAATCCTTCCTCTAATTTTTGGGGTCTCCTGAATTGGGCTTCCTGTTAAATAAAACGGCATCACAAAATTATTTAACGGATTTGCGGATTTAATATCTAGTGATTTTAAACCAGTCTTTTCGCTAAAAAATTCCATTTTATTACGCCGTCATATTTTTAATTATTCAGAAATTACATTATTTACTCTTTATGTTTCAAACAAATGACACATAATAGCTTTTTGTACATGTAATCTATTCTCTGCTTGGTCGATTATTTTGCTCTGTGGGCCATCGATTACTTCTGCAGTCACTTCGTTACCCCTTATAGCTGGTAAGCAATGTAAAAATATGGCATCATAACGCGCTAATTCAAAAAGTTCTTTATGAACCTGATAAGCTCTTAAATCTCTCAATCTTGTACCCTCTTGATCTCCCATAGAAACCCAAACATCTGTTACTAGGACATTAGCATCCTGAGCAGCTACCCTGCTATCTTCAAAAAGCTCTATCTTCGCCCCAACATCAATAGCCTCTTGAACGAGATGTTTATCAGGCTGATATCTTTTTGGACTAGCAATGCGCAGGTAGAACCTAAACTTCATAGCCGCATCTATCCAACTCTTGAGTACATTATTTGAGTCGCCAAACCAAGAAATAGTTAATCCCTCTATAGAATTAAAGTTTTCTTCAATTGTCATGATATCTGCCATTATCTGACAAGGATGAGACAAATTAGAAAGACCGTTAATAATAGGAATTCCGGCATTTTCGCTGAAGTCAAGTATAGTTTGATGAGATAGCGCTCGTATCATTATAGCATCAACATATCTCGACATAACTCTAGCAGTATCTGCGATTGGCTCACCTCTGGATAGCTGCATATCATCAGAGTTTAAAATTAATGGTGTTCCGCCGAGTTGCTTTATGGCAACTTCAAATGAAATCCTAGTCCTCGTGGAGCTTTTTTCAAATATCATAGCAACTGTTTTTTCTAACAAAGGAGTAGGTGATACTAACCCTGATTTCATCTGATGAGCTAGCAACAACACCTTTTTTAGGTCTTTTGTATTGTAATCTGCAATATCAATAAAATTCACTGACATAGCGTGTTTCCTCTTATATAGATTGGATAATTGTTGTTACTCATCTTTTTGTTTGAGGCAGGCAACTAGAGCATCGGTTAATAAATCAACCTCTTCCTTCTCAATAATTAATGGGGGTAATATGCGCAGCGTATTTAACCCTGCAGGAACGGTCAAAACTTTTTGCGCCCTAAGAGCAGCACTTAAATCAGCGGCCAAGAAGTTCTCTCTCAATCCTATACCTCGCAGGAGGCCGAGGCCCTTAATTTGAGAAATTTGATTTGGAAAGAGCTTAGCCAATTCATTTAAAGCGGTTTCTAAATAAAACGAGATATCTCGAACATGTTTTAAAAAGCCATCTTCCTCAAGAATATCAAGCACACAATTTGAGACAGACATAGCAAGCGGATTCCCGCCGAAAGTGGACCCATGACTACCTGGACCCATCGAACGTCCAATCTCCTCCCTTGCAACAACTGCTCCAACTGGAAATCCACCTCCAAGACCCTTAGCAAGAGCCACAATATCAGGCTGAATATCTGACTGCTGAAAAGCAAAAAGAGTGCCCGTTCTTCCCATCCCCGTTTGAACTTCATCCGCTATAACTAGAGCATCAAATTCATTTGCTGCTTCCCTCAAACCTTCTAGGTATCCATCTGGAGCTGCATTCGCTCCGCCTTCTCCTTGCACAGGTTCAATCATAATTGCCGCAGTGTGCTCGTTAATTGCATTTCTTAGCTCATTTAAATTTCCATATGAAACGTGCTCAAAACCAGAAACACTAGGACCAAATCCCTCACGATAAGCTGGGTTTGATGTGGCTGACAACATACCTAAAGTACGTCCGTGAAATGCGCCCTGAGCACAAATTATGGTCATTTTTTCTTTTTTGTTTTTTCGATAATGAAACCTACGTGCCATTTTTACAGATGCTTCATTTGCTTCAGCCCCAGAATTACAAAAGAAAACATGTTCAAGTCTACACGCTTTAGCTAAGCGATATGCGAGACGCTCTTGTTCTGGGATCCTGTAAAGGTTAGATGTGTGCCAAAGCATTTTCGCTTGATTATTTAGCGCTTCAACTAATCGTGGGTGACAATGCCCAAATGTGTTAACGGCAATTCCAGATACACAATCTAGATACCGTTTGTTATCATCTGTTATGAGAAAGCAGCCCTCCCCTCTTAAAAAACGCAAATCCACTCTGGCATATGTTGGCATAGTTGCTGATTGATAACTTGCATTTTGCGTTTTCATAAAAATAAAATCCTGCATCAAAAATCAATTCTATATACATTTTTTTAGAAATGGTGATTTTTTTATTGATTAAAAGCCCAGTTGTATCGCGTATTTAGTGCCATTTTGTCAAGCCATCCCTCAAAAAGTTTATTTAAAGTGTTTTGCCAATTTTAATCCCTGGGATTGGTAATTTGACACTGATTGCATAGCCCCGTATAAACTTTCAGGGGTCTCTGACATAGGCTCATAAACTAAACGGCATACAATCTGACCCTGTTCAATTAAAAAAGGCACGTCATGTGATCGAACCTCGAGCACAGCCCTTGTTTTTGAAGCGGAAGAGCTGCTTAACCCAAAGCCGGGGTCAAAGAAGCCCGCATAATGAGCTCTAAATTCGCCAACCCTTGTATCATATGGTCTCATTTCAGCTGCAAAGTTTTCAGGCACACATACATATTCTCGGCTTGCCAAAATATAAAATTCATCTGGATTAAGCACCAATCCACCATCTACCAAGTCAGTTTTAGTGACAGCCTCCCAAAATCTTGATTTATCTAACCCACCCACTTCGTCAACATCTATTAAACCTGCATGTTTCCGTGCACGCCAACCTATAATTCCGTCTTGATATTCACTTTCGAGGTTAACAGATAGTCCAATTCCATCGTTAATTAAAGCTGTCTCAGGGAGCTTGTTATCTGAGGTTACCAAAGCATATTTTTTCTGAAGAGCTGTTAACTCTGAATCATCAACAATCTTTGAACCCAAGCGAAGACGCACTTGAGATAGTCGTGAACCTGTTCTTGCAAGTACAGAAAAAGTTCGCGGCGATATTTCTGCATACAGAGGGCCTGAATAACCCTCATTTACTATTTCAAATTCTCGTGCATAATCTGTTATTAGTCTGGTAAACACATCTAAACGTCCTGTGGAGCTTTTTGGGTTTGCCATTCCACTTAAAGACTTTGGAAGATGCAATCTTTCTTGTAATTCGACCAGATAAACGCATCCTTTTTCTAAAACAGCTCCATTTTTTAAATTCAGTTCGTGTAGGGCAAATTTCTCCAGTTTATCTAATACTGTTGACTCTGAGCCTGGAAGAAAAGAAGCTTGAATTCTCCATGCTTTGGTTCCTAAACGAAGATCAAGACTAGCAGGCTGTATCTGTGCGACATCAAATGGTGAAGATGCACTAATAACATTCTGCTGAACCAGTGCAGAAAGAATTTGACTGGGCAAGACACCTGCAGATACGTTCATAAAAAAGTTATCCTTTCATGCCAATTTTACTCATGATTTAAGCTTGTATCCTGATTCAAAAACATAATAACTAGTAACAAATAAAGCTACATTGACACAAAACAATGCTAGTAGCCCGACTAAAATTGGCCCATCATTAATACCCAAAATACCATATCTAAAACCATCTATTACTAAAAAAAAGGGATTAAAAACGGCAAACCGCTCCACCATATCGGGAAGTGTTTTGATTGAATAAAATGTGCCAGATAAAAACGATAATGGTTGAATAACGAAGTTAGTTATAGCCGCTAACGATTCAAACTTAGCTGCCCAAATACCTGCTAAAATTCCTACTAGAGACATTGCGCAAGAGCCAAGCAACAGAAATGCTGCAGCTATAAATATATTGTGAGCAAATCCAGTGTTGCCAATTAATGATAAGAGCATCATGCTAATAATACCTACGAGAACTCCGCGCGTTATTCCCCCCAAAAGAAATGCCACTAGTAATTCAAAAGAACCTAGGGGCGGCATCAAAATATCAACAATGTTTCCCTGAACCTTCCCGATTATGATCGAAGAAGATGTATTGGCAAAAGCATTTTGAAGCACTGCCATCATTGCTAATCCAGGTGCGAGGAATTGCATATAATTAGACCCATCAAAGGTGTTTGCTCTCCCTTCTAGAGCGAGTGTAAAAACCAACATAAACAAAGCAGATGTCACCACTGGAGCGGCTAACGTTTGTGTTGCCACCTTCATAAATCGATGTACCTCTTTACAGTACAACGTATACATACCACGCCAGTTGATAATGCCAATCTGGACTGGTCTTGTAAGATGTTCCATATTCATACCTTTACCTACAATCTAGTAATAAAACCTTCAACATAACTTTACAAAGCAAAAAGGACAGTATTAAATTGAACCTTAAAAAAATGCAAATGAGTTTGCGATATCAAATTGAAAAATATTAAAACTATGCCAGGATCTATCTATCCAAAGAAACTAAAAAATAAAGCTATAAATTACCTTGCTAGATTTTCAAGCACTGAGAAAAACCTTACCCAAATACTGTTAAAATTTACTAAAAAGAAATGTCCTGAAATTGAACTTAATGAGGCACTCAAATATATAAATGAGACGGTGGTTTGGTGCCGTGAAAATGGCTACGTTAATAATTATGAGTATTTGGTTATGAAAATTCGCACGGGGCGGCTAAAAGGAGAGTCAGCTAAACAAATAACAAAAAAACTATTAAACGCTGGGCTATCAAATTCCCTCATTTTTAGAACGCTAAAAGGAGACGAAAACTTTTTTGAGACCGAATTTGAAGCAGCATTAACGATGGCAAGAAAAAAGCGGATAGGTCCATTCGCTCATAATCCAATTACAAACCAAGTTGAAAGAAATCGTCAAATGGCCCGGCTAGCTAGAGCGGGTTTCAATTACGAAATCTGCAAAAATGTATTTGACTATTTGGATGAAACATAAGCAGACTTATTATCATTAATTTTTAAAGAATACAAATTTTTGTGCCTTTTATCCACTGCGTAGAAAGTCATTGTTATGAATGAAGATTTAATTTTTAACCCCTCTGATGAACTTAAAAAATCGACCCATATTTCAAAAGCTGATTACGAAAGTTTATATCTGGAATCTATCTCAAACCCAGAAAATTTCTGGGCAGAACAAGGGAAACGTATTGACTGGATAAAGCCCTATAAAATTGTTTCAAACTGTTCCTTTAATAAAAATAATATATCAATCAAATGGTATGAGGACGGCGTTCTAAATGCGTCTGCTAATTGTTTAGACAGACATTTGGCAACTAAAGGAGAACAAACAGCAATTATATGGGAGGGCGATGACCCTTCTGAATCTAAACATATTTCGTACCAATCACTTTATGAACAGGTATGTAAATTTTCAAATGTACTCAAATCGAACGGTGTTAAAAAGGGTGACAGAGTAACAATATACCTACCTATGATTCCAGAAGCAGCTGTTGCAATGCTTGCTTGTGCGAGAATTGGCGCCATACATTCTGTAGTGTTTGGAGGGTTTTCCCCAGATGCTTTAGCGGGTAGAATAACAGATTGTGGTTCAACTTGTATTATTACTTCCGATGAAGGCATAAGAGGTGGTAAATCTATACCACTCAAATACAATGTAGATAAAGCTCTTGAGAACTGCCCAAACTGCACAAAATGTATTGTTATAGAGAGGACAGGAGGCTCAATATCCTGGCACGAGAACAGAGATGTTTGGTATCACAAAGAAATGGAGAATGCTTCTGTTACATGCCCGCCAGAGAAGATGTCAGCAGAAGACCCTTTATTTATTTTATATACATCTGGTTCAACTGGAAAACCAAAAGGTGTCTTGCATACAACTGGCGGATATATGGTTTATGCCTCTATCACCCATCAATATGTCTTTGATTATCAAAAGGATGATGTTTACTGGTGCACAGCAGACGTGGGTTGGGTAACAGGCCATAGTTATATACTATACGGACCTCTTGCTAATGGTGCAATAACTCTAATGTTTGAAGGGGTACCTACTTACCCCGATAGCAGCAGGTTTTGGCAGGTTGTTGAGAAACATAGAGTGTCTATATTCTACACAGCGCCAACAGCTATACGGGCATTAATGCGTGAGGGTGAAAGGCCTGTTAAAAAACATAATCGTTCATCTTTACGGCTGCTCGGAAGCGTGGGGGAGCCGATAAATCCAGAGGCTTGGTTGTGGTATTATAAGATTGTTGGCGAGTCTAGATGCCCAATTGTAGATACTTGGTGGCAAACCGAGACCGGTGGAATTTTAATAACACCCCTTCCAGGGGCTATACCAACAAAACCAGGCTCTGCAACAAAACCTTTTTTTGGAATTCAACCTGTAATAGTAGACGGACAAAACAATGAGCTTAAAGGCACGGCTGAGGGAAATTTATGCATTAACGAAAGCTGGCCTGGACAGATGAGGACTGTTTACGGAGACCATAAACGTTTTGAAGAAACCTATTTCTCAACTTTTGAAGGTCGATATTTTAGTGGAGATGGTGCCAAACGAGATAAAGATGGATATTTTTGGATAACTGGAAGGGTTGATGATGTGCTTAACGTTTCGGGACATCGTATGGGTACGGCAGAAGTTGAGTCTGCCCTTGTTTCACACCAAGCAGTCGCTGAATCGGCCGTGGTTGGTTATCCTCATAAAGTTAAGGGACAAGGTATATACGCTTATGTGACCTTAGTAGCCAATACTGAAGCTAATAATGAATTGGAAAAAGAACTTAAGCTTTGGGTAAGAAAAGAAATTGGAGCTATAGCTGCACCTGATTTAATACAGTTCTCTCCTGCATTACCAAAAACGCGGTCCGGTAAAATTATGCGTCGTATTTTAAGGAAAATTGCTGCTAATGATTTTGCAGAACTGGGAGACACATCTACCCTTTCTGACCCTTCAGTAGTAGAGAATTTAATAAACAAAAGAAAAAATAAATAAGCAAATTCACCACCGATACTATTAGTGGTTATACCCTGTAACGGAGACATTTTAGATTACTCAAAAAGAGGATTAAATTGAACTATTATATATCACTTAATCAGGTAGGGTGATTGACATGTTTTGACTCAGTCACCATTTATTAACTAGTAATCTATGTTTATGAATGATCAACTTATACATATTGTTTCACTGGGTATTTTAAAAAAGATTATCAAAAGGTAAAATAGCCGAATGAATTCACTTCTGAATTTAATTAGTAGCATTGTTGATTTGTATTGTTTTGCGCTGGTTGCTTATGTTGTTTTAACCTGGCTGATAGCTTTTAAAATTATTAATCCTTGGCAACCTTTTGTGCGTTCTCTACTTTCTGGTCTATCAAGATTGCATGACCCGATTTTAAACTGGATTCGTTCTGTCGTTCCAAACCTAGGAGGTTTGGATATAAGTCCTGTGATACTATTACTTGCCATTCAGTTTGCGCGCAATTTATTATTCGAATTGTTTTTTTAGCATTATTGGTTGTAGAATACATCGTTGCTACCAACAAATTTATGTGGCTATTCTTTGATATTGAGTAGCACACTAAAAGCAAAAGAGCGGAACATGTCTCTGAAAGAACCTAAAATTATTGATGGAAAAGCACTTTCAAACGAGCTGGTTCAATCCTTAATTCCTGATATAAAAACAATTATTGACGAGATAGGCAGGCCACCTGCTCTTGCTGTGATTCTTGTTGGAGAAGATAGTCCAAGCCAGATTTATGTGCGTAATAAAATTAACAAGACGTTAGAAGTTGGTATGATTTCTGTTGAACATCGACTATCGTCAGAAACGAAAGAAAAATCTCTATTAAATCTCATTGTTGAACTTAACAAAAATAGTGAGGTAGATGGCATATTAGTCCAGCTACCTCTACCAAAGCATATAAATGAGCATTCTATCATACAGGCAATAAGCCCTGAAAAAGATGTGGACGGTTTTAATATTATTAATGCAGGAAAACTTGCGACCGGCCAGAGCAATTTGGTTCCTTGTACCCCTTTAGGTTGCCTATTATTGTTGCGTCATACGCTTGGCGATTTAACGGGATTGCATGCTGTTATAATTGGTCGTTCAAACATTGTTGGAAAACCACTTGCTCAATTGCTATTAGCAGAGAACGCTTCTGTTACAATCGTTCACTCTAAAACAAAAAACATCTCTCAAATTACTACGCAAGCGGATATATTAATTGCAGCCGTGGGACAGGCTGAATTAGTTAAACCTGACTGGATAAAACCGGGCGCCTGCATTATTGATGTAGGAATAAATAGAATAATTACGGCAGAAAAGGGTAAAGACAAGCCGCAGTTAGTTGGGGATGTCAACTTTTCAGAAGTCGCCCAAAAGGCAGGCTTCATTACGCCAGTGCCCGGGGGTGTAGGTCCAATGACAATAAGCTGTCTACTTCGAAATACAGTTGTAGCTGCAGCAAGACGAAATGGGGTTGAGATCAAAATCAAATAGTCCATCTTTTTAGTCAAAAAGATATATTTTATATGGGGTAAATTATGGGTTGGAAAATGATTTTAATTGTTGCTGCTATGCTTTCTGTCGCCGGTATTTTATTATGGGGCGTAATTACTATGGCTAGGGGCGGAGAATATAATAAAACTCATTCAAACAAAATAATGAGATATAGAATTGTTTTTCAGGCTATTGCTCTTTTTATTTTTCTCGGTTTGTTGTTAATGCGAGACTAGACAATATTAGGCATATTACATTGGTAAAATTAAACAAAATATATACTCGAACGGGAGATGATGGTCAGACAGTGCTTGTAAACGGCCAACGTGTGGCGAAGCACGCCAAGCGCCCCATAGCTTTTGGTGGAATAGATGAACTAAATTCTGTCATTGGCATTGCTCGAAACTTTGTAAATGATACAGAGATGGATATGATGCTTGCGAGAGTTCAGAATGACTTATTTGACTTAGGCGCAGATTTGGCGACTCCCGAAATGAGAGAAAATACTACTTCCCTACGAATAACTGAAAATCAAGTGAAAAGAATAGAAAAAGAGATAGATGTCTTAAATTCGGATTTATCTGATCTTTCATCGTTTATATTACCAGGTGGGAGTTCTCTTTCAAGCTGGTTACATTTTGCACGAACCGTCGCACGGCGGGCAGAAAGAGAAATTGCTTCACTTGCGGCTGAAGAGCCAATAAATAAATTTGCGCTGCAATTTATAAATAGACTCTCTGACCATTTGTTTGTACTGGCTAGAGTTGCCAATAATAACGGCCAAAGCGATGTGTTATGGGTTCCTGGCGCACAAACGGGGAGGTCAAAATAAAAATACCCTTGAAACTCTAGTGAAAAATGATAATTCTCATCTAACTAGAATAAGTGCTGAAATTAAATAAGGAATAAAAAAATGAAGATTTTGGTGCCTGTGAAACGAGTAATTGATTACAACGTTAAGGTAAGAGTGAAGCAGGATCAGACTGGCGTTGAGTTAAATAATGTTAAGATGGCAATGAACCCATTTGATGAGATAGCTGTTGAACAAGCTCTTCGTATTAAAGAAGCGGGGGATGCCCAAGAAGTTGTACTCGTATCAATTGGCCCCTCCCAAGCCCAGGAAACACTAAGAACAGGCCTTGCAATGGGCGCGGACCGGGGCATTTTTATAGAAGCGCCTCACGAAACCGAATCTCTCAGTGTAGCAAAATTACTCGCAAATGTTGCTAAGAAAGAAAATCCAGGACTAATAATTTGTGGGAAGCAAGCAATAGATGACGATAACAACCAAACTGGCCAAATGATGTCAGCTATTCTTGGCTGGTCGCAAGCTACTTTTGCGTCATCTGTTTCTCTAACTAGTGAAAATGCAACTGTAATTCGTGAAATCGATGGCGGGCTTGAAACAATAAAGGTTAAAATGCCAGCAGTTATAACAGTTGATTTGCGATTAAATGAACCCAGATACGCATCCCTTCCAAACATTATGAAGGCTAAGAAGAAACCGATTGACACATTAACAGCAGATTCACTTGGTGTTGATATAAAGCCTAGATTATCTGTTATAAAAGTTGAGGAGCCAGCCGCTCGCGAAGCCGGAATAAAAGTTAACTCAGTCGCTGAGCTTGTTGAAAAATTAAAAGAGGAAGTAGGGGTGATATAATGGCAATTTTGGTTATCATAGAACATCACAACGGAGCCATCGCTCCAGCCACATTAAGTACTGTAACAGCAGCCTCCAAATTGGGGGAGCCTATTGAAGCATTAGTTGCGGGACATGAAGTTAAAAATATTCCAGAGACTTCAACAGAAATAAAGTCTATTTCCAAGGTGCTTGTCGCAGACAGCGGTGAATACGCACATAGTTTAGCTGAAAATCTTGCGCCATTAATCGTGCAACTCGCAGAAAACTACAGCCACATTTTAGCACCGGCCACTACCTTCGGAAAAAATATTATGCCTCGCGCTGCTGCTCTTTTAGATGTTATGCAGATCTCTGACATTGTTGAGGTTGTTTCACCTGATACATTTAAACGCCCAATCTATGCAGGAAATGCGTTTGCAACTGTACAATCAATGGACAGAATAAAATTGATAACTGTACGTTCAACTGCTTTTGAAGCCTCGGAAGCCTCTGGAGGTTCTGCAGTCATAGAAAAGATTAGTGGAACCGGCAACTTAGGATTATCTGAATTTAAATCATCAGAACTTTCTGGGTCAGAAAGACCGGAACTTACCTCGGCCGGTATTGTTGTCTCTGGTGGAAGAGGTATGCAGGACAAATCGCATTTTTCTATGCTTGAAAATGTTGCTGACAAGCTTGGTGCTGCTGTTGGCGCGTCTAGAGCTGCTGTTGACGCAGGATTTGCTCCTAACGACTACCAGGTTGGTCAAACGGGAAAGGTTGTGGCACCAGAACTTTACATGGCAATAGGGATATCGGGAGCTATTCAACATCTAGCTGGAATGAAGGATAGCAAGGTAATCGTAGCTATTAACAAAGATGAAGAGGCTCCAATTTTTCAAGTAGCCGATTATGGACTGGTTGCTGACCTATTTGAGGCTGTTCCCGAGTTAAATAGTAAATTAGAATAAGATGAAACTAATTATTTTGACCTTAACCTTTTTGACCTATCAAATTACGAGATCATCAATTTAGCAAACTAAGCTGTGCGATTACCTGTTTAATAACATGTGGCTGTGACCAGTCCGCAGTGCCTACTAAAAATACACATTTTGTCTGCTTAGCGTTAATTAAAAACGTCACGGGTAAGGCAGATATTTTTAGTTTCCTTGCCCAAACAGCCTTAGGGTCATAGCCTCTTAACGGCTTAAAGACCCCAATATTATCTAAGAATAAACTAACTTCACGCCTAGGACTTCTATCCGTTGATACAAGCAATAATGAAACATCTTTTTGTTTTAAATGATCAACTGCGCTGTCAAGATGAGGAAGCTCAATAATACAAGGGGCACACCAAGTCGCCCAAAAATTAATAATCAAAGGTTTTCCAATGAATTGTGTCAGGTTTAATTCTGTGCCATCCTCATTCTGTATTGGCATTTCAGGAAAAGATACAAATGCTTTTTGCCAATCCATTTCTGAATGTGCGGACGAAGACATTAACGAAGACACAAAAAAAGGAGCAAGAAAAGTTGTTTTTTGCAAAAAACTTCTTCTACTTTCGTAAATTTTAAGCTGATTCTTTTTCATTTCTATTCTATAACACGCACAAAAAGAAAGATACTAGTGCATGTCAAAAGAAAAAAAACAAAAATCATCGATATGGGGTGGTAGATTTAAAACTGGTCCCTCTAATTTAATGGAGCAATTTAACGAATCGATTTCTTTCGACAAAACTCTTTATTCTGAAGATATAAAAGGGTCAAAAGCACATGCGCAAATGCTAGCACACCAAAATATTATAACTCATGAAGATTTTACTGCTATTCAAAATGGTCTCAATAAAATTCATGAGGAAATTGCCAATGGTTCCTTCACTTTTAAAGTTGAGCTTGAAGATATTCACATGAATATTGAGACAAGACTTGCTGAATTGATAGGAGAACCGGCAAGACGTTTACATACAGCTCGTTCTAGAAATGATCAAGTAGCGACTGACATCAGATTATATTTAAGAAATCAAATTGACCAGCTTGATACTACTTTAAAAAACCTTCAAAAAAACTTGTGGAAAAAAGCCGAAGAAAATACCCAAACCCTGATGCCAGGATATACCCATCTTCAAACGGCGCAACCTATAAGTTTTGGATTTCATCTTGCTGCATATATAGAGATGATAGGAAGAGATAGACAGAGGTTTCAAGACTGCAGAAAACGTGTAAATGAATGCCCGTTAGGAGCTGCTGCCCTTGCTGGTACCTCTTTTCCAATTGATAGGCATCTAACAGCAAAATTACTAGGGTTTAAGAAGACCATGCCAAATGCACTTGACGCTGTTTCTTCTCGTGATTTTGCTTTAGAGTTTTTGAGCGTCGCTTCAATTTGTGCCGTTAATCTATCTAGACTGGCTGAAGAAATTGTAATTTGGTCCACTGATAGGTTTAATTTCATTCGCTTATCCGACGAGTTTACTACCGGCTCTTCAATAATGCCACAAAAGAAAAATCCCGATGCGGCAGAACTAATTCGAGCAAAACCCGGAAGAATTTTGGGAAATTTTGTATCAATAGCAACTATCCTCAAGGGTCTTCCCCTTGCCTATGGCAAAGATTTGCAAGAAGATAAGGAACCTCTTTTTGACACACAAAAAACTTTATCAATTAGCATTACCATAATGTCTGAAATGATAAAAGATATGCAAATCAATGCTTCAGCGATGCGAGATGCACTTCAAAGAGGGCATCCCACTGCTACTGACCTAGCAGACCATCTTGTGCGTAAATTACAAAAACCTTTTCGGGACGCGCACCATATAAGTGGAAATATAGTTGCTTTAGCAGATGAAAAAGAGTGCGCACTAGAGAATTTAAAACTCGAAGACATGCAAAAAATTGAACCGGAACTTGATGAGTCTGTTTACAATGTGCTCAAAATTGATGCCGCTTGTAACGCTCGTTCCAGCTTTGGTGGAACTGCACCTGATGAGGTAAAGGTGAGATTAGCTGAAGCAGCGATTAGGTTTAACCTACATGATGAAGGTGATTAAGATAATACAATGAAAAAGTTTATATTCTTATTTTTAATGTGTAGCCTTATTATAGTTCAAACGTCCTGTGGCAAAAGAGGTATGCCTCAGCGTCCCTCTGAAATTTCGCATTTAAAATCTATGATTTAGCCAAATAAAAGCTCGAAAGCATAAAACATGTCTTCACCAAATACAGATGATATTGATGCTGTTTCCAATCAAAAGAAGCTTGGAAAACATTTATACACAGATTTAGCTGACTTGTACAAAACACCTTTATATGTGTATGACGGTGACCAAATACAGCGAAATTTCAAAGCTTTTCAAAAAGCGGTCTCTAAGCTCAATAGCAAGGTTTATTTCGCTGTTAAAGCAAATTCATCTGTTGCAATTCTATCTTTGCTTAAGAGTGTGGGTGCTGGAGCTGACATAGTTTCAGGTGGTGAACTGCAAAGGGCATTAGTAGCCAATATAAAAGCAAATGATATTATATTTTCTGGTGTTGGGAAAACTGATGAAGAATTATTATTGGCTATGAAACACTCAATCGGTCAGATAAACGTGGAGTCCGGCGCAGAATTAGAGCGTATTTCAGAGCTTGCATTCGCTAACAATCTCAAGTGTTCCGTTGCTCTGCGAATTAATGTGGATGTTGACCCAGGTAGTCATGAGAAAATCTCTACTGGACAAAAAAGTACAAAGTTTGGAATAGGGTTAAATGAAGGTCAGGCAGAAGACTATTACCAGAAAATCATTTCGCATCCGAATTTAAATCCTGCTGGACTTGCGGTTCATATTGGCTCACAACTTACTAGGCTGGAGCCTTTCGAAATAGCCTATAAGGTGCTACTCAATTTTTCAAATTATCTTCGTGGTAAGGGGTTCGATGTGCCTTGCCTAGATTTGGGGGGTGGTTTTGGAATTGATTATAAAACAAATACAAATCCAGACTTTTCTGAATATGGAAAGATGGTGAGTAGTTTATTTCAGAATCAAGGATACAAGTTAGGTTTTGAACCAGGCCGATCAATTGTTGCAAACAGTGGAAGCCTTATTACAAAGGTGATTTATGTAAAAAATGGTATTAACAAACGATTTATTATCGTTGATGCTGGAATGAATGATTTAATTCGGCCCACCTTATATGAGGCATATCATAGGATTGACAACCTACAGGAGCGAGGGGATCATAGAGAGCTCTCAGACATTGTTGGCCCTATTTGTGAAACAGGTGACTACCTTGCAAAGGACCGAATGATGCCTCCCGTTGAGGCTGGCGATTACTTGGCTGTAAGAGGCGTTGGCGCCTATGGTGCTGTAATGATGTCAAATTACAATACGAGGCCAGAAGCGTCAGAGGTAATATGCTATGAAGGAGAAATACATTTAATTCGTCCAAGAAGGACAGTAGAACAGCTGATAAAAATGGATGTCAACCCGTTTGAATAGATATCTTTATTGCATCAAATTATTTCGATATAAGGTCGACGTGTATCTCTGCCTTCTCATCTGCATCTATAGTAATTTGAGCAAAAAATGGAACAGAGGTAGAGGCCTCAATAATGGCCTTATCTGGCCATATTTCGTGCGTTGATAATAGAAGGCCTGAGGGATCAACTACTGAAATTTTTACTGGAAGCGAATGAATTCGCATTAAACTGTTATTATGAATATTACCTTTAACCCGTAAAATATCTTCTTTCCAATCTGTTTGTAAGTCTTTTATGATGAGATTTTCTGCTGAGTAACTTATATTTAAACCAGACATCTCAAAAATTGGAATTGTTGCTGGAAAATAGGCGGTAACGGTTGTTCTGAAGATAACTAAAGCGTAAACTACTGCAATTAACATTGTACAGATTGCTAACACCCATGATAGCCAACCAAAAAAGCTAAGGGATTTATGATTATTATCAATCTGACTATCACGTCTTAGTTTTGGCCCCTCTAATTTATGCGTTTCATCTTCCGTCAAAACACC
>CACOCY010000004.1:100000-157250 GCA_902625725.1 uncultured SAR116 cluster alpha proteobacterium | reverse complement strand
ATCACATCTTTAAACAACCAAAATTCTGTTGCATCAAGTTATAAGCGCTTATTTAAAAGGGACAAAAATTAACTTTCTCTCTACCTCAACTCGTTTTTTTATCCCAAGCAATTAAACTTATCTGACAAAACAAGCCTGCTTTTACATAAGGATCATTGTCGATAAATTTTTGAACAACCTTTCTGTTTGGAGCCTCCACGATTATCAATGTTCCCATAGGACTCACTCCGTCGTCACAAACTAAAGGACCAGCATGAATAATTTTTATACCATGATTATAAACATACGTCACATGTGCTGCATTGTTTTTAGCTCTTAATTCTGATTTATTATAGCAATCTATAGCTGAATAAACAAAAAGCATAAAGTGGCTCTCTAAAAAAATTGTGCGTGCAGGTGCTGAAATAGATTCCCTAGTTTAATCGATAAAAGTAACTCTACAATATAATAAGTTTGTGTCACCTCATATTTTATTCACGGCTAGGAAATTATCCATCTCCAATTAAAACTCTTTTGGAACAGAGAATAAACTTTATCCATTTTTCAAAAAGTTTGTTCGTCAAAAATCTCTTTTTATCGCCAACCTAGTTCATCTCGAGCGTTTAAAAAACTGTCAAATATTAAATGGCCAAGGGCAACACACTTTTCTGATGGGCGAATTATATCAGGGATCTGTATGACGGGAACACCAGCAGCATGGGCTGCCAGTACCCCAACATCAGAATCTTCAAACGCAATGCAACAACTAGCAGAAACATTTACTAAAGATAATGCTTTGAGGTATATATCACCAGCAGGTTTTACGTTAGCGACTTGATCACCCCCTATTATAAGCTCAACAAACGAGCGTAGTTTGGCGCGAGTTAAAAGATCCTCCGCGGAATTAGTGTAAGAGGATGTCACAACCACAATCCTAATTTTTTTAGTACGCATATACTCTAGAAACTCTCTAGCGCCGTCTTTAATTGGGACATGATTATCTAAAAATCTCTGAAAATGCTCCCACCAATTTTGGTTAAATGCAGCGATATCAGTGTCCTTAGGAAGTAAGGAGGTTAACAGCTTATCTCTCAAGACGGAGGTATGGCCAGTTAATTGGCCATATGCTTCCTTTGAACAAGAAAATTGATACATCTCACAACTTGCGAAAAAAGCACGTTCCGCGACTTTTTCCGTATCAAGAAGTAATCCGTCCATATCTAATAAAACAGCCTTTGGAAAGGGAAAAGGCTTTCTTTGGATATTGCTTCGCATTTATTAATCTCTTTTCAATTTGTTTTTTTTGCCGATATATTGTTTATCACAAACATGCAGACATTCTTCAGAAAAATTTTTGAACTTTTGTGAGATGAGAAAATAAAATGATAAATTTACCTGTTTTCGATGGCCATAACGACCTTTTGCTTGCACTCTGGCGCTCCGATAATTTAGAAGGAGAAAGCTTTATATCTGGGAGACAAAAAGGGCATATTGATCTATCGAAATGCAAAAAAGGTGGTCTTGTTGGCGGCTTTTTTGCGATATTCGTCCCAGCAACGAGTGTGGCACCCAAAAGTTTCTGGCAAAGATATCCGAAGCTTCTAGAGCATAAATCAACGGCAAAAGAAAAAAAATTAGCCGGCAATCTATTAAATACGGAACCAATTTCGCAACCATACGCCTATGCAGCAACGGTTGAAATGATGAATATAGCTCACCAAATGGCTAAGCAAAATTCAGCTGAATTGGAAATATGTACCGATTATGCTGAAATAAAAAACTGCATTGACCATAATAAAATTTCATTACTTTTACATGTAGAGGGTGCCGAGGCGATTAGTTCAAACTTAGAGGAGTTAGAACAATTATATGAGATGGGCTTAAGATCTATGGGTCCTGTTTGGTCACGCAAGAATATTTTTGCAGAGGGCGTCAATTTCAGTTTCCCGTCATCACCTGACCAAGGCAAAGGGTTAACAGAGGCTGGTAAGGAACTTATTCGATTTTGCAATAAGAAAAAAATGCTAATTGATCTTTCTCACTTAAATGAAAAAGGGTTCTGGGAAGTTGCTAAAATTTCCGATAAACCACTTGTAGCCACGCACTCTAATGTTCATGCCCTCTGCCCATCACCTCGCAATTTGACAAATTTACAGCTTTCAGCCATAGCAGAAACAAATGGTGTTGTAGGTTTAAATTTTGGAATAGGGTTTCTCCATTCAGAGGGAAAGCAAGATAAAAATCTTCATCCTGACACTATGTGCACACATCTGGACTCGCTTCTTGAAATACTTGGAGAAGATGGTGTTGCTCTTGGATCTGATTTCGATGGCATTCAAATTTCAAATCATATTGCAGATTGCTCGGGACTTCCAAATCTAATCAGTTCGATGAAAAAACGAGGATATGGTAAAGAATTAATTGAGAAAATATGTTTCAAAAACTGGTTAAATTTGCTAAGAATTACTATAGGTTAAACCTTTTTTTAGAAATATTTTCTTATCGAAAAGGGCCCACTAAAAAAACGTCTCATAAGGCAGACAATTTAGGCACCACATGCAAAAATGTGTCTAATTCTTGATTATCTGCTTCAACGGCGCGCCTCAATTGATATTCAATATCAGGTATGGCTGATTTTACTCTAGCCCAGGATGGAATAAAGGGTGTTTCCATCGGAGCATAACTAAAATCACTTCCAGCCCGCATAATATTTTCAGCAAACAACTCAACCGCTCTCTCCTCTGAGTCTATGTCATAGCTTAATCCGTTAACCTCTGCATCCGTTTGGTAATGACGAACCATATCAAGTGCAATTCGAAAATAAGATGCTTTAAGAGTTCGGAATGTGTCTGGCCCAAAACAGTAACCTTGGGTAGCTAATTTTCTTATGAGCACTTTAACTATATCAATAGACATACGCGACAAACCAAAATCACGGTCGTCTTCAGAGAGTTCTTGATGTTTATGTTCGTATGATTCTGCAATATCAATTTGACAAATTCTGTTGCTAGCCTGATTCCTATGCATCTCTGACAACATTCCAACTTCCAGTCCCCAGTCTGAGGAAATTCTGAGTTCGGGAACAAGAGACCTTCTAAAAGAAAATTCTCCTGCTAGCGGATACCTGAAACTCTTCATAAAACTAAGATAATCGCAATGGCTAATAACTTGTTCCATTGCCAAAAGCAGGGGAGAGACCAACAAACGAGAAGCTCTTCCATTCATTTTGCCGTCGGAAATTCTTGCATAAAATCCTTTGCAAAATTCGAATTGGTAATTTGGATTAGCTATTGGATAAAAAAGTCTTGCTAGTAACATCCTATCGTAGGTCAAAATATCGCAGTCATGCAAAGCAATAGCATCTGCTTTAGCTCGCGCATTCACGTATCCAATACAGTACCAAACATTTTGACCTTTTCCCGGTTCTTTTGGAGCAAGCCCTTTGTCTTCTAACATTTTTGATATGGTCTGCATACGGGGGCCATCATTCCATATAAGTGAAAACGGCTGATTTAATTCTTTGAAGAAAGAATATGCATGCTCATATTGTTCTCGGTCAGCTTTATCCAAACCGATAATAATGTGGTTTAAATATTTTACTTGCGAGATATTTTTTACAATATCTTTTAGAGCAGGACCTTCAATTTCAGAATACAAGCTCGGCAATATTAATTCCATAGGTCGGTAACCTGCAAAAAGCATGAGGTCATCTTCCATTTGCTTTAGAGTTTTAGTACCAAAATTATGAAGTGTAGCTACACTGCCATTCTGTGCAAAATCACCCATAACGCGCTATCTCCTCTACGTGTCTTGAACCTAATGCCTTTCTAACCGCTTCTAACCACCCAAGAGGCGCAATAGTGCCTGAAATTATAGTTCGTTCACGCGGAATAGATAAAGAAAGTAGATTTTTATGTGGTCGCGGGATAATACAGGCAATATCGCACTTCTCAAGCATTTTTATATCGTTCTCGCTATCACCTACACCCACTAAAAAGGTTTCAAACCCTTTTATGCTTTGTTCAGAGCGGATAAAACTGCAATAGTCAGCCTTATCGTGTTTTCCACTTAGAGTCATCAATCTACCGCCTTCGTGAGTAATTAAGTGGTTTTTATTTAATAAATATTTGAGGCGCTGGAGTTGGAACCTGTTACCAAGAAATTTAAAACATAAAGAGTATTCTCTATTTAGGGCATTTTCAAGTCTTTGACCTGAAAGTCCAAACAACTCGATTTTCTGTCTCATATTCATTTCGTGAGTAAAGCGACATAGTCTTTTTAACTCCTCAGGTATGCGCTCACACCATATTGCCCAAATTTTACTGACGTCAATTGAGGACTTGGATATGATGCTAGGCCCTTGAAAAACACCTGAAACAATTGATTTTATGTTCTGAAAACCAGCACCATTTTCATATATAAACGGTAATTGACGTCCTAATTCTAAACAAAAAATATCCATTTCTAGTTTGGTTTTACTAGATGCGGGAATTATTTGTATTCCTGCATCCAATAAACTAAGAATATCAAAATGAATTTGTTTAAAACTAAAATTGGAGTGGTTTAATAGACTACCATCAAGATCAGTAATTATGTAATTTATCAATTTTTTTGCCTATCTGTTCCAGATGACAAGATATCTAAATTTTTTATGAGTAAAAGTGCTTAATTTTGGGCAACGTGATGCGTTTAGTGCATCAGGCAAAATTAATATGCCTACAAACTACTTTTATTTACATTTTTGATATAATCGATTTTAAATTGAATAAAAACTGCGGGCAGTCTTTTCAAAAACTGCTTTATGGAAAGCTTCAGGGATCGATTTTCTAAACGCTCCTATCAGAGCGTTGTAGTCAGAATAAAGACTATCAACCGGAAAGTTGGAACCATACATGCACCTCTGGGGGCCAAATTGGTCTAAACAAGTTTCAATTAATGGTTGGAAGTTCTCTATGCTCCAATTATGCTGAAACATACCAAGCCCTGAAATTTTGCACGTTACATTGGTTAAAGAGGAAATTGACTTTAGAGCTTCCTGCCAATAGTGAATTCCCTCTTTCGTTCTATTATGTGGGCTTCCAGCATGACAAAGTGCTACTTTTAGTTCTGGCACCTTGTCAAATAATAATGCAGCTTGTTGCATAACCTCTGGGATGAGCTGCAAATCAAATGTAAATCCGCGCCTGGAGAGTGTTTTTAAGTTTTCAAACACAATTGGAGATTCAAGATTATTTAAAAGCATAGAGCCAGCTTCCTCTCCAGGAGCTCTGCTTAGAATTTGTCTTGCACCAGCTACTGAAGTGAGTTGTTCAAATGTATCTATTTCTTCTGGCATTCTTGGGTTGGTAAGGTCGCAAAAAACCACTTGCTTCAAACTCCATTCTGGATGATTTTTTGCAATTTCGTCAATCCAAATCGCTTCCTTTAAAGCATCTTTAGCCCCTACTTGAATATGAACCGAACCTTTAAACCCATGGGGTTTGCAATCTTTTTTAAAATCATGAATTAAATAATTTTTTTGAATTGGTTTTGGATCGCCGAAAAAACGCTTTTTGGACTTTTCTTCAAGCCATGGATAAAAAACAGCCGATAAATCCCACAAATGATGATGTGCATCGATCATATAAATCTGGTTTCTTGCATGCGCTCTAAAACGTCTAGCTCTTGCATTTTCCAAAAATGCAAAAAATCTATAAAGACCCAATTTTCTGAGAGCTTTTCTCCGTCACGTCTGAAAAAATCAATTACACGCATATCAGCAGCTTTAGCGCTTGCTGGCATTCCCATGAATCCGCCGGTCGGAGTGAGAGTTAAATTTGGCCACCCAAAAAATCCACCAAAAGTTCCCTCAGCAATCCTACAAATATGGCCGTTAAATTTTCGGTTTGTGAAACTAGCACGAAATGGTCCAGAATGCTGTTCTGCATAACGCTCGATTGTATAGGTTGAGCCAATGCCTGCGGGCCCCCACCAAATCATATCATCGTTCCAACTACGGCGTAACTCATTGAGTAATGACCCATCTCGACCACCACGCCATTTTTTGCAGTCCCCTATCATGAATTCCATCGCATTGAGGGTCTTTGCACTTTCTTCAACAGGTGCGGGTTGATACATCAAACCATCATGGGTCATCGGGCCAGGCTGAATCAGGTGTGCCCCAGTCTGCGGAGGAAAAGGATTAAAACCTGCTTGCATCATAAAGTGGGGAATATCAAAAAACATAGCTGTATCCACTATTTTGTCATCCCTAATGTGGTTAAATTCACCATAGCGAAGCATAATGATTTTATGCGTTGGAGGAATTTGAAGCCAAGGTGAGTCAAATAGTCCCATGATATGACCCATTGAGGCAACCCAGATACCCTCATGTCCTTTTATCTTATTTTCACCTGCAATAAAAATATCCATTCTTCGCTGCAAATTGCTAAGTGCTCTTTTTAGTGGTCTCCAAAATTCGTCTGAAACAGCCTTTGGGCCAAATTGCTCATTAAACGGATGATATCCCCGCCAAAAAACATCTGGATGCATTGTCTCAAGAAGTACATCCTCCACCATATTTTCTGGAGCCAAATCTAGCTTTTGATAGAGTTCTTTTATGATTTTTTTGGATCTTTGTTTTATACTCATGTCGTTTTTCACCTAACATCAAAGAAACATTGCTACAGGGCAGAAAATTAACTTGCCAAGCAAAGAATTACTTGTCTAGAATTTTTGCAATCGTATGCAAAAATACCTTTAACAAACATGTTATCTGTTATTTCAGGTGAATACTGAACGTACACTTTAAACTTACATAGGAGAATAAATTATTATGTTTTTTAGAACGATTTTAACAGCTGGAGCCATAGGTCTTCTGTCAACTGCATCCCATGCTGGATGTGGCATTGATTCTGGTTCTGTACGAATTGGAGGGAATGATTTTCCAGCCTATCAAGCTGTCGCGGAAGCTGCTTCCCAATGTGCGGGTGGTGGAGTAACAGTATCAGTCGATTTAAATAAAGACCACAAAGATCGCCAAGTTGCTTCACTTACCGCAAATCCAGCTGAATTCACATCATCTTTAGCAAATAATAGCGCGTTAAGAGTATTAATGAATGACGGTCTTGTTCAACCTCTTAATAATCTGGTTGCTAAACATGCCTCTGGCCTTCAAGATATGCAATTTGTTACGGTAGATGGTAAAGTAATGGCTATTGCTTATATGGCAAATGCTCAACATCTATTCTATCGTTCCGATATTTTAAATGCAGCAGGTGTTGCGCCACCAAAAACATATGAAGAGGTGCTAGCTGCAGCAAAAGCTATTAAAGATAAAGGACTAATG
Source organism: uncultured SAR116 cluster alpha proteobacterium (assembly GCA_902625725.1). Lineage (GTDB taxonomy): Bacteria > Pseudomonadota > Alphaproteobacteria > Puniceispirillales > Puniceispirillaceae > UBA5951. The sequence continues at coordinate 149,944 of CACOCY010000004.1, read as the reverse complement.
GAATATCCTATTGCTGGCACATATGGAGGCTGGAACTTGGGTCTCGAATTTATTAACATGTACTTAGGACATGGGGGTGAGTTCTTTGAAAGTGGTTCTGCCGAACCTGCTGTAAATAATGCAAAGGGTCTTGCCACTCTTAATATGATGAAATCTTTAACAGAATACATGAATCCCGATTTTCTTACCTATGATTCAAATGCTGTACAGGCGGACTGGGAGGCCGGAAAAGTCGCTCTTACCAACTTATGGGGTTCAAGAGCTGGACCTGTAACAGACGGTGAAGGTTCAACTTCGGAAATTGAGAGTAATACAAAATTCTCAAGCGCCCCCACTGTGGCTGGCGGTTCCATACCAGCAACAACTCTGTGGTGGGATGGTTTTACCATAGCAACAAATATTTCAGATGAGGATGCAGAAGCTACATTTAAAGCGATGATGAATGGTATAACCACTGAAATGGCTGTTGCTAATGCAGAAAAAGCAAACTGGTTGATAAAGGGCGCTCAAGCAAATCCAGCAGGTGTTGGTGTTCTAGCTTCAGCTAGTGGTGGTGCTTTGCCATATCCAATGCTTCCATATTTCGGCGCAATGCATACGGCAATCGGCGCAGAAATTATCGAATTCTTGCAAGGAAATGAGTCGGCAGAACAAGCTTTGGAAGATGTTGAGGCAGCTTATATTGCAGCAGCAACTGAAAAAGGGTTTCTTTAACTTATATTTAAAATGTGCAGAGGGATTTAATCCCTCTGTATTCTTTTTCTAGGGCACTAATTTTAAATACTTGATAAATGAACATTTAGGGAAAAACGAATGCCCCATTACACCTTCCTAAAATTCATTTGGCCCTCCGCATTAGCGATGTTGGTGTTTATCGCGTTACCGATAATGTCAACAAGCGTCCAATCATTGTTTATAGAACACGAAAAAATACTTGAAACTGTTGAAAATTGCACGCCATTTGGTTGTAAAGAAATAACTAAGGTAGATCTTGAAGCAACAGAGGCCCAAAAGGCTGAGAATCCTCTTGGTAAATTTAATGGATTTGGAACTTATACAAACCGAAATCACCTTGCTTTTAGTGAATTAAAACAAGCTTGGAGAGAGTCTAACGGGCTTAATGAGTTCCTTGCTGAGGTATTTAATCTTCCGTTTTACAAGGCATTAAGTTTCACACTCTCATATACTTTTATCGTTACTCCTTTTGTGATTATCATAGGATTTTTTATCGCTTTAGCTGTGAACAGACTCCCTTCTTTTTTAAAAGGACCAACAATATTTGTTTGCCTTTTGCCTATGATAATAACACCCCTCATTGGGTCTCTCGTGCTATTTTGGATGATCGATGCGGAGGGTATAATTGGAAGTTTCTTACAAAGTATTTTCAATGATCCAAACTTGTCACTTAAAGCATCCCCTACACTCACTTGGATAATGCTTTTTGTTTATGGGATTTGGCATCACACTCCTTTTGCATTTATTGTGTTCTATGCTGGTTTACAGACGGTCCCAAGAGATACATTAGAAAGCGCAATGATTGATGGTGCCAACCGATGGGGACAAACACGCCATGTTATTATCCCACATTTAATGCCCTTGGCTGTTTTCATTTCACTTATACAGATAATGGATAATTTTCGCGTATTTGAACCCATAATAGGTTTCAACGCACAAGCAAGTGCAACCTCATTATCCTGGCTTATCTATAATGATTTCCGGAGCGGCGATGGAGATATGTTATTTGGCTCTGCTGCTGCTACTTCTATGTTAACAATTATAGGGGTCAGCATACTTATGACGCCAGTAATTGTAAGAACCTGGAGAGCAAATAGGCCTTCTCAGGGGGTATCATAAATGAATAAAAAGAATAGCTGGCTGAATATATTAAGCCTATCTTTTATTTTACTGTGGGTAATATTGGCCTCTGTTCCTTTTTTATGGACGCTTTGGGGAAGTTTCAAAGTAGAATCAGATTTTTTTTCAAAACAGGATTGGCGTAACGCTATTTTTGGAGTTCGCACAATAATTGAGACTGGAGGAATGTTTACAACTAATGGCTATGAGGGTGCTTGGATAAAAGAAGAATTTTGGAGAGCTGCCTTAAATACTGGCATTGTCACTTTAAGCGTAGTGACTATTTCTCTCACGCTTGGGACGTTAGGGGGCTATGCGTTAGCTAGGTCTGGCTTTCGATATGCGTTCTGGATACTCATAGCAGCACTAATCTTTCGAGCAATGCCTCATATCACTCTAGTGTCGGGATACCTTCTACCATTTTTTGAGCTTGGTCTATGGGGGCATCTTTCTACTACAATTATTGTTTTAGTAGCAATAAATCAGCCTTTCACATTGTGGATGCTTCACTCATTTTTTTCAACTATTCCAAAAGACCTTGACGAAAGCGCTATGGTTGATGGGTGTACAAGATTCGAAGCTTTTAGACATGTAATTATACCCGTAATGTGGCCAGGTGTTATAACAACGGGACTTTTTAGTTTTCTTCTAGCATATAATGATTTTGCTATTACTGCTCTTTTACTCACTGAAGCAAACCAAACAATGGTTCCTAAAATAGCAAGTTTTTTGGGTTCTGCTCAAGAACAGGGTAACGTGATGTTTGCCGTTGCAGCGGTAGTATCGGCAACAGTTCCACTATTTATGCTTGTTATGTTTTTTCAACGTCAGATTGTAAGTGGTTTAACAGCAGGTGCAGTAAAGGGATAAAATCAATCATGGCAAGTATTACGCTAAAAAATTTAAGTAAAAGGTGGGGAGGCTTTGTTGCCGTTGATAACCTTAGTTTAAAAATACGTGATAAGGAGTTCTTAGTACTACTTGGTCCATCTGGGTGTGGAAAAACGACCACAATGCGAATAATTGCTGGACTTGAACAAGAAACATCCGGAGATGTTTATATTGATAATATAAAAGTAAATAAATTAGAGCCTAAAGACAGAGATGTTGCGATGGTTTTTCAATCTTATGGCTTATACCCAAATATGAATGTGTACGAAAATATAAGATTTCCACTAAAAATTCGTAAAACAGACCCCAAGACGCACGACAGACGCGTAAAGCATGCTGCAGAAATGGTGGAATTATTAGAATATTTACATCGCAAACCATCAGAACTTTCCGGGGGTCAAAAACAGAGGGTTGCACTGGCAAGAGCCATTGTTAGAGAGCCAAATGTGTTCTTAATGGACGAGCCTCTTTCCAATCTGGATGCGAAACTAAGAGTATCAACGAGAGCACAGATAAAACACCTGCACCATGAGATGCAGGTAACAACGCTTTATGTAACGCATGATCAAATAGAGGCGATGACATTAGCCGACCGGGTTGTTGTTCTGAATAGGGGTGTTATTCAACAGATTGGAACCCCATCTGAGATTTATGATAAGCCTCAAAATCTATTTGTAGCTGGGTTTATTGGAAATCCTGCTATGAACCTGATTTCAGGAAAAATTAAAAATAATAAGTTTGAGACTGAAACAATAAGTTTAAACGGTTTTAGAACAAATGATGGCAATGTTACCATAGGTTTTAGAGCCGAAGATGCTATTATCCAACCAAATAAAACAAGGGCTGTAAAGAGCAACAAAATATCCGTGCCTGTCTATTCTATAGAATTACTTGGTGATTCAACCATGGTTTCATTTCAAATATCAGGCTCTTTAATATCTATCAAGGCAGCAAAGGAATATTCAGCAAAAATTGGTGACGTTGTTACCATTTGCATTCCAATTAGTGCATGCCATCTATTTGACAGCGATACTGGGAATCGCATTAAGGATACACTCTAATGGTAGGTAAAAGACCAGAACAAGCACTCTTAAGTCGAGATACAGATTTGTCAAAAACAGATGCAACACGTGCTGTAATAGAGGGTATGGTTGATGGACTTAATGACCACAGAATTGACGATATTGGACAATTTTTTGCACCTCAATTTAGATGGATGGGTAATTATGGATGCGGAACAAAAAACGGATTAACGGAATTTCAAAATAATTGGCAAAGACCTTTTCAGGCAGCATTCTCAGATAAGGTGTGCATAGATGAAGCTCGACTATATATGGGTGAATGGGCTGCTGCTTTTGGCCGACAAGAAGCGATTCACAGCGGAGAATTTATGGGCATCCAACCAACCGGCAAAAAAGTTGAAATTCGTTACATGGATTTTTGGAAAGTTGAAAATGGAAAGATTGTCGATAACTGGGTGATGGTTGATTACCCTTATGTGCTGTCACAGCTTGGTGTTGATTGCTTTTCAGGACATGGATGGGAAATGTTTGACAAAGGAAAAAGAAATCCGCCCTCGCCAGAAAGTAAATCAGATGGTAATGAATAGCACACTTGCGAAGCAGATTACTTTTACGCTCTGTGAAGCACTCTATGATTTTGAGCCAGATAAAACAAAAAAAATAATATATGAAGTAATTCACCCAAAAGCTATTTGCCGTTATTTTCATCCATTAGGGGACATAGAAACATCTGCGCTATATGAAAAAGTTTATGCTCCTCTTTTTTATGCCTTTCCGGACTTTGAAATGCGCACATCAATATATATTTCTGGCTATGATGATAATGCAGAACATTGGGTGGGAAAAGCGGGTTATTTTTTAGGTACATTTTCAAATTCATTTCTAGATATACCACCGACTGGTCATCTAGCTCATATTAGGTTTCATGAATTTTATAAATGTAAAGAAGGCAAAATAACTGAAATACAAGCAATTTGGGATATACCAAGTTTGATGATGCAAGCAAATGTATGGCCTATGGGTCCTTCTCTTGGTCAAGAATGGTTAGTGCCTTCACCAGCTACTCAGGATGGAATTAAACGTCACCAAACAGAGACGCTCCAAGGAGAACGAAACAAATCTCTTGTCTTGGAAATGCTCTCAGCCATGATAAAGCATCCTAAATATGGAGATGCTGAGATTATGCAGCTTGAAAAATTCTGGCACCCAAAATTTAATTGGTATGGGCCTTCTGGCATTGGAAGCAGCAGAGGAATTGCTGGTTTTCGCAATTATCACCAGATCCCATTCTTAAAGGCAATGCCCGATCGGGGTCAGTATCCAGAGGAAACAACTCATCACTTTTTTGCGGAAGAAAATTTTGTTGCTGTAACAGGCTGGCCAAATATGGCTCAAACACTGACTGGTGATGGATGGCTTGGTATAGCACCCACAAACAAAAAAATTTCTCTAAGGTCACTTGATTTTTGGCGACTGGAAAAAAACAAGATTCGAGAAAACTGGGTTATGATTGATCTACTAGATATATGGTCACAGGTTGGCGTGGATGTTTTGTCAAGAATGAAAGAAATCGCTTTTCCAAGAAAAAGACTTAGCCAAAAATATTATCATAGGATTGAATGATGACAAACAACGCAACTATGAAATCAAAACAATCGGTGAGCGATATCAACCAAACAAAAATAACATCTTTAGACGTAGCAAAACGTGCAGGAGTTAGCCAATCTGCTGTTAGTAGAGTATTTACAGTGGGCGCCTCGGCATCAGCAAAAACAGCGGAGAAAGTTCAAAATGCCGCAAAGGAATTAGGATATAGACCAAATAGAATTGCTCGTTCTCTTCTGACGGGTCGCTCACATATGATTGGTTTGGTGGTAGCTTATTTGGATAATTATTTCTATCCAGAAGTTGTGGAAAGGCTCTCAAACGCACTACAAAAAGAAGGGTACCACGTCCTTATTTTTATGGTGGCACAAACTGCCAAAAACGTGGATAAGGTGGTTGAAGAAATATTGGAGTACCAAATAGACGCAATAGTTACGGCATCTGTAGCACTCTCCTCCGCATTGACTGAAAAATGTGAAAACGCCGGTATTCCAGTTGTTCAATTCAACAGGATTCAACACCACCCCTCTTTTGCATCAGTCACAACCGATAATTATCTCGGTGGGCGTTTGATAGCCCAACATCTGATTGAAGAGGGGTTTCGCTCTTTTGGATATATTGCTGGTTGGGAAGGGGCCTCAACTCAACGCGATAGGGAAGCAGGTTTTTCTCAGCACCTCAAGGAGAATGGTTTCAATATTAGCGCTAGGGCTGTTGGAAATTTTAGAAACGAACAAGCACAGAACGCAGCTCGCACCTTAGCTAATTATTCAAAAATACCAGAGGCCATCTTCGTAGCAAATGACGCGATGGCCCTAATGGTTATGGATGTTTTGCGGTTTGAGTTTGGACTAAAAATACCTGATGATGTTGGAATAGTTGGATATGATAACGTACCACCTGCTAAATTAGCAAGCTATGACCTTACAACTGTTTCTCAACCTGTAAGTCTAATGGTTGAAAAGACCGTTTTTCTGTTAATGTGCTATCTGGAAAATAGGCTAATAAAACAGAATGAAATTAAACTACCTGGAAAGCTGATAATTCGTTCGTCCACTCGGAAAAAGAAAGTAGGTAGAAATGAAGGGATTTGATCCTAAATTTAATAATTTTCCTGATTATATTCTTGGTATTACTCACAAAATCTGGGAAGAGAAAAAAGTTGAAACCTTAAATAATTATTATTCAAATGATATCCCTGTTCGTTCTCCGAGCTCGATCATTATAGGAAACAAAGCTGTTATAGATGCAACTCTTGCTACTTTATCAGAATTTCCGGACAGAGAGCTTCTAGGAGAAGACGTTATTTGGTCAGGTTCTCCTAAGGAGGGTATGTTATCCTCTCATCGAATATTTTCTACAGCAACACATCTAAAGGCAGGTAGCTTTGGAGAAGCAACTGGCAAAAGAATTAGTTACCGAGTGATTGCAGATTGTCATGCAATTAATAATCAAATCAATGACGAATGGTTGGTTCGAGACGTTGGGGGCATTGTCCAACAACTAGGATATAATAGTGCTGATTTTGCACACCAACAAATTCGAAACGAAGGAGGAATCAGTAATTGTATTAAACCTTTCACAGCGTCTCAAGATGTGGCAGGACCCTACAAAGGAAAAGGCAATGATAATGAGTGGGGAGATTTATTTGCCGAAATTCTAACATCCATTATGAGTGGAAAAGGTGACATAATTCATCAACATTATGATAGGGCCGGAAAAGGATATTACCCAGAAAATAAAATGGCGGTTAGTTTTTCCGAAATTGAGACATTCTGGATGTCGTTTCGAAATGCTCTTCCGTCTGCTGCATTTACAATACATCATAAGATTGGTCGAGAGGACCCTTTCTTACCCCCTAGAGCTGCAATAAGATGGTCATTAATTGGAAAACATGAAGGTCACGGTCGGTTCGGGCAACAGACAAACGCATATATATATGTGATGGGAATAAGCCACGCAGAATTCGGGCCTTGGGGACTTCGAAACGAATATACATTGTTTGATGATGTTGCCATCTGGAAGCAGATTCATCTTCACGAAGGGAGAGAGTAATGACAGAAAAAGTTCACATTGTACGATATGGGGAACTTATCCCATGTCGCACAGCATTTATCGACGCGCATACGCCTGGTTCAGATAAAAAAGAAAATTTTACTATTATCGGTGGTGGAGTCTCTGAAGCAGCTGACCAACATGTTCATATCAAAAAAACGCCTGGTTTCAATATTGGTGCTGCTGGTCAACCACCTAAATGTCGTAACTCACTTCATACCCACCGCACTGCAGAAGTCTTCTTTGTGTTGTCAGGAAGATGGCGATTTTTTTGGGGAAGATGGGGAAATACTGGAGAAGTTGTTTTAGAAGCAGGCGATATTTTTAATATCCCTACTGGAATGTTTAGGGGGTTTGAAAACGTAGGTACAGACTATTCGATGATAATGGCAATCCTTGGAGGAAACGATGCCGGGGGAGGTGTGATCTGGGCCCCCCAAGTTATTGAGGAGGCGAGAGAACACGGGCTCATTCTTGGGGAAAATGGGAAATTATATGACACAAAAAAATCTGAGCGCCTTCCGGACGGTATTAATCCGAAAAAGCTTATGGATGAAGCTTCATTGAGTCTCATGGGCGAACCAAAAATTACTGATATTGTACCCAGATGGGTATCTCGTTATCTCGACCTACTAGCTCTTTCTAAAGATGGAGAGGTATCAGTGATTGGGGATGAGGGAATAATATTTGACAGACCAGGATTTGAGGTCAGCTTCGTATCCTCATTTACTCAAATGAATACCATAAAATCAGATAAATTCGATGTATTGATGCCTGTAAAAGGGCACTGGAGGCTCTGTTTTAGTGGTCATAAAGAAATTTTAAACGCAGGTGATACAGCGTTAATTGAACCAAATTGTAACTATAAACTAGAGCCATCCATGTCTGGCGAAGCAAGTTTATATCGAGTTCGTAACACAGATGATACCGCGGGTCCAACTTGGTTAGAGAGAGACAGATAATGGCACATATTTTAACAACTCATGTTGGCTCACTGCCCCGATCCCAAGAAGTAACCGATTTACTATTTGCTAGAGAGAGAAATCAAGCTTTTGACGCTATAAAATTTGACGAAGTAATGAAAAAACATGTTGATTTGATCGTTTTACGTCAGAAGGAATGTGGTATTGATATTGTCAGTGATGGTGAGACATCAAAAATTTCGTATGCTACATATGTAAAAGACAGATACACTGGGTTTTCAGGTGACAGCCCAAGAAACGCACCTGCAGACTTAAAGAGGTTTCCCTCTTATTTGAAAAGACTAGCTGACAGCGGGGGCACACCTGAATATGCACGACCTATGTGTACAGGAGAGGTTAAACAGATAGATAGTACTGAATTAAATAAAGACATATCAAATTTGACATTAGCAACAAAAAAATATGATAACCTCCATGGGTTCATGAATGCAGCTTCTCCAGGTGTTATTTCTCTATTTCTTCAAAATAATTTTTATCCAACTAGAGCAGAATATCTTCAAGCACTTGCTGAGGCTTTAAAGTATGAATATCAAGCAATCGTGAATTCAGGACTCGATTTGCAAATCGACTGTCCAGACCTCGCGTTATCGAGGCACATGCTATTTAGCGAGCTATCAGACTCCGAATTCATTAAGATAGCAAATAGCCATGTAGAGGCACTGAACTATGCACTTGAAGGCATTGACCCATCAAAAATAAGGGTTCATATATGTTGGGGCAATTATGAAGGACCTCACATTTGTGACATATCGATGGATAGCGTTTTTTCAACTTTAATGTCTGTCAACGCAGATTATTTACTCTTTGAAACATCTAATCCGCGCCATGCACACGAGTGGAAAATATTTGAAAGTAGAAAACATGAGATTCCAGAAAATAAAATTCTCATACCGGGGGTAATTGATTCAACAACAAATTTTGTTGAACATCCAGAGTTAATTGCCCAGCGTTTAGAACGCTTTATAAATATCGTTGGTAGAGAACGTGTGATAGCAGGATCTGATTGTGGCTTTGGAACCTTTGCTGGATTTGGCGCAGTTGATCCGGAAATAGCTTTTGCCAAACTGGAGAGCCTTTCCAAAGGTGCTGCAATTGCATCAGAATAAATAAAATCTAACCTTCAAAATAAAATTTATAAAACATCAGCACATTGGATAGAGAACAAACATGAAAAAATCACTTTTCTCACTTCTTCAAACCGTAGATACCCCCACTGTATGCAATGCGATAGAAGTGGCACAAGGAGGGCGCGGATTTAACGAATTCACCAAAGGTACTATGATTCACTCAAATCCCAAAGCAAAACCAATTTGTGGTTATGCTAGAACAGCAAAAATTGCTGCTACTAGTCCACCAACTGAGACGACCGAGATAATAAAAAAACGTCGCCTTTCTTATTACCGGCATATGGCCTCAGGGGATAGTCCATCAATTGCGGTGATTGAAGATATTGATTTTCCTAATTGCGTAGGTGCTTTTTGGGGGGAAGTTAATACTAATATACATAGAGGGTTTGGATTAAGTGGTGCATTTACAAATGGAGTAATGCGTGACTTGGGCGACCTAGCTGAGGGCTTTCCCGTTCTTGCAGGTTCTATAGGGCCCAGCCATGGTTTTGTACATGTAAAAGAAATTGGATGTTCCGTCTCTATTTTCTCTTTGATAGTAAATGATGGAGATTTAGTACATGCTGACAGGCATGGCGCTGTGGTTATTCCAAAAGGTGTGATAGATGTTTTGGAAGCCTCCATCCAAAAATTACTTAAAACAGAGCAGTTAATTTTAATTCCAACTAAAAAGGATGATTTTGATATTGAAAAGTTTGAGGAAGCCTGGTCAGCTTTTGAAGCGGCCAGAACATAAATAAGCTCGCAAAATTATCTACCAATTATAATTAATTGTGATGCTGGCGCTGCTGTCTTGTACTAAAGGTGCTTGACTTGAGTCTTTTTCAAAATTTGAAAATAAATTTAACTTTGTCTCAATTGTAAATACATCGTTCAATCTCGTAGAATAAGAAAAGTTAGTCGACATAGAGGTATAAGATAAATCTCGCGTAAAAAATAAGTTAAGTTCGCTATCGTCAATATCATTAAAAAGAATTGTTCCTCCCGCCGATAAATCCCGTTGGAAAGGTGTATGACTATTTCTTCCTCTACTATCGACTGCAATTTCGCCAATTAGAATTAAATCATATTCACTATCTTTAATGCCATATATACTTTGCTCTAAACCAAACACACCAGCATTATAATTTTTCAGAACCCCATTAACATTACGCTGACCAGAACGGTTAACCATTTCAGTTTTAAATGCTAAATCGCCAAGTAAATATTGCACATCAATTCCTATCTGATGAATTGGAGCATATTCTGGCAAAAGACGTGCATCGGGCCCGAGTATAAAAAATGGCTCACGTGAAATGCCATCAAAATAACTTACACCATAATCTAAATCTTCATAATAACCTTCATATCTGAGAGCAAAGCTATTGTCATTTCCAGACGCGTTATTGGCGAAATTTGCTACATCATTACTTACCAATGTTTGAAGTCTTTGTCTTGACGATAGCCCTGGGTAGGTATTTTCTACAAAGAGAGGAAATAAGAAAAAAGAAGCATAACCATCAAAAATTTCAGATGACAGCTTAAAAGCTGGCGCTCCTAATTTTTCAGAATTAGCTAATCCAGAAGTATAATCGTAACTATTTACAATATCACTTGGATTATAGCTCTCCGTTTTTCCCCAAAACTCTATAATTGAACCGATTCGAAAGTCGTAATTTTGATTACTAAAAGATACATGAGCTTCACTTAAATCTGCTCTACCCGCACCATTATTCCCAACTCTTATTCGAGGCTTAACGAGTGTTTCCATAGAACCCTGCTCAATAAAAAAAGAGGGTTCAATCTGTTGTGTTACGAAAATGTCATTTTGACCTGAATAGGAGGGCTCCTCAATGAAGCCGGTTACCTTTAATTCAGAATTTCCATATTGCTCAAAATAATCGAACGCATGAGCCATATTTAACGCAGAAATATGAAACGCAATAAAAATAAAGAATGAATAAATATGCATTAGTTATTTCACTGACTTAAAAATTCGTATTATCTTGAAGAACGCTCAAGTGCCTGAGGTGTGAAATCACGCTCTGATATATCTACACGAAATTTATATTCGTCCCACGAGAGCGTTGTGGACTTTCCAGTTTGAATATTTTCCATTTCCATCTCATGTGCTCTCCAATATTGTTGCAAGTAAAGTTTGAAGTCAGTGAATGTAAGTATTTTTTCCAGATCACCTCTACGATTATAAAATTCAATTCTATGGACTCGATATTGATCCAAATCCGTGTATGACACTCTCTTTGAATAACCAGAACGAGGGTTTTTTGGTCGGCTTTCAACTTTTGCACAAGTGAGCTCGATGTTTGTTGGGCAGGGTAAGTCTGATATCCATATGTGTTCGTTATCCATAACCTCCTCAGAACCTAGGTCTTCATAGGAAAATTCAGACGAAACAAACTTTCCAGTCCTATTTGATGATGAAATTCGTTTGACACGTTTTATTGCGGGAAGAAAAATCCATTGAGAGTCGTCTTCAGGTTCTATTTTTGAATGAGTTAATAAAGAGGTACCTTTAACGTCTCTTGGCTCTAGGAAAACAATAATACCTTTATCTCCCTCTTTTGGGTCCGGATTTTCTAAGGTAGTTGTTTTAAATCTTCTTATACTTTCTTTACCTGCTTTATTCTTTAAAATCATCTGCCCTTCCACAGTAAAATTTATAAATCCATCATCCCTTTTCGAGGTCTCTTCAGCTATTTGCAAACCTTTCTCATTTGAGGCAAAAACTGGCTTAATCGATAATATAATTGGAAACAATAAAAGGCATGCAACGGGCAATAATGGTTTAACATTTTTAACTAAAGAATCTTTTTTCATTTTTTCAACCCAAATTAATAATGGTGGTAGGAACAGAAAATCTATAAATAAGGCTGCTGTAAGCGTTACAGCGGTTAGTCTTGCTAAATCCCGATTCACAGCAAAACCCGATTGACCAAGAATGATAAAACCAACCACTAGCGCGAACGAGGTAATTGTTAGCGCCATGCCTACTTTCTGAAAAGCATGACGAACTGCATCTTCCGCAGAAGCTCCTTTTTTCTTTGCATCTGCATATTTTAAAATGAAATGAACTGTATCATCCACAACTATTCCTAATGTCATTGCCACGACGATTGAAACTGCTAGGGTTACAGAACCCACACTATAGCCCCACAAACCGAACGCCATCGCTGCAGGTACTAGATTTGGTATCAAAGAGATAAATCCTAATTTTATATTTCTCAAAACAAGCAAAATAACTCCTGATATAAAAATCAAAGCTAGAGTGGTTCCCTGAAGCATCGCAGGAACATCTTTAGCAGATATCATAGTATAAACATGAGTTTGGCCTGTGACAGGACTTTGCAACTCAGGCGCATTTTTTTTAAACCAGTTTTGGACCCTTAAATCTAATTCTTGAAGCTCGGCTGTTGTTGTTCTTGGAACGTAAGCAGTAATTCTAACCGCAGATCTATCCACATTTATCTGATCTGTTAAATCCATTCCATAACCAAGCGATAATTCATATAGGAATAGATATTGAGATGCCTCTTCGTCAGTATTTGGAAGCCTATAAAATCTAGTATCATCACTGTTCATGTTTTGGTTGAGCTGTTTTATAATATCGGTTATTGAACGAACATTGCTGATTTCAGGTTGGCCTCTTAAAAAAGAGGTGAATGACTCCACTTTTTGTAAATAATCGATAGAGTTTATTCCACTTTCAATGCCAGTCTCAACGGCGTACTCCATCACGTTCAATCCGCCAATATTGTCTTCATAAAAATCATTGGCCTGCCTTATTTCAAAACGCTCATCAAAATATCTTATAAAATCATCTTCGAGTTTTATCTGTGTAATACCCGCTATAAAACAGATAACAACAATGGGAATAAAAATAAGAAGTTTCTTTTGATTCCGGATAACCCATTCACATAATGTCATTATTAAACCATCCGTGAATGCTGATGTTTTCGCTTGCCTGATGGGCATCCAGCATATCAATGCTGGAAGTAAAAACATAGTGAACACCCAAATTCCGACCATGCCAGCAGCAACCATATTTCCTAGCTGTCTAAAAGGGGGTGAAATAGAAAAGTTAAGCGACAAAAAGCCTATCGCTGTTGTGAATACAGCTACAGAAATTGCTAATCCGTGGTCAGAAATAGCTTTTTTAGCCCATATCTTCCTGTCCGTTGTTTCAAGCATTGTTTGTCTCACTGAAGAAAGAATATGAACTGTACTGGCGACTGCTAATGTAATTATCATTAGTGGGGCGACTGCAGTAGCAGAATTCAGGGGTATAAAGCTCCAACCAAGTGCTCCCAACGATACTAATGCAGATAAAACAGATATAAGAAGTATGGAGAATACACCTAAAGCCGTTTTCAAAAGTAACCCGACAATAAACAACATGGCTACTAGCATTGCTGGTGTAAGGCTCTGTCCATCTTTTTGACTGGCCTCTGCAAATGCCTCTCCAATTGGAACGGACCCTGTCACTTGAAAATTAACATTAGGGTAGTCTTCACGATATTTTTTAATTAATGGGTTTGCTTCAGACATGATGGCCGGAATTTCACTAGCTAAATCCAAACCAGGTAGTCTGAAAATTATACTTATTGCAGAGATGGACGCATCATCATTTATTAGAGAACGTTGTATTTCGATACGGGATTGGGCAATCTTTTTCGCCTTTAAGGCCTCGTCTTCAGTTACTGAGTAGGGGTCAGGTATCAGATCCTCAACGATAAGCATATCATCTTCTGAGTAAGTATTTTGAAAACGGGTAATTGAGTTTACAAGCCTTACATATGGCAAGTTCCAAGCATCTTCAGTTAAAGCATCAATTATTTGAAGATTCTTTGGTGAAAATATTACTCCATCACTAGGAATAAAAAGAATATTTAAATTATCGTCTTTTGCAAATTCCTGTTCAAACAAATCCAAAGTTTGCTTATCAGGATTGTTAGGTCCCATAAAAACCCTTCCGTCAGTATCAAGTCTTAGATTTGGGATACCTGCATAAACTATAAAAGCGATAACGAGCGTTAAGGGAACCAACCAACTACGTTTACCGACAACAAAATCTGCAAACTTATCGAAAAACTGCGTTTTTTTAGACACGTTTTCTTCTCCCAAATCTAATACACAATACAATGTTTGCAAACAAAGTATTGTCTACCATTTTGTTGAAACATTTTGCTTAAATATTTTGAATTTACTACTTTAAAAACACATTCTTTGAAGATAATATAAGTCTCTTTTTCAAAAAATGTACAAAAAACAACATTTATATTAATGTTTTTTAAATTGTAATTTTTTTAAGCGTTTTTTCTTTAAATGTTAATAAATTGAAACATAATCAAAAAAAAGTAAATTTTATGCGTGCGTTATTTTTGTTAAATTTACATATAATTTTTGATTGTTTAATTAAGCTGTTAAGCTTGGGAAATTTTTTATTTTTTTATACACGACAGTTGAATTACAAAAATGACCCTTTTAGTTTGAATATTCTTCATGAATTTACTTGATTATTTAAATAAGCTAGACCAGAAAAAACTAGCTTGGTCACTTTTTGCTATTTGTCCCAGTTTTTTTGCTTCAAATATGGTTATGGCACGGGCTATGGCTGACGTGATGCCACCAATGACGATGGCTTTAACAAGGTGGCTTTTCGTCTCCATGATAATATTTGCTTTTTGTTGGCCTTGGATTAAGACAAACACCCAAATTATTCTCTCCGAATGGAAACATCTTATTATTCTCGGAGGGTTTGGGATGGGACTTTGTGGAGGACCAGTATATATTGCTGGAGAATATACCTCTGCAACTAACATAGGCTTAATTTATGCGTCCTCTCCCTTACTTATTTTATTAATCTCAGTGTTTTTCCTGGGGGAAAAATTAACGTTTATTCAAATAATTGGTTTTTTCATGGGTGTTTTCGGAGTTCTACTTATTTTGGTAAGGGGAAATTTAAACACCATTTTTCTAATAGAGTTTAATAAAGGCGATTTGTGGATTTGTTCTGCAACTTTGTCTTTTGCACTATACTCTCTCGGACTTAGATATTTTAAAACTAGAATTCCTAGTATAATCCGTATTGGTTTTATGTCAGCGGCGGGAGTGCTTTGGCATTTACCTTTTACAATAATGGAATTTATTTTATGGAACCGAGAATTTGTACCCAGCGTTCAAATGTTTCAAGGTCTCTTTATTCTAATTTTTATATCAAGCTTCGCAGCTTATGTTAGTTATTCAAAAATTATTGCAATCCTTGGGGCTGCTAAAGCTGGAATGGTGCTTTATCTTTCTCCTATCTATGTTGCTCTATTTGCTATCTTGTTGCTTGGAGAGAGCCTTGCGTGGTTTCACATAATTGGTTGTTTATTAATTATACCAGGAGTATGGCTTACATCTTTAAAATCATATTCGGACCAATAATTACATTTCATTGCTAAAACTTGTATCAAGTAACTTGGTCTAAAGGTCTCTTACCTGAGAAATAAGCATTTAAATTTTCAAGCGCCCTCAACCCCATCGCATCTCTGGTTTTTTCAGTTGCACTTCCTATATGCGGCAGCATAAATACATTTTTTAGTTCTGAAAGTTTGGGGTTTCCTCCCGGCTCTTTTACAAAACAATCTAATCCAGCACCACTAATTTTACCTGAAATGAGCGCATCAATTAACGCTTGCTCATCTATTAATTTACCTCTAGCTACGTTCACAATGATGGCATTATTAGGCATTAATTGAATGGTTTTTTTATTAATAATCTCTTGTGTCTCTGAGGTGGCAGGGCAATGCAAAGATAAAAAATCAGATATTCTTAGAAGTTCTTCTTTTGAGTTATGATAGACTGCTCCTTGTTCCTGCTCTTTAGGTAGTCTTTGCCGATTATGATAATGTATTTGCATGTTTAGTCCACGAGCATTTCTAGCCATGGCCTGTCCAACTCTTCCCATTCCGATGATGCCTAGTCGCTGACCGGTAACTTGTTTTCCTACCATAAAGCTAGGAGACCAAGAATCCCATTTACCTTCTTTAATGAGATTTTGAGCTTCAACTGCTCTTCTTGCAGCTCCCAAAAGAAGTAGCATTGATATTTCGGCTGTCGCATCAGATAAAACATCAGGAGTATTAGTAACTACTATTCCAACAGAATTTAGTGCATCTAAATCGCAATGATCTGTTCCAACCGAATGGTTAGCAATGATTTTTAGTCTTTTATCAAAATGCTTAATTACATCGGAGCTTATGATTTCAGAGTGGCAAATTAAAAAAGCATCAACTTTAGAACTTAATTCAACCATCTCATTTTTAGAAGCAGGCCTGTCTATTTCTGGCAAATAAACTTCAAAGTTTTCTCTTGCTCTGTCGAGCGTTAATTTTGAGAGAAACCTGCTTATCCAAAGGCGTGGTTTTTTTGACATTTCACCTTTACTTTTTTCTCATTTCATCAAAAACATCGTACAGAGCAAAAATTGTAACGAACAGACTTATGATCCAAAACGGTAACCCCCCCCCAAAATCCGGCAAAACCAGTTGATATACTGTGAGCGAGACCGAATATAAATAGTAAAAACAATCCGTTCGCAATCAACGCTATAACTATTCGGCTAGTTTTTGACATTTTTTTGTAATCCTTTTTACTATAATTTTATTTACTTAAGATGTTTTTTGTACAGATACTGCTTCAGTTAAATATTTTTGTAACCAATTAGCAGTCCTTATTAAACGGTCATCTTCTTCAAATTTTCCTACCAACTGTACTCCTATTGGTAATCCATTTTCACCAGTTAGAAGCGGGATATTGAAACACGGCAATCCGCAAAGCGTCCATATAGTACAACAGACCGGATTTCCCGTACTATTTTCTTTTAATAATGGTGGTTCTGATAAGGCAGACGGCGTTATGATAGCATCATAATCTAAGAATAAAGACTCAAAGAAATTTACAGCCTCTTTTCTAATTTTTAACGCCAAACTAAAATTATCAGAGCTAATTGATTGTGCTCTCTCCAACGCTTCCAAAATTAATTTATTCATTTTACCAGGATTTTCTTGGTTAATTGGCTCTAAATTTTCTAATAGTTGATATTCGTGTATTGTTTTGTGGGTCGCAACCAGTCTTTTGGTGGCTTCTTTCGCGTCGACAATTTCTATTTTATCTCCCAAAATTTCCCTGATTTGAAGAAAACCATCTTTAACATCGCTATCTAAGTTATCCAAATATTCGAGACTTAACCAAACAAACTTTGGCTCTATAGGGGGTGGATCGGTAATCATTTCAGTTAAACTAGGTCTGGGGACAGGTCGACAACTAGCGTCCCTACTGTCATAGTCTGATAAAACGTCATTTACAATAGCCAAGTCTTCTAGACAATTAGCAAATATTCCCATTTGGTCTAATGTTTTGGATGTTTCAAAAACACCTGTCCGTGGAATTACACCGCTACTTGGCTTTATAGCGTATACACCGCAAAAAGAAGCCGGTCTTATTACCGACCCATTTGTTTGACTACCTATGGCAATTGGAACATGACCCGCTGCCACTGCCGATGCGGAACCCGATGAAGAACCCCCTGGACTGTAAGCTTTATTTATCGGGTTTTTTGTAACTGACGGATTCATAAAAGCGAACTCTGTTGTAACCGTTTTACCAATCACAATAGCTCCCGCCATCTCCAATAGTTCAATAATGCGCGCTGGTGATGTTGGTTTTCTATCGGTAAATATACTGCTTCCAAAACTGGTAGGAAGATTAACTGTGTCTACTATATCCTTTATACCAACTGGGACACCATGGAGGAGACCAATGGATTTTCCAGACTTTCTCATGCTATCCAGCATTTTTGCTCTTTCTGCAGCTCCGTCTCTATCCAAACATACCCAGGCACGGATCTCATTTTCGTCTGTATCAATATTTTCTAGACATTTTTCTAATATGGAAATAGCGGTGAAAGACCCCTCACTTATACCCTTGACGATTTCATGAGCTTTAAAAAACATTACACCACTCAAAAACGTTTAGTCTATGTAAGGCCCAAACAGATAATCAGGCAACCATAGCGCAATACCTGGAAATTGATATAAAAGAACCATACTAGAGATTACTATCACGAGATATGGGAATATACCCTTAAAAATTTCCACCAATTCAATTTGATCTTTAAGCACTCCCTTCAAATAATATGCCGACATAGCCATAGGAGGGGTAAGAAAAGATGTTTGAAGGTTGAGCGCTACAAGCATCGCGAAAAAATATGGGTTTACCCCGAATGCATCTAACATTGGGAGAAAAATTGGAACAAAAATGATAAGTATCTCAGACCACTCCAATGGCCAGCCAAGGATAAATATAATCATTTGTACCATGACCAAAAATTGCCATGGCTGAAGGTTCATTCCAAGCACCCAGTGTTCAATAACATCATGTCCACCGAGATAGGAAAATACTGACGCAAAAGTCCAAGAGCCCACAAATAACCAGCATACCATTGCTGTAGCCTTTGCTGTAAGAAAGACAGAATCTTTAACCTTTTCCCACGTTAAAGACCTATATAAAATCGCCAAAATTAACCCACCAAGAGCGCCCATCGCTGCAGCTTCTGCTGGCGTTGCCAAACCTCCTAAAATTGAGCCAAGAACAGCTGCAATAAGTGCCGTTAACGGAACGAATGACACTAATAGGTCAAAATATATTTTTGATACAGATGGAACATCTTCGTCGCGCGGTTTTGGAGCCAATTTTGGTTGAACAGACACCCTCAAAATAACATAAACGATGTATAAACCCGCTAACAAAAGGCCTGGAAACATGGCAGCAGCATACAATCTTAATGGAGACAACTCAGCAATTGCAGAATATACAATTAACATGATTGAAGGAGGTATCAATATGCCTAAAGTTCCACCTGCACAAATAACTCCAGATGCAAATTGTTTGTTATAACCAGCACTTGCCATAGCTGGGAATGCCAAAAGTCCCATTAATGTTACAACAGCACCAACTATTCCTGAAGCGGTAGAAAAAACGGCGCAAGTCAAAAGGGCGGCGATCGCCATAGAGCCAGGTAAATTTCTTGCAGCCATTTGCAGAGAATAGAAAAGACGGTTTACAATATTTGCTCTCTCAACAACGTACCCCATAAATAGAAACAACGGTATTGCTACCAAGGTGTCATTTTCCATAACCGAATAGGTATTTTGGTTAAGCAAATAAAATATATTATTATTAAAGACGTCAGAAAATGTCTCTATACCGCCTTGATAGTAAGCGTAATAACCAAAGCCCACCCCCATTGCGATTAGTGTAAAAGCTATGGGAAATCCAAGCAAGACTAATACAATGAATAAGCAAAGCATAAAAATGGCAATTTGTGGATCGGTCATATCATGTCCTAATCAGGATTTGTATTTAATTAATTATTTTGACTGGTAAGAATATCCTCAGTCTCTTTTGAATCACTAAGGCGAGGCATCCATTTACCTGAACGCATTGCCCTCCAACAACGCACTAACTCCGCAAAACCCTGAAGAATGAGCAAAAAGCCGGCCAAAGGTATAAGAGTTTTAAAAAAATATATTTGAATGCGAGCTGGTGAATTCCAACTTACTTCTTTGTATCTCCAACTATCGGAAGCAATCTCCCATCCATACCAAAACAGAGCTAACATCCCAGGGAAAAAGAAGATTAAATAGAGAACAAAATCTATTGTGGCCTGCCATTTTACTGGGAATAAGCGGTACAAAACATCCCCCCTAACATGCGTATCTTGGGCTAATGCGTATGGACCTGCCATCAAAAATAAAGCCCCATACATTTGTATCATCATGTCGAAAGCCCAAACTGTTGGAGAATTGAGCACATAACGAACAAATACTTCGTAGGAAACCGAAAAGGTAAGGATTAAGATGCACCATCCAAATGCTCTACCAACCCATACACTTAAACTTTCAATTATGTATACAAATGAAGTCACAGTATCCCACCTGTCAGATATTTTATTCGCCTAAGAATAGCTACATATCTTTCGTAAAATAAAGAAAAAGTTTGACCGAGAAATTTCGGTCAAACTTTTTAAAAAGTATCAACCAAAGTGGTGATTATAAGCCATTTGATAATCTGGTTGATTGAGGTTCAAATAGTTCATCACTTCTTTAGCATAAGCTTTCTGAGAATCCACTACTTTTGAGAAGAATGGATCTTCCGCTGAAATTCGATCAACGACTATATCCCAGGCCTCCAATTGTGCTTTCATCACAGAATCTGGAGTTCTATAGACATTAACACCCATATCTTTTAGTTTTCCTAAGTCTTCAGAATAACGCTTTGTGTTATGCCAGTAGAAGTTTGAGTTTTCAGCCTCTGAAGCATACTTCAGGATAGCTTGAAGTTCTGCAGGTAAAGACTCATATTTTTTCTTGTTAAAAGAAACCTCAAAAAATTCCTGGGATTGATGGAAGGAACCAAGGTGATAATGCTTGGAAACATCTTGCATACCAAAGTCTTTGTCGGATGTTGGGTTATTAAATTCTGCAGCATCAATCAATCCAGATTTCATCGCTGGCTGAATCTCACCGCCAGGTAGCTGTACAACAGACATACCCATTTCCATTAAGACGTCAGCTGCCAACCCAACTGTTCTATATTTTAATCCGTCCATTTGAGAAGCATCTTTAATTTCTTCTTTAAACCAACCCATTGGCTGAGCTGGCATAGCTGAGTTAAAAAATGAAACAATGTTTAGTCCAAGCGAGTCAAAGAGCTCATTAAGTAGCTCCATCCCGCCGCCATAATGACACCAACCGAGAACTTCCTGAGATGACCAACCATAGCAAGGCCCTGTACCAAATAATGACGCAGCTTTTGACTTTGAGTACCAGTAAGCAGGAACATAGTGACAAGCGTCTAAAACGCCCCTGTGCACAGCATCCTGCATTTGACTGGTTTTGACGACAGCATTGACGGCCAACAAATCTATCTTCAACGAGTCTCCTGCCATTTCATGAACTCTATCAACATAGGATTGCGCATTTTCCAAGAAAATTCCACCACCCCAAGCTGCTTGCATTTTTAGAGTAAACGAATGTGAACCAGAAATAGCTGGTGTTGATAATGCAGTAGCTGATGCACCTGCAACCGCAGCACCAGTCAAAAAATTTCTTCTGTTAGTTTTTGACATATTATTCTCCCTTATAAAACTTAGAAGGTTAAATAGCATCATTCATATGCAAATCAATCTGATTTTTAACTTTTTCTTATAAAAACCACCCCAAGTGGTCAATTTATAAGCAATTCTTGTCGTTAAAAAGTAATTTTCTAACAATTTTGATAATTTTGATACCTTTTGATTAATTAAATTTTTAGTTTTAAACCTTGCAAAATTTTTGATTCTCACAGAATAAAGATTATCTTGGGGCAGTAGATTTTAAATATTGCCTTTTTTTAAGCTTCCTTGTCGAATTTCAATTAGTTAGTGATACGCAGACCATCGACTGATATATTTTGTTTTATCAAAAGGCTTGAAAAGGAATTAATAATGAAAATAAAAGTTGGTGATAAGCTTGATGAGATAGAATTGCCCGACATAAATGGTAATATGTTTAAGTCATCAAGCACCAAAGGTAAGAGGGTGCTATTAACATTTTACAGAATCGCAGGATGTAGTTTTTGTAACTTAAGATTAATGGAATTTAAAAAAAAATCTGATGAGTTTGGGAAAAATTTTGTTCACATTGGGATTTTTCATTCACCAACTGATAATCTAAATCGTACTATGAAAAAACATGGTGAGCTGCCATTTAAAATATTGGCAGACGAGCATTTTAAGTATTTCGAGAAATATAAGGTGGAACGGTCAATGGGTAAAGTTTTTTTGGCAATGCTATTCAAATCACATAAAATATTTCCTGCAATATTTAAGGGTTTCATACCAATGCCTATTAAAGGTTTTTTTGACATAGCGGTAACTGACGTATTTATAGATGAAAAAGGTATGGTGGTAGACGTTTTTTATGCAAAAAAAGATAGTGTCGACCATTTCCCATTTGAAAAAGTTAGAGCATTTTCTCAAGGAATTTAAGATGTTTGATATTGACTCACTTTAACCAACCAGTTTTGAGAAATTTTAATTAATGTTAAAAAAGAGCCCTTTTAAAATCTACCTCGCTCTGCAATATTAATAAATCGATAGCTGTTTTAACGGAGAATCATATGGTTGCCGGTGATATAAACCGCAAAGTTTCAGTAATTTTAGCAGCTGATGTCGTTGGTTACAGCAAGCATATGGAAGAAAACGAAAACGAGACTGTAAAAAGCCTTAGACGCTGTGAAACTATTTTAAGAAATCTTTTAAAAAAATACGAAGGAAATTTATTTAATACAGGTGGCGACTCTTTTCTAATTGAATTTCCTAGTGCGGTTGGTGCGGTTCAGTGTGCTGTAAATTTTCAGAAAGAAATAAAAATAAATAATGAAAAACCCGACGTAATTATACCTCTGGAATTTCGAATTGGTATTAACAGTGGTGATGTAGTCAAGCAAGGGCAGAACTACCTCGGAGATGGCGTCAATATCGCAGCTAGACTTGAAGCATTGTCCCAAAAAGGTGGTGTGACTATATCGAAAAACATTTACGATTATGTAAAAGGGAAGACCGAATTAAAATATAATGACTTGGGCATTCAAAGGGTCAAACAAAATGAATTTCATGCATTCGATATCTTAATTGATAGTTCACATAGAAGAAAACTAAGAAGTCAAAAATCACCCCTAGCTGCAATAGTTTTATGCACCCTGTTACTAGCAGTAATTATTTCTGCAATCACATATTCACAGCTCTTTAAAAAAGACCAGAATATCGTTTACACGGAATCTAACCTCCCAATAATTCTAATAATGCCTTTTAAAAATTTAACTAATTCAGCTAGCGAAAACTTTAATCTTGGTGATGCGATTACCGAGGGAATTTCCGCAATGCTACAAAAATACAACAGTACCGTTTTACTTTCCAGCAGCACCGGCTATTTCATTAAGGATTCAAATTTCAGTAATAAGGAGATTTTTGATAAGTATGGTGTTAATTTTTTAATCAATGGATCAGCACAAAGAGTTGGAAGCCAAATAAGAGTAACAACTGAACTTCTTGAGTTAGAGACTGAACGCGTTCTTTGGACTGAAAAATTTGATTTTCTTGAAAATGAATTCTTTAAAATGCAAGACAAAATAAGTTTAGAGATTGTGGAGGCTTTGGATGTAGGTCCAGCAATGGAAAACAGTGTTATAACCTCAAGTAATTTCAAAAACTTTGATGATTATATCTTACAACAATCAATGATAAGATATCTTCGTCAGGCATCAAAGGAGGGATGGTATAAAGCGAATTCTTTATATGAGAAACTACTCCTCTCTGAGGCCCCAGAAGCAAATAAGGCATTGATGGGTGGTTATTTGCATCTTGTAAAACTTTTATCGGGTTTATCTAAAGATAAACAGGAAGATGTAAAAAAAATTATTCAATTATCAGATACTGCATTAAGCTTACACAAAGACCACAACACACATACGCTTAAAGCGATAATAGAAGCAAACATTACTAGAAATTGTGAAGCTGCATTATATCATTCAAATCAAGTTGAAAAGCTTAACCCCTCTGCCCGCTCCATCAACATTGTCGGGGTAGCCCAGGTAACTTGCGGTAAATATAACTCTGGAATAAAAAACCTGAGTAAAGCACTTAGCTTGATAAGAAACGACACCGACTACAATATAACGAAAAATTTAATGATGTCGTATATGCTTACCGGCAAATACGAAGAAGTAGTGCAAATAGGTAATCTAACTCTTCAAGATAAAGCACCAGAGATCTATATTTTGACGGCCTATGCAGAAAATAAACTTGGAAACGAAAGAAATGCCAAAAAACTTATTAACCAACAGAACCGATTTTCAAACAGTCTAAACACCGAAGCTTTGAAAGTAAGGTTAAGCAGTATAGCCCGGGCACATAGTCAATATTTCGAGCAGGTTTATAGTGAACTTGCCACATTGGGTTTGAACTAATTGGAAAAAGAGGTTACGAATTACCAAAATAAATAGGGTTTTTTAGCGTGCCTATGAATGATATTCCCAGAGTTTCTGTAATAATTCCAACATTTAATCGAAGTCATTTTATCAAAAATTGTATTTTATCCGTAAAACTTCAAAGTTTAAAACCCATTGAAATAATAGTTGTGGATGATGGGTCCACTGACAACACTTTTTCAGTACTCAAGAATATAGGGTTTTCAAATTCCGAAGATAAAGATAATGAAATGAAATACATTCGAACGGAAAATAAAGGAATTAGCGCAGCAAGAAATATAGGGATTAAATCATCACGCGGTGATTTTATTGCGTTATTGGATTCTGACGATGTATGGAAAAGCAATAAACTAGAAGTTCAATTATCGTCTTTGAAAGATACTGGTTTTAAAAATATGGTGAGTCACACTGACGAGATTTGGATTAAAAATGGAGTTAGGTTAAACCCTCAAAAAAAACATCTGAAGAGGGGCGGTAATATTTTTGAAAACTGTCTTAAATTATGTTGTGTATCTCCAAGTTCTTCTCTGATAAACAAAAATCTATTTTCTGAATTAGGATATTTCGATGAGAATTTACCAGCTTGTGAAGATTATGATTTCTGGCTCCGTTACAGTGTCCAACACGAGTTTCACTATGTTGAAAAACCACTTCTAGTAAAAAATGGAGGGCATTCTGACCAGCTATCAAAAAAATACTGGGGAATGGACCGTTTTAGAGTTCTTAGCATGGAAAAACTTTTAAAAAATAATTTACTTACTGAGTATCAGAGAAATGCTATTCATAATGAATTAATTTTTAAGTTAGATATTTTAATAAATGGCGCAAGAAAAAGGGATAACACTTCATTTTTCGCAGAGATGAGTAAGAAAAAGTATTTATACCAATGCCTCCAGAAAGATTAAATTTTTTATCAAAAGATATTTCAGGTGACTCAAGTATCTATTTAACATGCTGGGTCATAGCACTTCGTGCTGAAGCAACTCCAATCATCAAATTTTTGCAATTAAAAAATATCAACACACAATCAAGTTTTACAATCTATGCCAATGAAGGACTAGGCCACGCATTAATTATCTCTGGCGTAGGTGCTATAAAATCTGCGGCTGCAACTGCTTTTTTAAAAGCATACTTCAATATTAAGAATTATGCCGCTTGGATAAATCTTGGAATAGCGGGGTATTACACGGAGCCGGTAGGAAAGCTCTATCAGGCTATAAAAGTATTTTCACCAGTTCACCAGAGAACATTTTTTCCAGGCTTTAGATTTTCTAAAATTATACCAGGCACATCGTTGTTGACGGTAGATAAGGCTGAGACAAACTATGATAATCCTGTTCTTTATGACATGGAGGCTTTTGGTTTTTGTGAAGTCGCATCTGCATTTTCCTGCAATGAGCTCATTTTTGTTTTTAAAATTGTATCAGACACCCCCGAAAACCCCATAAAAAAACTTAAGTCCTCGATAATTGAAGACCTAATCAATGTAAATCTTCGAGACATAAAAGAGCTTTTGTCTGAAATAAACAAATTATCGGAACAAGAAATAAAGCGATTAAAGATCCCAGATGAAGTGATTGAGATTGAGAATTCGATACATTTTTCAAAAACTAATAGCTTTAAGTTGAGACAACTCTATAAAAAATGGAAATTCGCTAATCCAAGAAAGACATTAAAAGATTTACACTTCTCCAAAAAAAAAGCAAAAGAGATAATCAACATTTTAGAGGACAACATATCTTCTCATAAAAAAAATCGGGATTATTTATGATAGACACAGTTTATTTTGAAGAGGAGGTTCTACAACATCCGACTGCCACGCGAGTAAGGAAGGCGCTTCCCAAAGCTAACTGGGTTCCAATAAATCGATTTCAGGAACTATT
This sequence comes from uncultured SAR116 cluster alpha proteobacterium, assembly GCA_902625725.1. Lineage (GTDB taxonomy): Bacteria > Pseudomonadota > Alphaproteobacteria > Puniceispirillales > Puniceispirillaceae > UBA5951. The sequence continues at coordinate 123,452 of CACOCY010000004.1, read as the reverse complement.
CAATATTAGAAACCAAAATTTTAGAATCCAGAAAAAAAACCCTGCTCTTATTTTAGCCAAGAAATTTGAAAATTTTGTTTTGCCTGTTCCATCTGGTTTTGGAATGAATTCCACTAAAAATTTTTATTTTTCTCATATGTATAATTGTCTTTATGATTGTGATTACTGCTTCCTTCAAGGACTTTATTCTTCCGCCAATTATGTATTATTCGTAAATTACGAGGATTTTTTTGAACACATTTCTCAAACTATTGAAAAAAATAAAAATGACAGCCAAATGTTTTTTTCTGGTTATGATTGTGATTCACTTGCGTTTGACAAAATAAGTGGATTTTCAGACCAGCTACTACAATTCTTTGAAAAATATCAAAACGTGGAGGTCGAATTACGAACTAAAAGCATTGTTACGAATTCGTTGAGAAAAAGACCAGCAATTAAAAATTGCATAATAGCTTTCAGCTTATCTCCCACAAAAATTGCAAAAAAGCTAGATAATAAGGCACCTTCAATCAAACGACGAATCAAAGCTATGAAACAATTGGCTGATTGTGGTTGGCTAATTGGTCTTAGGTTTGACCCATTGATCTATACGAATGATTGGAAAGTGCAATATTCAGAGTTAATATGCGAAATAATGACACAGATTAACGTCTCAAGCATTCACTCTGTTAGTTATGGTTTATTAAGGTTCCCCAAAAGAATGTATAAAAAAATTTCTAACCTTCATAATACCACAGGGCTTTTCGCATTCCCTTTGGATAATAATAATGGAGTAACTTCATACGGAAAAGAGATTGAAAGTGAGATGTATCACTTTATTCAGCAAGAACTTCAACATTATTTACCTACAAATAAAATCTTCCACTGCACTGGTTAATTTGAAAGTCTCATATTATGAAGAAGGTTTTAATTACAGGAAGCTCTAGCGGCATTGGCAAAGCAACTGCTGAATTGTTTTTAAAAAATGAGGTTCCTGTTGTTGGTATAGCTCGTCAACATAAAAAATTCATTCATACAAGCAAACTTTATAAACCAATAGAGGCTGATTTATCTCTAATAGAGAGCTTGCCAAAATTAATAACTACTATTTTAAAGGAGCACCCGGACATTGACATCTTTATTAGTAATGCAGGTAACGGTGAATTTCAATCAATTGAAAACTTCTCAGCAAATCAAATTCAAAACTTTCTAAATTTAAACCTTATTTCGCATATCACTTTGTGTCGTTTTATAGTGAGCCATATGAAGTCTAAGAAAAATGGAAATATTTTTTTTATTGGTTCTGAATCTGGTCTAACCGGCAAAAAGAAAGCGACACTCTATTCTGCAGCTAAATTTGGTTTGCGAGGGTTCTGCCAAGCTTTAAGAGATGAAGTGGCGTCATCTGGCGTTAGAGTTTGCCTATTGAACCCAGGTTTTGTGAGAACTCCGTTTTTTGAACACCTAAATTTTGAACCTCACGAATTAGAACGAAACGCAATAGAACCAACAGATATAGCAAAGATTATTTTTGACTTATTACACACTAGATTTGGAACAAACATTGATGAAGTAAATTTATCTCCAACGACTAAATCTATAAATTTTAAAAATAAAAAAAATGACAATTAGATTTGAATTTTAAAGTAATCTAATGTTACACAGGCATACTAAAAATAGCTCTTACTCCTTTTTCCCGTTGATTACAAATAAGACTACCACCATGTTGCTCGGCGATCGTTGAAACGATTGTTAGTCCAATACTCATACCTTTGGTGGTCTTAGAGTGCCTTTTTAAATGGGCAAAATAAATTATACTATTTTTTTATTCAGATGCGAGATGTTCAAATAAAAGAGCGACAGCTTCGGCGCCTGGATCATTATTCCCAATAAGTTGTTCTTCAGCGATGTAGCTAGCTCGCCCAGCTTTAGCGCGACCAATTTTAGAGGTTCTGTCTGCGCCCTCTCGTGCAGCTTTAGCTGCTTCGCTCAATCCAAGAGGTAGTCGTTCTAAAGCTGGCTCAAGTGCATCAATCATTGTTCTATCCCCGAGCTGAGCCCCCCCAACCTCTTTTATACGCTTGAGTCCCGCTTCTAATGAATTATTGATCTCCCCTCCGCTTGCTGAGGCATCCCCAGCGGCTGCGAAAAAAATCGCTAACAGTACACCTGAAGAACCCCCCATTGCGGTACTAAGTTCCTGACTTATAGCTTGATATAGTTGCGTAATATCTGCCTGAGGCAAATTATCTATTGATGTCATTAGAGCTCTTCCAGCAGTTGCTAATGTACTACCTGTATCGCCATCACCAGACTTTTGATCAAGCGTATTAAGCACGCTTTCAACAGAAATAAAAAGTTGGCAGCATTTTTCGATAAATTCCCTGTGTTTTGCATCACTTGATGGTACTGGTTTTTCAGTTTTAAGGCTCTCGGGTAATGGTTTAATTTTTACGCTTTGAACCTCATGACAACCAGGCCACGCTGAACAACCTACTGACTCAACCAAAGCTTTAACTTCGTCTTCAGAAACAGGCAAAAGTGAAATTGAAAAACCATGCATATCCAGCGAAGTCATTAGAGGGGCTGGGCCAATTACTAATTGTATCTGCTCCCCAATTTGGGATTTAAGTAGCTCATCAACAATTACTGACATTTCGAGGGGCGTGGCACTTCCTAGGTTATTCACTAAAGCAACGTGTGATCCACCGTCAATTATTTTCGCCAAGCGTCCCGCGACTATGGTCATGGCGTTTTTCGCTCCTGAGAAATCTACTTGTTCTATACCTGGTTCACCGTGGATTCCGAGCCCAAGTTCGGCTTTTCCATACGGAATTCTGTTATCTTTTTTATTCCCTGGGACCGTACAGGAATCCAGAGACATTCCAATTGAAGCAGTACCTTTCACGACTTTAGTTGCTGCGTCTGTGATAGTTTCAAGGGCAGCTCCACTTTCAGATAAGGCACCAGCTATTTTGTGTACAAACAAAGTACCGGCAACACCGCGTGCCTGCGGTAGGTCCGGGAGAGCAATATCGTCATCCACAATAACCATATTCACTTTCAGCCCTAAAGCACGCGCTCTTTCAGCCGCCAAACCAAAATTAAGACGGTCTCCGGTATAGTTTTTGACAATCAACAGACATCCTTTTGAACCCGTAACAGCTAAAATACCTGCAAGCACCGCATCTACAGACGGGGAGGCAAATACCTCTCCACAAATTGCTGCTGTTAACATTCCCTTTCCAACAAAACCTGCATGACTAGGTTCATGGCCAGAGCCTCCGCCGGATATAAGCGCCACGTTATTTCTATCCCAATCATTTCGTAATACTACTTTAATATGAGGATATCCATCTAGGCGCGCCAGCTGTCCGCCCGAATGTTTAAGCATGCCATCTATTGCCTCAATTACTAAATTTTCTTTAGCGTTAATAAATTGGTTCATGACTTTCCTCCTTATTCAATTCGGTTCCCATTAGCATCAAAATAAAGTGCGTTGTTCGGTTGTATTTTAATTTTGTCGCCAACGGCGAGTTTAGTTTCACTATCAGTAAGTGTAACGATATTAAAGCCCTCAAGCGAGAGATGTAATCTGGTTTGGTCGCCCAGATGTTCAATTCTAATTACCGAAGCCAGTTTTCCTTTTCCTTGTAGTATATGCTCAGGGCGAAGACCCATTTTTATAGCACCTCGAGGAGCTCCGCTAAACAAATCTGCAGGCAAGCTATTAATTCTTGGTAAGCCAAGTCTGCTAGCCACATAAAGGCTAGATGGTTTCTCGTAAATTTCTCGTGGTGTACCAAACTGTACAAGTTGACCTTTATCAAGCACGCCAACTTGGGTAGCCATCGTCATTGCCTCCGTCTGGTCGTGAGTTACATAAAGGAGTGTGGAGCCAACTTGGGCATGTATCCGCTTCAACTCCAGTCTCAAATCCGCCCTTAGTTTAGCATCGAGCGAGCTCAGTGGCTCATCCATCAAATAAATTGAAGGGTTTCTTACAAGAGCTCGCCCAATAGATACACGTTGCATCTCTCCGCCAGAAAGAGCTGTAGCACGGTTGTTCAACTTATCTTTAATTTGAAGCACCTCCGCAATCTCATTGACCTTACTTTTGATTTCGGCCTCTGAAAAATTTAACGTTGGAGAGCGAAGAGGAAAGGCTAAGTTATCTTGCACACTCATATGAGGGTATAGAGAATATTGCTGGAATACCATCGCAACGTTCCTTTGTGCAGGAGTATTTTTTACCACCGAGTGGCCATTTATTTTAATGTCACCACTATCAGGTCTTTCTAAACCAGCAATCAGGCGTAAAGTGGTTGTTTTACCCGCCCCGGTAGGACCAAGAAGAATCACAAACGCACCGTCTTTAATTTCTAAATTTAAGTTACTAATGGCTAAAACCGAACCAAATTTTTTTTCAATTCCCTGAAGGACTACATCAGCCATTATTAGCACCATCATTGTTTAAAGCTGAACGAAGCGCGCTACCAGACTTGCCATCGAATAGTGTAATCTTTTGACTTTCAAATCCTAGCCCAACCGTTTCACCAACAGTAGCTTTTTGGCTAGATGATATACGAGCTTTTATTTCACCATTTGCGGTGTCTAATGTAACGAGTTGGTTTGTGCCAAGATATTCTGTGGCCGTTACAATACCTCGATACCCAGTATTATCTGTAAAACGAACATGTTCCGGCCTAACCCCAAATACCGTATTTCCTGAGGTCTCTTGGTATAATTCTGGCACATCCACCGTTTGATTACCAAGTTTGATTTTTGTTGTACCAATTTTAAGCTTTGCCTGAAAATTTAAGAAATTCATTGGTGGCGAACCAATAAAATCTGCAACAAACATAGTTTTTGGCGTATTATAAATTTGCTGGGGAGTACCAAACTGTTCTATCACACCATGGTTCATTACTACAATTTTGTCACCCATCTGCATTGCCTCGAGTTGATCGTGTGTGACATATACGGTTGTTGCTTTCATCTTATTGTGAAGCCTAAGTAGTTCATCCGACATATGTTCTCGAAACTCAGCATCAAGAGCCCCGAGAGGTTCATCCATCAGAAAACATTTTGGATTACGGACAATTGCTCGTCCAAGAGCAACTCTTTGACGGTCGCCACCTGAAAGTCCACTTACCGGTTTTTCCAGCAAATCCTCGATTTCCAGAGTTGCGGAAACATCTGCTACTTTGCGTTCTATTTCTACCCTCGACATGCCCTGACTATGAAGCGGATAACTTATATTTTTGCGGACATTCAGATGAGGATAGAGCGCAAACATTTGGAAGACAAATGCAATGTCACGCTGACTAGCTGGCATTTGGCTTACATCTTCTCCGTCGATCACAACCTCGCCTGATGTTGGGAGTTCAAGACCAGCTATCATCCGAAGAGTAGTCGTCTTTCCACACCCTGATGGACCAAGCAGCATGAAAAACTCACCATCTTCAATAGTAAAAGATGATGCTTCTACGGCCGTAAAATCGCCGAATTCTTTTCGCAGATTTTTTATTTGAATTTTAGCCATTATTACCTTCTGTTACTCTCTTTTGAGCAAATCTAATTCTTAAAGAGAATATTTTTAAAACATCCTTATTTATAACGAACTCAATCTTTCCTGAAACATGCGGCCTCCGAACTCATTCTGGAAAATGGCTTACTATCAAAAACATTACAGTGCCGACCAGAGTTATTATAAAAGAATAAGTGTAACCAAAGAGACTAAAAGGTTGCATAAGCATAAAAACACCCAAAGCAATTATAATTGAGGCTAACATTTCCCAAGGACCACGGCGAAATCTTAGTAAATCACGAAAAAAAGCACTCATTTTCGAACTGCCCCAAAAGTTATTCCTCTAAGCAGGTGACGCCTAAGAAGTATAGTAAAAACCATCACGGGCAGAAGAAAGATTGTAGCGCCTGCTGCCATCGCGGGCCAATCCTGTCCGGCTACTCCGATAATTGTTGGTATAAAAGGAGGTGCCGTTTGCGCTGTACCAGAAGTGAGCAACACTGCAAACGCATATTCGTTCCAAGCAAAAATCAAGCAAAAAATAGCGGTTGATGCAATGCCTGTCGCTGCTTGTGGTAATACCACCTTATAAAAAGCCTGGAATCGTGTATATCCGTCAATGAGTGCCGCTTCCTCATATTCACGAGGTATCTCATCTATAAAACCTTTTAAAAGCCAAACCGACAAAGATAAATTTACAGCTGTATATAGGAGAATCATACCAGCGTGGGTATCTGACAAGCCAACGGCTCGAAACATTAGAAATATGGGAATTGCAACTGCGATTGGAGGCATCATTCGTGTTGATAAAATAAAAAATAGGAGATCATCTTTTAAAGGAACTCTGAACCTCGAGAAAGCGTATGCCGCCATCGTACCAAGCAAAACTGATAGGAAGGTTGATCCAAACCCGATTATTGTTGAATTAAGAAAACGCTCACCAAATCTAGATGGGCCTGCGATTACCATACCTTTAGAATGTACAATCTCTTCATACCAATTCTTGGGTGGATTGGCAGCCATAAATTCCTTGGTTTGTCGCGTTTGTGTGGTGAATAAGTTCACATATCCTTCAAGTGATGGTTGAAATGTTATTTTGGGAGGATAAGCGATTGAGTCGGCGCTTGATTTAAAACCAGTAGCAACTATCCATAAAAGAGGCATTATTGTCACTAAAGAATAAAAAGCTACCAGAATAGCAGCAATCCACTTAAATCCTCTAGTCGGTTCACTTATCGAACTTTTACTCATCGCTCTTTTACCTTATTTAGAGCCTTAACATAGATTGAAGCTAAACCAAAAACGGTCACGAATAGAATTATAGCGTATGCAGAGGAATATCCAGTACGCCATTTCTCAAAAGCCTCTCGCTTTAAATTAATCGATGTTAATTCAGTCGTTGAGCCAGGACCACCCCCAGTGAGTTGAACTACTAGATCAAACATTTTGAAATTCTCTATTCCACGAAACAAAACAGCAAGCATTAGAAATGGTAGAACCATTGGAACGGTTATAGTCCAGAATTGCCTCCATTTTGAAGCTCGGTCACACTCTGCTGCTTCATATATGTAATCTGGTATTGACCTAAGCCCAGCAAGACAGATTAACATTACAAATGGTGTCCACATCCAGGTATCTACAATAACAATCGACCATGGTGCCAGCGCAACGTCACCAATCATAGAAAAACTTGTTGGGTCAGATTGTGTTAAAAAAGCAAAAACATAATTAAATAAACCAATCTGCGGTTGATATAAAAATGTCCAAAAATTACCTACCACGGCAGGTGAGAGCATCATTGGAAGAACAATAATTGTAGTCCAAAGGTCATTTCCTTTGAATTTTTGGTTGATGAGCCATGCCAAAGCAAAACCTATTAAAACCTGCAAAACTAAGGTCCAAATTAGAAAGTGAGCTGTAGCTTGCATTGTAAGCCATATATCACTATCGGTTAGTATTCGTTCATAATTTCGAAGTCCTATCCACTTTACATCTGCATTTGGACGATTTGCTTTAAAATTTGTAAAGCTTAGCCAAATTGTCCAAATAAGCGGAAATATATTTACAGCCAAAAGAATTATAATAGTTGGCGTTATAAAAATCCAAGCAATAGCGCGATCTGAAAGTCCTTTGATCTTTCTTGCAAAGGGTGCAGGTGTTAATTTAGCTGCTCTTTCAATGATACCATTGGCCATGAGTGGGCCTTCTCTCTGTATTTAGAAAAAGTTCTGTGGGGTTCTCAAATAGGAAAACCCCACGTTTAAGTTAAGAATCACCTTACCTAACAAGTAATGTGAAGGTTTTAAAGCTTGCCTTCATCCTCGAAAACTTCTGTCCAATCGTCGACTAATGCATCGAGAGCCTCCTTTGCTGTACCCTCACCAGCAATAACATATTTATGAACCCTATCTTGCATTGGTAATAAAAGAGAGGCGTAAGAAGGTTCTGCCCAGAAATCTTTCACTATAGCCATAGAGTCAAGGAATGTTTGGGCATAAGGCTGACTTGAAGCAAAACCAGGATCCTCAACAACGGCGCGGAGTGCTGAATAACCACCTAGCTCCCACCATTGTTTTTGAATTTCTGGTTGAGCAAACCATTTAATGTATTCAAGAGCGGCATCTTTGCTGTCAGAATAGGATACGACTGAGATACCCTGTCCACCGAGCTGTGCAAAATGTCCCCCGGGACCAGCAGGGTTGGGAAAATATCCTGACTTATCGCCGCCAACATTTGAGTCTGCGTGCACACCAGGCCAAATAAAAGCAAAATTCATCTGAAGAGCTACTTGTCCAGATTTATATGCATCTATATTTTCAGACATATACCAGTCTGATGAGCCTGGGGGAGTACAACAATCATATAACGCTTTATAATATTCGAGCCCAGCGACTGCTCCGTCTGAATTTACAAAGCCATCTAGATCGTAAGGTTTATTCGGGTTGTTATATTCAAACCCAAAATTATATAACGCATTTGTTACGCCCATAGTGATACCCTCAGAGCCACGCTCAGTATAAATAGCAGCTCCGTAAACAGTTTTTCCGTCTATCTCCCGACCTTGGAAGAATTCCGCTATGTCCTTAAGCTCTGCCAAAGAGTTTGGAACATCAAGTTCTCTTCCGTATTTTCCTTTAAACTCTGACTTTAGATCGGCTCTATTAAACCAATCTTTTCTATAAGTCCAACCTACAACGTCGCCAAACGCAGGCAGGGCCCAATAATTTGGAGTTCCTTTCGGCCATTCTGAATAGCCGGTGACTGTGGCGGGAATAAAGTCACCCATAGATATGTTGTTAGCATCGAAAAAATCGTTCAATTTTATATAATGACCTGCTTCAGCACCAAGACCAATCCACTGACTGTCTCCTATCATTAAATCACATAATTTACCGCCTGAGTTGAGTTCGTTTAGCATCCGGTCAGCAAAGTTTGGCCAAGGAACAAACTCAAAGCTCATATTATGGCCAGATTTTCCTTCAAAGTCTTTTGAAAGTTCAATCAGGGCATTAGCAGGATCCCATGCAGCCCAGCACAGTGTCAAGTCATCAGCATGAGCTATAGGTGCTAAGGTCGCCGCCACACAGGCTGCCGAAATGGCGGTAGTTAGCCTTTTCAATTTCATTTTTCTTCCTCCTTATAGTTACAACAATTACTTATTATTTTGGCGTTTTTTTTGTTTTGTTTGCCGTCAAAAAATAGCCTATGTCTAGTATTTGCCTCAGGCAAGAAAAAAATGTGTAATTTGAAAAAGTACCTGTAAAGTCTGAATTTTTTGTATTTTCTTGAGATTATTTTTCCGTTATTTGACTTCAGTTCAAAGTGCCATTGCGACTCAATACTGGAAGACCGTCTTCTTTATGTATTTCTGGTTAATCATTCAAATAAATCACCACTATGATATCTGGGTTTAAATAATTGAACGCATGAAGGTATCTGCTAAGCTACTAAATGCCTCCTATTGAGTTATTTTGTGTTATAAGCTTTTGTATTTAACACAAACTAATGCGAAAAGTTATTATCTTAAGTTTTTCGAAAGTACTTTAAAGCTTATGCCCAATCACCATTTCTAAAAACTGGGGTGATATTGCCGTCTTTATTGATACCATCGATATTCATTGCTTCAGAACCTATCATCCAATCAACATGAATCATACTACTGTTTCCACCACGTTTAATAACTTCATCACTCGACAATTCACCTCCATTTTTAAAGCATTTTGAATAACATTGCCCAAGCGCAATATGACATGCAGCATTTTCATCAAATAAGGTATTGTAAAATAGTAAGTTGCTCTGTGATATAGGTGAGCCATGAGGAACCAGCGCTACCTCGCCAAGACGGCGGGCACCTTCATCTGTATCCAAAAGTTTTAAGAATACCTCTTCTCCTTTAGAAGCTTTTGCCTCAATGATAATACCATCTTTAAATACAACCGAAATATCTTCAATTAATGTACCTTGATGTGACAACGGTTTTGTGGATTTAACATGTCCATTCACCTTTGACGCGTATGGTGTAGTGAAAACCTCTTCTGAAGGGATATTTGGATTACAGGTGATCCCGTTTCTAGCGATAGACGCACCACCCATCCATTCATGGTCATCAGCCAATCCAACCGTTAAATCAGTTCCATCCGCATGGAAATGAAGGGCTTCAAAATTTCTAGTGTTAAGCCACTCAGTTCGTTCTCGAAGGTTTTTATTATGTTTTTTCCATGCTTGAATTGGATCAGCAACCTTAACTCTTGACGCATTGAAGATAGCGTCAGCCAATGCTAATTGCGCCTCATCATCACTCATTTTCGGAAAGACGCGTTTCGCCCAATGTGTTCCGGGCCACGCAATAATATTCCAATTTACATCAAAACGAGTAATTCTCTCTCGAAGTGGAGAGGATGCTATCGATACAGCTTTATTTGCTTTGGATACATTTTCTGGGTCTTGCTCAGACAAAAGCATGGGATCTTCTCCCACGACCGCGAGACGCGCCGTGTTGTTATCAAAAGCAACTGCCATCCCGTCGAACAACCAGTTCGTGGCTTTTTCAAAGGAATCTTTAGCTGCGTATCGGTAGCGCGCCAGGACGACCTCTGGATCGGTATATAAAGGGGTAATGATTTTAGCTCCTGCTCGGTAAGCATGATATGCTAATCTACGCACTAACGGGGCGGCCTCTAATGGAGCAGTTATTAGAAGATCTTGACCTGGCTGCAATGCTACGCCTGTTTTTATAGAAAGCTCTGCTAATTTGTCCAACTCAGCACTTTTATCCCAGTTTATTTTTGTCATTTCATTCTCTCTCCAGTTTTTATTACACAAGATAATACAAGTTTCTGCGGGGGTATCAACTTATGCATAATAACACAGAGACTGTTTTTCATTTTTACTACACTTTTTAACATTCCTAAGCTAGGCGATAGGTGACTTTTAAACATATATAATAAGAAAAAACTTTTACACAGTTTTTCTAACACAATATTTTTTCATTACTTGCAAAATTCAAGTTACTGGGTAACACTATCTATTTGCGACTATAAATTAATCTTTTGCTAACACTTTATAGAAACAGATGGGTGTCAGAAACGCTCTACCCAGGGTCTTAATTCTATTTCCCATGACCAAGCGCTTCTATGCTGTCTGTGCATGTGAAGATACGCATTTGCTATTTCGTCTGAAATTAATTTTGAGTCTAATTCATTATTTGTGTCAAATGGGGGAGAGATCTGACCATCAACAATGAAATGTCCAACATGTATGTTTTTCGGGTGCAACTCACGAGCAAGCGACTGAGCTAACCCTCGTAAACCAAACTTTCCAACTGCGAATACTGAGGAATTTGCAAAACCCTTTACACTTGCGGAGGCTCCAGTAAAAAAAATACTTCCAGAACCTCTTGGTAACATCCTAGTTGCAGCTTCTTTAGCAACGGAAAGAGCGCCTATTGTAGAGACTTCTATTGCTTTTTTTGCTGCGTGCATATCGAGTTCCTCAACTGTTCCTCGTAGCCGAGCAGAGGGATTAAAAATTACAAGGTCTGGTATCCCAAGAATATCATCGGCTTTCTTAAAGAGATTTTCCACTTGCTGAATAGAGGTTACATCACATTCCTCAAGAATCGCATTCGTTTCTTTGGCTAATTTATAATTTTTTTCTACGTTCCGAGAAGCTAGAACTAAATCAAAGCCACTATTAGATAATAACCTTGCTAATGAAGCACTAAGACCATAGCCCGCGCCAACGATAATAGCTTTTTCCATACTCATTTTCTTTTATTTTATCCAAAAATTAAAATATAATTGTTTCACAGTATTTACTTATTAAACTAACCACCCATTTGTTTATAACGCAAAGGCTTTATAATAGGAGCGAATATTGATATCTATATTAATCTTGATAAATTACTCTCTACTTCTTGGTATCATGATTTTTTTCGTAGCGGGGGTTTCCCCGAGTGCTATTTCAACACTAGATGGCGATAATCTATCATCATTCTTACGAACTATCTTTCCCAAGTTGTTTATTCTAGGTTTGATCTTAGGGATAAGCGGTAATTTTCTAGCATTCAGTAATCAACTTTGGATATCAATATCATCAGTTTTTATTAGTACTAGCTTCTTCGTAAACTTACTCTTTGTCACTCCTAAAATAAATAGGATCATGGATGACGAAAAACTTAATGAGAACACTCGTAAACGAAGTTTTATTATATATCATGGGATATCGGTTCTACTTTTTTCTATTAACTTTGTTTTAGCTTTTTTGATCGTTTTTACCGAAAGTGGATTAAGCAATTTAATACTATCAAAATTTGTTTGAGGAGTTCCCAATGAAATCCGAAAATTTGAATATTGCCGGTTTTTGCCATCAGAACTTTAACGATATAAAATTATCGTTTGAAGAGAACTTCTTAAAGCATGGTGAATTAGGTAGCGCAATTTGTGTGTACCATGACGGAAAACCTGTTGTAGATTTATGGGGTGGATTTTTGGATGCGAACAAAACAAAACCCTGGGATAAAAATACACTTTGCCTGATGTATTCTCTAGCAAAATCTATTTGTGCGCTTTCCATACATATTTTAGCGGATAGGCAAAAATTAAACCTTGAAAAACCAGTGTGTGACTATTGGCCTGAATTTGCTGCGTTCAAAAAACAGAATATAAAAGTAAGACATTGTATATCTCATTGGTGCGGAGTTTGGTCTAATGAAAATGCTATACCAGGTGACATTTATGATCCAAAGGCGATGCAAAGGGTTATCGAGGAGCAGCATCCTGAATGGGAAGTGGAACAAAAGGGTGCATATAACACTATCAACATTGGATTTATTTGCGGAGCGATTGTCAAGAATGTAACAGGAAAAACTATTCAAAAATTCATTCATGAGGAAATTGTTAAACCATTAAACGTAAACTATTATTTGGGTGTTCCAGAAGAGAAATTAGCTCTTTGCGCTGAGATTATTCCAAATCCTGCAGACTCTATCCATATCGCAGGAAAAGAACCTAACTCCCCAGTTAGGAAAGCCTGGAGAGCATTCCCAAAAAATTTTGGGCCAACAGAGCAAAACTCTCTACGTTTCAAAAAGGCTGGTGTTCCTTCATTTGGAGGTTTTGGTGATGCGCGCTCTATGGCTAAAATATATGCACTAATTGCAAATGGTGGTGAAATAGATGGAGTTCGTCTTTTAAGTGCTTCTTCAGTAAAAAACGCTCTAAAACTACAATGGTCAGATATAGAAGACGGCTTGCTGAAGAGACCCACTTCTATGGCCATGGGATTTATGAAGAATCCTCCGGACGACACACCTCTCTTCACAGATTTTGCAGATGCGTTTGGACACTTGGGTTCAGGGGGTGCTAGAGCTTTTGCGGTACCATCGAAAAATGTAGCCGGAACTTTTATTTCAAATTTTCAGAGTGAAAAACGCAGCGAAGGAGTTCGAACAGAAAACTTTATCAATGCCGTCAACAGCTGTATTCGTCAATTATAGAAACTTGTTTTCTAGTGCATTAACTCTCCGCCATTTACGAAGAAGTTTGAACCGGTTGTAAACTTTGCTGAGAGAATAGACTCTGTCATTTGAATAACATCATCTCGTTTGCCTAATCTATTCATAGGGATGCCAGAGAGAACTTTTTCCAATCCCTCTTGAGTGTTAAGATGATAACGTGCCACAACCTCGTCTGTATCCACAGCACTTGGGGTAAGACAGTTTACAGCAATTCTAGGAGCAAGCTCTCTTGCCATACACTTGGTCAATGCCAATATTCCTCCTTTTGCGCTGCAAAAGTTTGCTCCATTCAATCTACCCTGGACACCACATCCAGCACCCAATGTAATGATATGTCCTAACTGGCCTTCATATTGCCTCGCAAATTCCTGAGAACTAATGAAGGTTCCCTTTAAGTGCGTATTCACAACTTCATCCCATGAATCATCGTCCATTTCCATAAATGACTTATCGATATTTATTCCAGCACAATTAATAAGAACCTCTATTTGTCCTACTCTTTTGGAAGCAGACGCAAACAAATCTTGCACTTGTTTCCTATTTTTTACATCCGCTGGTAAAATTAGGTGTTCACCCTTAAATTTACTGCTGACGATTTTTTTTTCAGTCAAATTTGCTGTAGTTAAAGTTCGAGTATTTATCACTACCGTTTCACCATTGCTTAAAAAGTGTTCCGCAAGCGAAAGGCCTAGACCATTTGAAGCACCTGTGATTAGAATCTTACGCATGTCTAAGTCTCCTTTTTTTGCTTAATATCCAAGCAGATTTGGAATAAATAATGTAATCTGTGGCACATAGCTGATTGTCAAAAGAGTTATCAATAGCACAAACATGAAAGGAAGCAACGGCCTAAAAACTGCTTCGATAGGTAGCTTGCTCAATCCACATGCCACGTACAAACAAACGCCAACTGGTGGAGTAAACAAGGACATTGATACATTTGCTGCTACAAAAATACCAATATGAATCGGGTCCATGCCTAGTTCAATACCTGCAGGCACTAAAATAGGCATTAAGATTATAATCGCAGGCAACGCATCCATAATCATTCCAAGAAGAAAAAACAATATATTCACACAGATAACAAATACAATCCAATTATCAGCAAAGGTAACGATGAACTGAGCTATTAAGTGCGGTATACGATCAAAAGCTAAAACAAAAGAAAAACAGCTTGCCATCGACAATACTAACATAACAATACCAGTTAGTTTTGCCGCTTGTAAAAAGATACCTGGTAATTCATTCCAACCCAATTCTTTGTAGACAAACATGGAGACAATAAAACCATAAACTACAGCTACAGCAGAGGCCTCTGTTGGCGTAAACACACCCCCCAAAATGCCGCCGAGAATAATAATTGGCATAAAAATAGCTAAAATTCCTTCTCTAAATATTTTAAATTTTTCTCCTAAACTTGTTTTTTCTGTTACCGGTAAATCCAACTTTTTTGAGAAGTAAAAGCATAAACACATTAGCGCTACAGCATTAAAAATGCCTGGTAAGATTCCCGCCGCAAACAATCCCCCAATTGATATACCAGAGACGATACCAATTATGATAAGATCTATAGATGGCGGAATAATCGAAGCAGTTGCTCCTGAAGCCGCCAAAAGTGCTGTTGCAAATGGTTTTGGGTATTTTCTTTTTAACATTTCTGGCATCGTAGTTGAGCCGATCGCGGCTGTATCAGCGCTAGCGGAACCACATACACCTGAGAAGAACATTGTTGCCAAAATAACCACAAATCCAAGCCCTCCTTTGACTCTCCCTACAAAAATTAAGCAAAAATTAACTATTCTAGCTGCTATACCGCCACTACCCATTATAGTTCCAGCCAAAATAAACATTGGTATTGCGAGGAGGGTAAAACTATTTATGCCTGTCAGAAACTTTTGAGGAGCGAGAACTAATAATTCTGGTGAGAGAGAATAAAGACCGACTATAGACGCCATACCGAGCGACACCGCTATTGGAATAGACGTCAGTAGTGAAATGAATAGAACGGAAAAAACTGCAATAATCATTTCTTTTTAGACTTAATCTTTTTTGGAATTGTTTTCACTGCCGATAGAAGAGAAAATATTGATATTAATCCGCTTGCAACAATTATAGAACTATATGGAATTTGCATCGAAATCTGAAGAGCCGGCGCAATGTGACCATTTACACTATGGACAAAAATCACTGAATAATAACATATTATAAGAAAAAATATTGCAACGACGATATGGATGCAAAAAGAAGTAATCTTCTGATGCTTATCAGGCAATTTGCTAACTAAAATGGTGAGTGCAAAATGTGACTTTGTTTTAAACGCATAGGCAGCGCTTAACATTGACAGCCAAATTAAAATAAATCTTGCTAGTTCTTCAGACCAGGAGAGAGGGGCTTCAAATATGTAGCGCGCTATAACTTGGGAAAAAACTGTCAAAGTCATAGCAATTAATAAGAAGACAAGTGCAATTTCTAAGCTGTACTTAAAAAAGAATATGTAAAGCTTTTTTAGTTGCTTAGTCATACAGGCCCATCTTTAATTACTTATATAGTTTTGTTTATCTTGATTACTAAATATGTAACAGGCAGAAATTTTTCTGCCTGTTACAATATAGTAGCTACTGTTTAGCCAACGCCTCAATTGCGGCCATTCCACCAACATTATCTGCATTTTTCAAATACACAGATTCTACTTTTTCCCTGAAAGGACCAAGGTCAACGTCATAGAATTTTAAACCTTTTTCTTTGAGTTGACTTAAAGCATCACCGGTCATACTTGCCATCGCCTCTCTTTCAACAGAAACAGAAGATTTACCAGCGTTGATAACTTTTTCTTTCAAATCAGCGGGCAAAGAGTCCAAGAATTTGTTGCTGCAAATAAGACCTGCCCCCAGATACATGTGACCAGTTAAAGAAACATGCTCGGTTACCTCATAAAAATTTTCCACAAGTAAGTCAACGTGGTCTGTCTCAGCACCGTCAATAACGCCTTGTTGGATAGATGTATATACTTCGCCAAAAGACATTGGGGTAGCCTGGGCACCAAGTGCGTTAAATGTGTCAATAAGAACAGGGCTTCCCATTACTCTTATTTTTAAACCTTTTAAATCATCTGGTGATTTTACAGCTCTTTCATCATTCCAAACATTTCTTATACCTGAAAAATACCAGCCCATAAATTCTGCGTTCAAGGCAGACTCAACCTTCTCGGCGAGTCCAGCACCTATGGGCCCATCAACGACTCTATAAAAATGTTCAACATCGTCAAACACAAAAGGCAAATTCAATAAATCTGCTTCTGGCACAAATGGGGCTAAACCTCCCCCTGCACTTTCTATTGCACACTGAAGAGTTCCTAGCTTTATCATTTGACTAGTCGCCTCTTCATCACCTAGTTGTTCCCCAGGAAATATTTGAACTTCAATGGCACCATTTGAAGATTTTTCAAGTTCGGACTTAAATGCAAGAGCCCCGTCTTGAAATGGATGTTGTTCTGGGCCGTTATGTGCTAATTTTATCGTAAAATCAGCGGCATTGGCGTTTGAAAAAACGTACATTAATGAGATTAATAATGTTGAAAATAATTTAAGTAGTTTCATTTTTTTACCTTTCATTTATTGATGTTTAGTACTCCCTGCTAGAATGTTGCCGCAAAATGGTTAGTAAATTGGCAGCACGCCCCCCCCAAATTCGTCAAAAATCATATATCATCGGTATTCCACATATTTCGTCTCATATTTTAAAATCTTAAATCTCAAGAATTATGAATGAAACTATTAGTTGTCTATAAAATAGTCATTGGCTGTTATCCCAAGTCACGCTCATTTTCATCCAATCAGCTGTATTGTGAAAATCACTTACTACACTGCCAGGCGGCACTAGTTTGTCACATAATAACCGGGTTTCGTCCGATAAAGACATATCGATAACGGGCAAAATATCATTTAATTGATCTAGAGTTCGAGGGCCAATCAAAGGAGCTGTAACTCCTTCTTGGTCCCTCGTCCAAATAATTGATAATTGCGCCGGTGTAATACCCAGCTCTTTTGCAATAAAACTGAATTCCTTACCTACATCTAAACCTTTTTGGGTAACTCTGTCTGCATAAAAACCTCCCCTAAGCTTTGCTCTTGAGTTTTCTGGAAAGGCCTCCGTGGAGTCATACCTACCTGCTAGAACTCCCATACCCATCGGCGCCCAAGTTATTAAGCCTAAACCATGCTTTTTTGCTAAAGGGACTAACTCATTTTCAATTCTTCTATCGAGAAGATTGTATGGTGGTTGTTCACAAACAAAACGAACTAAATTTTTAAGTTCGCTCACCATAAGGGCTTCCATAATAGTCCATGGTGCGTGTGTACTGCAACCTATATACAATACTTTACCCTGACGAACTAAATGGTCTAATGCAGAAAGCTGTTCTTCCCAAGGAATATCAGGGGACGGTCTGTGGATTTGATATAGGTCTATGTAATCTGTTTCCAGCCTTTTAAGGGAATTTTCGCATGCACGAATAATGTTTAATCTCGTATGGCCATGATCATTAGGCTCAAATAAAGCTGGATCATCTACGGAATATCCAGGTCTTCGTCTGCCATGGTCGACTTTGGTGGCTATGAGAGTTTTCTGTCTCTTCTTATTTGCTTTAAGTGCCCTACCGATTATTTTTTCACCTTCACCGTCAGCATAAACATCACCGGTATCGATTAAATTTATACCTGCATCAAGAGCTTTATCCAAAATGAGTGCACATTCTTTTTCGGGTGTTGGATCTGCAAAATTGTCAGTTCCAAGACAAAGACTGGAAACATTAATTCCTGTTCTTCCTAATGCTCTATATTCCATGATTTGCTAAACCAAATATATTTTTAGAAATTCTTGTTTTTGTTTTTGTTGTATCAAACGGTATTGCGTATCATATGTCTACAATCGACAAAATAGCTATCTCTTTTTAAAAAAATAAATATTTTGCGTAAATGCATGAAATTTAATGTCTCATAGAAAACTGTATTTTGACAGAAAAACTGGAAAAATACCAAATAGATTGCGTTTTTGGCTTTGGTGGAAATAAAATAAAGGAAAAGACTAAAAGAAGCTCTCTGAAAATTTTCGTGCTAGTCTATACCGATTCGAATTTTCATTCTCGATTTTGAGCCTGAAAAGTGCTTCATACTCAACTAGAAAATTCATGCCGCAAGAAACGAGTATCAACTAAGTACTTTCAGTATCTTATTTTTAAAAAAGGTTAAATATCTACTTTGTCGATGGACTAGTGTGCAATTTTTGCACCACGATTGGAGAAATTAAGCACTAATCTTTATTGAAAAGAAAACGTATATAATACTTTAAAGAAGGGAGTAATGTTTGTTGCTCAATTAGTGGTATGTGGTTTTTTAGGAGGTCAATGTGTATTGCTCGAAGATGTGAAGGGTCCTAAACCTTCCTTGGAACAATGCAAGTCTCGTCAAGAAGAAATGTTTTACGATATTCACGCAAGACTCCCATACATCAAGTTTGGCGGTAGCAGATGTATAAAAACAAACAAACTGCATGTATAAAATATCAACTGACAATGTTGGAAAATAAAGTTATACGGCAAAATTCGTCTCTAAATTATTTCACCCTCAGAGACAGCGACCTTTGCTAGAAGCTGTTCCTTGAGAGCCTGTGCAGCTAATAAAACATCTAACTTCTCTGAAGCACTTTTTTTATTCAAGAAAACCTCATAAATTATTCCCGTATTTTCGCTCGTTTTGCATAAATAACGTTCATAACCCTCCCGTTTATCTGTATTTGAGAATGCCTCGATTAATGGCCATATTGACGGTGCTAGAAGAGTAAAATTTATACATCTTGAATATCTCACTTTGAGCTTCCCGCCACTACCATGGAAGAAACATAGCTATCCATAACTTGGGAACCTTTTTCAAAAACATTTTTATATTCTAGAGACTCATATGCTCGGAACCAATTACATTCAGAGAAGTTGCCACTTGCAAAGACTATATTTTTCAGCGCTTCCACATCATCATCAGAATTAGCTTTCAGAATTCCTACAAAATTAAAGTTACTATCGGAGGCAAACAAAAATTCGCATACTTCTATATTTAATGCGTTTAAAATCGGCTGAACAATTTCAAGGCGATCCTGCGGTTTATTTAACATTGCAGAAGCAAATTCATTGCTCACTTTAGCCAAAAGAACATATTTTTGCATTATTGTTTTCCTTATAATAATTTCCATGTAGGTTTTAATAATCTTTGCAGAATTTCCACACTTGCAACGTGTCTTTATGTTAAATAATGCCTAAAAAAGACGCAACCCTGAAGGGGTATACTAAATATAAGATACTAATAATATAGACTTTCAAATTTCAGAGTTAGAGGTATAAACTGGAATCTTTTAGTTATTTATATTGCTCTTTAAAAATAATTCTTTTTTTCAAATTGGACACGATGGTCGTTAGAGAAAGCATTTAAACCTCTATATTCTAAATAATCCCTGTATAACGCCAACGATAATGCGGTGGTGTTGGCCCCTTGTTGCGACCACCTTGTTGCATCTGTTCATAACCATGCGCCATTGCGCCGACTGAGCGAGATAGGCAAAAAAGACCTCTTGCCAACGCTGGAGCAAAACCCAATTCTGCAAAAATTACTGCCGTCGCTCCATCAATATTCATTGGAATAGGCTTACCCTTCATTTCGGCAAGGTGTTGTTCAATAGATAGAGCTAGCTCCATAAATTGACCAGAGATAAGACCATCATCTTTTGCGTCCCTTACAAGCGACATCAGACGTGGCGTTCTTGGATCTGCTGGTTTGTGGAATCTGTGTCCAAATCCTGGTATAAAACTGGCTACACGCGCTTGGTAATTTATGATCTCAGCTTCGAGATCTTTCTGCTTTCCTGTATTATTAATTTCATAAAGCCATTCAACTAGCTGTTCGCCAGCTCCGCCATGAACATCATCAAGCATGTGAATTGCTGTACCCATCGCACCGTTTAAACTAAGCCCGCAGGTAACCGCCATTCGAGCGGCAGCAATCGAAGGTGCCTGTGGACCGTGATCTACTGAGGCCACGAGTGCTGCTTCAAGTAACCTTACTTGTCCTTTTTTTGGTTTTGTTCCAATTACCATCAACCAGATCATCTCTGGAAATGATAACTGTCCTATAAGGTCTTGGATTTCATTGCCCCTTATCGAAATACGGCCTGGCTCCATCTCTATGATAGAAGTTTGCCACCAGTCTGCAACATCATTCATATAATGCCCTCCGCTATAAACTTATCTATTGTCTCTTGATTGTATCCTAACTCACTCAACAATTCTTGATTATGCTGACCAAGTTTAGGAGGTGGTGTGGTTACCTCCATTGGCTTACCATCAGCGTGAAACCCTGTCCGAACAAGCGAAATGTCCCTATCAATACCTTTTACATCCTTAAATTCAGAAATTAGTCCGCGATGGTAAGTATGCGAGTCATTTAAAATTTCAGGAATACTCTTTACCACACCTACTGGAACACCTAATTTTGTAAACTCCTCCTCCCACAGCTTCGCAGGCTTAGCCACCAAAAATTTTTCTAGCTCTTGGTTCAACTGATACCGGTGAATTTTGCGGTTTTCCCGATTTGCAAATCTATCGTCATTTGCCAGATGTTTACAACCAAGATGTGAAATCAAGGTTTGCCATTGGCGCTCTTCATTTGCAGCAATGTTCAGCAACCCATCTTTAGTATTAAAGCTCCCTGATGGGGCGGAGGTTATATTCTCATTGCCGTGCTTTGTTGGTTCAATTCCGCCAATCAGATAGTTTGAGACTACCCAACCCATAGTGGTAAGCACAGAGTCAAGCATTGAAACGTCAATGAACTGCCCGCGTGGCGTTTTGTTGAGGGCCGCAGAAATAGCCATCGCAGCTGTCAATCCACCAATAGTATCCGCAAGCGGATATCCTACCCGTAGATGGTCATCCTCTGGCTTTCCTGTAATACTCATCACACCCGACAGACCTTGGATGATCTGATCATAAGCTGGCCGAGCACTCATTGGACCAGTTTGGCCAAAACCAGAGATGGCGCAATAGATAAGATTGGGTTGATGCTGCTTCAAAAATTCAAAATCCAGTTCAAGACGTTTCATAACGCCCGGGCGGAAGTTTTCAACAAGTACGTCTGCTGTAACTAGAAGACGCTCAAAAATAGCCCTACCACCATTTGATTTTAAATTAATCGTTAAAGATTTTTTACCAGCATTCTGCGCAAGGAACGAAATTCCCATATTCGCTTGAGACAAATCTTTATCCGCTCCAAGCTGCCGGGCAAGGTCTCCTGTTCCAACAGCTTCAATCTTTATTACCTCGGCGCCCATATGCGCGAGCTGATGGCAACAAAATGGGCCAGCAAGCACGTTAGTCATGTCTAGGATACGAACGCCAGAAAGCATAGTTTCTTGCATTGAAGCTTTTAAGCGCAAAAGGTATTCATGAGAGAATTACCGGAGCAAGTCATTTTTTTGAAAAAGTGGGTGACGCCTGCGATATCCTTTGAGTTAAACAGGCACGGTAAATTAGTCATCATTATTTTCCTTCCAATTACATACCATTACTCTAGTTGCATGCATGCTTAAGTAAAACAAATAAATAGTTTAAACTGCAAAAATTTACTGCATTAGTAAAAAAAGATGCAAAAAGACTTAATCTTTACAAATTAAGCCTTTTTTGAAGTTGATTCGACGATTTTTTGGTAGCGAGGTGTAGATTTAAACTATACGATCTATCTTTTGAGTCCGTTTAACAATTTTAAGGTCGATTTTACAAAACATCAAAACCAAAAGTGTGAACACATATCAACCTCTAACAAAAAAAGTACAGTGGAATTTAGATTACTACCTCGAAGCCCTCAAACTTCGGGGGCTCGACATAAATGTCCTTGCGTTTACCTGCATTTTGATGTGCTTTTTTAAACGCGTCAGACTGTGTCCAGTAAATGAAATCTTCTCGGGATGCCCAAACACTATGAGATGCAAAAATTGTAAATTCTTGATCGTTTTTTTGATCAATTGACTTAATGAGATTGAATTGTTTAAAACCTTTGACATCAGACAAATGTGTATCTCTTGTCCTCCATATTTCTTCAAATTCTTCCTCTTTACCCTTCAAGATTTTAAATCGGTTCATTGCTATAAACATTAACAGGATCCTTTTTATGGAAGTGATTTTAAAAGGGAATGTAATTTAATATTTAAACTATCTGTTGCATTTGCCCTCCTTATTTTTACAATATTAGAGTAATCATTATCAACAATGAACAACCCAGTCATGCCCGCGCTATCTCTATCATTCATTGTCACTTAATAACTTGCCGCAAAACTTTTTTCTGAACAAAAAATGCGAAAGACTAAGAATAAAATTTTTATTCTGCTCATCGTCAGCCCCTCAATTAACTTGAAAAAAATGGGTATCAGATATTTTTTCCATCTTACCTTTTGGGCTGACATAACCAATTGGCTTCATGGGGCTAGGTATCTCGTCGCTATTCAGAACAATCGTACTCTTTCGTTGATCTGGGTCTGCTATCGGAACAGCAGCTAATAGTTTTTTGGTGTAATCGTGTTGCGGGTTCCCAAAAATTTCTGCTCTTTTTCCTATTTCAACAATTTTTCCTAGATACATCACTGCTACTCTATGGCTAATCCTTTCGACAACTGACATGTCATGACTAATAAATAGATAGGAAAAGTTAAATTCAGATTGTAAATCAATTAATAAATTTACAACCTGAGCCTGAATTGATACATCTAGTGCAGACACTGCCTCATCGGCAATTATGAGGCGCGGGTTACAAGATAAAGCTCTAGCAATACAAACCCTTTGTCTTTGTCCGCCAGAGAGCTCGTGCGGATATCTATCAATAAAACTATCGCCA
>CACOCY010000004.1:0-92500 GCA_902625725.1 uncultured SAR116 cluster alpha proteobacterium | reverse complement strand
CAACCTTCGTTTCTGCCTCTATTTTGTTTTTATATTCAGTTAGGCTCATATTTAATGCTCGATAATCTACCCAACACAAATAAGTAGCCTCAAGTGGCATTGAGACTAATCCTCTTATTTCATTTATTCGACTATCAAATAGATCCTTATTTCCAGATAAGTAGCTCAAAAGCCTATCAAGCCAATCTTCGCCTCCGTTATATGCTGCAGTCGTCATTGCAACACCAAAACTACTTGGTGAAATTGCAAGTTCCAAGAGAACCTTTTTAAATTGCATGCGAAGTTTTTCATCCGATATAATGACGTTTCCAGTATGCATCCCAGCAATATTAAACGTTTTTGTCGTTGAGGTTAGTGTTATCAGATAAGATTGCGCTGATGGCACCGCTTTTTCAAACGGGATATGAGAAAAACCAGCATATACCAAATCATGGTGTATTTCATCTGAAACAATAATTAATTTATGTCTTTCTGCAAACTCAGCCAATTCCTCTAACTCATCAGCACTCCAGACACGACCTCCTGGATTATGTGGTGAACACAGAATAACCATCCTAACATTACCATTCAAATTATTTGATAATGCTTTTAGATCCATCTTGTATTTACCACTTGTACCTTTAACCAAGGGAGATTCAATAAGTCTTCTTCCAGACGCCTTAATAACGCGCGCAAATGCATGATAAACTGGGGAAAATATAATTATACCATCTTTTGGGGCAGTATATGCTTGTATGGCAAGAGCTATTGCGTTCACAATGCCATGAACAGAAAACAAAGAAGCAGGCTGAACTTTCCATTTATGTCTTCGTTCCATCCAACCACAAATAGCTGATCTGTAATTATCATCTTCGCAAGCATAGCCATAAATGCCTCTCTCAACCATTTCGCGCATAGCACTAGTTACTGCTTCAGGTGCCTGAAAATCCATATCTGCAACCCACATTGGGATTGCCTCATCTGGTGACAAACCATATAGAGATTTCAGAGAGTCCCATTTATCTGAGTTGGTCCCAATACGATTATGTATTTTATCAAACTGCATTAACAAAAACTCCTCTTTCCAAAGGTTAAATTTGTGTTTAAAGAAGCTACCTTACAAATTACAAATTCTAACATCACCAGATTTTATATTAATATTCAAAAATTCTTCGTCAAACAGCCCAAATCGGTGTAACACGATTATTATGTATTTGTATTAATCATGAAAAACGTTGTGTTAAAAATAGATGAAAACAAATAATACTATATTGATAACAGGCTGTTCTAGTGGCATTGGATTAGATTGCGCTTTAAAATTTCAACAACAGGGATGGCATGTTATCGCCTCTTGCAGAAATGTTAAAGATTCCGCTTTTCTCAAATTCGAGTATGGATTGGATACGGTTCAAATCGACTATGAAAAACCAGATTCCATAAAAAAAGGGTTTAATCAAGCATTAAAGCTAACAGGAGGTAAACTTGATGTGCTTTTTAATAATGGCGCTTATGCAATACCGGCTGCTGTTGAGGATTTGCCCACAGATGCGCTAAAAGCCATTTTCGAAGCAAATTTTTTTGGCTGGCATACGCTCACACGATTAGCATTGTCAGTTATGTTTAAACAAAAATCTGGTCGTATAATTCAGAATTCATCTGTTCTGGGTTTCGCTGCTATGAGATTTAGAGGAGCGTATGTCGCATCCAAATTTGCCCTTGAGGGATTGACAGATACACTGCGGCTTGAACTCAAGGGAAGTGGTGTTCATGTGATTTTGGTGGAACCTGGGCCTATCCAAACAAAAATACGCGAAAACGCACTATTACAGTTCAAAAAGTGGATAATTTGGGAAAAAGCTCGCCAAAAATTTATTTATGAGAAAAGATTAATACCCCGTCTTTCATCAAAAAATCCTAATAAAGACTTGTTCGAATTGCCGGTTTCATCTGTCAGTGAGACTGTATGGCTTGCTTCAACTGCAAAAAATCCCCGAGCTAGGTATCGAGTAACCTGGGCAACAACATTTATGATGCTCACTAAAAGACTTTTCCCTACATGGCTAATTGATGCCATCTCAAGGCAATATTGACCGAGAGTACCAAGAATTTCTTATAATATTTTTCTAGACTTAAAAATCTTCCATCCAGTCCAATGAATCCTCAGTCGAACCCGTTGGTTTGTACTCTGCGCCAAAATACCCGGAATAACCTTCAACTAAAAAATTATTAAATAGTTGAGCGAAGGAAAAAGAATTTTTATTAGGCTCATTTCTATCCGGGAATGCTGCAAATTGAATATGCCGAACATCAGTCTTAATTGATTTAAATGTGTCAAGCAAAGCCTTTTCCGAACCTGTTATGTGGAGCATATGAAAACAATCAAACATAATGCCAAGTTTATGAGAATTAATTTTAGCAATCACATCAAGCGCGCGCCTCACCGTAGACATGAAATAACCAGGAACAGAGTACGAATTAATGGGTTCTACTATTATTTGAACATCGGTACCTTCCAGCCTTTCAAGAGCATAATCAATGTTTGAACACAAAGTGTCGAAAGCACTAGCTTCAGACGTAATGCCTGATACAATATGGATGTATTTAACATCAATTTCTTTTGCGTATACTATAGCGAGATCTATTGCCTGCCTAGCTTGTGGTATAGCATCATGAAGAGCTGATAAGCCGAATTGTCCTTTTTCACCTTTAGTGGTATTGATTGATAACATTGGACACCCTGTAACTTCACATGCCTGTCTGATTTTACTAGGAGACATATGATAAGGCCTTTGGCATTCCACAGCCTTAAAGCCGGCTTCACCAGCACGAGCTATTGCATCAACCAAATTGTATTCGGTAAATAAATATCCCAAATTTGCTGATAAGGCAAAATCCTTCACATATTTTCTCCTATCTTAAATGTGCACCGAGCATAGAACCAAAAAAAGTTCATATCATTCTGAGGTAACCAAATATAAAGATTATGCCATTGAATAGAACAATTTATATGGATACACTATTAATCTTTCTGAACATTACAAGATCGAAAATCAACTGGGGGATTATCAATGCGCTATATTCACACTATGGTAAGGGTTAAAAATTTGGACACATCACTGGATTTTTACTGCAATAAGCTTGGATTTATCGAGCTAAGCAGATATGATTCTGAAAAAGGTAGGTTTACAAACGTGTTTTTATGTGCACCTAAAGATAAGGTTTCAGCACAAGACACAAGGTCACCTGAATTGGAATTAACCTTTAATTGGGATCCTGAAGAATATACAGGCGGACGAAACTTCGGTCATCTTGCTTATCGGGTAGATGATATTTATGAAAAATGTCAAGATTTAATGGATAAGGGTATTATTATAAACAGACCGCCACGTGATGGTTATATGGCATTCATAAAGTCTCCTGATGGAATTTCTATTGAACTGCTGCAAGAAGGTGAAAAACAACCTATTAAAGAGCCCTGGAACTCAATGCAAAATTCTGGAAGCTGGTGATTGATATGTCCCGCATTGAAATAGTCCAGTTTCCATATTTTTCAGATAATTACGGTGTTCTAATTCATGATAGAAATACAAAAAAAACTGTTGCTATCGATGCTGGAGATGCACTTTCTTATAACAAAGCTCTTGATGAGAAAGGGTGGAACTTATCCGAGATCTGGATAACACATCATCACTGGGACCATACGGATGGAATAGATAGTTTGTTTAAGCGCTGGAATTGTAAAGTAATTGGTCCCGCCAATCATTCAACTGTTC
Source organism: uncultured SAR116 cluster alpha proteobacterium (assembly GCA_902625725.1). Classification (GTDB taxonomy): domain Bacteria; phylum Pseudomonadota; class Alphaproteobacteria; order Puniceispirillales; family Puniceispirillaceae; genus UBA5951. The sequence goes on along the minus strand of CACOCY010000004.1, from coordinate 88,748 downwards.
CAATCAGACATCTATCTGAAGGCATGACAGAAAAAGATAGCTTTTTATTTGCAGAAACTCCCGTAAAAATACTTCATACGCCCGGCCACACGCTAGATATGATAAATTTTTATCTACCATCAGAAAATATATTGTTTTCAGGTGATACATTGTTTTCGCTGGGTTGTGGGAGAGTTTTTGAAGGCAATATGTTTATGATGCACGATAGTTTAAATAAAATCTCAGCTCTTCCAAATAAAACGTTAATTTACTGTAGCCATGAATATACAAAAGCTAATGCAAAATTTGCATTAAGCGTTGAACCTGAGAATAAGACCCTTGTCTCTCATTGTAATAAAATTGAAGAACTTGTCACTTCAAAAAAGCCAACCATTCCAACTAATCTAGAATTGGAAAAAAAAATAAATCCATTTCTTAGGACTTCATCGCCATCAATTCGAGAAAAATTGAATCTTCCCAATGCTAGTGGCGGCGAAGTGTTTTCTGCTCTGAGAAAAGCCAAGGATATATTTTAAAACATTCAAATTAAAGATTGTACTTAACGCGCAACTCAAGTTTATCTGCCCTTCGTTGTGCATTTTTTTTCTTGCGCATTTTAGTTATTTGTTTTGCTTTACCCAGAGTAAGACAGTCTGGACAAACGCACTTTCCCGCTAGATCAAAATCCATTCGAAGATTCGGTAGATTATTGCACCAACACAACTTCTCTTTAATAGACCCACACTGGAATTCAGTGCCACATTCGTAGCATTCTAATCGCTTCATGTTGACCCTATTTTTGCAACGTGGCTTGTTTTGCATTAACGGTAATTATTTCATTTAAACAACTAAACATTCCTAGTTTCTCGCCGCTTTCTTTCTTTCATGCGACAACAGATATTGCTTTCGAAGCCGCAATGCCATCGGTGTTACTTCAAGCAATTCGTCCTGATTCAAATAAGCCATCATTTCTTCTAGTGAGAGATTTCTTGGCGGCGATAAGGAAACAGCATCATCAGTTCCGGACGCACGAACATTGGTGAGTTTTTTGCCTTTTAGAACGTTTACTTCTAAATCATTATCACGATTGTGCTCTCCCACAATCATCCCTTGATATACAGGTGTCTGATGGGAAATAAACATCACCCCACGATCTTGTAAATTAAACAACGCGTAAGCAACGGCGTGCCCAGTATCATTTGAGATCAAAACACCATTTCTTCGCCCGGGAATATCACCTTTGTAATTTGCATAATTGTGAAACAAACGGTTGATAACCCCAGTCCCCCTCGTATCTGTGAGGAATTTGCTTTGGAAACCAATTAACCCACGTGAAGGAGCAAAAAAGGTTAATCTAGTCTTTCCTGCTCCCACCTCACGCATATCTGACATTTCAGCCTTACGTCGGTTCAAGGAATCAATAACAGCGCTTGAATATTCTGAGTCTACATCCACTATAACCTCTTCAATTGGCTCTAAACGTTGCCCTTTTTCTTGCTTATAAAGCACTCTTGGCCTTGATACAGTGAGTTCAAAACCTTCTCTTCGCATTGTTTCAATTAGAACACCAAGCTGTAATTCACCTCTTCCGCCAATTTCAAAAGAGTCTTTTTTTTCGCTCTCTGAAAACGTAATTGCAACATTTGTCTCTGCTTCTGCTAGTAAGCGTTGACGTATCATTGTTGAGGTAACTTTTTTACCTTCCTTGCCAGCAAATGGCGAGTCATTTACAGTAATTGTTACAGACATTGTTGGCGGATCAATTGGTGTTGATTGAAGAGGATGTTTTTGCTCAACATTGCAAATCGTATCAGAAACAGAAGTTTTGGCTAAACCAGCGATACAAATTATATCACCCGCCTCAACCCGATCAACAGGAACTCTCCTAGTTCCCTCAAAATGCATAAGTTTGGTCAATCTACCACGTTCAATAATACCTCCATTCAAGTCTAATGAGCAAACCTGCTCGTTTATTTTTGCAGTCCCTTGCAAGACTTTCCCAGTAAGGCACCTACCCAAAAACTGGTCTGAATCTAGCAGAGTTGCCAACATAGCGAAGGGTGCGTGTAGGTCCTGTTTTGGTCGAGGTACATACTCCAAAATTAAATCCAGCAGTGGTTCAAGTGACAAGCGTTCGTTTATAAGTTCTGTAATACACCATCCGTCACGACCTGATGCATATAAGACAGGGAAGTCAAGCTGAAATTCGTTTGCGTCAAGAGCCACAAATAAATCAAATACCTCCTCTACTACCTCCAAAGGGCGCCCGTCGGCACGGTCGACTTTATTTATAATCACAATAGGACGTAAACCGAGTGCAAGTGCTTTGCCTAAAACAAATTTTGTTTGAGGCATTGGCCCCTCTGCGGCATCCGTTAGCAATATAACCCCGTCAGCCATGTGCAAAACACGCTCTACTTCTCCACCGAAATCTGCATGTCCAGGTGTATCAATAATATTTATCCTTACATCCCGCCAATTGATAGATGTCGGCTTTGCAAGAATTGTAATACCTCTTTCTTTTTCCAGGTCACCTGAATCCATTAGTCTCTCACTAACAGACTGATTGTCACGAAACATACCAGATTGTTTCATAATGGAGTCAATTAAAGTCGTTTTACCATGATCAACGTGGGCAATAATTGCAATATTGCGTAATTCTTGGGGCATCTCATTAAGACCTTTTCTCCAGAAATATAACGTCGGTGTCCTACATCGTTATTTGCCAAAAAGAAATCAAAATCTGCTTATTCAGGAAAATTTTCCAACAAAGTTATGCCTGCTTTGTGCATTTTTGTTAATTGGCGGTTTAGTGAGCCGTCTAAGTCAATTGCTCTACAGGCAGGTAATATTACAGCTGCATTGAAACCAAGGCGTACCGCATCAAGTGCAGAATAAGCAACACAATAATCTGTGGCAAGACCCGCTAGATATAGGTCTTTTATTTGTTTTGAAACAAGCCATCCTTCGAGACCCGTCACTGTTTCACCGTCGTTTTCAAAGAAAGCTGAATAGCTGTCTATCTCATGCCGAAAACCTTTTCTAATTATTGTTTGTGCAGAGGCAGTATTTAATTCAGGGTGAAATTCGGCCCCACTACTATTTTGAACACAGTGATCAGGCCACAAAGTTTGAATGCCATAAGGCATTTCTACTTCTGAAAAAGGCTCGGTACCCTGATGTGAGCTTGAAAAACTAGAATGCGCCTTCGGATGCCAGTCTTGAGTTAATACTACATTGCTAAATGATTCTATTATCTTATTAATGGGCTTCACAACATGATCTCCCTGAGTAACAGCAAGCGCACCGCCAGGGCAGAAGTCTTGCTGAACATCAATTACAAGAAAACAGCTATTACTTTTTTCCAATTTCATATTTTAATTTTCCCATCCATTGCCTCAGACCAATGAAGCCTGCACAATGAGATATATTTATCGTTTCCACCTATTTCAATTTGCGCGCCATCTTTCACTACTGAGCCGTCTTCAGATTGCCTCACCACCATAGTAGCCTTTTTCCCACAATGGCATATAGTTCTGATTTCTCTAATATCATCAGCAATCGCAAGTAACTCACCAGAACCAGGAAATAATTTCCCTTGAAAATCAGTCCGTAAACCATAGCACATAACAGGAATATCTAAAATATCTGCAATTCTGGCCAACTGCCAAACTTGCTCTCTTGACAAAAATTGAGCCTCATCAACCAAGACGCAGGAGCTTTTTTTTTCTAAACTAGATTTTTTAATTAAACCAAAAAGGTCTGTGTCGTCGCGAAAAGTAATAGCGTTAGCACTAAGACCAATTCTAGATGCAATCAAACCTGGTCCAGCTCTTGTGTCGAGCTTAGCTGTTAAGAGGAGTGTTTGCATACCTCTCTCTTGATAGTTATGGGAAGCTTGCAACAGTATAGTTGATTTTCCTGCATTCATTGCAGAGAAAGAAAAATACAATTTAGCCAATTTTGCTCTCTATTAACCTAAGGAACCTTAAAATTATTTTTAAATTGTCAAAATATAAGTGTATAATCAACGGTTGGTTTGATTTATAACCTATTTTTTTTCTAAAATAAAACACTCACGAGGAGCGTTTTATCTTGAAAATAACTATAAAAAAATAGATAACGTTTATCATGGAACTTTTGACTGTACTTGACCACCCTGTAATGTGTCACAAGCTTGCGATTTTGCGGGATAAGAGCACTCGTTCGCCGGAATTTCGAAAAACACTGTTAGAAATTGGACACATTATGAGTTGGCCTGTATTTTCCCATCTATCCGTGACGGAAACGGATATAACAACCCCTATGGAAAGAACAACACAAAACATTCTCACTTCCCCATATCCTTGTATTGTATCTATTCTTCGCGCTGGTAATGGAATGGCAGATGCATTATCAGCCACTCTCCCAGAAGCACCCATCGGTTATATTGGAATGCAGCGCAATGCGGACACACATTTGGCAGAGCCTTATTTTAAAAAGCTTCCTGACCAGATCCATAACCGTCAAATTATTTTGGTGGACCCGATGCTTGCGTCAGGAAGTTCAGCTGAACAAGCAGCCGATTTTTTGAAGAGAGATGGGGCAAAAAATATTTTGTTCGTGTGTTTAGTTGCCGCACCAGAAGGAATTGAGTACTTTCACAGACATCACCCTGATATTCCCGTCATTACAGCAGCGCTTGACCGTGAGCTTGATGAAAACGCATATATTCTTCCTGGTCTAGGGGATGCCGGCGACAGAATTTACGGCACTGAATAGCAATTTAAAAATACTAAACTAATTTAACTGTTTTGTATATTATAAATCAGAACAAATTTTTTGGACCAAATGAAGCTGGTATCAGGGCCTCAAGAGTGAATCGCTCCTCAAACTTTTCTTCATCACAGATTAAAACAGTTGTTTGTAAAGAGGCAAATTCACGTATTTTTTGTCTGCATCCCCCACATGGAGTACATAATTCTAACCCACCACCGCTAACAGCTATCAGTTTAATCTGTTTACCACCCGATGCGATCATAGCGGATATCGCACCCGCTTCTGCACAAGTTCCTTGTGGATATGCAGCATTTTCTACGTTTACGCCTAAATGCAGATTTTCTGTGTCATCTAATATCGCCACACCAACCTTAAACTTTGAATAAGGGGCGTATGCATTTTGTCTAACCGAGATAGCAGATTGACATAATCGCTTTTCAATTTTCGTTAGCATAAAACTCTACCTCTCTTTTATATAAGGCTGTCCTATTGCTCGAGGAGGCGTAACCCCTCCGATAAATCCAGCCAACAATATTACTGTAAGCAGGTAAGGAAGCGCGATAAGTAAGTCTGACGATATCTCACCAATTAGCATAATTTCTACACCTTGAACACGGGCAGCGACAGCTTCCAAAAATCCAAATAGTAAGCAAGCAAATAAAGCAGGTACTGGTCGCCATTTACCAAATATCATTGCTGCTAAAGCGATATACCCTTTACCTGCTGTCATTTCTTTTACAAATCCAGCGCCCGTAGCTGTAGACAAATAAACACCTGCTAAACCGCATAAAATGCCTGCAATAATAATGGCCTGAAAACGCATTTTAGTTACAGATATGCCAGCGGAATCTATTGCCTCAGGTTTCTCACCCACAGCCCTCAACCTAAGACCAAAAGTAGTTTTAAACAAAATATAGTATGTAATACCAACGCTTATAATGGCAGCCCAGACTAATATATTATGACCAGATATGAGTTCTTTATAGATAACACCAAGGATGGGAATATTTTTTTCAAAAACGTCTGCCAACGGTAATTCTAAAGAATTAAATCTTGAGGTTTTTGGAAGTGTCGGTGTTTGTCCACCCTGCCTAAATAATGCAATCCCTATGATGACTGTAAGACCAGAGGCTAAAATATTTATTGCAAGTCCGGATATCACCTGGTTCCCACGGTGAATTATACAGGCAAAACCATGTATTAGGCTAGCTATTATAGACACAGTAATGGCAGCAAAGGCGCCAATCCAAGGTGAACCTGTGCCATATGCTACCGCTGCGGCAACGAAAGCTGCCATAAGCATTTTGCCCTCCAGAGAGATGTCTATAATTCCGGACCTCTCTGAAAAAATTCCTGCCATAGCACAGAAAATCAAAGGAGTGGCAACGCGTAATGTTGAATCCAAAGCAAGAAGAAATTGAAACCAAAAATCAGTCATTTTTTGGTCCTATCAAATGGTCATCTCTGAGAAATAATTTTTCAAGAACAGGATTAAACATATATGCTAATGCGCCGGAGAACAGAATTATAAGACCTTGTATCATTAACACCATATCTCTAGTAATTGTTTGAAATTCAAAGTCAAGTTCAGCACCGCCCTGAAAAAGCGCGCCAAATAGCAGACTTGCAAATATTATCCCAACAGGGTGGTTTCGACCCATTAATGCAACTGCAATACCTGTAAAACCATATCCAGAGGTAAAATTTAATATAACTCTATGCTGAACGCCAAGAATTTCATTTACAGCCATCATACCGGCAAGGCCCCCTGAAATCGCCATAGTTACAATTATAATGATTTCAGGTCGATATCCAGCATAAGTCGAGGCCTTTAAACTGAAGCCCGTAGCTCTAATTCGGTAGCCTAAACGGGTCCGCCATATCAATAACCAAACAAAAAGACAACATATTAACGCTATAACAAAAGATAAATTTAGAGGTGATCTTCCAATGTCAAAGCCCATTTTGTTAAAAATCTCATGCATTTGCCACAACATGACACCATCCGAAAAAGACACTGTTTCCGGAGACATTTGATTTGGAGCCATAAGCATACCAGCTAGCAACCAGACCATTATTGCGGAAGCAATAAAATTAAACATAATTGTTGTTATTACAATATGGCTGCCTCTTTTAGCCTGCAAGTAACCCGGTATTATGCCCCATATTGCACCAAACAAAGCTGAACCTAAAACAGCAAGAAAAATAACAACTAAAATAGGTAGGAGGCCACCAAGACTAAGTGCTACCAATCCAATACCTAACCCACCCATCGCAGCCTGCCCTTCACCCCCTATGTTAAACAACATAGCATGAAAAGCTACGGCCACTGCTAAACCTGTAAAAATAAAATTAGTAGTATAGAAAAGAGTGTATCCAAGTCCTCCTTTATATACAAAAGCTCCTTTAAGCATAACTGATAATGCAGTAAATGGATTTTCGCCAATTATTGCTATTATAATACCCGCAACAAATAACGCTGTAAGTAAATTTAAAATTGGAATAAGAACAATATCTACATATCTTGGCAACCGAGACGCCTGCATTATTTTTTGTCCTCTTTTGCGTCTTCGAATGGAATTCCTGCCATCATTTTTCCAAGCATTGATTTTGTGGCAGTTATTCTAGGAACAATTCCCATTATTTCCCCAGAATTAATGACAAGTATTCTATCTGATAAAGTAAGTATTTCTTCTAATTCGACAGAGACTAAAAGAATAGCACAACCGCTATTTCGCATGTTTATGAGAGTTTCATGGATAAATTCAATAGCACCAATGTCAACTCCTCGTGTGGGCTGTCCAACCAAAAGAATTTTGGGGACTGATGAAATCTCTCGTGATAGAACCAACTTTTGCTGATTTCCACCAGAGAATTGACTACTATATAAACGCGGATTTTGTGGACGAACGTCAAAAGATTCCTGAAGTTGAGAACAATATTCCTGAATGTTGTCTGGCTTAGTAAGAAATCCACTTCCTAATTTTTGATTGTTTTCATAGCCAAGAATCACTGACTCAAAGGCTTGAAATTGTAAAACCAAACCCTCTGCTTGGCGGTCCTCCGGCACGTGAGACACCCCTAGTTCTCTCATTAATCTGGGACTTGGATTTTTTTTAGCATCAAATAAGTATTCTTCAATTTTAAAAGAACCCGCATTTGGAAGGGTAATGCCGGATAGAACCGATAATAATTCAGACTGTCCGTTTCCTGCGATCCCAGCTACCCCCAAAATCTCACCCGCATGGAGGTCAAAGGTTGCATTTTTAAGACTGTCAAAACCTCTTTTATCAACAACTCCTAGTTTATTTACAGAGAGCACAACTTTTCCTATGCTTTGAAGTTCGTATTTAGTATTTACAAGAACAGACCTGCCCACCATCTGCTCCGCTAACATTTCAGGAGTGGTATGTTTAGTAAGAGTATTACCTACCATCTTTCCTTGCCGCATTACCGACACCTCGTCGGTGATTGCCATTACCTCATGAAGTTTGTGTGTTATGAGCAATATGGTGACACCCTCTGACTTTAAAGCTAACAATATCTCAAATAACTGATCTGTTTCTTGAGGAGTTAAAACTCCCGTAGGTTCATCAAGTATTAATACTCTTGCGCCTCTATATAATGCTTTTAATATTTCTATTCTTTGCTGAATGCCCACGGGCAAATCTTCAGTAACACTGTCGAGCTCAACTTCCAAACCATAGGCTTGTTTTAGCTCCTCAAGTTTTTTCCGTGCATTTTGAAGACCTTTATTAAGACCTGTTTTTCCTTCTGCTCCGAGGACTATATTTTCCAAAGCTGTGAAGTTTGGCACCAACATAAAATGCTGGTGAACCATACCTATCCCAAGTTTTAGGGCATCTAATGGTTGTTTGAAATAAGCAGCCTTTCCATGCACTTTAATTTCACCACTATCAGGCTTATAAAATCCATATAGAATCGACATTAACGTCGATTTTCCGGCTCCATTCTCGCCTATAATTCCATGAATTGTTCCAAGGGAAACATTCAAACTAATCTCATGATTTGCGTGAACGGAACCAAATGACTTGTTTATGTTTTTTATTTCAACAGCAAACGGCGACTTTGAGCCGCCGTTCTGTTTCGAGATATCAGCATTCAAAATGTTAACTCACCTAACAAGAATGCTAATAAGGACAATTATTATCAGCTAAATAATCATGAACTGCAACATCACCAGCAAGAATAGCGTCTCTTGCGGCGGCAACTGCTTTCTTGATATCAGCTGTAATTAGACTTTCATTGTTTTCATCTAAAGCCCAATCTACTCCGCCTTCAGCTAAGCCAAGAACCTGAACTCCAGATGTAAATTGACCTTTGCTGGAATCCATAAAGGTATTATACGCAGCAACATCTACCCTTTTTAACATAGAGGTTAATACAGATCCTGGAGCAAGACCATTCTGGTTTGAATCAACGCCTATAGCGAGTTTACCAGCATCTGCTGCTGCCTGAATAACACCAATCCCAGTTCCTCCAGCGGCATGATAAACAACATCCGCACCACGATCTATCTGGCTTCTTGTTAGCTCGGCTCCTTTAGCGGGGTCATTCCATGCAGATGGGGTGGAGCCTGTCATATTTTGAAAGATTTCTGCATCAGCTGCTACAGATTTAACCCCACCTACATAACCGCAAGCGAACCTGCTTATGAGTGGGATATCCATTCCACCAACAAACCCAACTTTATTTGTTTGTGACGCCTTTGCAGCTGCCACACCTACCAAATAAGAGCCCTCATGCTCTTTAAAAGCATATTGACGAAGATTAGGCGAATCCAACCAACTAACATCTATAATTGAAAATTGAACATCTGGATTATCCGCCGAAACTGCAGCAATCGCATCAGCTTGAGCAAAACCCACGCCCAAGACAATCGTAGCACCGCGTTCAACCATTCTTCGCATTGCCTGTTCCCGCTGTGTCTCATTGGTCACCTCAAATTCCATGACCTCTATACCTGTTTCCTCCGTAAATTTTTTAACCCCATTCCAAACACCTTCGTTAAAGGACTTGTCAAACTTACCACCCATATCGTATATCACAGCAGGTTTCATGGCATGTGATCCAGCAAAACCCGATGTGATAATTGAAAACATCGCCAAACATGAAATCACTAACGTCTTCACGATAGTCAATATATTTATTTTACTATTCATAACTTCTCCATTTATTTATTTTAATCCTATTTCTTTAAGTCTACTGAGCAGATATCCATCTGCAGTAAGCACGTCATTTAACATCACCTCTGGTCTTGGATGCAAAAACATTGGTATAGAATAACGTGAATTATTATTTTTTCCACTAGGATTTATTACTCGGTGTGGTGTTGATGGAAAATAATTCTCGCTTGCCATAGCAAGCATGTCTCCATTATTGATTGTAATCATTCCAGGATCACATGAAATATCGTGCCAATTGCCTTCTTTATCTTGTGCTTGCAATCCAGGCTCCGAACCCGCTACAAGCAAAGTAATTAGATTAATGTCTTCATGCGCTGCCGCACGAATCGCTCCTGGTTCTACATCCTTTTCAATAGGAGGATAGTGCAAAATACGGAGTAAACTTTGTTCGCTACCAAGCATCATTCCATCCAAAGGCTCAGAGAGTTTATTGAAAATTTCAGGTGGTATGTTGTCATTAAGCCATTTCAATAATGTTAAGCCCAAACTAACGAGGTCATTATATAATTTTCTCGTTTCTACCTCTAATTCTGGTGGAACTCTCCCCCAAGGAAATACATGATAGAATTCCTTCAAATCTTTTATACTCACGCCCTTGGCATTTTCTGAACGAAAGGGAAAGTAACCATCCTGCTTTTCCATGTCTCGGAGATACTTATTCTTCGACTCACTAGCAAAAAAATTACCCCAGTTTTTATAAATTGAATGCACTTGTTCAGAACTTATTGGATGATTTTCTAATATGGCGAAACCTGTCTCATGCAAAGAACGTGTTAATATTTCTGGTGCTTTATCAGCTTTATAGCTTACTGTTTGAACCTTCATGATTTTTTTACTTCCTCAGCTATTTAAACGCTTTTTATACGCAGAGTCGGCTTTAGAAAAAATGGATAAAAACTGCCTTTGAGCGGCTTCTGCGTCGACGCTCACTGCTACATTTACAGGTCTTCTTTCCAAATTTTCACTCACAAATGAGTTTCCTACTTTCTCCCCTTTGAGTATGACAGATAGTGGTTCTTTTTGGAAAGTAAAAATATCAGGATCAGTAATCGCTAATATTGCAGCAGGATCGTGCATCAAACAAACAGGTTTCCCTATAACTTGTTTGTAAAAATCTATGTAAAATTTAGATATGTCCCGGATAAACCCACCTATTCGAGGTGAGCTTTTTGCCCCCTGGGCAAATACATCAAGAGAAAATTGTATATTTGACGTAACATCGAGACCAATTAAATCTATTTCCCAATTTGCCCCAAGCACTTTATCAGCTGCATGAGGATCATTCCAAAAATTTGCTTCTGCATATGTTGTTACGTTTCCCGGCACATGCACAGCACCTCCCATTATCACAAGTTTTTTTATATGATTCGTAATTTTTGGATCATAATCAAGAAGATTTGCAATGTTACTTAGAGGACCGATAGGACACAAAATGATTTGACCCGTATTAGCTCTTATGGTCTCAGACAAATAAATATGAGCAGGCCTAGGGTCCGCTTTTCGGATTGGATTAATTTCTGTCATTTCTCCGAAACCTTGTTTTCCATGAACATGGAAAGAAGGAATGTTCATTTTTTGAAATATTGGATTTTCTGCACCACTCGCAACAGTGCATTCATAAGCGCCATGTTCTACCAACCAAAGAGAATTGCGTGTTGCCTGTTCTAGGTAAACATTTCCAAAAATAGTGGTTAAACCGACTACCTCTAACCTGCTATCTGCAAATGCTTGGTGTATTGCCATCGCATCATCAATGCCAGGGTCTGTATCGATAATTATCTTTTGAGCTGCCATAGACGCCGCTCCTATGCGTTTTCTTTAATTAAGGTCTCAACTTCCTGTAATGAAGGAATAGCTGATAAGGCACCTTTTTTTGTAATTTGCAAAGATGCAGCCGCAGAGCCATAACTTATAGCGTGCTTCATTGACATTCCTTGACTTATAGATGCAAGCAAATATCCAAGAAAAGTGTCTCCTGCACCTGTTGTATCCACCGGGCTTACCTCGAATGGTAAGACAGAAAAGTTTCCTTCCTCACCAATGTAACGGGCTCCTTTTGAGCCAAGAGTAATTATCAAATGTGGTAAGCCAAGTGCTGATACGTCTTTATTCAAATATTTTAATAAAGAATCAGCTTCCCCCTCATTAACAACCAACAAATCTGTAAGGGGTAACAAAGAAGCTGTTTGTTTTGCAATGAATGGAGCAGCACTATAACATATTTTTAAACCCTTTTCCTTTGCAGAGATGAAAAATTCATGAACTAATGACGTTTCATTTTGTGCAAGTGCCCAGTCGGTTTCCTCTGCCTCTACTAGTGCAGATATAATCTGTTCTTTAGAGATTTGATAATTAGCAGAACCAGAGATAACAATCTGATTTTCTCCAGTATTATTATCTACCATAACAACAGCGTGCCCTGACTCTGTTTCTAACAAAGAAATATTATTGAGATTCACCCCAACATCTCTCATTCCGTTTAAATAATGTTCGTCTTTCTTACTAAATGCCCCAATATGGCAGACATCAGCTCCCGCTTTTGCTAAAGCAACAGACTGATTAGCACCCTTTCCACCAAGGAAAATGTCGTAACCTATTGCTGAAAGAGTCTCACCTGCAGAAACAAGATGTGGCAATCGATAAAAATAATCTAAATTTATTGAGCCGAGATTAAATATCGTCATAAAACTTTTTTACCTTTTTCAATTACTCCTACCACCGTTTTTCACAGACCACCCCTTAGGATCTTGTAAAAATGCCTCAACTGTCTCAACTGTCTTTACATCGAATTTGTTATAAGATTTTAATTCAGCTAATACATCCCACCATGTAGCTAAATAGTGCAATTCAAGTCCATGTTCTCGGAGATGTTTCTTTGTATCCGCAATCAAATCGTAATAAAATATAACTAAAATATGTTTGCATTCTGCCCCAGCCGCTCTTAACGCGTCTACAAACATAAACTTACTTCCTCCATCTGTTGCTAGGTCTTCCATCAACAAAACTTTTGCTCCAGGTTTTAGGAAACCCTCTATTTGAGAACCCCTGCCGAAACCCTTTGCTTTTTTTCGAATATACTGCATAGGAAGAGCAAGACGCTCACTCAGGAATGCTGCAAAAGGTATTCCTGCTGTTTCGCCTCCAGCCACTGAGTCAAAATATTCTACGCCAACAGATTCGGCTAACAGAGACACAGAATAGCCCATTAAAGCAGCTCTTATTCTCGGAAAAGATATAAGCTTTCTACAATCAATATAAACAGGACTTTTTGCACCTGAGGTAAGAACGAATGGCTGAACAGCATTTACATGCACGGCTTCAATATCTAGCAACATTTTTGCGGTAGAACGAGCAATAACCTTCTTTGATACATGACTATGGATAATCATTGTTCTCTATACCCTATTTTTGTTTCAACAGATTTAACTCAATTTTTTTACCATTCAAAGATTTATGTGTTTATTTTTTTGAATTTTTAATGACTTTACAGTTGAGTGGGGTTTTTGCGATCTTCTCTCCGTAACATTAACACACTACCCATCAACACCATTGCAGAAATAGTTAGTATCATCAACGTCGCTATGGCATTTATCTCTGGTGAAACGCCAAGACGAATTTTCGAAAATATCACAATAGGAAGCGTTGAGCTTCCTGGTCCACTAACAAAGCTAGCAATTACTAAATCATCAAAACTTAGCGTAAATGATAATAACCATGCAGCAATTATTGAGGGGAAAATCAATGGTAGAGTTATGGATATAAACACAAACGGCTGCCTTTCTCCTAAATCTCTTGCAGCTTCCTCAAGGTATCTATCCATATCACGAAGTCTTGTTTGAATTACAACCGCAGCAAAACACATTCCAAAAGTTGCATGTGCAATCATAATCGTATCTAAACCACGACCAGACGGCCAACCAAAAGTTGTCTCCATGGCAATAAACAGAAGTAACATCGATAAACCTGTTACTGCCTCTGGCATTACTAAGGGTGCACTTGCAACAAGACTCAAAGTCAACCTGCCTCGGAAAGCAGAAAATCTGACAAAAGCAATAGCAATAAATAAACCAAAAAAAGTGGAAATCGTTGAAGAGCTAATACCAATTAAAAGTGACTTATATAAAGCTGAAAGCAGAATATCGTCTGTCCAAAGTTCTCTGTACCACTTAGCCGAAAAACCGGCCCAGACAGCTACAAGTTTGCTACTATTAAAACTATAAATCATCATTATCATTACAGGAATATATAAAATACCAAATCCAACAATAGCTAAAAGCTTTGCTAATAATGGAACATCATAACGCATTAGCTAATTCCCTCTTTATCTTGGTATCGCGCATACACAATAGGCAGTATTATAATTGCAATGAGTATTATTGCTATAGCTGCAGCCACAGGCCAATCTCTATTCCTGAAAAATTCAGTCCAAATAACTTTTCCAAGCATTAACTGCTCTGGTCCCCCAAGCAAAGCAGGAATTACAAATTCGCCAACAGCGGGGATGAATACCAGCAAACAGCCTGCAATAATCCCAGGCACGCTTAATGGTAGAATTATAGTTTTAAATATATCCAATTTTCTTGCGCCAAGATCTGCCGCTGCCTCTATAATGGAACTATCTAATCGCACGAGTGAGGCATATAACGGCAAAATCATTAATGGTAAGTAGGAAAGGACCATGCCAGAATAAATTGAAAAGTCAGTTTGCATCATTTGGATGGGTGTTACTATAAAACCGGCCCATATCAAAATATCATTTATAAAGCCATTTGGATTCAACAACCCTATTAATGCATACATTCTTAAGAGAGACGAGGTCCAGAAAGGCATCAAAACTAATATAAGTAAAATATGTTGCAAGGGTTTATTCGAGCGCGCTATCCACCAAGCCATTGGGTAGGCTAATAAAAGACAATAAAGTGTAGAAAAAAAAGCTAAGCGAATGCTATTTATTGCAGGCCATAAATAATCTTCCCAGTATTTGTAAATTAGAAGGTAGTTATCAGCTACTGGTTGAAAAGATATACCATCTGGCCCAAATTGAAATGCAGGATTATACGGTGGCACTGCTCGCTTTGCTTCGGAAAAAGACACATTAATCATTTCAATTAGTGGGAGCATAAAAAATAATATGAGCCACACCAGGGGAAGCCAAATCACAAATAATCGTCCAAATCTTTGGAGAAAATAATTCATTTTTTTCACCTTTGGAGAATAATTATTGCTTCTGGTGAAAAATTAACAAACCCAGTTTTCAACGTTGGCACATGGGATTGGCTCGGCTGATTATGGGACTGATATAGTTTTAACTTTACATCCTCCGGCCCAATCACCCTATATTGAGTTCCAGCACCGAAAAAGGCCCAATCCACAATATCAACTTGAAATTCATTTATTTTTCCTGTTGGTTTTGATGTAAGCATAATTTTTTCTGGCCTAAGAGCTAGCTTGACTTTCTGACCTACAACTAAATTAAAGTCACTAGAAACATGAATGGGCACGGCTGCCTGCAACAACCAGTGGGTATTTTTTCTCTCTTTTACCACTGCCTCGAAAAAGCTAATTTCTCCAACAAAGTCTGCAACAAACGTAGTCTGCGGTTGTTCGTAAATCTCTTTTGGCGTGCCAAGTTGTATCAATTTTCCATCATTCATGACGCCAATTCTTGTTGACAACGTCATAGCTTCTTCTTGGTCATGCGTTACTACAATAAACGTCGTGCCAAGCTGCTCCTGAATTTTACAAAGTTCAAACTGGGTCTCAGAGCGCAGCTTTTTATCAAGCGCAGCAAGTGGTTCGTCCAATAACAAAAGTTTAGGGCGTCTTGCAAGTGCACGCGCAAGTGCAACTCGCTGTTTTTGTCCGCCTGATAGTGTTTTTGGTTTGCGTTTACTCATTCCAGAGAGCCGAACTAATTCCAACAATTCTTCCACACGACTATTAATCTCACTCTTTGATAATGAGGTTCGTCTCAACCCATAGCAAATATTTTCAAACACTGTCATATGCGGGAAAAGTGCATAATTTTGAAACATTATGTTAACAGGCCTGTCTGCTGGATCAACATTAGTCATGTTCACACCATCAATCTCAAAGGAGCCGTTAGTAGTGGTCTCAAAACCAGCCAGAATCCTCAATAATGTTGTTTTTCCGCAACCAGAGGGGCCTAAAAGGCTGAATAATTCCCCTTTATCCAAATTAAAAGATACATTATCCACTGCCGACAAATTACCATATTTTTTGGAGATATCTTTTATGCATATAAATGGGGCCATGTTAATATCTTAATGCTCCATATTTTAACAAAAGGAAAGCCACCAATTAGCTAACAATAGGTGGCTTTCGTAACTCAAGAATAATCTCTTAACAGATTCTAATTACCCGCGAGAAATCGGTTCCAAACTCTTGTAACGATTCTATCTGTTTTGGCATCATAAACTGGAGTAACAAATAGTTTTTCTTTTGCCTCATCTGTAGGATAAATACCAGGATGCGATAAAATTTCGGGGTCTATAGATGCTTCAGCAGCTTTATTTCCACTAGCATACCAGACGTAATTAACATTCTCTGCAGCTACATCTGCCCGCATCATGTAATCTACAAATTTGTGCGCATTTTCTACATTTTTAGCATCAGCAGGAATGGCCATAACATCAAACCAAAGATTAGTTCCTTCATTGGGGATATAATAATCAATCACATTTCCGTTTTCTGCTTCCTCTGCTCTGTATGCAGCTTGAAATGCATCTCCTGACCACATGATAGCTGCACAAATATCGCCATTCGCTATATCATTTATAGACTGACTAGAATTTATGTATCTTAAATAAGGACGAATGGCAGTTAAGGCCTCTCCTGCAGCCTCAAAATGGGCCTCTTCCGTCGAGGTACCGTTATAGCCCAAATATGTCATGATATTTGGTAACACATCCGTAGGTGCGTCTAACACAGCAATACCACAGTCCTCTAGTTTGGCAGCATTTACTGGATCTAATATTAGTGCCCAACTATCTATTGGCGCATCATCACCAAGTCGCTCAGCTATCATTTCCTCATTATATGCTATTCCCGTAGAACCCCACATATAGACAAGTCCCGCGTTAGTAGAACCAGTCATCTCGTCAGCTTGAGCTTGAATCTGGGGGCTTTGATTTTTGACATTAGAAATTTTTGACATATCCATATCCTGATAAGCACCTGCTTCACGACCACGCGCAAGGAAATCAGCAGTAGGAACAACAAGATCATATCCGGACGAGCCAGCAAGCATTTTGGCTTCCAAAACTTCATTTGAGTCATACATATCATAAGTAACCTTTATACCAGTCTCTGCCTCAAAATTAGAAATTGTATCTTCTGCGATATAATCTGACCAGTTGTAGATATTAAGTTTGTTATCTAAATCAGCAACCTTGCTTTTTTTCGCATTTTCAGTATCAAAATTTAAAAAAATAGCCAGAGCAGCAATAATTACCCCCCCAACTAAAAAAAGATTTGAACGGGACATAGCAATCACTCCTAAAAAACCTCAATTAAAAAATAGCTTTACTTATATGCTTATTAACTCACAGCAACAAGTAAAATTATACTTATATCAATTTTCGATTTGCCAAAAAATTTGCATGTTTGGATTGAATATGGTGATTGGTCCCTTCTTTGTCTCAAGCACTTCTGGCATATGGATCATTTCATCACTTTTAATCAACGATAATTTTTCTTTATTATAAGGTAATTTATAAAATTCTGCTCCATTTAAACTTGTAAAATTCTCTAAATTTTCAAGTGCATTGTGATTATCAAAGAACTGAGCCAAAATTTCCATAGTAAAGGGGGAATTGAAAATACCGGCGCATCCGCATTTATCAATTTTTGCATCGTCTATATGAGGCGCACTATCTGTTCCAAGAAAAAATTTTTTGTGCCCTTTAGTGACTACATCAACTAGAGCTTGACGGTGAATCTCACGTTTTAAAACTGGTAGACAATAATAATGCGGTCTTATGCCACCCTCAAAAATTACATTTCTATTTAAAATTAAGTGATGCGGTGTAATGGTTGCTGCGAGATTACTATTTTCACCCAAAATGTAATCGACAGATTGCTTTGTTGTTATGTGTTCCATAACTATATTCAGTTCTGGATATTCTACACGCATAGGAACCAAAATTTTATCAATAAAAACCGCTTCCCTATCAAAAACGTCTACATAAGGGTCGGTAACTTCGCCATGAATTAGCAAGGGAATTCCCTCTTCTGACATGGCCGCTAAAATTGGATAGATTTTCGTTATATTTTTTACACCGTTATGCGAATTAGTAGTCGCGCCAGCTGGATATAATTTTACAGCTTTGATAATCTTTTCACGAAAACCTAGAACCAAATCTTCTGCTTTTGTCTCTTCGGTTAAATAAAGTGTAAGCATCGGCTCAAAATCAACCGTTTTTTCTATACATGCCTTTATTCTACTTAAATATGAGCGAGCATCTTCACATGTTACAACAGGAGACAATAGATTTGGCATAATTATGGCTCGTCTTGCCCACCGATAACTCGCAGGAAGCACAGCTTTCATAATCTCGCCGTCCCGAATATGTAAATGCCAATCATCCGGTTTAGTTATAACAATCTGGTTTGGCGAATTTTTCATTAATGAAACATTGCTTTTTTTTGTTAATTAATCAATACAAATGCTGTGAATTGAGCTTCTAACCTTTAATCAATTCGCCTACCATGTTTGCTGTGTAGCACGCAAGTGTCCATCCTAAATGGCCATGACCTGTATTATAAAAAATATTTTCTTTCTTACCTCTTGAAACAAGAGGCATCATATTAGGCCTCATTGGTCTTAACCCTGCCCATGGCTGTGCATCTTTAGTCGAAACTTCTGGAAAATTCTGTTCTACCCATTCTTTGAGTGGATTGATACGGTCATCTAAAATATCCAGATTATCGCCAACTATCTCTGCTGTTCCAGCAACCCTAAATCTATTTTTACCCAATCTGGATGTTACTATCTTCGCCTCGTCGTCAAGTATGCTTACTTTCGGTGCCTTTTGTTGGGAAATTTTGTCAGATAATGGCAATGTAATTGAGTAACCCTTGATTGGATAAATATTTACTCGGTCTCCCAACATTTTTGCAAATCTGTAACTAGCAATGCCGGCGCAAATAACGCAGGTGTCAAAAGTTTCTGTTCTTCGGTCTGAATTATACTGACAAAATTTTATTTCTACCTCTGAACCCTTTACTTTAATAGACTTTACATCCGTCTTTAGTTGAAATTTTACGCCCCGTTCATTGGAAACCCTTGCTAAATTTAATGAAAATTTGTGAATATCGCCTGTGGAGTCTGTTTCTGTATAATATCCACCTACATAATTCGTCTTTAGGTTAGGCTCTATTTCTAAAACTTCACTTTCGGTTAACCGACGGCGCTTTAAACCACCTCTGGCTAAAAGTTCGTTTACCCTATGTGCATGGTCAAACTCAGCATGACTTTAATATACATGTAATATGCCACAATTTGACTGATCAAATTTTATACCAGTATCATCAATTATTTTTTTCATATATTTGCGCGATTCAATCGCCATTTCTTTAGTTACTATAGTGTTTTTTTTATAGTTTGGTATTTGGAACAAAAATTCAACAAGCCAGCTTGCTTTGTGCCAGTCAGGCCACAAATCAATCTTAAAGGGGGCATCCTTCCTCAACAACCATTTTGCTGCTTTCAAAATAATGCCAAGATGATTCCACACCTCAGCATTACAAGCAGAGAGCTGTCCTCCATTGGCGTATGAAGTCATTGTAGAAGGATATTTTTGTTTCTCAAAAACAGTGACTTTGTATCCAAGTTGACATAATACGAATGCAGTGGTTACCCCAGTAACACCTGCTCCGATAATCGCAATAGATTTCATTTTCAAGGACCCCAAAGTGTATAATTACCGTAAACGCCTATAAAAATACACCTCGCCTGTCTCTTTAACCTGATGTTTTCCAAGATAAAAATTTATATTTATCTTGTTATCCCCTTCGGTGGATCATTTTTTTGATCACTTTCCAGACTGTTCACACTAATTGACCCTTTTTGCCTGAGAGATTATGAGGCTTGTACTCCTTCTGCGCTGAATTAAAACTGTCATATTTTAGTTTTTTCCAGACTCTCCCAACTAGCGTATTGAACAACCGTCAGAATATCACGAAACTACTTTGTGTTCAATTAATTTAGTTTTCGCAAAAATTCTGAGGCCCTTTTCCATCTAATGTGGGTTTACACTTTACAGGATAAAACTTTATTACTATAACCTAGCTCGCTTGGCTAAATAGTAAATTGTCCGAGCGTAATTTCTTTAAAACCACTTTCAAGAGGTAGTTTAATTATGACCAGCGCGCTTATTCCCGTTGCTCTCGGAGCTTTAGGCCTATTGGTATCTTTTTTTATTTATCAATGGATCAAAAAATCGCCTGTAGGAACAGGACCAGAAAAAGATATAGCGGATGAAATACATCTTGGTGCTATGGTGTTTATGGCAAGTGAATATAAGAGGCTTGCCGTTTTTTGTTTAATTTGCATCATTGCGCTTTATGCTAGCTTGGGAGAAGGCACGGCTATTGCATTTACACTGGGTGCATTATGCTCAGGGACTGCTGGTTATATCGGCATGTACACTGCTACCAAGGCAAATGTGAGAACTGCTGTCGCTGCCAAATCCAAAGGAGCCGCTGAAGCTTTAAACATTGCTTTCTTCGGTGGTTCAATAATGGGCCTGACTGTTGCGTCAATGGGTTTGTTAGGTATTGGTATCCTTTATGGATTTATGGGAAACACTTTGCATGGTATTGAATCTATAGAGGGCTTTGCCATGGGTGGTTCCTCTGTAGCTCTGTTCAGCCGCGTTGGTGGAGGAATATTTACAAAATCTGCGGATGTAGGAGCGGATCTTGTTGGTAAGGTTGAAGCTGGCATTCCAGAAGATGACCCGCGAAACCCCGCTGTTATCGCTGATAATGTTGGTGATAACGTTGGTGATGTAGCTGGTATGGGTTCAGATATATTTGAATCTTATTGCGGAGCCATGATTGCATCTATGGCCCTTGCGGCATCCATGTCTTTGGCATCTTTGGAAGGACTAGGTGGAGATAGGTCAGTGTTGCAATTTATGCCTCTCGTCCTTGCCTCTACTGGACTCATTTGTTCTCTACTCGGCATTTTGTCCGTTCGCATATTTTCAAACCGCAGTGCGGATGTGGCATTGCGTTTTGGAACGATTGGCTCAGCAATTGTTTTTATAGCAGCCGCCTATTTTGTTATCACTTACATGGGTGCATCAGTTGGGGTTTGGTATGCTGTGCTGGTTGGAGCGATTGGTGGAATAATTGTTGGTCTTGTAACAGAATACTACACTGGTGGAGCCCCTGTCCGCAAGATTGCTAAAGATGGTGAAACGGGTCCAGCGACCGTTATGATTTCTGGATTGGCTATAGGCATGCAATCCGTTGCTATTCCGGTCTTAACGATTGCTGCCATTATTTTCTTTGCAAATCTCTCAGCCGGCCTCTATGGTGTTGGAATGGCTGCAGTTGGAATGCTGGCTACCGTTGGAATAACCATGGCGATTGATGCGTATGGTCCGGTGGCTGACAATGCTGGTGGAATTGCAGAAATGGCTGAAATGGGCTCGGAAACTCGTGAAATAACAGACTCATTAGACGAAGTCGGAAATAGCACTGCAGCCATTGGAAAAGGGTTCGCAATTAGCGCTGCAGCTTTAGCAGCTCTTGCCCTAATAAGCGCTTACATTGTTAAGGTTAGCAATGGAGACCCTGATTTTGTTTTAGCAATTAACGAGCCTATAGTACTAGTTGGTATGTTTATTGGTGGAATTTTTCCATTTATTGTAAGCTCGATCACAATGACTGCTGTTGGAGATGCAGCCTTTGAAATGATTATTGAAGTTCGTCGACAGTTCAAAGAAATTCCAGGTCTTATGGAAGGAAAAGCAAAACCAGATACTGCGAGATGCGTTGACATTGCAACTCGTGCTGCGCTCCGTAGAATGATCCTTCCAGGTTCACTTGCGGTGCTTGCTCCTGTTGTCATTGGCTTTGGCCTTGGGCCAAAAGCACTTGGGGGCATGCTAGGGGGTGCGCTAATATGTTGCGTGATGATGGCTCTAATGATGGCTAATGCTGGTGGAGCATGGGATAATGCAAAAAAACATGTGGAAAAAGGAAACTTTGGGGGCAAAGGATCTGACGTCCATAAAGCGGCAGTAGTTGGAGATACGGTAGGAGATCCACTTAAAGATACTTCGGGCCCGTCTATGAACATTCTTATCAATGTTATGGCCATTGTTAGCTTGGTGATAGCTCCGCTTCTGATATAATGAGCATATGCCGTTTTTAAAGCACATGATTATTCTTGAAAAAAAGTCGGCTTATGGTCGACTTTTTTACACTTCTAGTTCTCATTAAATACCAAAATGGGTAACGAAATCATTATTATTGGAAATAGTTTTAGCGGTCTTGGAGCAGCCATTACTTTTGCCAAATATGGACACAAAATTACAATAATCGCGCCTAAGAACAATTCTGAATTATTAGGTGGGTTACAAATTGCACCAAACACCTTCAGAGCTTTATCCAGTTTAGGTTTAGAAAATGAGATTGTAAGCCAAGCCGATAGGTTGTTAGCAGTTGATATCAAAGCGTTTGATATTGGGTCTAGTCTCACAAATATATCACTATTAAAAACTAAAGCTCCTTATTTATCAATGGCGCGCGAAGACCTCCACCAAATCTTATTAAACTTGTGTTTAAGAAACCCCCTAATTGAATTCATTCATTCAAAGGTAAAATCCATTTCCCACCAATTGAATGTAACAAAATTAATACTTGATAATGATGAGATAATCACAGCCCCATTTATTATTGGTGCTGATGGCTGGGATGGTAAGACCAGACACTTTGTTAATTCAAGCGCTAGCCAAATAAATTCTGACTACTCTATTTACAGGAGTGTGTTTCCTTCATCGAAAGTCCCTAACGGGTTTTCATATCCGAATGTGCAACTATGGCTGGGCGAATCTTGCCACTTAGTTTCCTATCCAATTCGAAAAGGCAACGACATTAACTTTGTATTTGCATTTTCAAAAAAAACTTTCCCTAAAAGCTCTATTCAATCCATTTTTTCCGATCACCCAGTGCTCTTGGCCCTTGGAGAAAAGCCAGAAAAATGGCACCGAACCAATATTAAAATTTGTGAGCCTTTGTTTAACTGGCGCAGGGGGTCCGTTACATTAATCGGAGATGCTGCTCACCCTATGCCGCCCCACCTTGCTCAAGGTGCCGGTCAGTCCTTCATGGACGTAGAGTGTATTGAGACAGAACTATCAAAGGGAAGTTCAGTTTCCGATGCATTAAAAAATATGGTAAAATCACGAATGTCTGAGTCTTATTCTGTTACTAGAAAAAGTCAAATATCTGGTAATATTTTTCGAATGAATGGGCCACTTGCAATTCTGCGAAATCAAATTATAGGAATAGCTGGCCAGAAAATAATTAACGAGTTCCTTCATGACTTATGGATATCAGACTAGAATAACTAGAATACTATTTTATAGGAAAATTTTTAAACTTTTCTTATTTTTGACCAAAAATCACTTGCTTTCTGACTAAAACATACCATTTCAAAAATTTAAACAAGTTAGAGCTAATATAGGTTCAAATGGTTATTAATTATTTAAGGTGGTTCTTTTTTATTATCACTTCAATAAACTTGGGAACAACGTCAATGGTAAACGCCAAATCAGCATATAATTTTGAATTCGCTTCGATTGAAGGAGGCGTTATATCTCTTTCTGACTTCAGGGGCGATGTAATATTGGTTGTTAATACAGCTTCAGAGTGTGGATTTACTCGCCAATATGAGGGGCTACAATCTTTATGGAACGAATATAAAGAGGATGGACTAGTTGTTATAGGTGTTCCAAGTAACGATTTTGGGGGACAAGAACCAGGTACAGATGACCAAATAAAACGTTTTTGTACCGCGAATTTTAATATTAACTTTCCAATGGCTGCTAAGACATTTGTTAAGGGGGAAAGGGCGCATCCTTTTTATAAGTGGGTTAATGATGAACTTGGTTGGAGGGCTCGTCCTAAATGGAATTTTCATAAATATCTTATAGCAAGAGATGGATCTCTGCAGGATTCGTTCTCATCGATGGTTAGCGCAGAATCATCTAAACTTCGAGAAAAAATATTTCAATTACTAATAGAATCAAAATTATCGATGGCTAATTAAATACCATCAAGCCTCCAAGAGTACTCCTGTTCTTTCAGGCAATGCTTTTAACCCTGCTATCTTCGCTATAGTCTCACCTTTCCAGGTATATTTCTGAAGCATCATAGAAAAAACAAGACCTCTTGTGCCTGCATATATAGGAACTCTGGAACGGTAAGCATCAGGACCATCTAATAAAAGAATTGTTGCGACAAGTTCTCCTTCGGTCACCATCTGACCAAGCTGAACGCTGTAGCAAACCAATCCACTTACGTGTGATTTGATAATCTGAGTTGCATTAAAAGGCAAAGCTTGTGGTGAAGGAGGAGGGATAGTTTTTGTTTTTGTATTTATAAATCCACGGGAAATAAAAAATCCCCTTAAATTCTCTGCATCTTTTCTATTCAATAATTCGTCAACATCAACTAATCCTCGATATTCAAGAGTTGCAGATAGAACAGGTTTTGGAATGGGCTTATCTGGGCAAAGACGTTGAATGTCTATCCATAATCGTGACCAAACTTCGTCAAAAGAGCCTCCTCCCGAATTTTCTGCAGTCAATGTTGCATGGGATCCCATCCAATCAGCTAAATCTTGATATTCAGGCATTAATTGTGGAGCTATATAAATATGATTAAGCGCATGAATATCGCAATGCAAGTCTAAAACAACATCACAGTGCATCGCTATTTTTATTATTTCAAGTCGAAGTTTTTCTAGCGCAGTTATAGGCTTCTGGTTGGATATCCATTTTGTCAAAGCTGAAATAACTTTATTCTTATTTGAATTAATATCTTGTGTGAAGTCACTTGCTATTTCGTTATCTTCATCCATAATACAGGAGGCTAATTCTGGCCAATTTCGGTTAAAATTTATGCCAGTAGAAAAGTCGTATCTACCGCTATGATGGTGATTATGAATTTGTGCCATTCCGATTGGGTTAACCATAGGAAATACAAAAAATTCGGCGTCTAACCGTCCTAACTTATCATCCTTTGCTAGCATTTCCAGCAAGTAATGCAATATAAGTGTGCCCGGCTGCTCATCTGCGTGCAGGCCTGCTTGCAAATACACCTTTGGGACATTTTTTTTTCCATCTGGTGTAAAGTGATAATAAGACAAATGATATGAAGAACCAGCCGTATCTGCTGACAATTCAATTGTTAAATGTTCTACGCTTATTTTGCGCTCCCTATCTTTTAAAATTTATGAATGTACTTATCGCAATAAATTAAGTGATAGTCTTATTTGGGCCCTTTGCTCAACATTAAGATGTCTATTTAGATGCCTGTTTGCAACACCAAATATAAAAATAATAATTAGTGTTATAAATATAAAATAAGCAGCCACTATTGGGTAGGGTAAAAACGGATTGAAAGTTTTATCTGAAAAATAATTTGCATAGTACAGAGCATCTCCGGATTGTCTCCAGGCCGGAAAACCAGTGAAAAAAATCAATGTTGTAGCATGAAATAAGAAAATAGCTTCATTTGTATATGAAGGCCAAGCGAGTCGAAGCATTGAAGGCCAGATAATCCGTCTGAATTTGTTCCATCCGGTTATACCATAGGCTTCTGCTGCCTCTAATTCAGTGGATGGGACCGCGCGAATAGCACCGTAAAATATTTCTGCAGAATAAGCGGCAGTGTTACAAAAAAGAACAATTAATCCTCCAAGCCATGCTTTTGTAAGCCAATGAGACTGCATCGATAAACTTACGAATCCAAGATCTAGCGTTACACCAATTTTGGGTAAGAGCACAAATAACTCATAAGCGAAGAAAAACTGAATAAACAGAGGGGAACCTCTAAATAAAAAAATAAAAACATTGGACGGGTTCCGAAATACAGCAAACTTATTATTTTTACCGATAGCAAGCATGACGGAAAACCAAAAGCCAACGAAGACGGCAATCGTACCAAAATAAATGTTCCAAATTAACCCCGAGCCAATTAATACAACTTGTTCACATATTGTGATATCAGTTTTTGGCAAAATGCGTTCACCAATTCCAACAGAGCGAAGACCATAATCTTGTATTGTTGTCAAACAGTTGCTCATCCTGGGTACCCCTGCAACTCTCTTCCGGCCATGGTTGACTGACCGTGACTCAATTTCAGTTGAAGCTTATTTAATACTTTTCCACTAAACCATGTCATCAGTAAATAAAACACCAGTAAACCGGCGAAATAATAGACTCTCCAGTCGGGGTGAGGATAAGCATACAAAGAGGTTTTTGACCCTCCTAGCTCTCTTGCCCAGTAAACAACATCTTCAACCCCTAGCAAAAACAACAGAGGCGTTGCCTTAATTAAGATCATCCACAAGTTTGATAAACCAGGAATAGCATATACCCACATCTGTGGCACTAAAATACGCCAGAATGTTTGTTTTTTCGAGAATCCAAAGGCCGTAGCAGTATCAGTCTGCGCTTTTGGAACAGCATTCATTGCACCACTCAAAACATTGCCCGCAAAAGCGCCAAAAACAATTGCAAAAGCTATTAACGCTAAAATAAAAGAATACATCTGATGTACCCATAAATCTGCCGTTGATAAAGGAAGTTTAGCTGCTTTACACACAACAAAATCAGTCCCCCTCCATATTGGTTCTGTTACGTCAAAACATATGATTTTATGGCGAATAAATTCAAATAATTGGTCAAGCGCCAATGGCACAAATAGGAAGAAAACGACATCAGGGATTCCCCTCACCATATTTATATAGCCTTTAGCGATTATCCTTATTAGAAATACTGAAGAACGCACGCCGGCAGTAGCAATAAATCCAAATAACAAAGATAATGGAGCAGCAAAAATGAGCAATAATAATACCACAAGAAAAGAAAAATAGAACGCAAAATGCTTTGCGGTAGTTAAATAACAAATAAGCCAAACAAAGCCTTCAATAGAAGACGGATTAATACAGGCATTAAACATGGATACCTCTTGGATGAGGCAATAAATCAGTCATTTCTGAAATTATACCAAAATTAAGTAATGACAAACGCGGAGTTTCAATGTTGTCTCCGCGTTTGTATAGAATATGGTTTTTTGAACTAGAACAACTCTCCAATTTCCCATTTCTTAATAAGATCATTAAGTGATCCATCTGCTTTCATAGAATTAATTGCAGCATTGAACTTGTTTTTTAGATCTGTGTCTGACTTGCGGATGCCCATTCCAATACCGCCACCAATAAGGACGCTGTCACCAACAAACTCTAACTCGCCACCCGAGTCTTTTGCGTAAGGTTCTAAGAATGCTTTATCTGCTAAGACTGCATCTGCTTCACCGTTTTTAACAGCCGCAATCGTCTCATCCGGAGTTGCAAACTCCACTAAAGTAGCTCCAGATTCCACAATAAAACTGGCCTGTATAGTTCCAGTTTGCGCAGCAATCACTCCAGAGCTGAAATCCACTGATGCGCCTGATAACGCAAGGTATTTAGACGGGTCTGGCTGCGTGTAATTTGTGGTAAAGTCAATTTCTTTCATCCGCTCTTCCGTAATAGACATACCAGCGATAATAGTGTCATAATTTCCTGCTTTTAGGTTCGGAATAATCGAATCCCAATCATTCTTAACCCACGTACACTCGAGATTTGCTCTCTTACACAGCTCATCTCCCAAGTCAATTTCGAAACCTATAAATTTACCGTTATCATCGATGCCGTTATATGGCATGTAAGCCCCTTCTGTGCCCATACGAACGGTATCCGCTAAAGCAGAGCTCATTGCCAAACCAGCCAGAACGGCTGCCACCAATATTTTCTTCATATCATTTCTCCTGTTTAAACATATAAGTACATTTCAAGTTAACTCGCAGCCGCACTTAAAAACTGCTTTAGCCGATTAGACCTAGGGTTTTCAAATAAAGTATCTGGATGACCCTCCTCTTCGACAATTCCCTGGTGCAAAAACAACACGCGATCTGATAATTCACGTGCTAATTGCATATCATGAGTCACTAAAAGCATGGTACGCCCTTCTGATGCAAGATCTTTTATTACTTTAACTACTTCTTGTTCGAGTTCTGGATCAAGAGCGGATGTTGGCTCGTCGAATAATAATGCATCTGGTTCCATCGCTAGTGCCCTTGCTATAGCAGCCCGTTGTTGCTGGCCGCCAGATAGTTGTGATGGCCAACTTTCCGCTTTGTCTGCGATACCCACTTTATCAAGAAACGCATACGCAGCATCTCGCATTGTTTGTCTATCTTTTCCAAGTACGGTGACTGGTGCTTCAATAATATTATCCAGAACAGTCAAATGGGCCCATAAGTTAAAAGACTGAAAAACCATTGATAAATTAGTTCTGAACTTTATGATCTGTTTCTTATCTGACAGCTGTCTTTCTTCTGTTTTGCTGGTCCAAGCTACTGCTTCCCCTTTGAAAACTATTTCGCCACCTTGTGGGATCTCTAGAAGGTTACAACATCTTAATAACGTTGATTTTCCTGATCCAGAAGAGCCAATAAAACTGATGACGGACCCCGCATTTGCTGAAAAACTAATGTCCTTTAGAACGGCAAGCTCCCCATAACTTTTCTTTAAATTACGAACCTCCAGTATTGGGCTATTTCCAATTGCATCCACAATTTATCTTTCCTGACGACCATTATCCTATAATGAATTAAAATATCTTATTCAAACCACATCATACATTTCTACCATAGCGCCTTATTGTAATTCTATAAAGAAATCAAGTTAACAATTAATTCTGGGTATTTATTAAAGACCAAAAAACAACTTTACTTGCGGTTAAATCCATTTAAATGCTATATCCTGATGGTAACGTTTAACAGGTCCAGAATTTAAAAAAAAATACATCTTAGCAAAAATTAAAATGATAGACCAAGCAAACATAGAAACTTTTGAATTGGAACAAAAACCTTTTTTAATTGCAGCTCTTTACCATTTTGTGAACTTAGAAAAAACGAAAGTTTGGCAAAAACGATTCAAGCAAATTTGCGCTAAACATTCACTTTTTGGAACAATTCTTATTGCACCCGAGGGCATAAATGGCACAATTTCAGGTAATCACGAAAATGTTAATGATTTTGTCGCTTGGATACATAACCAAACTGAATTTAAAAACGTAGAAATCAAATACTCTCAAGACAATAGCTGTCCTTTTAATCGCATGAAAGTAAGATTAAAAAAAGAAATTGTCACAATGGGTAAACCTCAAATTAACTCGTCAAAATTAAAAGGAGATTATATAAAGCCAAGCGACTGGAATGAATTTATTTCATCTCCAGAAGTACTTGTAATTGATACTCGCAATGATTACGAGGTTGCCATTGGAAAATTCAAGAATGCGGTAAGCCCTAAAACAAATTCATTTCGTGATTTTCCAAATTGGGCAGATAAGTTAGCTTTAAAAGAAAAGAGTAAAAAACAAAGAAAAATTGCTATGTATTGTACAGGCGGTATCAGATGTGAAAAATCAACAGCCTACCTAAAAAAAATTGGGTTTGACGAGGTATATCAACTAAAAGGAGGTATTCTAAAATACTTTGAAGACGTGCCTTCAAACGAGTCTCTTTGGCAGGGAGAATGTTTCGTATTTGACAACCGAGTTAGCGTTGACCATAGTTTACAAAAAGGAACCTATGAACTTTGCAATGCCTGCAGACATCCCTTGTCTGAAGATGACATTGCATCGATTAGTTATCAAACAGGTATTAGCTGCCCCCATTGTATTTTAAAAACAACCACACAACAAAAAGAGAGGTTTAAAGAAAGACAAAAACAAATTAAATTGGCTCAAAAGCGCGGTCAAAAACATATTGGAGTTTAATTAAAAGATGACAAATACTGGGCAATTGACTGAGAAAAATAATTTTACTCGCCTCTAATCGCTTTAATTTGGAATGGATATTCATCTACCTTTTTACCAAAAATTGCTGACCCAGCAACAAGATTATTAGCACCAGCTGCAAGTGCCAAAGGTGCTGTCCGTGCTGTTATTCCTCCATCTACTTGAAGTTGAATTGGCCTATCTCCTATCAGTTGTCGAGCCTGTCGTATTTTATGAATCATTGAAGAAATAAACTTTTGGCCACCAAAGCCCGGGTTCACTGTCATAATCAAAATCAAACCAATTTTGTCTAAGATTTGTGAGATGTTTTCAACACTGGTATGAGGATTCAAAGCAACACCGGCACAGCAACCATGGTCATTTATAATAGACAAGGTTCTATCAAGATGTGTACATGCTTCAAAATGTACAGTGATACCATCACATCCTGCTTTTTGCATATCTGAAATTAATGTTTCTGGATGTTGGACCATTAAATGAGCGTCAAAATAGCTTGATGTGCTTTTTCGAAGAGCAGAAATAACTGGAGCTCCAAAGCTTAGGTTCGGAACAAAGTTTCCGTCCATTACATCAAGATGAATCCAGTCTGCACCTGCATTTTCGACCTGTCTTACTTCAGCGGCAAGCTCACCAAAATCAGCCGCCAAAATGGACGGAGCAATTATCGTACTGTTTTTCATATTACCAACACATTCTTCGCCTTAAAATAAGGTAAATTATCCTGACTTGAACAACCCATGACTGTAATTCTTTCGATTATTTGAAGAGACCGTTGGTATTTACGTTCTAATTCTTCTTCTTCAAGAGCATCAAACTGCTGACCGCATAACAATATCCCATGATTAGATTGTAATGCTCTTATTCTTCTGCCGTGCATCAGACCGTCAACCAATATATCATGATTAAATTCTTCCTGCTTAACAATCTGAATTTTATTTTGAACAAGGAATGTGCGGAGAGCGGCTTCACCATCTAATGTAATTTTCCAAAATTCAGAATCAGAGTTTGACGGTTTTACTTCTACAAGCTCAAAAGCTTTACAAAACGCAAGGAATATCAGTTCCTGTTTTTCGGCACCTGTCCAAGCTGTACTACCAAGTGTGCGCCAGATGTTATGGTTCATCTCTTCATATACTTGGGGAATACGCTCAAAAAATAAGCGATGCAACCCAATATCATTAATAGAGCTATCCATTTTTTGCTCTTTGTGAATATCAATCGCAGAAAAGGAACCACACATCGGACACCCTGTGTCAGAAAATTTATCTTTTTTATAAATATGAGAACATCGCAGTCCTGTTTGTAATTTATTATCACATAGATAATAGCTTGTTTGCTCGTCAATAGGCTGCTGAGCTATCCATTCAAATCTATTTTTAAATTTTAAATAAGAACCTCTGTGAGACCATAACGTCCACTGCAATTTTTCAACAGGTCCAAAAGTTGACCAGTTCGAGGATACATCTATAACTACACAAGTGCCTTTATTGGCAGCAGCACGTAACCCACGACCCACTGACTGACCCCACAGTACCTTTGATAGTGTTGGCCGCATGTGGACTATAATATTACAATGCGGATTGTCCCAACCTTCAGCAAGAACTCCTACGGAAACAACTGCCTCTACCTTTCCTTCCGCATGATCCGCCAACATCTGCATCCGCTCCTTTATAGGTGTGTTGGCTGTAATTAACGAAACGGTAATTTCCAACTCTTCAATAGCTTCAACGGTGGTTTCCGCAACTGTTACATCAGGGCAGAACCACGCTGATATTGGAATTGGTTTTACATTTTTTCGCTCCTCCAAATAAATAGAGCATGCGTGACTAATCATAGATGATTTAATGATAGCTGGCGCTAATTTCGCTACAGGGAAATCTCCACTACTTATATCTATATCTCCAAGATCTAAGTCGTGAATAAAGTGAGGCCTATACGATGGTCTCACCAAAATACCCTCGTCAAAAAGCTTTTCCATATTAGCGCCATCAATAATTGCATCAAATGCTAGACTAAGTTGGTCTTTCTGATCTGCCGTTCGCCTCTCTGGCGATGCTGTCAAACCAAGCATATGAGCATCATCTCTTCCATTTTCTAAAAAGCAGTCTAATATGCGTTTATAACCTGTGCCATTAGGTGATACCCGGTGCGCCTCGTCTATAATAACAAGCTTAGCTTGTTCTATGGCGTCATCCAATATATCTCTCGCACGTGTGCTAGTTGACAATAGTACATCATAATCTGAGAATGCTGCCTCCGTATGATTGAGACCTAATTTTCGTACCCTATGCTCTTTAGCTAATGCTTTTTCAAGCTGCTCAAGCAAAACCAACCTGTGACATAAAACAATTACTTTTTCTCCAGAATAAAACTGTTTTATGATTTCACTAGCAAGCACTGTTTTACCTGCACCAGTGGGGGCTTTGATAATAAAACGACGATGTGAATCTAAAATAGACTGGAAATCGTCAATAATTTCTTTTTGCCAACGCCTTAATTGCATATTGTTTTTGCCTAAAATTGAATGTTAAAGCCAAAATTAAGTTTTTTCATCGAACAATTCTAACCCTGTTTTTTAAAAAATGGGATAAAAATTTTCCTGGTTTTTGGCTAAAACCGTTCATGTTGTTTAGTTATTTGGTTTATTATAAATAGATATAAATTCTGCTAAAATTGATAATGCGATTTCAGATGCCGCACGACCACCAAGAGGAATGCCTGCGGGTCCATGAAGTCTTGATAATAAATGATCCGAGACACCATTCTTTTTTAATCGGTCTAGCCTTGCTTTATGTGTTTTGGAACTACCTAAACATCCAATATAATAGGCATTTGTATCGAGAGAATGCAACAAAGCAGGATCGTCAATCTTGGGGTCATGTGTTAATGTTACGATTGCTGTTTGTGAGTCAATAAACAAATTTGGCAAAATATCCTGAGGCCAACCAAGCTTTATCTCAACATTAGGAAATCTATCTTTACTTAAAAAAACGGAACGAGGGTCAATTACTGTAACGTCCAAATCCATTGCCACTGAAAGCTGACTGAGTACTTGGCTAATATGCCCCGCTCCTACTATCATAACTTGATTACAAGGTCGAATGCGTAAAGTAAAAATCTGCTCTTTTTCATCATAAATGCTTTTATGAACAAAATTCATAGATAGAGATGGTTTTTGAATCTTGAGATTTAATTTTTGAGTGTCCGAAAGACAAAAAATTAAGTCTAAAGGTTTTCTTGTGTGTTGAGCAACGGATAATCTCTTTAACACGGATAATGGGATACCTGTATCCGCTACCGGAAGTATCAAGACAGAGATGCTTCCGCCACACGACAAACCAACTTCCCAAGCGCTTTCATCAGCCACACCAAATTGTTTAAGACGAGGAACGCCGTCCATCATAGCCTCCTGACTTAATCGTATAACTTCACCTTCAACACAGCCACCAGAAACGGAACCCTCTACATGAAAATCATCTCTAATAACCATCATAGAGCCTGGCTGTCGAGGGGCAGAGCCCCAAGTTGAAATCACCACAGCAAGACATGCTGAATGATTGTTTTCTATCCAACTCGTTAATAGTGGTAAAAAAGAATTTTGTTTCATTAGATTATATTTCCTTTAAATAAAAGATTCAGTTAAATGAAAATACTCAAAACATTCCCTTAAAATAGTGTTTCAGAAAAAATATTCCAGTAATCAATTCAGTAAAATAAGCATACTTCATTTTTCATAATAGCTAAATTATTACCTTGTTGGACCTGATGGACGCGCAAACAATAAAATAAATATTGTTACGATTGAGGTTATTCCCCCTAGCGTAATAAAAGTAACTGAAATGCCAATTATTTCAGATACTGCTCCTAATGTTAACGCTCCTATCGCGCCACCACCCATTGCAATCATCGTCCATAAGCTCATCACTCTTCCTCTAAACTCATCAGTGAGTTGAAGCTGAGCTGCAGACTGCATCGTGGTGGCAAAAAATGTGGTAGAAAACCCTAGCAAAGCGATTAGACCAGCTGTTGCTATAATATCTCGCGAAAACCCTAGCGAAATAATTGAGATTGGAACAAGAATTGAAGACACTATTCCAAGAAACCCAACATCGCCAGGCTCCTGCGGCTTTCCTGCAGCTTTGGCAAAAGATGCAAATATGGCCCCACCACCGGCGCTTGCTGTTAAAAGACCTAGTTCATTTGGTCCTTTATCGAACATCCCTTGAGCGATAATGGGTAGAGTTTCAAGCAAACCACGGCCCACCATAGTTACACAAACTGTCAACCCAAATATATATACCATAAATCGGTCTCTTTTTGTGTAAGAAAGGCCATCTCTTAATGCAGACAGGAAATGTTGATGTGACTTAGCATTAACATCCCTTGGCCTAATCTTTATATTTCTAATTAATAAAATTATCGGTAGAAAACTAATACATGTTACCCATAATGTTTGAGTTGGACCAAATTGTGCAAGCAAAAGACCGCCTACGGCTGGTCCAATAAGCCTTGAAATATTAAAATTTAGAGTAGTAATAGCAATTATTGACGAAAGCTGTTCCTTGTAACCAAGTCTTGCTGCAACTGACATTCTAAATGGATGGTTAGCAGATGCAGTAATGCCAATAACCGTAGCGAAAAGTACAAGCGATATCTTATTTATACCGAAAATATAGGCCGATACAATAAAGATTAGCGTAACCAAGAACATAGCTATATAATTAGAAAAAATAGCAACTCTTATCTCAATTCTGTCCGCGATCACTCCAAAGAACGGACCCGTTATCATGGTTGGCACGAAACTCAAAAAGGTAGCGAAGCCAACAAATGCAGGTGAACTAGAGACGTCCCATGCGAGCCAAGCGACCACAATCCTCTGTATCCAAACACCCTGAAGAGCAATAGCAATACACACTAAATAGTGGCGAAATGGATTAGATTGAAATGCAGATAAGTTCATTTAAAAACCTATTTTTCCAATAGTAAATAGCAATAATCAATTTTGCGCATCAGAATATTTTCTTGTTATTATCAAAGACGAACTTAAATAAAAAAAACTCCCATATTGGTTATCTAACTTGCTTTTGACCTGGTCAAGCTTTATCCCTTAGGACGTTTTTTACAAATTAGTTTTGGAGTGATTTTTGTCGAACAGACCATATATAGATTTGTTGTTGCCTTATAAGGAAACCTTCACCCCGGCTAATGCTGGCGCTGTCGCAACTGTGGCACGTGATTTAGTATATCACACAACCTTAGACTATCAAATGTATGTTTATGGTAAATATGTTATGTCTGAGACCTTCCCCAGATTATCTTATATTGGCTTAAAGCCAAA
This sequence comes from uncultured SAR116 cluster alpha proteobacterium, assembly GCA_902625725.1. GTDB lineage: Bacteria > Pseudomonadota > Alphaproteobacteria > Puniceispirillales > Puniceispirillaceae > UBA5951. The sequence continues at coordinate 53,355 of CACOCY010000004.1, read as the reverse complement.
ATGGCCTTTTGTTTATGGCCATAATTTGGGGTTTGCGCACAGCTATATTTCGCATCTCAAAAAACAAAAACAGCAACCCTCACTTATAGAGATTCATGGTCGATGTCAGGTCGCGCAATTGATTGCAAAAAATTGCTATAACAACAAAATAGCCCTTTTTCTCCACAATGACCCAAGAAAGATGACGGGTGGTACAACCTTAAAAGAACGACTTTGGCTATCAAGAAACCTAGCAGGCATTTTTGCCAATTCAGCTTATATAAGAAAATGTTTTTTAGATGGATTTAAGAAGGAAGAAATCTCTGAAACACCAATATTTTTAACACCACTTGGTGTTGAAAGAATACTAACAAAAAAACCAAACAAAGAAAAGACAATCATAATTGCATCAAGAATCGTACCAGAGAAAGGGATTTTAGAAGCTGCAGTCGCACTAAAAAAAATATTACCGGACTTTCCAGATTGGCGAGTAAAAATTATAGGTGCAAGGCATTTTAAAAATGGTAGAACTTCAAAATATGAAAAATCCGTAAAGTCTGCGATAGCCCCCTTGCAGAACCAGGCTGAGATAAAGGGTTTTTTACCTTTAGCTCAGGTAAATAAAGAGCTTGAAAAAGCAGCGATTGCAATTGTGCCTTCTGTTTGGCAAGAGCCGGCCTCTAAAGCAGTGCTTGAAGCTCTTGCTAATGGTTGTGCTCTAATAACAACAAGGGTAGGAGGTATTCCAGAATGTGCCGAGGGCAGAGCATTACTGGTAGAAAAACCTGACAGCACTAACTTTGCAGGCGCGATCAAAGCGTTACTTTCAAGAGAGGATATGCTGGAAAAACTCCAAGATATAGCATGGAAAGATTACCCTTTCGATTGTGAAAACATGGCAAAAATAATTGATTCTGCTAGGGAAAAAATTATTTCTTAAAATTTTCTAAATATAAATATTATTTTTCAGCTATTTTAGATAAAGCTATATTTGCGATTACAACAGGTATCAAACCGGAAGCCACAATACATAACGCTGGATATGCAGCTTGTTCCAGCATCTCACTTTTAGCAAGTTGATAGGTAATAGTAGCAAAAGTCTCAAAATTCAGGGGACGCAATAACAGGGTAAGCGGTAATTCTTTCATTATATCTACAAATAACAAAAGGCCCCCTGCTAAAATTGCGGGCCACAAGTTTGGTAACAAAACAGCACCTACTGAACTAGAAAAGTGCTTGCCTAAAGTCTGACTTGCGGACATCAAATCTCGCGGTATTTGCTCAAGCCCAGCCATTACTGAACCAAAGCCAACTGCATTAAATCTTGTGAGATAAGCAATTATCAGTACAAAAAAGCTACCACTTATAACTGCCTCGTAAGGCTGTGTAAATAAAATCAACCAAACTGATTGAAACATGACCTCCAGTTGAGCTAAAAAGTGAAGAACTCCTATTGCTAGTATTGTTCCTGGAAAGGCATAACCACTTGCCGAGAGATTTGCTAAAAATCTCCCTGATTTATTTAACCTATAAAAACTTATTATAGAGATAAATGTTGAGATAATAATTATAATTGTAGCACTAATAAGTGAAATTATGAGCGTATTAAAAAACGTTTTATTTAGAAAGTGTATGGAATTCAAGTTATTGGATTGTAGAATGAAAGAAATTAAAATTATAACAGGTAAGATAAATCCTATTAGCACTGGAAAACCACAAATTAAAAAACATAATATTTGTTTTTTTGGGGTTAATTTTATTTTTGGTATACCCTTAAAATCCGGAGATTTATTTGAAAAAAGCCTATTAGAACGAGCATAACGTTCAACAGTTAATAGGAGTAAAATAAGTATGAAAGCAATCAGCGATATTTGCGCTGCTGCAACGATATTATTCATACCAAGCCATACATTAAAAATTCCGAGTGTAAGCGTTTCTATCCCAAAATAATCTACCGTTCCAAAATCAGATATAACTTCCATTAACACGAGGGATAAACTTGCAATTATTGCAGGTCTAGCTAAAGGGATAGCCACGCTTGAAAATAATGGCTTCCCTGTTAATTCTGCTGTTTCAAATAATGTTCGGGATATTCTCTGGAATGCTGTTCTTACAAAAATATAAATATAGGGATATAGAACGCATGCCATCATCAAAATAGCCCCAGAATTTGTTCTAACATCAGGAAACCAGTAGTCACGAGGTCCATTCCATCCAAATACTGAGCGAAGATAGCTCTGAACTGGTCCCGCATATTCTAAAAAATCTGTGTATGTAAATGCAATTAAATAAGCAGGTATAGCGGCAGGTAAAACTAACATCCAGCTAAGTGTTTTTCTTCCCCAAAAATCATATCTTGAGATTATCCAACCTGAAGAAACGCCAAAAATGGTGGCTAGCACGCCAACACCAACCATCAAGATAATGGTGTTTAGAAAATATCTGGGTAAAACGGTTTCAAAAAGGTGTGATAACAAATTCTTGTTATCACCTAATGACACCAAAATGATGTTAAATATAGATGCTAAAGTAAACAAAATAAGGAATAAAGCTAATATTTGCAAAAGCAAATCAGAGGGAATTTTCCTTTTGTACATTATATAAATTTTTTTATTCAATAGTTTGCCGGTAAGTTTAATCATACTTTTAAGCTTCTTTAAAAAGATACTCACCAAATATAGCAGATCTTACGCGCATGGCCTCGCATCCTATGTTTGAAGCAGTCTCTTATTTATTTCCATACGCGGATATGCATCTACAAGAGGAGGCATAATAAAATAAATCAATGTTCGAACAAATATCATTTACACATTTCACAGCCACTCAATCTTGAAGGATAACAAAATTTTATCCATGCCACAGCTGAAAATGATTTTCAATATCATTTTTATTTTGTGAAGATGTTTATTTTTCATGTGAGTGAAAACTAAATTTTTAATGCCTCTTGATTGTGTCTGAAATCATAATATTGTAGAATCTGAGACAAATCTCTGAATTATAACAATTCTTGCTATTAAAAATCACTAACAATATTGGAAATTTATGAATAGCATTCCACCTACAAAACGTCTGATTGACCCTGATGCTGATAATACGTCTTTTTTTAACAGGGAACTTAGCTGGTTGGCGTTCAACGAACGTGTTTTAGCAAATTCATACGATAATGATATACCGTTAGCAGAACGGTTACGCTTTGTGACTATTGCAGCAAATAATTTAGATGAGTTTTACATGATACGACTTGCCGGTTTGTATCAGCTCAGCACCCGGGGATTTACTACGCTTCCTGATCAAAATATCTCGCTTGACTATCTTATTTTAAAAATAACAGAAAGAGCCAAACAATTAGAAATCAATCAACGTGAACAACTTAATTTAATTTTAGATGAATGTTCAAAAGTAGGGGTGTTTTTAACCGATGAAACAATGCTAACATCTTCTGACATGCAATGGCTTAAAAGTTGGTATGAAAATCAAATTCTCCCGCTTTTGGCGCCAACCACCCTTGATCCCTCCCATCCATTTCCTTTTATACAAAATAACGGGAGAGGAGTATTTTTTGAATTATGTTCTGCAAGCGGTAAAATAATTAATTCAGTTATTCTTATACCAGAAAATGTAAAGCGCTTTATTAGACTGCCTGGAAGAGAAGTGCGTGTTGCATGTATCGATACAGTAATAAAAATGTTTATCAATATAATTTATCCACAATATACAGTTAAAAGTTCAGGTATGTTTAGATTGCTTCGTGACTCAGAGATTGAAGTAGATGACGAGGCAGATGATCTAATTCGACAGTTCGAGTCTGCTTTGCGCGCCAGAAGACGAGGAAATGGAGTTAATTTAACTGTTTCAGTTAGCTTATCAAAAGAAGTTATAGATTTTTTAGGAAAAGAAATGCGTCTGCGCGAGAGTCAGATAACAATATCGGATGACTATATTGGAATTTCTGATTTTTCTGGCTTTTTAGACTTTCTTGAACCATCCTTATGTTTTTCACCCTATCAAGCCCGTTTTCCCCAACGCATTCTGGACTTTAAGGGCGATTGCTTCGCAGCTATCCGAAATAAAGATATCATTGTTCACCATCCATATGAGAGTTTTGATGTTGTTTTACGATTTCTAAAACAAGCCGCGGCCGATCCAATGGTATTAACAATCCGCCAGACATTATATCGTACCTCCCTTAAGTCTCCAATAGTAAGAGCTCTTGTGACCGCTGCTGAAAACGGAAAAATGGTTTCCGCGCTGATTGAAATTAAAGCACGTTTTGATGAAGAAAATAATATTCAACTTGCGAGACTTCTTGAGAGGGCAGGGGTGCAGGTTGCCTATGGTTTGGCAAATATGAAAATTCATGCCAAATTATCATTAATAACAAGACGCGAGGGTGAAAAATTAGTGTCCTATGCCCACTATGGGACTGGAAACTACCATCCTGTCACAGCAAAAAGCTACACAGATTTATCTTATTTTACCTGTAATTCGGCAATTTGCAGAGATGCTTGGCGCATTTTCAATTATCTAACAAGCCACATAGAGCCAAAAAAACTTGAGAAAATTATTATATCTCCCTTTTCTTCTGCAGGGTGGTTTCTTGAACATATTGAAAACGAAATCCATGCAGCCAGAACTGGAATTCCGTCTGGAATATGGATGAAAACAAATGCACTTGTCGATACAAATATAATTTCAAAATTATACGAAGCTTCTCAAGCTGGTGTTAAAATTCAACTTGTTGTGCGCGGAATCTGCTGTCTGAGACCAAAAGTGAAAGGGTTGTCTGAAAATATAACTGTGACCTCTATAATCGGAAGATTCCTAGAACATTCTAGAGTTTATATTTTTGCCAATGGCGGAGAATTTTTATCCAATAAGAACATAGTAGTTATGGCATCTGGTGATTTGATGCCGCGAAATTTGTATCAACGTTTAGAAACTTTCATACCCTTGGAAAACGAGACTGTACGTGAACAAGTGCTCAAACAAGTGATGTTAGCATCCCTAAAAGATACTAATAATTGCTGGGAACTCCAGTCAGATGGAAAATATAACAAGGTAAAAACTTCGGAAACCAACTTTTCATCACATGCCTATTTTATGAAGAACCCGAGTTTGTCTGGACAAGGTAGCCTTTCGATATCAGATTAAAAATTGAGAATGTTTCTATGTTTGAGCCATCTTTAAAGTCTAATAATTTAGCTGATTATATTGGGGTAATAGATATTGGGTCAAGCTCTATTCGGCTAGTGATTTTCAAAACCATGGGGCGCTTTCCTTTTCCCTTGTTCAATGAACGTGTCACCTGCCGCCTCGGTGAAGGACTTGAACCTGAAAATATTCTTCAACCAGAGAGAATCAAAATAGCTCTTGAGACTTTAGATAGGTTTTCTCATATTTTGCAGTCTCTTCCTAATTTATCTTTAAAAATTATTGCAACTGCGGCTACTAGACGTGCACAAAATGCAAAAGATTTTTTAATTCCTGCACAAGGCATACTCAATCACAAAATTGAAGTGTTAAAGCAAGAGGAGGAGGCTCGTTTAGTTTCTCTTGGCCTTTTATCCAACTTTAACATATGTGACGGACTTATTGCAGATTTAGGTGGTGGCAGCCTTGAATTAATACATGTTAGAAACAGAAAGACTTTGCATTCAATTAGCCTAGATGTTGGTCATTTAAGTATAAAATCTCAGGCTGAAATATTTGAGATGTGTACAAATGTTGAATGGCTTTCTCATATGGAAGGTCTGAATTTATATGGTGTAGGAGGGAGTTTTAGAGCACTCGGTTCTGCATATATACACAAAACCAAATACCCTCTTGGTATGATACACGCCCTTTCCATTTCTAGAATAGCAGCAAATTCTCTATTAAATAAAATTATTGCTGAACCTTTTGACCTGGCGGGGATTCCAAAAGGAAGGCATTTTTCAATGCCAAAGGCGTCAGAAATTATAAAGTGTTTATTATCTATCACCAACGTGAAGAATTTGGTTATAAGTGGAACAAGTATTCGTGACGGGTTAATAGCAAGGGAAATTTTGGAACAAACAGAATTAGATCGTCATACAAAAAGAGACCCCCTTCATGTCGCCTGCTCAGAAATTGCAGCACATAGGTTAAGATTTTCCATTCTAAATAAAAATTTATTTAAATTTATTGAGCCATGCATAAGTATAGGAACAACTTATATGGAAAATCTTAATACTCAACGCTTAGTGCAGGCTGCTTGTTTATTGTCTGAAATTTGTTGGGATGAAGAGCCATCAATGCGCGCTACTCTTGCTTTTGAAAAAATAAATGCGCTCCCTATTTACAGCTTATCTCATCCTGAGCGACTGTGGATATCAATCACCCTATTTCATAGATATAACGGCGTTAAATCTATCGTGAAGCAACCATTTTCAGCTGATTTTATCCTAACGAAACAGCAACAAAAATATGCACTTTTTATAGGTCTTGGCTTAAGGCTAGGATTAAATTTTAGCGCCGGAATTAACAAAAATTTAAATTACATTAAATTGCAAATTAGACAAAAGACTCTTATTTGTGAAGTTACCAACTCGGCATCAAGCCTTTTTACATCTCAAATTGAAAATCGCTTGATTAACGTTGCAAATACATTGTCTCTTGGTGCCAAGATCTCTTATGTGAATGAGTGAGTAAATTAAACATAAATATGACTTAATTATTTAATTGAATTTGTCGTTCAAGAAACAATCGTGATGCCTCCAACCATGAGTAATTTAAAGCGTGCGCTCTTGCAATATTGCGAGGTATTTTCAAAGCCCCTTTAATTGCTTCTGAGAGATCTTCTGAGAGACAACCTGCTTTAGAAGCACCAATAACGTCAATTGGTCCAGGACAAGGAAAAGCAGCGACTGGAAGCCCACATGCCATCGCTTCCAATAACACAAGTCCAAAAGTATCCGTAAGGCTTGGGAAAACAAAAACATCAGCTTGATTATAAATCTCAGGTAAATCTTTTTTATTTTTTTCTCCCAAAAAAATTACTTTCGGATAAGCTAATTTTAACTTAGATAACAATGGGCCACCCCCAACAACCATTTTTCTTCCGGGTATTTCTAGAGATAAAAAAGCTTCAATATTTTTTTCGATAGCGACCCTTCCTACAAACAAATATACTGGTTCTTTATTAGGTTTGCGATTTGGAAAAGGTCTAAAAAACTCTGTTTCCACACCTCTAGGCCAATAAACTGGGTTACCTATATGATATTTTTTTAATTCTTTTATAATAGAATGAGTTGGAGAAAGAACTGCTTCAGAATGTTGATGAAACCAGCGTAAAAAACTATATGTAATAAAAGTAGGAAGACCTAGTCGTGCTTTTATATAATCTGGGAATTTAGTGTGAAACGCAGTTGTATATTTTAGTTTATTTTTTATGGCATAATTTCTAGTTGCGATACCAAGCGGTCCTTCTGTTGCAATGTGAATTGCATCAAATTCACGACTGCTAAGGAAATTTTGCACCCTTTTTTTTGGAAAAACTGCTAATCGAATTTCGGGATATGTTGGGCATGGGATTGTTTTAAATTTTTCAGGCGTTAACATAATAACTTGATGACCCAGTTCTTTAAGGCAGGCTATCGTGCATAAAATAGTATTAACCACGCCATTTATTTGAGGATGCCAAGCATCTGAAACAACGAGAATTTTCATTTATCTTATCCGTTATTGTTTGTTTTACTCTAAAAAATTAAGCTAAAAAGCTATGGTCTGAATACTCAAATATATTGTTCTAGTTGTATTCGCTCGCACGATTTTGTTCAAGAAATTGTGCGGGCAGACCTGACTATGATAATAATACTTGCAACCATGATTAAAAAGATACCCGTTATTTCACTTAAACCCAAAACTGTTGACCACAATACCCAACCCCAAAATCCAGCAAAAAGCAAAAATCCATATTCATACACAGCCAGTATACTTGTATCCGCCATCTGATAAGCTCTCGTAATAAGGGCCAAAGCAATAACAGTAAGAACAGCTTGAACAGCTATCCAAATTAAAAATCGAATGCTTACGACCTTCCACCCCTCCAGGAAATAATACATCTCAGAGACATTATTTTGAGTTGATGGGAAAAACCAAAAAATCGTGGCTAAAACAGCTCCAACAATACCAATGGCAATAAGATACCATAGCGTTAGACCGAGTGCAGATTCTTCACTACAGTAATGACGAGTGCTTAGTGCGGCCATGGCGTAAAAAATTCCTGCCAAGATGGGTATAATTTTCAACAAATAAAATTCGGTTAAATCAGGCTCAAGTAGAAAATAGACGCCAAGGCTACCAGTTATCACCGCTATAGTTCGAAAAATCCCTATACGTATCCTGAATATTATAACAGAAAATATTAGTACAAATATAGGAGATGAAAAAAGCCCTGCGCCTGCTTCAGCTACAGAAAGGAAATATAAGCTCCCAAAATAGCAAATCATGGCAGCACTGAGAAGCAAAGAACGTAACATAACCAGCATTGGTTTTCTGGGTCTTACATCATGTCTAAAAATGATGGCTATTCCGGCAATGAATATAGAAGTGACTAAACTTCTTATTGCATGGAACTGCCATATACCTGTTTCATTGTTAATTAGTAAAACCAAGTTATCAGATAAACCAAGAAGGAAGACCCCTAACAATATCAACATACCCGCTCTTAAAGAAACAGGAAATTTTTTAAACTTATTATTTAAGTCGCATAAAAGATTCAACTAGAACGACTCATCTGACGTGGTGATGAAACCATTGTTGTCATCCAAAAACCTGCTTGCTCTCCTGTAAGAACCTTTTCTAATGCCCAAAAATAATCGTAAGAAATACCATCATCTGCAATGATTGATACAATAAACTGACTCTCAATTGCTGTTTCGTTTATTAATTCAATTGAATAACTTTGCAAGTTAATAAGCGGAGAATAGGAGGGCATTTCAAACAGTGTTCTAAATCGTGCTAGAGGTCCAGTTGCTCTTTTATTATTAGGATGTGCAAATATCCATACTTGCTCAATCCCTTTTCCAGTATCCCCTGATTGCAACCCTAGCAATTGTATTTCCACAACCTCTTGAGGTGTATAGTTATTGTTCGGCTCAATAAAAGCCTCTGAAAAAACCTGCTTTGATATTATTACGAACATAAAAAATAAAGCTGCGCTAAATTTTATTTTTTTCTTATTATACATTTTTAATTATCTCTCTAGGATATGTTTTACTAAATTAATTTTATTCATGTTTCTCTTTGGTTAAGACCTAACCTCAATCCGCATACAACCAATAAAAAACCAAAAATGTGGTGCATTTGCAAGGGTTCACCCAATATCAATATAGCTAATACCATAGAGACAATAGGCAACCAGTAAAAAAACAACCCTGTGCGTGACACCCCAAGGGTAACAACAGCTGAGGTATAGAATTTATACGCAAATATAGCAGGACCGATCACAATATAAGCCAGTCCAAGCATAGGGCCCAACGAAACGTTCATTCGATTACCCGCCTGGTATTCAAAAAATTGAAACGGTAACAACTCCACTGCGCCTACAACAAATAAAACCCATAGGAAAGACCATTGATTTATCCGTGCAGGGGAAAGCCTTATGAGAAGCGAAAACACACCGTATGCTAGAATGGCCCCGACCATAATCAGGTCTCCAAAGTTAAAAGTTAGATTAACTAAATTTGTCAAATTTGCTTTAGTTATTACAACGAGCACCCCAGTTGTTGCTACCATCATACCAGTCATTTGAATTTTTGTTATTTTTTCCCTGAAAAAAAGCCATTCCAAAAAGCACAATATTACTGGAAGAGTTGTCTGCAACAATCCAACATTGCTGACAGTTGTATAATTTAATGCGCAGTATAGCATGGTATTATAGGCGCCTATTCCTGTTGTTGCGATCCAAAAAACCAACCATCTATTTTTCCAGATTATTGGAAGATCTTTCTTAAGGGGTGGTCTAAAAATTATCAAAATTAAAAAAGAAGCAATGAACCACCTCCAAAAAGCATGTTGAAATGGAGGTAAATCGTCTGCAAACATCCGTGCTGTAATAGAATTTCCTGCCCAGAAAATCATAGTTAGGAATAAATAAATATAAGCGATTTTATTTGATACACGCATTTTTTATTATTTCGTTAAACAATCATCCAGGAACTCACAACAACTAAGACTGCACCTAGCCATGCACCAAGTTCTGGCATCTTTTTTGTTTGAAACCAAACAAATGGCAACATCAATACCGGACTAATAGCGAGTAACATAGATACTTTAGCTACTTGACCCGTCTCCAACGCTTTAAGAAACAAGGCTAATCCAAAACTCAAACCAAAAAAGCCATTACCAATTACGTGACAGACTACAGGGATAGGTGGGATTTTCCAGTTCTTGGTTTTGTTCTTTTCAAAAAAACTTGGTGTCCATAGAAAAATCCCCGCTGCAACAACCCTTATCAGGCTTGCTTGTAAGGGGTCTGCTCCTTGTTCCATTACTGGACGCAGAATTAAAGTACCCGCTGCCTGTCCGGTTGCCGCGAGAAGGCCTGCTCCAACACCCAACCATAGTGGTGGTTTTGTTTGTTCCCAGTCATGATTATTTGTTTCAGGGCTACCATAAATTACAGCCAAAATAATCCCTAAAAACCCAAAAATCAGTGCAAATATAATCGAAAAAGTTAATTTTTCATCGAGGAGTAACCAAGCAAAACATGCCGCCAAAGGAGCATTTACAGCAAATAATATTCCGGTTCTCCGTGGCCCAAGTCTTTCCATTGCAAAAAACAGGAATAAATCACCTAGACCGATACCAATAACACCTGACAATATGATCCATATCCATGCGCTAGGCGCGATCGCCCAATCATTTCCCGTAAATAAAATCATTCCAATCAAAAGGGTGGAAGCAACAATCATTCTTATTTTGTTGAATTGAAAAGAGCCATAAAATAAGGTAGGTTTGTGGCCAAATAATTGAGACAAAACCCAACTTAAAGAAGCAGCTAATGCAAAAAAAGCAGCGCTATCCACAGTAATCACGCATATGTAAGCATTTGCAAAGCATCGTCGTTAAAATTGCCTTTGTGCTCAAATGTAGATTCTCTAGAAACTTTTGAATACAAAAGAACATCAACTTCTATTCCTCATATACAAGATGTGAATTATGTTTTTGCCTAAGTAAAAGAAAATAACTTAAAACAGTTAAGTGAGTTGAATCAACTTTTTGGCGCATGTTTTGCAAGAATGCGTTGCAGAGTGCGTCGATGCATTTTTAGCCTTCTAGCTGTTTCGGAAACATTGCGATTACATTGTTCAAAAACGCGCTGAATATGCTCCCATCTAACCCTATCTGCTGACATTGGGTTATCCGGCGGAGGAGGCAGGGGGTTATCATAATGTATGAGTGCATTTTTGATTTGCTCTGAGCTTGCTGGCTTTGGCAAATAATCAATAGCTCCTACCTTCATTGCAGCTACTGCCGTTGCGATATTGCCGAACCCAGTAAGCATTATTACTCTGCACTTCGGATTAGCAGAGGAGAGTTTTTTTAAAATAGATAGGCCACTTCCATCATTCAATTTTAAATCAAGAACAGCTGAGTCAAATTTAATTTTATCTATCAAATCTTCCGCCTCTTCTATTGACGGAACTGCGGTAACTTGAAAACCGTGTGATTCCATTGACTTTGTAAGTCTTCTTAAGAGAATTTTATCATCATCTAATATTAATAATTTACCCAAATTCATTATAATTATACCAAGCTCTCAATAGGGACTTTTATTTCTACCGACGCACCTTTTGGCTTACTATTTCGAAAGCTTGTTGTCCCATTTAATTGCCTAATGAATGAATTAACTAAAAATAATCCAAATCCTCTGTGGCCGTCTTGTCCAAGTCGTGAACTATTTTCAGGCTGACCTATGTTTGAAAGGATTGAAGAAGAGTACCCCATTCCATCATCCACGATTTTTATGAAAATTGATCGGTGGTCCCAAGAAATATCAATAACAATTTTTGTTTCTGCAAAATCATTTGCATTTTCAAGTATCGCCTCTAGTGCATAACTTAGCTCAGGTGTCTGTGCGATTTCTGGTTGTGGTCCATCTGAGTCGTTTTCAACCTTCCATTCAATTTGATACTTAAACGATGTGCCTAAAGAAGCAACCATAGTTTGAATTGCAAGCACGGCAGGCATTAAAATATTTAGCTCTCGATTTGTCTTCATTGCATCAGAATCTAGTTCAGATAAAATAACCTGACATCTATCGATCTCTGCTTTCAACAATAATAAATCTTCTTCCTGAATAGCATTCAACTTCAACTGAGACATTAAATCATCGCTAATTAGCTTTATTGTTGTTAATGGAGACCCAAGCTTATGGGCTGCAGCTGTAGCAAGAGACCCTAATGCGATAACCTGCCTCTGAGAAGCTAGCATTAATTTTGTCTGACTCAGCATTTCAGATGTTTTTTTGCTTTTCGATGCCAACCAAAACACATAATAGGCCATAAAAATAGTAGATATAACCAACGCAACCCATAAGCCAAATTGATATAAGGCTGGAACCATTAAACCAGTGTCTGACCAGGGCAGAGGCAAGTGATAGATAGTGAGTATACTTGCACATATGGTCACGATAATCACAAGGCTTATAGTTGAAAACACATCCAGGATAGATGCAGAAACCGCCACAGGTGCAAGAAATAATATAGAGAATGGATTAAGTAAACCACCAGCAAAATATAATAGAGCGGCAAGCTGGATAACATCAAATATAAGCACGAATAGAACAGGTGGTCGTGATAGTTGCACCCCATTACTATTTAGTAACATTTGCCATGAATTTAGTAGTATTCCAATTGCAATAATAGTGAGCAACTGGAATAGAGGAAGGTTAAAACCGAAAACAAAATGAACAAGAAGTACGGTTGCTAATTGTCCTGAAAGGGCTATCCATCGAATTGCAACACTAACTCTTGGATCAATCAAACTATGTTCAATTTCTGAGACCGAAGAAAAATACCTATCAGCCATTATATATCCAAATTAGAGACTTTAAGTGCATTCTCCTGAATAAAATTTCTGCGTTCTTCAACAGCTTCACCCATCAAAGTAGAAAATGCGTTATCCGCGTCTTCTTCATCAGCAATTTGAACTTGGAGAAGAGTTCGATTATCCGGATCAAGGGTTGTCTCCCAAAGTTGGCCAGGATTCATTTCACCAAGACCCTTGTATCTTGCTATTTGAGCACCTTTTTTACCAGCTGAAACAATATACTCACTTAGTTGACATGGACCATTCATCTCAACTTCTGCATTTTGGGTAATGAATTTTACGGGTTTTTCAAATACCTCTTGTAATTCTCCAGTGAGCTTATCTAGTTCTCGCGCCTCGGCTGTGTTTACTAGTCTAGAATCAATTCGATAAATTTCATTAATGCCTCTTAAAGTGCGCTCAATAAGCATAATTGACCCTGAATCATCTTTTGTAGCACTAGCCCTCCAACCTCTTTCTAATGACGGTGACAATTGGTCTAGTCTTCGCGCCAAATAGGTTACTGCACCCTCGTTATTAAGCATATTTTGATTTAATACCCCAATGATGGCAGCCTGTTCCAACACATCTCGATTTGGTACGATACGCATTAATACATTAATCAAACGATTAGTTCTGGCAGCTTTATTCGCTAGAAGCCTGAGTTCTGTATCTTTGATCTGAGTGCTCAGGTTTGTCTGCAATGCAGCCCCTTTTAATCCAGCCTCTGTAAGATATTCGTCAAGAGCCCGCTGATCTTTTAAGTAAACCTCAGACTGACCTCTTTTAGCTCTAAATAAAGGAGGTTGAGCAATATACAGGTAACCTGCGTCAATAAGTGGTCTCATATGTCTAAAAAAGAATGTAAGCAACAAAGTCCGTATGTGGCTCCCGTCAACATCCGCGTCACTCATAATAATTATTTTATGATATCGCACTTTATCTAAGTCAATATCTGCGTTCCCAACACCTGCACCTATTGCGGTTATTAACGTCCCTATTTCGTTTGAGGATAACATTTTATCCAACCTTGCACGTTCTACATTTAGAATTTTACCCCTCAATGGCAAAATGGCTTGGTTACCTCTATCTCGGCCCTGCTTAGCAGATCCACCCGCAGAATCTCCCTCCACCAAAAATAATTCGGAAAGGGAAGGATCTCGTTGCTGACAATCTGCTAACTTGCCCGGCAAGCTTGCTACATCTAATACCCCTTTTCGCCTCGTAAATTCCCGTGCTTTTCTTGCTGCCTCTCTTGCTGCAGCAGCTTCGTACGCTTTACTTACGATTTTTTTTGCCTCTCCTGGGTTCTCTTCAAACCATTGACTTAACAAATCGGCCATACTAGCCTCAACAATTGGTCTAACTTCTGAAGATACTAGCTTATCCTTTGTTTGCGAGGAGAATTTAGGATCGGGCACCTTTACCGAAATAATAGCTGTTAAGCCCTCCCTTGCATCTTCTCCTGTAAGCTGCACCTTTTCTTTTTTAGCAATACCTGCTTGCATCGCATATTGATTCACAATACGGGTTAAAGCTGCTCGAAAACCTGCTAAGTGAGTTCCTCCATCCCTTTGAGGAATATTGTTAGTGAAACACAGGGTATTCTCATAATATGAGTCTGTCCAAGCAAGTGCAAACTCAACGACGACGTCTTCTTTTTCAGCCTGCAAGTGCAATGATGGATGAAGAGCAGTTTGTGACCTGTTTAACCAATCAACAAAAGCTTTGAGACCTCCTTCAAAATAAAACTCACTTTTTTTCTCGTCTATATCTCTTTTGTCTATCAACTGAATGCGCACCCCCGAATTCAAGAATGCTAATTCACGTAATCTACGTTCAAGCGTGTTGAAGTCAAAATTCACATTTGAGAAAATCTCTTCTGATGGCATAAAAGTGATTTGCGTTCCCTCCTGACCATTGGCGGGTCCCATCTCTTTTAAACGGCTTTCTGCCTCTCCCTTTCGAAAAGTCATCTGGTGTTGTTTTTCGTTACGCCATATTGTAAGTTCAAGCCATTCTGATAATGCATTCACAACGGACACTCCAACACCATGCAACCCACCTGATACCTTATAAGCATTGTTATCGAATTTTCCACCAGCATGTAGTTGTGTCATTATTACTTCTGCTGCTGAAATTCCTTCCTCTGCATGAATTTCAATCGGTATGCCCCGTCCGTTATCAGACACACTTACAGAACCATCCCCATTTAATTTGACCTTTACAATATCACAATGTCCAGCAAGTGCCTCGTCAACAGCATTATCAACTACCTCGTAGACCATGTGATGCAAGCCTGAACCATCATCTGTATCACCAATGTACATGCCTGGACGTTTGCGGACTGCATCAAGGCCTCGCAAAACTTTTATAGAGTCAGCACCATATTCCTCTTCTTTAATCTGGTTGTTTTCTGCATCTGACATTGCTTTTTGTTCCTTATTTATATTGCTGTTCTACTATTAACTTACTTTACCATTATCTAAATAAAAATACTGAGCTTTTGATTTAAGAGAACTAAAACTTTTCTCATCACTTCCACTATACCAAACCTGTCCTGATAAGGCTGAACAGGCATAAAACAACGCGTCTCTTCGCCACGGGTCTAATAATGCTGCCGCGTCATCCAATAACAAAAGTGGTGGTTTTCTTAATCTATTTTTCTGCAAATGGGCATGTGCTAGTATAAAGGTGACAAGGAGTGCTTTTTGCTCTCCTGTTGATGCTTCATTTGCTAACTGATTTTTTTCAATGTGTGTTACACGCAAATCAGCCATATGTGGTCCTGTCAGTGAGTTATCGTTTGCTTCTCGATTTTGCTTAGCCTCTCGTTTAATCTTATCTTCAAAATCTGATGCTGACATCTTTGGTAATAATTCAGAACCACCGCCAATCAGCTTGGCCGAGAATCTTGGAAACTCTATCTGCATATTTTGAACTGTTCGGTTTATATCTGAAATCAAAGCTTGACGAGTGGCCATAATAGCGACCCCCGTTTCAGATAGGGCGGTTTCATTAACATTATACCATATAGGATCATAAACCTCATTAGCTAACATTCGATTTCGCTCCCGATATAATTTGTAATACCTTAGCAACCTGCCAGCATGCCCCGTATCAAAAGTAACCGCCAACCGGTCAATGAAACGCCTTCTAGAGTTAGGGCTGTCTAAAAACAAGCCGTCCATTTGTGGTGTAAGCCAAGACACTGCACAAATCTGAGAGAGCATTTCCTGTGTTTCACTCCGCTCGTTAATTTTCACTATTCTTTGCTTACCCTCTTGAGATATTCCCGTGCCAATCTGCCAACATGTGTTATTTACTTCTAAATTTATAGAAAGCGCCCATTTATTAGCGCTTGATATGGGATTAAATAAATCTTTATAGCTGAATTCATCTTTGCTAGCACGCCTTAATCCTCGACCCGGTGCTAGCAAAGATATTGCTTCCAACAAGTTTGTTTTCCCTGTTCCATTTTTGCCAATAAGTATGACTGGGGCTTTTTGTATTTTAAAATCTGCTTCTTTATAATTACGAAAATTGGATAGACGAATTTTGCTAATCCAATGACTGATCTTTTTATTTGTCATATTTGAGGGATTTGAAGCACCATTGTGAGCAGTGGATGTTAAAGCCATGAAAATAATTACTAAACTCTCATCGGCATTAGAACAAAAATATTTGCTTCATCTTCAGGGTCGCGAAGCAAACTTGGAGAACCAGAATCTGCAAGCTCTACTGCAATAATTTTCCCTTTTATCTGATTCAAAATATCCAGAAGATATTTAGCGTTAAAACCGATGTCTATAATCTCTCCATTATATTCAATTTCAAGCATTTCAGTCGCGCTTGAAGCATCTGGATTGGTTGCTGACAAAACTAGTTGACTAGGCCCTATATTAAGTTTTATCGCACGTGACTTGTCAGAGGCTATAGTTGAAACTCGATCTACAGCCGCAATGAATAAATCTACGTTAATTAGTATTATTTTATCATTACTTGTGGGGATAACTCTTTTATAATCCGGGAAAGAACCATCGATTAATTTTGTTGTAAGCCTTATATCCCCAACACAGAATTCAGCTCGACTTTCCGATATCTTCACTTCTATATCTTTAGACTCATCATCTAAAAGCTTTCTCAGCTCTAAAACCGCTTTACGAGGTATAATGACGGCAGGCATGCTCTCTGAGCCAGGGGGTGATTTCATCTGTGACAAAGCCAGCCTATGTCCGTCTGTTGCAACAGCAGTTAAATTCGTTGTGTCCGAAAAATGTATGTAAATCCCGTTAAGATAATACCTAGTTTCCTCCATTGACACTGCAAACTTTGTGGTATCAATTAGATTTCTTAAATCTGATGGAGCAACTAAAAATTTAACTGGCATGTCAGAGCTGTTTATAGCTGGAAAATCTTCAATCGGTAATGTTGGCAGTTTAAAACTTGATCTCCCAGAGCTAATTTGTGCGTGACCATCAGCCACTTGAACTTGAACCTCCGCTCCATCTGGTAATTTTTTAACGATCTCAAAAAGCAAATGAGCTGATATTGTTGTTGCACCCTCGATTGATACCGAACATGGGGCATTGGTAACAATATCCATATCCATATCTGTAGCTGTAAGTGACAATTTTTGGGATACTGCATTTAAAACAACGTTAGACAATATAGGTATAGTATTTCGTCGCTCAACTACTGAATTTATATGGCTGAGCGGGCGTAATAAATTCATGCGATCAATAGCTATTTTCATTTCTACCTCCACCGTAAGATAAGGTGATTTACATCATTTTGACACACAAAATGTGGTATGCCAATCCTTTTAAGAAACAAGATATCGCTACGCTATAAATGTTCAACAAAATCGATTTAATTGTCAGATAGCAAGGAGCGCAACAACTCTACGTCGTCGCACATTTCGCTATCATTATTGAGTAACTCTTCAACTTTTTTTACAGCATGCATGATAGTTGTATGGTCTCTTCCACCAAACTTTCTCCCAATCTCAGGATATGATGACGTAGTCAAGTTTTTTGCAAGATACATTGCTATCTGACGAGGCCTTGCTATGGACCTTGCGCGCCTTGCTGAGAACATATCTGAAGTCCTAATGGAAAAATGTTTTGAGACCTGTTTCTGGATATCATCAATTGTAACACGACGACTAGAAGCTCTTATTAAATCTGATAAAGTTTCCCGTGCCATCTCAACAGTAATAGTAGTGCCGACTAAGCTTGCATGGGCTACGATTCTATTAAATGCACCTTCCAATTCACGTATATTGCTAGTTATTTTACGGGCTAAGAATTCAAGAACCGTGTCTGGCACACTAACAGCAACTGAGTCCCGCTTGGAAATGAGAATACCAAGTCTTAACTCATAAGTGGTAGCATGAATATCAGCAACCATTCCCCATCCCAAGCGACTTCTCAGACGCTCTTCCATACCTGATAGATCCGTTGGTGACTTATCAGCTGACAAGACAACCTGTTTTCCTTCATCTACCAGTGCATTAAACGTATGAAAAAATTCTTCTTGTGTTGATTCTTTACCGGAAATAAATTGCACATCATCTATCATCAACACATCAACAGAACGGAATTGTTCTTTAAAGGTCATAGTATCCTGATGCCTTAGAGCCTGAATAAAACGATACATGAATTTTTCAGCTGAGAGATACATCACCTTACGATTTGGTTGCCGCGCATTAATCTCCCACGCAATTGCGTGCATTAGATGTGTTTTTCCAAGACCAACACCGCTATATAAAAACAATGGGTTAAAGGCTGCTGTTGCACTTTCGACAACACGTCTAGCAGCGGCGAAAGCCAATTCATTTGGCTTGCCAACAAAAAAATTTGAGAATGTAAATCGGGGATCCAAACCATGTGTGGGAGATATAGCTTTATTATTTGACTTCGTTACACTTATTTCTGTTATACGAGGCGCTTTACTTGAAGATGTTTCGTTAAAACTCGTTACAATTGAGGAATCGATCGAATTTATCTCAAATTCACAAACTGGTAGTGACAAACTTTTGGCAACAAGTCTTAACTTGTCTGCGTAGTGTGATTTCACTCTGTCTCGAACCAACCTACTTGGTGATTTTAAATGAATTATTTCTGTTTCTAAACGTTCAAATACGAGGGGTTTTATCCAATTTCGCCAAGCTGTCTCACCAATGTCTTTTCGGATTTGAACGCTTATCAATCTCCACAACTCGTCTGTTTTGTCAGATATGTTTTTATTCGTAGAATCAGTTTTCGAACTTCTCTCTCGGGTATTATTTTTCCCGTCAGTCGAATTAATTACATCTTTTTTATAAAAGTCTTTTTCCAAGAGATGTTCCTGACAGCGAATTTGAATTTATTGTGTTAGGTCAAAACTAAACAATACGTCAAAGCAGAATACCCATTTAACAAACTTTTGATCAAGCTAGAATCTGAAACAAAAAGACAAATAAATATAATTAAGTCTAAATAAAGCGCTTGACATATGTTTAACAGATTTTTGGAAAAAGAGTAGATATTGAAAAGATTCAATCTGTTAGAAAATCGAATCAGTTTTAAGGTGAAAATCTGAAAGAAAAAAAAAGGGGTCTGTGACCCCATGATATTCCAATAATCCCTCTTTAAATATATCAGCAGGACATCTTAAACAGCTTTTATAGATATTTTTTTAACGCCAGCCGCGAGTCGGGACATTTTTCTTGATGCTGTATTTTTATGCAACACACCTTTAGTAACACCCCTCATTATCTGAGGTTGAGCTTGCCTCAATGCAACTCTCGCGTTATCAATGTCTCCAGCGCCTATGGCAGACTCAACTTTCTTAATAAAAGTGCGAATACGGCTCATTCTGGATTTGTTAATCTCTGCTCTAGCTAAATTTCTACGTATTCTTTTTTTCGCTGACTTATGATTTGCCATAAACTACCTTTCACATCATTAAATGACCAGTTGTATAAGGCTGAAACAGTGTTCAAGTCAAGTTATAATTGCCTTGACTTAAAGTACTCACATATCAACTATTTATGCAAAGGCGTAATACTTAAACGCCATATTACACTATCTTGGTTATTAGAAGATACTAGTTGAAATTTTTCATCTCCTCGCTCGTACTGGTTGTCTTTCACTTTCCAGCCTAGTTGGGGCATTACTTGCCGGTAGAATTGCGTAATTTCCTTTTTATGACTGCTTGAAGTAGCAATTAAAATAACAATGCGACCAGATGGAGAATCAAAACTAAAACTAAATTCAGGTTCAACTTTCATTGAATCCATCACTGGGATATCATCTATAAACTTTATGTTGCTTTGTTCCTCGCCAAATGAACTTTTTGAAATAACTATTAAAAGTGATAATGCGATAGTTATTGCAGCCAATATATTAAACGACGTCATAAAATCTCGTGAATTAAGCATTTTTAAATCCTAGCTGATATTCTTAACTGTAACATGATTCAACGCTGACACAAACCACAATGAAACGTAGTACGACCTGACTGCTTTATCTGCTTTACAACAGCACCACATTTAAGACATGGTTCACCAGATCTACTATAAACCTGAAGCGATTGGACGAAATAACCAATTTCTCCACCTGGTTGTACATGATTGCGAAGACTAGTTCCTCCAGCCTCAATAGCTCTAAGAAGAATTGATTTAATGGAGTTTACGAGCCTTTCAGCCCTCTTACCCTTAATAGTCTTTGCTTGACGCTTTGGTGAAATTCTAGCCTTGAATAATGCTTCTGACGCGTAAATATTACCAATACCAGCGATTTTTGTCTGGTCTAAAAGAATGGCTTTTATAGAGCAATTCTTACCTGCAGTCTGCGCCGCAAGGTAATCAGGTGTGAAATCACTGCTGAGGGGTTCAACTCCAAGCTCTTTTAAAAAGCGATGTGATTTAGCATGTTCTTCATTTAGTAAATCAATATAGCCAAATCTTCTTGGATCACAAAATACCGCCCAATCATTCTCTTCAAATTCCATTGCAAAGTGATCGTGTTTCTGGAAATTTGGACGATTTGAAGTAATCCGAAAAGAGCCTGACATGCCAAGATGTAAAAGTAGAATTTTTTTATTTGATAGCGGAATTAAAATATATTTTCCACGTCTTTTTGGCGGTCTACAAATCGCCCCTTTTAAGTCTTTTCCGATATATTTTGGAATGGGCCAACGTAAATCTTTTCTACCCACGAAAATGTTAGTTATTTTTTTTCCAGTAGCTAAGAGCGCGATTCCACGCTTAACTGTTTCTACTTCTGGTAACTCTGGCAATTAGATTTCCTCTTTTTTCGTTATCCTGTTATAACAACATCACAAATAAAACATGGTATTTGAGGAAGTAACGCTACCACCCTATATTAAAATAAAATACACCAATAATATTAGGAAACTCAATAAATGAGTGCAAATTCGGAAAGTACAGAAAAAATATTAAATAATGAAAAAGTTGATTTCGGTAACCGTGTGGTAAAACTGGAACAAAAGCAAGGTTTAGTAAATAACGTATTTAATAATGTTGCATCGTCATACGATTTGATGAATGATTTAATGAGCTTTGGTGTTCACAGGTTATGGAAGGAAGCTCTGCTAGACTGGATAGCACCTCGTCCAAACCAAATATTAGCAGACTTAGCAGGCGGAACAGGAGATATCGCCATTAGATTTTTACAGCGAGGTGGTCAATCTGCCCACGTAATCGACATAAACGAAAAAATGATGGCAGAAGGACAAAAGCGAAAAGAAATAAATAAATTTGGTCCAAGGCTTGCCTGGATGGCAGGCGATGCCCAAGCAATCCCCCTTACTAACAATAGTGTAGATAGAGTCACAATAGCTTTTGGGCTTAGAAATGTGCCGGATAGAGCGCTGGCATTAAAGCAAATAGTCCGTGTTTTGAAACCTGGTGGTAGGTTTTGCTGTCTCGAGTTTTCACATGTCCAAAACCCTTTGCTATCTCGGATCTATGATAGGTGGTCATATGATGTGCTCCCAAAACTTGGACAACTAGTTGCTGGAGATGCGTATTCATATAAGTATTTAGTTGAGTCGATTCGGAAATTCCCCTCTCAGGCAGAACTCTGCACTATGATGGCTGATGCAGGCTTAGCGCAAATCAAAGTAAAAAAACTTTCCGGTGGCATAGCAACAATTCACTCAGGGTGGAAGTTAGATTAATGTCCTACATACTTGCGATGTTTAGAATACCCTACATTGGATTCGTTCTGGGAAGAGCCGGTGTCTTAGGACACATCAGCAGATTAGCACCTCTTCCCTTTTGGCAAAAGGGATTCTTTAGCTTAATTGACTTCATGATAGCAGGAAGAAACAGTAGGAGAAATGCTGGTGAAACGCTTTGTATTGCTCTACAGAAATTAGGCCCAGTATTTATCAAATTTGGACAGGCTCTATCAACACGTGCAGATTTACTTGGGCCAGATATTGCTCGCGGATTAGTGTTACTTCAAGATAGTCTTCCAGCATTTTCTTCACAGCTAGCCAGAGAGACAATTGAAAAAGAGACAGGCAAAAAATTAGAAGAGATTTTTGCTTTTTTCGACGAGCACCCGGTCGCTGCAGCTTCCGTTGCCCAAGTACATAAGGCACAGCTTATTGATGGAAGAAATGTTGCTGTCAAAATTCTTCGTCCTAACATTCGAAAACGCATGGCAACGGATATAGCTCTGTTTAGTGCACTAGCTAAAATAATGGAGTTTCTTGCACCGAAGCTGAAAAGATTACGGCTAGTAATTGCTGTTGAGCAGTTCAAACAATTATCAGAACTTGAACTTGACATGCGAATGGAAGCGGCGGCTGGCGGAAAATTGCGCGATAATCTAAGAACTGATGAGGGTATTAAGATTCCATGGATAGAGAATAGTCTTACTAGTAAAAATATTCTTGTAAGTGAATGGATTTCTGGTCTTCGAATTGATGATGTAAATGGTCTTATTGCCGCTGGTCACAAAATTGAAGATATAACAAATAAGGCTGCGACAAGCTTTTTTAATCAAGTATTCAGAGATGGCTATTTTCATGCAGACATGCATCCTGGAAATATATTTGTAAGTTCTGATGGAATGCTTGTGCCAATAGATTTTGGTATAATGGGCAGCCTTAAACCAGAAGATAAGTTTTTCCTAGGCAGTCTTCTTATCTCTCTGCTGGAACGCGACTATGATAATGTGGCAAAGCTTCACTTTGATGCAGGTATGGTGCCGGAGACAGTTTCTCTAGCTCTATTCTCGCAAAGTTTAAGAGCACTTGTTGACCCCATAATGGACAAGCCCATTGGTGAAATAGAGCTGAGCGAAGCTCTTGGTCAAATACTACAAATATCCGCTAGATTTGATATTTTTGTTCAACCTCAATTTAATTTATTGCAAAAAACAATGGTAATGGCAGAAGGGGTTGCGCGTAGCCTCAATCCAAAGGCTAATATGTGGCATTTAGCTAAACCTCTTGCCTCTGAATGGGTTCAGGCCCAAACAGGATTGACATTTAGGTTTAGACGCATATTAACAGATTTAGAACGCGTATTTACTGCTCTGCCTGATATTATAGAAAAGTATGATGGTAGCAAGATGAAAAAAGAAATAGAAAAAAACAAAGTTAAAACCTTTATTTTCATTTCCAATTTAGGATGGTTTGTTACTGGCATTTTGATAAGCATTGCTTTTTTTGTTTTTTGACGTTAATTTCATATACGTGAATTATTCACCGAGTTGTGAAAATGAATTATCAAGATACGCTTAACTATTTAATTAATGCCTTTGGTGGAGCTGAAAAACTTCAAAAATTGCTTGGTGTTGGCCCCAGTGCTTTAAGCAATTACAGAAGTCGAGAGCGTCTACCTTTGAGTCAAGCTCAGAAATTATCTAAAATAGCTCCTCAGTTTGGATTTCATCTTGACCCATATAACTTACAAATTAGTTTTATTAACGAAAAAAAGAAACCAGAAATATTACTCATTATTACCGGTGGAATTGCCGCATATAAATCACTTGAACTTATTCGAAGATTGCGAGAATTTAATCTATCAATAACCTCTGTGATGACTGCAGCTGCAAAACAATTTATTACGCCCTTATCCGTAACTGCCCTTACTGGTAATAAAGTTTATTCGGATATATTTGACTTTACAGATGAACAAGAAATGGGTCATATTCAACTTGCCCGAAGAGCAGACTTAATTCTAGTTGCTCCAGCAACTGCAAATTTTATAGGTAAATTAGCAAATGGCTTGGCCGATGACCTTGCTAGTACCGTTTGTCTTGTAACAGATTCCCCGATCTACGTTGCACCCGCAATGAATCCTCATATGTGGTCAAATATTGCAACGCAAGAAAATTGTAATGCTCTGCTAAAAAGAGGTTTAAACTTTATTGGACCTGATGAAGGCAATACTGCTTGTGGAGAAACCGGATCAGGAAGATTTGCTGACACGGTATTTATTGTTTCGGAAATACAAAAAGCACTTCAGAAAAAACAAAAAAATCTGAAAATAAATAATAATATGCCTAAATTCAAGTCACTAAACGGCGTCCGGATACTGATAACCGCAGGTCCAACCTTTGAACCAATTGACCCAGTTCGATTTATTGGTAACCGCTCTTCTGGAAAGCAGGGATATGCGATAGCGGCTAGCTGCGCTGCAGCTGGAGCGTCAGTCTGCCTTATATCAGGACCAGTTAATATAGAGGCGCCAAGCGGAATTCGTCTTATAAAGATTGATACGGCTGAACAGATGAAAACGGCTTGCGAAAGAGAATTAGACGTAGATTGTGTGATTTGCGCCGCAGCTATTGCTGATTGGAAACCAATTCGAGCAGAAAACAAAAAATTGAAGAAATCGGAACAAATAACCCCTCATCTTGCTCTAACAGAAACGTTGGATATTTTGTCATGGATTGGACATCATCCATCAAGACCTAAGCTTGTCATAGGTTTTGCAGCAGAAACAGATGATTTAGAGATACACGCGACAAATAAGAGAAAAGAGAAAAACGCAGATTGGATTTTAGCAAACCCTATTTTACAGTCTAATGCCTCAGTGTTCAATTCTGAGCGAAATGAAATCTTTTTTGTTTCGAAAACGGAGAACCAATATTGGGGCGCTGACAGCAAAACTGAAATTGCAAAAAAACTAACTCGTAAAATTAGTGATTATTTTTCTCTATTCAACAATAAGAAGTCATATGAACTCTCTAATAAACATTAATATTGAAATTCTTAGCCACGCAAAAAATCTGCCCATTCCTAGCTATCAAACAGAGGGAGCGGCAGGTTTAGATCTATTTGCAGCATTAACTCAGCCGGTAAAGATATGTCCGCTGGAGCGAGTTTTAATACCTACCGGACTTAAAATAGATCTCCCACCAAACATGGAGGCGCAAATAAGACCTCGTTCTGGAATCGCTTACAATTATGGCATTACTGTCTTAAATTCACCTGGCACTATTGACAGCGATTATCGAGGCGAAATTAAAATTATTTTGATAAACCTAAGCCAAGATAATTTTATAATAGAACGCGGATCAAGAATTGCACAAATGATCTTCTCCCCTATCACAAAAGCCAAACTTAGTGTGGTCTCAACACTTAATAAGACTAAGAGAGGATCAAAGGGATTTGGCTCGACAGGTTAGAAAGCAAAAAAATCTATGATGATAACAGAAAAACAACTTTATAGATATGCCCGACAATTAGTGATGCCGGAAATTGACGAGGATGGTCAAAAACTTTTACTTTCGTCCAAAGTTGTCATATTAGGGGCTGGGGGATTGGGTTCTTCTGTAATCGCAAATTTAGCCGCTGCTGGTATAGGCGAGCTTATAATATGTGACAATGACACTATAGATTTAAGCAATCTAAATAGACAGTTTATTTATCGCGAACAAGACGTTGGACAGCCAAAAACATTACATGCTCAGCGCTTTGTTGAGGACATCAATTCTGATGTTCTGGTAAAAATAAAACAGCAGACGATAAATGAGGCCTTGCTCGTCGAGATTCTAGCAGATTGCGACGTATTGGTAGACTGCACTGATCAATTTAGCACCAGAATTACTGCTGCAAAAGCCAGTTTTTTAACGAAGGTTCCACATATTTTTGGGGGTGCTGTTCGATTTGATGGGCAAATAGCAACTTTTATGGCCGGGATAGAAGGTTACGAAGAATCCGCTTGTTTTAAATGTCTGTTTACAGAGAATGTAAAGACGACTCAAGTATCAAATTGTGCTCAAGCCGGTATTATTTCTCCAATAACAGGCATTATTGGTAATTTACAATCTTTAGAGACAATTAAATGGATCACAAAAGCAGGGAAAACTTCTATAAACAAGTTAACCTTGTTTGACGGATATTCAGGAAACTTTGAATCTATCCGTATTACAAAAAAACAAGGATGTACAATTTGCTCTGAATAGATTTTAAAACTTTTGAAATTTTGCAAAATTTAAAGCATTGCAGGAACCACTCTATCTGGAGGTGTATGACCATCAAAAAAAGTTTGAATATTTATGATAACCTTTTCTCCCATTGCATGTCTGCCCTCAATAGTTGCTGAACCTATATGTGGAAGCAATACCACATTGGGCAAATCTATAAGTGCAGACGTAACCACTGGCTCATGTTCATATACATCCAGGCCGGCTCCAGCAATTTTCTTTTCTTTCAACAAATCCAGTAAAGCTAGTTCGTCTATAACATCTCCTCTACCTGTATTTACTAAGTATGAATGCGAAGGTAAAAGACTTAATCTCTCAGCATTCAGAAGATGATGCGTTGCTGGTGTACTTGGACAATTGACAGAAATGATATCCACCCGGGGAAGCATTTGCTCAACAGTCTCCCAATAAGTGGCCTCTAAATCCGCCTCTGTAGATGGATGAACGGCTTTTCTATTGTGATAGTGAATTGACATTCCAAACGCTTTTGCTCTTCTCGCAATTGCTTGCCCAATTGAACCCATGCCAATAATGCCTAGCCGCTTTCCATTTATCCGGTGACCAAGCATTCCTGTTGGAGACCACCCATCCCACTGACCAGAACGAATTTTTGTGTCTCCCTGAACAATTCTCCTTGGCACCGCCAAAATTAGTGCCATCGCGACATCTGCGGTATCTTCACTCAGAACTCCAGGGGTATTAGTTACAGTTATACCTTTTTTTCGTGCTGCTTTAAGATCAATATGGTCAACACCCGTTCCAAAAGACGCAATTAATCTTAATTGCGGCCCTGACTGCTCTATAACAGAGGCATTTAGGTCATCTGTAACCGTTGGAACCAAAACATCGGCGGTTTTTACAGCTTCTACTAATTGCATCTCACTAAATGGCTGATCGGATTCGTTCAACGTTGCATTAAATAACTCTCGCATACGCGTTTCAACCGTATCTGGCAGCCTCCGTGTTAGAATAATTTTGGTTTTCATCCTCTTTAAACCTTATATATTTCTTTAAATATAGAAGATACTCGCATTATAATGTACATTTCTGCTATACTATTTCAAAAAAATTAAATTTTACCCACCAAATTTACTTTAAATTTGCTTTATACCTGCGTCTAGATTTAATTTTTTTATGTATCAAATATTGGCAAAAAAATAACATGCTATGTAAAAAAAATCCTCTATTGAACAAAATATATTTATCTTTTCATATTTCGATGCAAATTGGTTATAGATTGGCTTTAATTATCATATTTGTAATTACAATATTCGGTGTTCTGACAAAAGAATTTAATAATAAGAGTGCTGTTTTTGCACAAGATATTAGAGTAGTTGTTCGTGGGTCTGGATATGAGGTTCCTAGATTTTTGTCTCTTAAGTCAGATAAAGCAAATATGCGGGTTGGGCCAGGAAACGAGTACCCTATTGCGTGGGTTTACCAACAAAAAGGTCTTCCGCTAAAAGTTATTGCAGAATATGAAGTGTGGCGAAAAGTTATTGACCATGATGGTGTTACTGGCTGGATGCATACAAAGTTATTAACTGGTAGAAGGACAGCCCTGATAACCGAAAGAGTGACAGAGGTGTATAAATCAGTCGAAGACAATTCAAAATTAGTGGGTTACGTTGAAAAAAATGTGCTAATGGAATTACAATATTGTAAACCTCAATATTGCAAAGTAGCTCATCCTGAATTAAAGGGATGGATAAAACGGGACGCATTCTGGGGATTGTTGGAGAACGAAGTTTTGAACTAAGCTAATTTGGAAAAACAATTACAAAATGTTCAAAAAATAGTATGCTTGAACCTCTTTTAATGAGTGAAAAGGAACCTTTATGAAAGTGACCCAAAAATCAAGCTATTCTTATGAAGAATTAATTTCATGCGCGAAAGGAGAGTTATTTGGCGTCGGAAACCCACAATTACCAATGCCCCCAATGCTCATGTGTGACAGAATCACCTCCATATCGGACAATGGTGGAAATTTTGATAAAGGTGAAATTATAGCTGAGTTCGACATTAATCCCAAACTTTGGTTTTTCGAGTGTCATTTTGAAAATGATCCAGTAATGCCTGGTTGTCTGGGAATGGATGCATTATGGCAACTAGTTGGTTTTTATTTGGGTTGGGCCGGAGGTTTAGGGAGAGGGCGAGCTATCTCAGTTGGAAAAGTTAAATTTTCTGGTCAAATCTTACCAAGTGCTAAAAAAGTTAAATTTAATATTCATATGAAACGGGTAATTTTGCGCAAACTCGTTTTGGGTGTGGCAGATGGTGAAGTATTGTGTGATGGACAAACTGTGTTTGAAGCAGAAGATATTCGCGTTGGGCTATTCGGAGCAGGAGGATAATTATGCGAAGGGTTGTTATTACAGGTATTGGAATTGTCTCATCGATTGGAAATAATGCTGATGAAGTTTATCAATCTTTAAAAAATGGGACTTCTGGTATCGTGTCAGCGCCTGATTATGCCGAACTTGGATTTCGATCTCAAGTTAAAGGCACGGTTAAAATAAATATAAATGAACACATTGACAGAAAACAAATGCGTTTTATGGGGGATGGAGCTGCGTATGCCGTTTTATCTATGGAGCAAGCAATTGTTGACTCGGGCCTTGAGGAAAGCGATATTTCTAACCCACGCACTGGATTAATTGCTGGCTCTGGTGGTCCGTCTACCGCTAACCTCATTCATGCTGCAGATATTACACGAGAAAAAGGACCAAAACGAATTGGTCCGTATATGGTTCCAAGATGCATGTCATCTACAGTGTCTGCTTGTATTGCAACTTTTTTTAAAATTAAAGGGCTAAATTATTCTATTACCTCTGCCTGTTCAACTTCTGCTCATTGTATAACAGCTGGTGCAGATGCCATTCGTTTTGGAATTCAGGATATTATATTTGCAGGTGGAGGTGAGGAATTAGACTGGTCGTTATCCTCATTATTCGACGCAATGGGGGCAATGTCGTCCAAATATAATGATACTCCTCAGCATGCGAGCCGTGCGTATGATATCGACAGAGATGGGTTTGTAATTGCAGGCGGAGGTGGCATGCTTGTTCTAGAAGAATATGGGCACGCAAAAGCAAGAGGGGCAAATATTTATGCTGAAATTGTTGGATATGGTGCCAATTCTGATGGATTTGATATGGTAGCACCTTCGGGAGAGGGAGCAATTAGATGTATGAAGCTAGCCCTAGAAGGGTTCGATGGTAATGGACTCCATGGAAATGTTGTTTATATTAATGCACATGGCACATCTACACCGGCAGGCGATTCTAAAGAATTAATGGCTGTTAGAGAGGTGTTTTCGCCACTGAAAAATTTGCCTTATTTGTCGTCCACCAAATCACTAACTGGTCATTCTCTTGGGGCCACGGGGGTGCAAGAAGTAATCTACACATTATTAATGATGAAAAAGAGTTTTATCGCTGCATCTGCTAATATTAACAATCCCGATCCTGAAATTGGAGAGTTGCCTATCGCAGATGAACTGATTGACGACATTAATATAGACATAGCGCTCTCGAATTCTTTTGGCTTTGGTGGCACTAATGCCACCATTGCTCTATCTAAATTATCAATATAGGCCGAAAGAAATGACCCTTTTATCTGGCAAACGTGGACTAATAATGGGTGTCGCAAATGAAAATTCTGCCGCATGGGGTATTGCAAAACAGGCACATGAGCTTGGCGCCAAACTTGCTTTTACTTATCAAATGCCTGCGTTTAAGAGGCGTCTTGCACCCTTAGCAGAATCGGTTAAATCAGATTTACTAATTCAATGTGATGTGAGTGAAGAAAATTCGGCAAAAAAAACAATTACTGAGTTATCAAATCATTGGAGTGAAATTGATTTTGTTGTTCACTCATTAGGTTTTTCAGACAAAAATGAACTACGAGGTGCTTATTATAATACCTCAAGAGAAAATTTCAGAAAAACAATGCTGATCTCTGCATTTTCTTTCACAGAGTTGGCTCAAGCTTCATTTCCTATGATGCCGGATGGTGGGTCACTTCTAACACTAAGTTATCTCGGTGGTGTAAGAACTACTCCAAATTATAATGTGATGGGTGTTGCAAAAGCTGCACTGGAGTCTTCAGTTCGATATTTGGCAGTCGATCTTGGCAAGAAAAACATAAGGGTTAACGGACTTTCCGCTGGACCAATGAAAACGCTGGCTGGTTCTGCAATAAGCGGGGCGCGAGGAATATTTCGTCATAGTGAAAAAAATTCGCCCCTAGGTCGAAATCCAGACATATATGAAGTGGGTAACGCAGGGTGTTATTTAATATCGGACCTTGCAAGCGGTGTAACCGGAGAAATCCATTATGTAGACGGCGGTTTTAATAATGTTGGAGTTTCAATTAGTGAATAATGAAAGCACAGGCGCAAAAACTGGCAATATTATAATCCAAAAATTTTTGGTTTAAAAAGATGGTTTGCTCAAATTAATTAACTTCTGAACCATCTGAAGTAACTTCAAGATCAACGCCAGTTTCCTGATCAACTCTTTTCATTGACAATTTTACTTTTCCTCTATCATCAAATCCAATAACTTTTACTTTAACGCTGTCGCCCTCTTTGCATACGTCAGTTGTTTTGGCGACTCTTTCTTCACGCATTTCAGAAATGTGCACAAGACCATCTTTAGGACCAAGAAAATTTACAAATGCACCAAAGTCAACAGTTTTTACCACAGACCCGGTATAAATTTCACCAAGTTCCGGCTCCGCAACAATATCCTTAACGCGACTAATTGCTGCCTCAGAAGATACTTGCGATGACGCTGCTATGGATACTGTCCCGTTATCTTCAATATCAATTTTTGCTCCCGTTTGCTCACATATTTCTCTAATAACCTTACCGCCCGGACCAATAATATCTCTGATTTTATCAACCGGAATTTTTAAGGTCGTGATTTTCGGGGCACTATCTGACAAAGTTTCTCTTGCAGAATTAAGCGCCTTACTCATCTCCCCTAGAATATGCAATCTACCCTCTTTAGCTTGATCCAATGCAATCTTCATAATCTTGGAAGTTATTGATGTTATTTTTATATCCATCTGTAGTGAAGTAATACCGTCTTTTGTACCAGCAACTTTAAAGTCCATATCACCTAAATGATCTTCATCACCAAGAATATCTGACAGAACAGCAAAAGAGTCTCCCTCTTTTATTAGTCCCATTGCTATACCAGCAACAGGACGTCTCAGTGGAACTCCTGCATCCATCAATGCAAGTGATGTTCCACATACTGTCGCCATAGAGGATGAACCGTTTGATTCTGTCACCTCTGAAACTGTTCGAAGTGTATAAGGAAATTCCTCTTTTTCTGGGAGAACAGGGTTAATGGCTCTCCAAGCTAATTTTCCATGTCCTATTTCACGTCTTCCCGGGCTGCCAACTCGGCCCGCTTCTCCAACAGAATAAGGTGGAAAGTTATAATGAAGCATAAATCTTGAACGTGACTCCCCTTCTAAGGAATCAATAATTTGTTCGTCCTGACCTGTTCCAAGTGTAGTAACGGCAAGCGCCTGTGTCTCTCCTCGTGTAAATAAAGCCGAACCGTGTGTTCTTGGCAACAAACCAACCTCAGCTACAATCGGGCGCACTGTTTTTGTATCTCGACCATCGATGCGTATGCCAGTGTTTAATATAGCAGAACGCACTACGTCAGATTCCAGGTCTTTCATAATACCACCAATTAAAATGCTATCTATGTCTGTATCTGCAATTTCAAGAGCTTTTTCTCTAATAGCAGCAAGTGAGCTTTGTCTGTTAGTTTTGTCAGAAATAGCATAAGCTTTTTCAACTTCAGTTCTTAGAGATGATAACGAACTTCTAACAGTCTCAGTTTCTGTTGGCTCCTGCGGAAGTTCACGCGGCTCCTTCGCGGCTGATTCCGCAAGTTCAATAATAGCTCTAATTGCTGTTTGTATTTCCTTGTGACCAAAGTTTACAGCCTCTAACATTGTTTTTTCTGATAATTCGTTAGCTTCAGATTCAACCATTAATACGCCCTCTGAAGTGCCGGCCATGACTAAATCCAACGTGGAATTTTCCATCTGAGTAATTGTTGGATTTAAAACAAAATTATCGTCTATAAGCCCCACTCTAGCTGCTCCGATTGGGCCATAAAATGGAACACCAGATATTGTCAAAGCAGCAGAAGCACCTAACATTGCAACTATATCAGGATTATTTTCCATATCATGTGATAATACAGTACATATAACTTGTGTTTCACATTTAAATTCGCTGGGAAAAAGTGGTCTTATAGGCCTATCAATTAATCTGCTTACAAGCGTTTCATTTTCAGATGGCCGTCCTTCTCGTTTGAAAAAGCCACCAGGGATTTTGCCTGCAGCAAACGCTTTTTCTTGATAATTTACAGTTAATGGAAAAAAGTCTTGTCCAGGCTTTGCAGATTTTGCGGCAACAGCTGTGCATAAAACTGTGGTTTGACCTATGGAAATTAGAACCGCGCCATCTGCTTGTCTAGCTATTTTTCCCGTTTCCAAAACAACGGTCCTATCTCCCCACTGAAATTCTTTTTTGTAAATTGTGAACATTAATAACTCCGTTCGTTCGTTACTTTAGCCATTTTACAAATAGCTGACTGAGGTACATAATTTCTTGAACGAAGCAACAATGGGTTCGAATTAACATTCTAAAATCTCATAGTAGGGATCAAACTGAACAACAATCTCCGTCTGGTTGTTCAAATTGCTTGCTCGGTCAAGCGTCCGCCTCTCTCCATAATTTTGCGGCAAATGATGATATTATTTTTTCATGATGGGTATATGACATGAGTATTGTTGAATTGCAACAACAAAAAAGTCCACTAAAGATTAAGGTGGCTAGATTGTGTTATTTAAAAGTTAATAATGTTGATCAAGTTTATCTACGCAAACCTAACTTAGATATTAATTCTTTATAATCACTTTCCTTACGAGATTTAATGTAATCGAGCAAATGACGCCTTTGTCCAACCATCATCAACAAACCACGACGAGATCCAAAATCTTTCTTATGAATTTTTAGATGTTCAGTAAGATTTGAAATTCGCTCACTTAATATAGCAACTTGTACCGCTGCAGACCCAGAGTCATTTTCATTTAAACCAAATTTATTAACCAACTCAGCTGTTTTTTCTTTTGTAATCGACATCAAATACCTCCTTACCTGTAACGGCTATAAATTAAAAACTCTGATAGGGTGGATTATACTAGATACGACCTTTATCAGAGCGATGGCTTCACCACCGCAGATAGCAATACCAATTTTATTTTCCTTGGGGCTTTCCCTAGAATAAGCAATGCGTTGCCCCATTTTTATTCTGGTAGCCTCCTCAGGAGTTACAAAAAGTGCCGGGATGTCGTCTAGCACTGTAAGTAACGATAAAACATTTTTTTTAACCTGAGCAATATCTCTCAAACTTTTTAAAAAATCCAGTGAAATCGTATTTTTAATATCAAAATTTCCTACAGAAACCCTTTTCAGATTTGAAACATGAGCTGCTGAATCTAAAAGTCGGCCCATATCTCGCCCTAGCGAACGAATATAGGTTCCTTTTTTGCATGTAACTGCAAAACGTGCCTCATTTTCACTTTGTGATAATAAAGATAGATTGTGAATAACTACTTCACGAGGTTTTAATTCTATTCGGTTTTTCAAACCCTGTTTTTCCGAACACCTCGCTAATTTATATGCACGTTTACCATTGATTTTAACAGCTGAATAATACGGTGGTTTTTGTTCTATTTTTCCGACGAATTTTGGTATGCAACTTAATATTTCCACATCTGTTGGATATTTTTCTGAAACTCGCGTAGGAAAACCCTCTTTATCATCGGTAGTCGTTTCATATCCCCAACATAAAGTAAATTCATATTTTTTAACGCTATCCATGACATAAGAAACTGTTTTAGTTGCCTCACCTATAGCGATAGGCAAAACCCCGCTGGCAAGTGGATCTAGTGTGCCTCCGTGTCCAATTTTTGCACAATTTAATTGGTTTCGAACTATGGATACAGCTTTAGCAGAAGTTAACCCAACTGGTTTATATAAATTTATCCAACCGTGTATAATTGCCTTTTTAGGCGACATAACTCATCTACTCTAATGATTTTCACACGTCAATAAGGGTGTCTGACAGCGAAATTATTTGAATCTTTTTTAATTTCCATTTTGCTTATCAGCATTTACTGAAACAGGCAAATTATTAAATATAGACGTTATTTTATCAACGTGGTCAAAACTTCCGTCTACAATAAATTTTAGTTTTGGTACTCGTCGAAGATACACTTTTTGTGATACGTGATGAGCAAATAATGGTGACATCTTATTTAATATTGAAATAGTGATTTCAATATCTTCTCCCCCTAAAGTCATTACAAATACTTTTGCGTTAGATAGGTCTGGACTGACTGATACCTCGCTAACTGTAATTGAGACATCTTTCAATTCATCCAGATAAACGTCCTGTTTTAAAAATATGTCCGCTAACGCGTGTCTTATCTCTTCTCCTACACGTAACTGACGTTTGCTTGGATATTTTGTTGATGTTTTAGATTTTCTTGACATAATATTTGCTCATTTTCGGCTCGAAAAATCGCTGCTATCTGAATTACATTTAAATTATAAAGTGCGAGCGACTTCTTTCAATTCAAAACATTCAATCATATCTCCTTTTTGAATATCTGAATAATTTTCAAAAGCCATACCACATTCTAAGCCATCTTTTACTTCTTTAACTTCATCTTTAAAGCGCTTCAGTGTTTTAAGTGAACCCTCATGAATAACCACATTTTCTCTAAGCAAACGAACGCTACAACCACGACGAATTATACCTTCCGTTACATAACATCCCGCAACTTTTCCAAGTTTGGATACGGAGAAAACTTCCCTTATTTCAGCGTAGCCAATAAATTCTTCGTGTTTTTCAGGGCTTAACAAACCACCCATCGCAGATTTAATTTCTTCTATTAATTCGTAAATTATTGAATGGTACCTTATTTCAACACCATCGCGACGAGCAAGGTCTCGTGCTTGAGGAATAGCTCGGACGTTAAAGCCAACAACGATCGCTTGCGAAGCTGCAGCTAATGAAATATCTGATTCAGATAATGCTCCAACACCGCCTGTGAGAATGCGAACCTTTACCTGCTCCGTTGCTAATTTATCGAGTGCTACTTTTATAGCCTCAAGCGAACCGTGAACATCAGTCTTTATTACCACGGGCAACTCTTCAGCCTCACCAGCTGCGATTGCCGATAACATTTGTTCAACTGAGCCACGCGCTTTTATCACAGCCTCTTTATCACGAGCTTGTCTGCTTCTGTAATCTGCAATCTCGCGAGCTCTGGATTCGGTTGGAACAACTATGAATTGATCTCCCGCCATCGGTGTTCCATTTAAGCCCAGAACCTCAACAGGCTGGCCCGGATACGCTTTTTCTAAATTTGTACCCCTATCATTAAGTAGAGCGCGTACCTTTCCATGCTCAGCCCCTACAACAAAAATATCACCCACCTTTAAAGTTCCTCTCTGGACTAGAACTGTCGCAACAGAACCTCTCCCACGTTCTACTTTTGCTTCAATAACTGAGCCTTCTGCTGACCTATCTGGATTTGCCTTAAGCTCCAAGATTTCTGCCTGAAGCATCATAGCCTCTTCAAGTTTATCAAGACCTTGTCCAGTAAGAGCGGAAACATCAATACATTGGATTTCCCCTCCAAAATCCTCTGTTATGATCTCATACTGCAACAAATCACTGCGAACACGCTGCGGATCAGCCTCTGGCTTGTCACATTTATTCACCGCAACAATAATAGGGCATTCTGCTGCCTTGGCGTGATCAATCGCTTCAATTGTTTGTTCTTTTACCGAGTCATCAGCAGCAACAACCAGAACCACCATATCAGTAGTGGAAGCGCCTCGCAATCGCATCTCCGTGAAAGCCTCGTGCCCAGGAGTATCAATAAATGTAATAGTATTCCCCGCCTGAGTTTTAATTTGGTAAGACCCTATGTGCTGAGTAATGCCTCCTGATTCACTGCCAGCAACGTCAGTTTTTCGGATGGCGTCTAGTAAACTCGTTTTCCCGTGATCAACGTGCCCCATTATAGTTATTACCGGCGGCCTTGCTTTCAAATTATCCTGAGAGTCTTCCTCACCTTGAAGGCCAATTTCAATGTCTGATTCTGAGACCCGAAGTGCTTTATGACCAAATTCTATTGTTACAAGCTCAGCTGTTTCGGCATCAATACTCTGAGTAGCTGTAACCATTATACCTTGTTTCATCAGTTCTTTCACTACGTCGGCAGAACGTTCGGCCATTCTATTAGCTAATTCAGACACAGTAATTGAATCGGGAATTGTTACGTCTCTAATTTGTTTTATTTGCGGCTGTGACTCTTCGCGCATTCGAGCTTTTTCACGTTGTCGCCTTACTGATGCGAGAGAACGTTGTCTACCTCCCTCCGTCCCAGAAAGAGCCTCTGATATAGTCAACTTTCCCTGCCTTCTTGAAACGATGTCTCGATTGCGCCCAGAAGTCCTGCGAGGTAGCTCGACATCGTCCTCACGTTTTCGTCTTCCCGTAGATGCCTCATTTGCTCGTCTAGAGTGAGGCGTATCATTTGCGATATCAGTAGGTAATAGGTTAACATTCTGTCGTCTGTTTTGATCAACCTCAATTTTTGATAGCTTTTCCTCTTTCCTTACTTTTGTTTGTGCTTCGATTTCTTCAAGCTCTGCTAATTCAGCAAGTCGTCTTAGAGATGTTGAATCCTCAGTTTTTTCTGATTGTTTTTGAACAACTTTTTTACCGTCTGAGTTAAGAGAATTTTTTTTACTTTCATATGATTTTTCAATTTGTTTTTCAGTAATTACCCCTTCTGATCGTTTTATACCTTGTTTCAAAACCGCTATTCGATTAGCACGTTCCGTCGCAGTTAATCCGTCTTGTAGCTGCGTTTCCGATTCTTCATTAAATTCAGCTGCTGATGCTGCCGGAGTTGAAGGTGGTGATGCTTGCGGCACTGCAGATGGGGCCCTTTGCATCTGGCTTGCAGGCGCCCTTTTTCTACGAACCTCCACCTGCACCGTTTTACCTCTTCTTGCTCCTACTTCAGCACCTCGGCGAGGAGGGGAGTCCACACCACCAAGGGACAATTTGCCGCTACCCGACAAACTTAATGTCTTGGTTTTATTTGTGTCTTCACTCATTATTAGCCCTTCTTGCTCACTTTAGATCTTGTTAAGTAACTTATATTGCTCGTTGATACACCCGTCGATGCCCGTCTGACAAGAGATCTCATGAATAAATGGCTTCCAGCGCTGATAAGAATACCTGATACTACATCCATTAAATTCACTTTTTGCTCTTTTAAAACCGAGTATACCTGCAAATGCTAGAGATTTTCGTCCAAATGCCTTTCCCAATATTTCAGAAGGGATTCCTTTCAGTATCCAATTAGGGTGGGTCAGAGACTCAATATTTTTAGCTTCCCTATCAGAGGCATCACTGGCTATAAGCAAACCAACCAATAAAGGATTTTCTTTTAAGTTATTAGCTCCAGCAATGGCAATTCCGCGTCTTCTAAAAAGCCCAATGTGCTCAACAAACTTTCTCCGCAACAAACCCTCAATCAACCGAAGAAACAGGTCTATTTCTTTCGGTAATAATATTTTTTGGAAACCTATATGCCGAGCTAATTTATTTTTTTTTAGTGCCTCTCTTACATATTCAGGTTTTGGATA
This sequence comes from uncultured SAR116 cluster alpha proteobacterium, assembly GCA_902625725.1. GTDB lineage: Bacteria > Pseudomonadota > Alphaproteobacteria > Puniceispirillales > Puniceispirillaceae > UBA5951. The sequence continues at coordinate 15,087 of CACOCY010000004.1, read as the reverse complement.
AATATAAGCTCCGCGACCTGGTAGTTTATTGGCAATATCTGGTGTCAGATTACCATCAGGACTAACAACGAACCTTAGCAAAAGAGAAGGTTCCAATTTTTTACCAGTTATTATGCAGGTCCGTTTTGACATTTGAAGTTGAGTCCATATCCATTAATTAGCCGCATCAGTTACATCATCACCTGAATTTTTTTCAGACGCTTCTTCTGCTATTAGTTCATCTTCGAACCAGTGGGCTCGAGCTGCCATTATAATGTTTCCGGCCTCAACTTCGTCTTCAAGGCCAAGTTCCCCAAGTAAATTCATTAGCTCTTCACTATCTAATTCTGCCAATTCGTCAAGATTGAGAATCTCATTCTCAGCTAATTTAAGCATCATAGGAAGAGAGATATATTCAAACTGACGAAGATCTTTTGAGACCTTCAACCTTGCCAGCTCACTTTCTATCCGCTCATTTTCAACACCGACAAATTCAACCGCGCGGTTGTGAATCTCTGTTGCAATATCAATGTCAAAGCCCTGAATTTCTGATAATTCTTCAATCTCAGTAACAACAATATCTTCAACCATAACAAAACCCTCCGCAACAAGAAGATGTGCTATTACATCATCAATATTCAATGCCTCTATGAATCGATCAGAACGAGTTTTAATTTCTTCTTGGCGTTTTTCGGATTCTTCCGCTTCTGTTAAAATGTCAATGTACCAGCCTGTAAGCTGCGAAGCGAGTCTTACATTTTGACCACGTCTACCAATAGCAAGACTTAGCTGATCATCTGGCACCACCACTTCCATTCTATTTGCAACTTCGTCCATAAGAACTTTAGCAACCTCAGCAGGTGCCAATGCATTTACAACAAAACCCACTGGGTCCTCTACAAATGGAATAATCTCGATTTTTTCGCCCTGCAACTCCCCGACAACAGCCTGTACCCGGCTTCCGCGGAGGCCGACACAAGCGCCAACGGGGTCGATGCTTGTGTCTCTAGACAAGACAGAGATTTTGGCTCTACTTCCCGGTTCTCTTGCCACTGCTTTAATTTCAATGATGCCATCATAAATTTCTGGAACTTCTTGTGTGAATAATTTTGCCATAAATTCATTCGCTGCACGAGATAAAAATATCTGGGGGCCTCTCACTTCTTCTCTCACATCTAAAATAAAGGCTCTGATTCTGTCACCTTGTCTTAAATTTTCGCGAGGAATCATTTCTTCTCGTCTAATAACACCCTCTGCTCTTCCAAGGTCCACAGTAATGGAATAGCTTTCAGCGCGCTTAATTGTACCTACAACAATCTCTCCAACTCTGTCTTTATATTCTGCATATTGTCTTGAACGTTCCGCGTCTCTAACTTTTTGAGAAATAACTTGTTTAGCGGTTTGCGCTGCAATTCTCCCAAACTCAATTGGTGGTAAGGGTTCGCGCAAAAATTCCCCCAATTCAATTTTATGTTTCTTCCCCTCTAGGACAGACATCTGCGTTGCATCATCCTCAACATCGTCAACAACTTCTGTCCATCTTTCAAGACTAATTTTACCTGTTTTTCGATCAATCGTTGCCCTAATATCGTGCTCATATCCATATTTAGAACGACCTGCTTTTTGGATTGCCTCCTCCATTGCCGATATCACCTCGTCACGGTCAATAGATTTTTCCCTTGCGACAGTATCTGCTATTTGAATAAGCTCTAATCCTGGTACTGATGATGTATCCATGGTAATCTCTTTTCTTTTTTATTTTAATCTAGAACCACTTGAAAAATATTCGCTTGGATCCAGCCTCGCAGATTCAAGCTCAGTGATACTAAGTCTAACTCTTCCAAATCCAGTATCAAAAAAAATGTTTTCATCTTCATCAATACTAGATATTTTTCCTCTAAAACGTTTTCGTCCATCTTTCATAGAACGCGTTCGCACCTTTACTGTCTCACCCTTAAATCTCTTGAAATCATCAATTTTTGTCAGCAGTCTGTCAATTCCAGGAGAGCTAACCTCAAGATTATAAGCATTTTGTATGGGATCTTCGATGTCCAGGACGGTTGCAATATGTCGACTTATTTTTTCGCAATCCTCAACGTTCATATCTGACAGATCAATAGGTTCAGCCAGAATTTGCAAATTTGCCCGCGTTTCTTTTTTTGTTTTATTGACGGGAGCAGAGTAATTCAAACCAACCAAGAGGTAACCAATATCTTTTAGTGCAGGCTCAATAATTTGTGTCAGTAATTTATTTAACATTTGTGAAATTAAACTTTTACCAAAAACCAATAAAAAAGGCGGGATAAAACCCACCAATTTTAAAAACTCGTATTATAACGTATTATCACATTCAAGAACATTTTACAAGTGATTTGAAAATGCTTGATCAGTCACACGCTCAAAAGTTACAGCATAGTATTTTAAACACAGATTAAACAACCACTCTTTTAAAATTAAACCAAGCCGGTTTTCGACCCTCCGCCACAGCCTTTCTCATATATCTAGTTTCTGGCCAACTTTCAGGTTTTGTATTCCATTCGCCAGGATGTTCTATAAGCCAATCAAAGTTAGAGTTCTCTAAAATACCTGCCAATATCCAATTTTTTGCGCAAGGATGATCGCTTGCCATTCTAAGTTGTCCACCAATTTTTATTAATCTGGTTAGCTGTGCTAAATTGTCTTCATTGATTATGCGCCTCTCAACGTGCCTTGTCTTTGGCCAAGGATCTGGGAACATAATGAACACACCATCTAAACAATCATTGGGCCATATTGACATTCGATGACGTATATCTTCAGGCCATATACGAAGATTTTTAATTCGGTTATCCTCGCAAATTCTTAATAGCGAACTTACTCCATTCAAGAATGGTTCGGCACCAATATAGCCGTTTTTAGGATGGTTTTTTGCTTCAGTCGCTAGATGTTCTCCTCCTCCAAAACCTATTTCTAAAAATATTTTCTCTGGGTTATGTGAAAAAAATTCTATTGGATTATGAGTCTTATCCGGTATGGCATATACCGACAATTTTTCTTCTAATAGACATTTTGCAGCATTACTGAGCCGTCTTCCTTTTCTTCGGCCGTAAAAGGGTGAAAAGTCTTCTCTGAAATTGTTTTGTGTTAAAATTTCATAATCTCTTTTTTTAGACAAGTGATTTTAACGCGTCTACCAAATTTGTATTTTCCCACGTGAAAGTATTTTTACCCATTTCCTCAAATTCGCGGCCAAAATGGCCATATGCCGAGGTGCAAGCATAAATAGGATTATTTAGCTTTAATTGAGTTCGTATACCTCTAGGTGACAAATCCATTACTTCCTTAACAGCATTCTCAATTTTTTTTTTCTCGACTCCGCTAGTTTGATGAGTGTCAACGTAAACAGAAACAGGCTGAGAAACACCAATAGCATATGCTAATTGTATAGTACATTTTTTTGCAAGCTCTGCAGCTACGATATTTTTTGCAAGATACCTTGCGGCATAGGCAGCTGATCTATCAACTTTAGTTGGATCTTTTCCAGAAAACGCACCACCTCCGTGAGGGGCAGCACCACCGTAAGTATCTACAATTATTTTTCGACCAGTAAGGCCTGCATCTCCGTCTGGTCCACCAATTTCGAATTTTCCTGTTGGATTTATGAGCAGTTTCTCTTTAGAAACCATCCAACCAACTGGCAATAAATCAGCAATTAGAGGGGTTACTAATTTCCGTATTTCTTCAACGGTTACTCCTTTTTTATGTTGGGTGGACAATATAATTGTATCAACACCAATTACTTCACCCTCATCGCTATACCGTAAAGTTACCTGTGACTTGGAATCGGGTCCTAAAATTGAACCAGGGTGTTCTTTGCGCACATTAGCAAGTTTTTTTAATATCAAATGAGAATAATGAATAGCCGCTGGCATTAGTGATGGAGTTTCTCTGCATGCATAGCCAAACATCAACCCTTGGTCACCCGCTCCCTCATCTTTGTCCTTTCCACTATCTACTCCTTGGGATATATCTACCGACTGTTCATGAAGATAATTCTGAAATTCAAAGTGATTAAAGTGAAATTTTTCCTGCATATAGCCAATATCTTTCACCGCAGAACGAACAGCTGGCTCTATTTTTTCTGTAATTAATGGCAGAATCTTTTTATCAACCCTGACTTCGCCTGCTAATACGACCCTATTCGTAGTGGCTAACGTCTCGCACGCCACACGAGCTTCAGGTTCGTGATCCAAAAAAAGATCAAGAATTGTATCTGATATTCTATCACAAACCTTGTCCGGGTGACCTTCAGAGACTGATTCGGATGTGAATAAATATGCCATGAGAACACTTCCTTTATAATTGATTGCATTTCTGCCTAGCTTGAGATCTCACGTCAAGGAAAACTGTAAATAAAACAAGCGAAAAAGTAATTAACATTGTAATTCTCCACCTAAATTTTGAAAAAATTGTTAGTTCCTGTTTCATCGATAAGGGTATATCCAAGACGTCTTTTTCTGACAGATTAATTTTACCCAGCATATTACCTTGATAATCAAATGCAGCAGATATTCCGGTATTTGCTACTCGAACGAGAGGCAAACCCTCCTCAATTGCTCTCATGCGGGCTTGGCTTAAATGCTGATACGGCCCTAATGTTTGACCAAACCAAGCATCATTGGTGAGATTAATCATAATATCTGGCCTTTCTTGTGATGAAACAAGCTCTGAAAAAATGATTTCATAACAAATAAAAACTTTTAATTTTATATTATCCCTGATTGTCAATAATTTAGCATTCGGACCTATACTGATATCTTTTTTATTTCCAAATAACGATAAATTTTTAAGGTAAAGTTTTTCTCTGAAAGGAATATATTCACCGAATGGAACAAGTTTTTGCTTATCTATTTTTCCAGTTAATTCAGCTTTATCATTAAATAATAAAGCTGAATTATATAAATTTTTATTCGAATCTAATCGAAGCATTCCAGAAAGCAGATGTGAGTTTTTAGGAAAATTCATCTGACTCATTTCATTAAACTTATTCTCAAAATCTAGCCAAATTGAAGGAAACGCTGCTTCAGGCCAAATAATTAGTGATACTGGCGTATCGTTTGACGCAGATAGTTCAAATAAATCATCTATTTGCTGCTGCTTATATTCTGGATTCCATTTCTCTTTTTGTGGGACATTCGGTTGGACAAGTCTAATAGAAATGTGCCGATTTTGTTCTAACTTAGGTTTATTTGAGACTGACGGACTATCTAATCGCAATGCACCAAAGCATAGGCTTGCAAGAAGAGGTAAAATACATAGAAGTCCTATTTTCCAGATTCTCAGATAAAGAAAACAAAAAGCTACAACAGATAATAATATTAAAAAAACAGAGCCGTTTTGTCCTATTACAGACGCAATCTGAGATAAATAAAGGTGTGTTAATATAAGCTGTGATGGTGAATTCCAGGGAAATCCTGTAAAAAGGTATGCTCTAAGTAGCTCTGCCAGACCAATGAAGACAGCTGTGTATAACAGTCTTGATTTAATTGTTCGTCCGCACAAAAAAACAAAAAACCCTGCCAAACCCCAGAACATGGCCAAAAATGCAGGAAGCGCAAATAAAGCAAAAGGTAAAATTAATGTCTCCCAAGAAACATCAACGAATAAGGATGCTGAAATCCAATAAAGTGACGCGGTGAACCAACCAAAGGCAAACCCCCAAAACAAGATTATCATGCGCCACATAGATTTTGAAAACAAAGAATGTATTAAAAATGGAACAAAAGCTAGTATTGCTGGAAATAACGATAGCGGTGGCAAAGAGACACTTGCCAATATACCCAATAGAGCCATCACACATAATTGCAAAAAAATTCCCTGCAGATGCAATTGATTCGATAGCTCAATAATTTTGAATTCGGTCGTTCTCACCGTATCTTATTTCTAAAATTATTCTTGCTTAATTTTTAACGAATTAACTGAATTAATACCGTCAATTTTTAACAATGTAATCCGACGAGGATCCCCTTCAAGAACCTCAAATTCTAAGCCACTCGAGTGACGTATAACCTCACCCTTCACAGGAACCCTACCCGCTAGCTGAAAAACTAAGCCAGCCACGGTATCAATCTCTTCTCGGTCATTATCATCTACTAAAATTCCAACAAGCTTTTCAAGGTCTTCAAGCTCGAGTCTTGCATCTGCAATGACTGAATCATCATCCATTAGCTCAAAACGAGGCATTTCCATTTCATCATGTTCATCTTCTATTTCGCCAACGATCTCTTCGACTAGATCTTCAATTGTGACAAGTCCATCAACACCACCAAATTCATCAACGATTAATGCTAAATGACGTCTTTTTAATCTCATTTCGTGAAGTAAATCCATTACCCAAATAGAAGGTGATACGAATAAAACGGGGCGGAGCAATTTTTCTAAGTCTGGTTTAGAAGATGCGAGCAAATGAGGCATCAGATCCTTGATATGGATCATTCCATTTATAACATCCATAGAGCCATTGTGAACAGGAAGTCTACTGTGATTTGCTGAACAAACATGTGCCATAACGCTCTCAAAATCCTCTGTAAGATCAATAGACACGATGTCTGCTCTTGGCACCATTAGACTTTCAGCTGTTAGATCTTTTAGCCCTAAAATATTTCTGAGAAGGGTGCTTTCATGATTATCAAAGCTATCTTTTGTGTTAGTAGAGTTTTCGATTAACTCTGATAGTTCATCTCTTACAGATTGTTTTCGAAAACTAAATGGTCTCATTTTGAAATTCTTTAGGAGTGTCATCTTTTTTTGTTCCTCATAACAAATAAGGGTCCGGAACATTGAATATGTCCAGTATTGCGGCTTCTTTACGCTGCATAATCTGAGCTTCATATTCATGTTCATGTTCATATCCCAAAAGATGCAAGGTACCATGCACTAATAGATGCATCACATGATTTTTAAACGGTATATTTTGCGAGACAGCCTCTTTATTAATGATTTCATAACCTAAAAACATATCTCCAAGGTGATATTCATTCAGAATTTGATCAACACTTCCGTCTGGAAAGGATAATATATTTGTTGGAAGTGGTTTGTTTCTAAATTGAACATTTAACTGCCGCATATGTTCATTATCTGTGGCAACAATTGCAAGTGTGGTTTTTTTATCTGGTATGCTTAAAAGGTGGGTTGTGGAATTAATAGTTGCTTCAACGATTGAACTAAGTTCGCTCTTGTCAATAGAATTAAAAAGGCCTATCCAGCGTTTTTCCAATATAGATAAACTGACCTCGCCGGTTTCAAATTTAACAATGATAAAATGCTCAGTCTCTCTCAAATGATAGTTATCGCTCGGCTCAGGGTCTAAACTGTCAGGGTTTTCTGAAGGGGATTCTACAATTTCAATGTGCATTATATTTCTAAAAAAATTAAATAACTCTTAAAGGATGCTATAAATATACAGGGTTTGTCCAGCAAATTAGATTAGAAGATAAAAATATATCAATTTTAATTATTATGATTGCTCTGTATCATAGGCTTTCAATATTCTTGCAACGACAGGGTGTCTAACAACATCTTCACCAGATAATCTGAAAATTCCGACACCTTTAATATCTCTTAATCTTGCTGTTGCATCTGCTAAACCAGAAAATTGATTTTGTGGTAAATCAACTTGTGACAGATCACCTGTTATCACCATTCTAGAATCGTGACCAAGCCGTGTTAGTACCATTTTCATCTGCACAGATGTTGTGTTTTGGGCTTCATCTATAATTACAAAAGCATTGCTAAGTGTGCGACCTCTCATAAACGCAAGAGGAGCTATTTCTATCTGACCGCTCACTAGCATTCTGTCTACTTTTTCAGCTGGCATCATATCATAAAGGGCGTCATATAGTGGCCGTAGATAAGGGTCCACTTTCTCCTTCATGTCACCAGGTAAGAAGCCTAGCCTTTCACCAGCTTCAACAGCCGGTCTTGAGAGGATTAATTTTTCTACTTTCTTACTTTTTAAATAATCCACCGCCATCGCAACAGCTAAGTAAGTTTTACCTGTACCTGCGGGACCAAGACCAAATACTACTTCATTTTCGTGTATAGCACTTAAATATCCCATCTGACCCTTTGTTCGTGCGTAAATTTTTTTACGCCAAGTGGAAGCAAAAACATCTTTTTTTGAGGAGGTTTTAGACACATCTCGCCCATTCTCAACCAGCTGCAATATATCGTCGATTAATGGACCTGTTGCCGCAATTTTTGGATCTGAATCTAAAGATATTTGTTTAAAAAACGTCTTAACTACTTCTCCGGCAAGCCTTGTCTGATCCGAAGCACCTCTGATCCTCAATTCGTTTCCAAAACTGTCAATTGATACGTTCAAACTTTTTTCAATTTTTGCAAGATTAACATTATGTTGCCCACATAATAAGTACAGGATTTGATTATCGTCAAATGACAATCTATATGACTTTTCTTGTGTGCTATTCACTTATATTACCTCTTTTTGATTAAAAATTTCTGCACTAAGAGAATTTTTTCTTGCGAATGAAATTTTTATTTGGGTCATTTTGCCTATTAAACTCTCTGGACCATCAAAGTACGCTGACTGCATATAAGGCGTTCTAGCGCTCAACTGCCCTTTTCTTTCTCCTTTTTGCTCAACAAGAACATCAAATTTCTTGGTCTCACATTTCTTGTTAAATGCAAATTGCTGGGCGTCTAATAGTTGCTGAAGCGACAGCAGACGATCTGATTTAACGTCTTCAGGCACTTGTAGCGATTTAGATGCTGCTGGTGTGCCTGGACGTACACTATATTTAAAAGAGTAAGCTGACGCATATCCAACCTTATCAATTAAATTTAACGTATTTGCAAAATCTTTATCAGTTTCTCCAGGAAACCCCACTATAAAATCACTAGACATAGCAATATCACTTCGAGCTGAGCGCAAACGATCTATAATATTCAAATATTCCAACACCGTGTGGCGTCTATTCATAGCGTGTAGAATTTTATCTGAGCCTGATTGAATGGGCAAATGAAGATATGGCATAAGTTTATTTACCTCTGCATGAGCATTTATTAATTCATCGTCCATATCTAACGGATGAGAAGTTGTATATCGTATACGCTCAAGCTCAGGTAACTCCGCCAAAGCAAAAATTAACCTGCCAAGTCCCCAATCTTTTCCACCAGGGCCAACACCATGCCACGCATTAACGTTTTGACCGAGTAGAGTGATTTCTTTTGTACCAGACGAGATTAAGCTTTTGGCCTCATCCATAATTTTTTGCACGGACCGTGAAAACTCAGCTCCTCTTGTATATGGAACCACACAGAAGCTACAAAACTTGTCACATCCTTCCTGAATAGACAAAAATGCAGCTGGACCCCGTTTTCCTAGCTTTTCTGGAAGGAAATCAAATTTTATTTCAGGTGGAAAATCAATGTCAATTAAACGGTTTCTTTGAAAAGGGTCTAACTTCGCCACCAAATCTGGAAGCCTATGATAGGTTTGCGGACCAACAACAATATCAACCCAGGGGGCACGTTTAGTAATTTCTTCCCCTTCAGCTTGAGCAACACAGCCAGCAACCACAATCTTTACCTGTCGGTTTTGTTCTTGTTGAGCACGTTGTTTTACTTTACGCAATCGACCCAGTTCAGAAAATACTTTTTCAGATGCTTTTTCTCTAATGTGGCAAGTATTTATAACAATCATATCCGCATTCTGCAAATCTGAGCTCTCCTGATAACCAAGTGGCTCTAATGAATCCTTCATTCTGTCAGAATCGTATACATTCATCTGGCAGCCGTAAGTTTTAACGAATAGATTTTTCATAAATAAACAGTCAATAAGAGTTTCTTGTCTAAGTTTTAAAGGGTGAATACTTCAAGTTTTAAGACAGTGCAAGCTTGAAATAGCAGTAAACTTCTCAAACTGTCATATTCCAACAATATTCATATCCATCGATGGAAGAACCATCAAGCATGTAATAATTTTTCCTAATTCTTATTGTATTGAACCCGGCTTTCTCATACAAGCCAATAGCAGCAATATTGTTCTTTGCAACATCAAGAAAAATTTTTCCTACACCATTTTGAATACTGTATTGCTGAAGATAACTAACTAATTTATACCCTATCCCCCCTTCTTCGAAATTCTTGCTTAACACTAAGTTCAATAATATCAATCTCGCCAAGAATATGAATGGCAGATATAAAACAAATTAAATTATTTTCGAAATAACCGCAAAATCCAACATGAGATGGTTTTTTCATTATTTTCAGAAACATAACAGAATCTGTCTTAGATGAATAAATACGTTTGTATAATTTTAAAACAGAATCCCTATTTTGCTGGTCTATTCTTTTTATATGAATCATAAAACTTGTCTTTTTTATATCCGAGAGTTTTTGGTGTTTGAATTGAAAATTGCAGCAGGGGTTACGTATAGAGGAGTTGCAGGTGAGACCGTTCTTTCGTTTTCAATCTGCCATGCAGCATAATTTGCAATATGAGTGGCATCAAGATTTACCCTGTCATATTTTACCGTAAACTGCGTTGGTATGTTAACATTTTTTTGCCAAAAGCTTTTTGAAAATGGACCACTTATATTTACAGAATACCCAGATTTAGACAATGAACTAACCTTATTTTTCAATTTTTCTAAAGAGAAATCATGTATAATGTCAGATGATGTATAATCTTTGTTAAATTCCTGAATATAAAACGACCTTCTTCTTGTATCTGAAACTGCGAAAATTCTCATTTTCTCATGGAGATTAGCTTCTTTTTTATGTCTAATATAATTTGCAAAACCCAAAGCAGATAACCCGTTTATACCAAAAAAAGGTTTTTCTGTAGCGATGCTGAAACCTGCGATAGCAGCAAGACAAGTACGTATACCGGTAAAAGAACCAGGACCTCTTCCACCTACAAAAAAATCAATTTCGCTCAAATCAATTTCCGCTTGTTTTATGGCTTTCTCTACTTGAATTATTATTCGTTCTGCATGTCCAAACTTAGACTCCACAATTTGATGGGCAAGAACGTTCCAGTCCTTCCAGACAGCAACTGAACTCAATTCAGCTGAAGACTCAAGCGCTAGCAAAATCATTTTTTTTCTTAATAAAGTTTTTTATTAGGCATAAACGAACAAAGAAGTGTTTTTATGTCAATAAATTATGATATAATAATATGAAAAATATTCAGAAAAAATATATATTATGTTACAAAAACATCCATTACTATTATTTTTAATACTTTATTTTAGCTGCTTTATTCTTAACCCAAACTCCATCAAAAAGGGTGATGCTGCAGAGAGATATGACTATGCTACAGTAATAATGTACCATCGATTTGGAGAAAGTCGTTTTCCCTCAACGAATGTTACCATAGAACAATTTGAGTCGCACCTTGAGTTTATTTCGCAGGGCGACTACAATGTTGTCCCACTTTTGCAAATAATTGAAACATTGCAATCTGGCGGTGAATTAAACGACAAAACCTTAGCTATCACAATTGATGATGCGTATCTATCTGTTTATACTGAGGCATGGCCACGACTCAAAGAATATAATTTTCCGTTTACAATTTTCATTGCAACAGACCCTGTAGATAATAACCTAAGAAACTATATGAATTGGAATCAAATACGGGAATTGCAAGATAGTGGGGTGATAATTGGCTCCCAGACTAAATCTCACCCCCATATGCATCGATTATCTCCTATAAAAGTTGAACTAGAGATTGCCTTATCAAATGAAAGATTTTTAGAAGAGACTGGCCAATATCCCAAATTATTTGCATATCCCTATGGTGAATATTCTCTAGACGTTGTCAAAGCAGTTGAAGACGCCGGATTTATTGCAGCTTTTGGACAGAATTCTGGCGTTTTATTTGCGGAAGATAATATGTTTGAGTTACCTAGATTCGCATTCAATGAAAATTATGGAACAATTGATCGACTTAAACTTGCGCTCGATGGAAAACCGCTAAGGGTGAAAGATATTACACCCCAAGATATGGTCTTAAAAGAAAACCCTCCTTTGTATGGTTTTACAGTTGATAAATCGCTCACGCCGATCAAACAATTAAGATGTTTTTCAGGCGAATTTGGTAAACTAAATGTTGAAATATTAGGTCCAAGAGCAGAAGTTAGATTGCCTGGAGTTATGAATGGACCTCGGTCACGAATAAATTGCACTATGCCCGCAGAGAATGGGCGTTGGCGGTGGTATGGAAGACAATTTCTTACCGAATAAGCAATTTGCTATAATCAAAGCGTTGAAGGTCATTTTGTAAAATAATTTTTTTAATAGAGTCAACATAGTGTTCCCCTGTTTCTGCATAGGGATACAATGCCGGGGCTAGTTCTAAACCATCTGGCCATTTTCCTTTTTTTATGTATGAATTTCTAAGCTCTCTAAACTCTCTGTAAGCAGGGTGTGTATTCAAGTTCCTCATATAAGAGTTAACGGAACTTTGAAGATTAGGAAAACTTCGAACTACAGCCTCACTATTTGAAGCCTCAAGTGGTTTAATACCAGATTGAGGGGACCAAGACCATTGCCCAAATAAAGCATTTCCTTGAATACTAAAGCGAGAAGTACCCCAGCCTGATTCGATAGCAGCCTGAGCTAAAGCAAGCGAAGTTGGTATTGGCAAAACATATTTATCAGCCCAATCATACGTCACATCACTTTTTGTAAAGCTTTTATCAATCTTGTAAATTTTTGCAATTTTTTTCATCACAATTTTATTTTCAGAACTCTTTGCATCTATAATTTGTTGTCTTTGTTCCCAAATTTGTTGATTTGCCCTCAAAATTAAAGGTAACATAAATCTTATGAAAATTGCTTTTTTGTATTCTGACGGCAAAACATCTAGCCCCGTGGGCACTTTTTCCAAAAATATATTTGGAACGCTTAACAAACCAGACGACGAATAGTTAAGCTCATTCAGGCCATCTGGAAGAAATTTAATAACGATGTTGTTGGGTATTTTCTGAAACCAATCTTGTTCCTTGTTAGCAAAATGTAAATTTTCTAGCTTGTAATTATATAACTGACGAACTAAGTCTTCCCGCTTGTCAGTCTTAAAATCGATTTTTTTTGTTTCCGCTAAAAAACGTGGCTTTTCAAAATTTAAGGGCAAAAAATACCCAAGGAGAACAGAAACAATTAATAAAAATATAATCCCCGGTTGAAAAAACCTCAACATTTCACATTTTTCCGCAGCATGTGACTAAGAACTTAACATATATTAGGAGCCTGCAGGTCTAACCTCTTTTACTTCAGGTATATAATGTCGGAGCATATTTTCAATTCCCATCTTAAGTGTCGCAGCACTACTAGGACAACCTTGGCAGGCACCGCGCATCTGAAGTGTGACCACGCCGTCCTCATAAGATGAAAAAATAATATCACCACCATCCATGGCAACAGCAGGTCTTACTCTGGTATCAATAAGGTGTTTAATTTGCTGAACTGTCTCGCTGTCAGCTTCTTCGACAGAAGAGACTGTCTCTTCTGATTTTTCAATAACTGGCAATCCAGATGCATAGTGTTCCATAATACCGGCTAGTATTGCCGGTTTTAAAGAAAACCATTCCAACGAATCAATTTTTGTCACAGCGACAAAATCTGCTCCCAAAAATACAGATTGCACACCATCTATCTGAAATATTCTTCTTGCAAGGGGTGAGTTTCTTGTCTCTTCTTCAGAATTAAACTCTGCGTTACCTGTGCCCATTACATCCACTCCAGGGATAAATTTTAGTGCTGCTGGGTTAGGGGTCTCCTCTGTTTGTATAAACATTTTTATATTTCTCCTAAACGTTATGAATAAGAAACTACAATGAGAAATTTTTAATAATGTAACAATTATACATCTTATTGGGAAGCATTTAGATTATTATTTTACGCTCTATTCAACGGATTGGACAAATCCAATAACCCTTTTACAACTTGCCAATATGGGATCTGCTATGGATGCCGCTTTTTCAGCTCCGTCAACTAAAATACGATTTAATTCAGCTTTATCAGATAATATTCTGTTCATTTCATTTCTTATTGGTGAAATTGTATTTATCACACATTCTGCTAATAGCGGCTTAAATTTTCCAAATCCATAACCTGAAAACTCTAATAAAACTGTATTTTCACTCTGATTAGTTAATGATGCATACATACCAATAAGATTTCTGGCTTCTGGTCTTTCTTCAAGAGCTTTTATATTGTCTGGTAGTGGCTCCGAGTCAGTTTTTGCTTTTTTTATTTTTTGAGAAATTAAATCATCTTCATCATTAAGATTTATCCTCGAATAATCAGATGTCTCAGACTTGCTCATTTTAGATGCGCCATCTCTGAGGCTCATAATTCGGGCTGCTGTTTTTTTAATAATAGGTTCGGGTAAAGGAAAAAAACTTTCCCCAAACATAGAATTAAATGCCATAGCAATATCTCTGGTGAGTTCCAAATGCTGCTTTTGGTCATCGCCTACTGGCACGTGGGTTGCCTTGTAAGCAAGTATGTCAGCTGCCATTAAGGTAGGATATGCATATAATCCCACCGTTGCATTCTCTCTATTTTTGCCTGCTTTTTCTTTAAATTGGGTCATTCGGTTTAACCATCCAAGACGAGCAACACAATTAAATAGCCATGCAAGTTCTGCGTGTTGTGGTACTTGTGATTGATTGAATAGGATTGAGCTGTTAACATCTATTCCAGATGCAATGAGGCAAGCCGCTACCTCTTGGGTCGCAACCTTAAGATTTTCTGGTTTTTGTGGTACTGTTATGGCATGCAAGTCGACAATGCAATAAATAGTTTCATAGTCTTTCTGCAACCCGACCCAATTTTTTATTGCACCAAGATAATTTCCTAAATGAAGATTTCCCGTAGGCTGTACACCCGAAAAAACTCTGTCATCAAACATTGATTTTTTCCGTTTAAGTTTTGTCTTTTTTACTTTTTATAGAAGAGTATTTCAAGCCAACATGAATAAAATTCTCATAAGTTTAGTTTTAAAGCGAAGTTTTTTTTATTAACCCTTTTGGAGCATAACCAGTTGAGAAAGCTATACCGAAATAAAAAACTAATCCCGAGGTAACTAGAAGAGCC
>CACOCY010000003.1 GCA_902625725.1 uncultured SAR116 cluster alpha proteobacterium | reverse complement strand
TAACACTTATGTTTTATATATTAGAAAAAAGCATTCTATTATGTTCATGTAACCTCATTAATTTATTGTAAATCAATCAAAGCATGGTTTGCCTTACGTAGGGTAATTTTAGGAAAAATGGGTTCTCACTTGCATTCACCACAAACTATAGCCGTTGATTTGGATGGCACAGCCTTACTTACAGATACTCTTCATGAGTCTGTCCTTGCTTTAATACGTAGTAAGCCTATTTATATTTTTGTCCTACCGTTTTGGTTGGTTAGAGGCATTGCTTATCTGAAACTAAAAGTTGCTAAGCATCATGCGCTAGACGTTACAACCCTTCCTTACAATATTTCCTTTATTGATTGGTTAAGAGTTGAGAAGGCTAGCGGCAAGGAGATTGTACTTTGTACTGCAGCAAATGACCGTGTTGCGGAGGCAGTCTCTAAGCATTTGGATCTTTTTGACCATGTAATTGCGAGTGATGCAAATACAAATTTAAAAGGCGCAAACAAGCGTAATGAGTTGGAAAAACGATATGGAGATAAAGGCTATGACTATGCAGGAAATGGTAGAGCTGATTTAGAGGTTTGGGCTGGCGCATCTCATGCAATTGTTGTTAATGCTAGTGGGGCGCTACAAAGGAAAGTATCAAAAGTCGCATCCATATCTCATATCTTTCCATCGGACCCTATTGCGTTTTTAGATTGGCTCAGAGCGTTGAGAATACATCAATGGCTTAAGAATTTTTTACTGTTTATTCCGATTTTAGCAGCGCAACAGTTGAGCGATGGACAATCAATATTTATTCTTCTGGTCGCGTTTTTTTCGTTTAGTTTTTGCGCGTCATCTGTCTACATAACAAACGACCTTCTCGATTTGGAAAATGACCGAAGACATCCGAGGAAAAAATATAGACCTTTCGCTTCAGCAAAGTTACCAATCTCACTAGGTGTTTTGATTGCACCTATCCTAATTACCTTAAGCATCGTATTGGGTAAATTTGTGGGAAAAGAATTTTTAGTTGTATTAATATTATATCTTCTATTAACAGTTCTATATTCATTAGTGTTTAAACGTATTGTATTAGTGGACTGTTTGGTGCTAGCTACGCTTTATACGGTGCGGATAATTGCTGGTGCTGTTGCAGTGTCATTATCATTATCTTTTTGGCTACTAGCTTTTTCTGTCTTTATCTTTTTATCCTTAGCACTTGTTAAACGATATTCTGAGCTAATTGTTCAGGCAGATGCAGGTAAAAGCGTTGCGCACGGACGAGGCTATGTGGTTTCAGACGCGTCACTTTTGCAAACGCTAGGTGTATCCTCTGGGTATATTTCCGTGCTGATTATCGCTCTATACATGCATAGTGAAACAGTCAAGTCTTTGTATGTGCAACCGATAGCAATCTGGCTTATGCTTCCTATACTTTTATTCTGGGTAAGTTGGATGTGGTTGAAAGCTACAAGGGGCGAGATGCACGATGACCCAATAGTTTTTGCTGTTAGGGATAAGGCAAGCTTATTAGTTGCGGCACTTATGGCAATTGTCTTTTTATACGCTGCTAATGGGATGCCAATATAATGACGAGGGCAGAATTTAAAATTGGATTTCTTTACACACTTTTTGCCATAGTATCCACTATCATCAATATTGGTTTTCAAATGGTATCCATTTGGGCTTACAAAGGTTCTTTCTATATAGAAATATCTATATTAGTTGGAACTGTTGCTGGCTTGCCATTGCGCTACATTTTAGAGAAACGCTATATCTTTAAGTTTATGAGTAAAAATTTTGCACATGATGGTAAATTATTTATTTTTTATACCATAATGGCTATGATTACGACCATTATTTTCTGGGGTACGGAATATGTTTTTCATGTTACCTTTGACATAGATCTAATGCGCTATTTAGGAGGTATCATCGGGCTTTCTATAGGCTTCTACATAAAATACCAACTGGATAAAAAATATGTATTTGTGAAGGGTGCTAGTGAGGTGGTGCGATGACTCTCTCAACAATTAGTGGGTGGGGGAACTATCCTAAACAAAAATCGCAGTTGTTAACTCCCCCTTCACAGGATGAGTTAAAAGCCATAATCATTAAAGAAAATGGTCTTATAGCCCGCGGTATGGGTCGTAGTTACGGTGATAGCGCTAATGCGCCGAAGGTTCTACGAACAACATTTTATGATCACTTTATTGAATTTGACGAGGTGACAGGAAGGTTAACAGCTGAAGCTGGTATCACTCTGCGGGAAATATTGGGAGTGATTGTGCCTAAAGGATGGTTCTTACCAGTTACGCCCGGAACAAGCTATGTAACTTTAGGGGGTGCAATAGCTAGCGATGTGCATGGTAAAAATCATCATATCGCTGGCACATTCGGACAACACGTAAATTCCATGATAATGGTACTAGGCACTGGCGAGGTTGTAACAGTGTCGCCATCAAGTTACGGAGATTTATTTCATGCAACATGTGGAGGTATGGGATTAACCGGAGTGATAATAAGCGCTACCATTCAGTTGATACCAATTCGGTCTTCATTAATAAAACAAAAGACTATTAAGGCTGATTGTATTGAAGACGTTTGCGAAGCGTTTGAAAATAACATTAACGTCACCTATAGTGTTGCATGGATTGATTGTCTTGCTAAGGGAAAAAGGCTGGGGCGTAGCATATTGATACTTGGTGAGCACGCTAAAAGTGGTAGTTTAGATCTAGTAATTAAAGACCCAATCTCTGTCCCTTTAAATGCTCCAACAGCATTGCTCAACTATTTAACAATGAAAACTTTCAACAGTGCCTATTGGCACGGCGCAAAACATAATCAAAATCGGCTTGTTCCATTGATGCCTTATTTTTATCCATTAGATGCAATTGGATCATGGAATAAAATGTATGGTAAAGCAGGGTTTTTGCAGTATCAGTTTGTGATTCCTAAAGCTGGTGGCGTAGCTAATATGAGAAGGTTGCTTGAAGAGATTGCTAAAACTGGCCTAGGTTCTTTTCTAGCAGTTCTTAAGCAATTTTCTAATGCCAATAAAAATCTTTTATCGTTTCCCACTGAGGGTTACACTTTGGCTCTGGATTTTAAGTTAACAGAAACAACGATAAAAACTTTGCACAGACTTGACGAATTAATTGTTGAGATGGGGGGTAGAGTTTATCTAACTAAGGATGCCGTTATGCAGGAGGCAACATTTAAAGCAACTTATCATAATTGGGAAGTGTTTGAGTCGGTGCGAAAAAACTATGGCGCGATTGGTAAATTTAGCTCAGAACAATCTAAACGGCTAGGTTTAGCATGAAGAAAGTTTTAATCATTGGTGCAACTTCCGCTATTGCTGATCACTGCGCAAGGATATGGGCTGCTAGAGGTTATGAGCTGTTTTTGGTAGCAAGAAATGAGGAGCGTCTTCAGACTATTTTGGCTGATTTAAAGGTGCGTGGCGCAGTTAAAGTTAATAAATTTTGTGTAGACATAAATTGCATTGATCAACACGTCGAATTGCTTAATTCTGCGGAGAGCACAATGAGTGGTGTTGATATTGTACTATTGGCGCACGGTACACTTTCAAACCAGGAATCATGCGAACAAAGTGTCGAAGAGACTATGGGTGAAATACAGACAAATGCACTATCGACGATCAGTTTGTTAACTCTCATCGCTAATAGATTTGAGACTAGAAAACTAGGGACTATTGCTGTTATTTCCTCTGTAGCTGGCGACAGGGGTAGGGCCAGTAACTATGTTTATGGTTCTGCCAAGGCAATGGTAACAGTGTTTACTTCCGGTTTAAGACAGCGTTTATTTAAATCTAATGTATCGGTCGTAACCGTTAAGCCCGGATTTGTAGACACGCCAATGACTGCTGATTTTAAAAAAGGGTTGCTTTGGGTAAAACCTAGTTTAATAGCAAATAAAATTGTGAGAGCTGTTGATCGACGAAGGTCCGAAATTTACGCTCCCGCTTTTTGGTTTTTAGTTATGATAATTATTAAGATTGTTCCTATGTG
Organism: uncultured SAR116 cluster alpha proteobacterium; assembly: GCA_902625725.1. GTDB lineage: Bacteria > Pseudomonadota > Alphaproteobacteria > Puniceispirillales > Puniceispirillaceae > UBA5951. Next base: position 216,855 of record CACOCY010000003.1, on the reverse strand, counting down.
GATATTTAAAAGGATGAGACGATTTTAATGAAAACCCTAAAAAAAGATTTATTAATGATTATGGCATTTTTTTCTATGAGCGCCGGAGTGTATTATGCTGGTGCAAAGTTTCACATTCCCTGGTTTGGGGGAAACGATTTTGAACAATATTATCAAATGACTTTATATCCATTTGATAATAATGCATTATCACCTTGGGCCTATAGAGTAATGCTGCCATCAATTGCACATTTGATATACAAATTCGGACTATTTTATGAGCCTAACAGAACCCCATACAAAGATAATTATCTTTCTTTTGATGGAATTGACTATGAGCCATCGGTTTTAAGTGCCATCATTTTTACGAATTACATTTTTTTAGCTTTTGCCGCTTTTTTTATCTACAAATCGATAAAAATTATGTTTGACCAAGCCAGTCTCAGAGATGGCTTAACTCCTGTAATATTACCGTCATTAATTTTCCTGTCCTTATCAACTACGGTGCATGGCTATGCTGGATTAACGGAAGGTGGAACATTTTTTCTTGTATCATTTCTCATTTACCTTGTTTTGAAAAATAATCTTTTTTTATTTTCTTTAATGTGCTTTGCCTCCATTCTATGCAGGGAATTAATACCTCTAGTCTTGTTTGTTTATATATTATTTTCTTCTGTTCATGAGAGGCGTTTGAAATTTCTTATTTTTGCTGCTCTTGCCTTTATTTTTTATTTTATAATGAAATCGTATCTTCAAATACCTGGCAATGAGAGTCAGACAGATTTTCCTTCTTTAATTGCTAATATCCTAACTTTTTCAGTAACTAAAGAATTTTTTATGCAAGCAATTCTTGCAAACAATATTCCAATCTTTGTTGTCTTGTTAGCTATCTCAAATGGCTTTAAAAATCTAAAGCCTTTTTTACCATTTATTGCTGTCATTATCATTTTAACTTTCCTTGGAATTGCTGCAGGTATTGGAAATAATGTGGGGAGAATACTAAACATTGCAACACCGCTTCTAATTATCGGGTTGGCGGAAATGGTCTGCAAAGTTAAAACGAGTATCAGAACAAAAATTTAAAAAAGTAGTATATTACAGAGGCATTAAATTCTATAAAAACTCAAACAAATCCCTCGAAAGTTGCTGCGAAAACGCATAAAATAATCCAGTTCAGGTCCCAAAGTATTAACTCCAAAAGAATGTAAGCTGGCTATATTAGAAATAATAGCCGAGTAATTAAAACGTTAGGATAAATGCATAACGAATTGCAAGTCTAACATAAGATGGAAATCTAACATCTTGTTGACCTATATATTGATAATAAAATAATCTTAAAATATTATAACGGTAAGTGAGAGTGGAGTGAGGTGCATTAATTTTTCTAAACCTTTTTAAATTTAGGACAATTACCGATCCATCTTTTTTAATTTTGATAAACTTAGTCTACCAACTCAGAAGAATTTCCCTAGAGCGTTTTCTTCTCATACTTCCTTACAAGAAAAGAATTGGATTGTTAAATATCGAAGATTAAATTTTTCGTATTGTAAATACTCATATTTATGAATAAATATTTGGATATAGGATATCAGTATAAGGACATTTTTTTTATAATTAAAAAGAGCTCTCCTTATAGAATAGAAGAGTTAACTAGGGGTTACATGAATTTTAAAGCAAAATCTTTTAAAGAAAGGTCCCATTCATTTATTATTGCTGAAATTGGCGTAAATCATAACGGAGATGTTGGCCTCGCAAAAGAATTAATTTATGAGGCAAAGAAAGCAGGAGCAGACTGCGTAAAATTTCAGACTTTTAAAAGTAGTAATGTGGTTAGCCAAAGCACAGAAAAAGCTAAATATCAAAAACTATCTACTGGATCGGAACAAAAACAATTAGAAATGTTAATGAAATTGGAGCTAACCTACCATCAATTTGCAGAGTTATTTGAGGAATGTGAGCGATTAGGTATTGAATTTGCGTCGACTCCTTACAACACAGAGGACATTGTATTTTTAGACAAGCTTGGGGTTTCTTTTTTCAAATCTTCGTCGATGCATCTGGTTGAGACAGACTTTCTACGAAAACTTGCCAACACTAAAAAACCACTTGTTATCTCTACTGGTATGGCGACTTTAAGAGAGGTAGAAAATGCTGTTAATATAATTAGAGAAGCGGGTAATTCTAATTTCACATTATTACAATGTACAACAAATTATCCTACCCATATTTCTGAAGTTAATCTTTTATCAATGGTAACAATGGGAAAAAAATTTAGTTGCCCTATCGGTTATTCAGATCACACAAAATCTGAAATAGCTTGTTTAGGAGCAATTGCCTTGGGAGCCAAAATAATAGAAAAACATTTTACTTTAGATAAAAACATGGCAGGACCAGACCATTTTGCGTCATGTAATCCAGATGAGCTCACCTCTCTTATTAAAAAAATAAGAGATATGGAATTTGCTTTAGGCAATAAAAAAAAACAACCAACAAATTCTGAGTCAGAAAATATGAATGAGATGAGAAGGTCAATTTCTTCATTCAAAGATATCAAGGCTGGGGAAATTATATCTGAAAAAAACATTATTTGTAGAAGACCAGCGACAGGGATAGCACCGAAGCACTGGGATTCAATATTGGGAAAAACTGTGCGAAAAGATATTCCAGAAGGAACTTTTCTATCATGGGAAGATATTATTGATTAAGTTTACCGAAATGAGTATCGAACAATCAATTACTCTTGAAAAATTGTTATCAAAAGAAAACAAAAGTTATCTGTGCTATTTTACAGCATTCAATGAACCTAATAAAAGCCTTTCTGAGCAAATCAGACTCGCAAAAAAAGATAAGTATTTTTGTTTATCGAAAAACAATCAAGTAATTGGTTTTTATTGTTTAAGAGGTTTAGATGAAAACTATACCATCCCAAGTTTTGGATTGTATATCACAAGTGAAAATAATGGAAAGGGATATGGTTCCCTGGCATTGAAAAGTGCACAAGACTGGTGCAAGAAAAATTTAATAAAGGTATTGATGTTAAAAGTAGATAAAAATAATATCAAAGCATTACATATGTATGAGAAAAATGGATTTAAATTTAAGCAAAATTGTAATAATTCTGGACAGATGATTTTTGAGAAAGAAATATACTAAATGTCTTTTTGGGTGTCATCAGGTGCATTTGGACTGTCAAATATAAACAGTATTATAGAGCAGGCACAAAAATCTAATATTATAAATATAGAACTTAGCTCTGGATTATACTGCGATAATGAAAACTTAAAACAAATCATTGAACGAGTTCGTTCTGGTAAAAACAAGTTTCTGATTCATAATTATTTTCCAGCGCCAAAAAACCCTTTTGTTCTAAATATAGCTTCGGTAGACAAAAATGATAGAGAAAAAACGATATTATTTGCAAAGAAGGCAATTGATATTTCATCGGAGTTAGGGGCGCCTTTTTACAGCATTCATGCTGGCTTTGCTGCCTCTCTCTCTCCAAAGGTACTTGGGAATATTGATGAGTGGCATAAAATAAAATTTCCTAAAAAGAAATTTAACAAAATTTATGAAATAATGATTCAAACAACCCAAGAGTTGTCTGATTATGCTCTCTCAAAAAATTTATCTCTTTTGATAGAAAATAATGTATTAAGTCCACTAAATTATTATAAAGAACTACAAAGCCCAATTCTATTAAATCATTACGAAGACATTGACAGGTTCATGCGAGATTTAGATAGAAAAAATATAGGTTTACTATTGGACTTTGGACATGCAAAAGTGAGTGCAAAAGCTCACGATATAAAACCAGATGATTATGTAGAGAAATTATTTGATTATATTTCGTGTCTTCATCTGTCTGAAAATAATGGATATGTAGATAGCAACGATTTAATAAAAGAGAATACGTGGTTTTTGAATTATTTGAATTCGTTTAAAGAAAAAGAAATCGTATTAGAAGTGTATAATTTAAAACTAGACCAAATATCAGCTCAGATAGAGCTGATTCAGAATAACATAGAAAATTAATGACTATTTCAGACAATATTTTTCCGATAGAAGGCTCAATTAAGGATGCAATGAATGCGTTGAACAAAGGTGTTAATGGCGTACTTCTTTGTGTTAATTCAAGTGGAAAGATGATAGGCTTAGTTACAGACGGTGATATCAGAAGAGGTCTTCTTAGAAACCAAAATATTGAGTTGTGTATTTCCTCGGTAATGAAAAAAGATTTTGTTTTTGGGAATGAGAAAAATACAAGACAACAGAATTTATCCCTCTTAAATTCTGTTCATAAACATATTCCAATATTAAATGAATCTGGTGTGCCTAAAGACATAATTTCTTGGTCAGATATTTGGAACTTACCAGTCGCTGCTCCATTGCTTGGAGGCAACGAATTAAAATACGTTCAAGATTGTATAAAAACTAATTGGATTTCTTCTCAGGGAGATTATGTCAAAAAATTTGAAAGTTCTTTTTCCGATTATTTTGACGGGATTTCCTCAGTATCTGTTTCATCAGGCACTGCTGCTTTGCATCTAGCACTTTTAGCATTAGGTATTGGTAAAGGAGATGAAGTGATAGTTCCAAATATCACTTTTGGGGCAAGTGCAAATGTTGTTGTAAACGTGGGTGCTACTCCCATATTTGTGGATATAGAAAATAAGTATTTTACTATGAGCACCAACAACTTGCGTAAATACATTACAAAAAATACAAAAGCAATAATGCCTGTTCACTTATATGGTCATCCTTGTGATATGGATCCTATTATGGAGCTTGCAAAAGAAAATAATTTATGGGTTATAGAGGACTGTGCAGAAGCTCTAGGTGCTGAATATAAAGGAAGCAAAGTTGGAAAAATTGGGGATATTGGCTGTTTTAGTTTTTTCGCAAACAAAATCATCACAACCGGAGAAGGGGGGATGGTCACGACGAAGCACCAACATTTGATGGATAAAATTAAATTATTTAGAGACCATGGTATGTCACCTTCCCGCCGTTACTGGCATGAAGTTGCAGGGTTAAATTACAGATTGACAAATTTGCAAGCAGCTATCGGTTTGGCACAGATTGAGCAATTAGATAAATTTCTAGAACACAGAATGAAGATTGTGGAATGTTACGATGAACTATTGAGCGATAATGAATTCTTCAGTATACCACAAACTGCGGAATGGGCAAAAAATGTTTATTGGTTGTACACAATTGTTCTTGATGAAGAAAAATCGCCTCTAAATAAAATTCAATTGTCAAACGCATTAAGAGAGAAGGGAATAGATACTAGAAATGTTTTTGAACCTTTACATTTACAACCCGCATATTCTAAAAGAAAGGATGTATTGGAAAATTCTTATAAATTCTCAAAAAATGGACTTTCATTACCTTTGAGTAATTCTATAAGTGTACTAGACGTTCAGAAGGCTTGCCAAATATTATTAAACATCCTATCAATTTGAAAGTTTTTTGATGAAATTGGACTTTTATGTGCCTTTAAAGGAGTAATTTTTGAAAAAATATTACCTCGACGAAATTAGATGCTCTCTTGAAGGTCCAGTTTTCCCTATAATCACGCCATTTGATAGGGCTCATAACTTAGATCTAAAGGCAACCGCAAAATATGTTGACTTCTTGGTGAATAGTGGTGCTCAAACAATTATGACAACTGTTGGAACAAGTCGATTTAATTTGCTGTCAAATGACGAAATTATCGACTTGAATAAAGTCGTCGTCGATCGATCAAAAGATAGTGCATTATCTATTGTAAGTGGTCCCCTTAATGCAGATTTAAGCAAAAACATTGAACATGCTTTAAAAGCGCAAGAGATAGGAGCTAATGCATTTATAGCCTACTATCCAGAAAGGTGGTATGATGACGAATCTATTTTCTCTTTTTACCAAGAAATTTGTAAAAGCGTATCAATAGGTATTTTTATACATGAGATGCCGCTTCGCAGTGGATATGGTGGGACGGTCCAGTATTCTCTTAAACTGTTGGATAAATTATTAAACATTTCCAATTTGGTTGGTTTAAAAGAGGAATGTATGGATGCAAGCTATTCATACAAAATACACAGGCATTTTGGACATAAAGGAGCAATAATAGGGGCTGGCGCAATGCGAAACTTCCTTAGAGACAAGCAAGCTGGCGCAAAGTGTAACCTTGTTGGATTAGGGAGTTTCTTCCCAAAAATAGAGATAGATTTCCATCTTGCAATTAAAGATGGGAAAAATACTATTGCTAATGAAATAGTGCAAAGATACGAGGATGATTATTTTGATTTAGCGGTCGAACTAGGCTGGCACACACAGTTAAAATTCTGTCTCAATTATTTTGGCCTTCTTCCTCCTATTGAGAGACCGCCACTTAAAGAACTTTCAAAGCAGAAACAAAGTAGATTAATAGAATTCTTTGATGAAAAAGGCTGGTCAAATTTCTCAATAAAAAATCAGCCACAAATCGATTTTGAATGAAGACAATGGACTTCTATAATAATCAAAAGATTTTGGCTATTATTCCAGCTCGAGGAGGTTCGAAGCGATTACCAAACAAAAATACAATTATGCTTGGAGGTAAATCTCTAATTTGTCACAGTATAGATGCAGCTATAAAATCCAATATTTTTTCAGAAATTATGGTTACAACTGACTCACTGTCAATAATTCAATTGTGCAAAGAATATACAAATTTAATAATCGATGATAGACCGCCAGGATTGGCAGATGACAAAACAAAAGTTGTGGATGTTATTTTTGAAATATGTAACAGAGCTGAAATAAAAGAAAAATTTTCTAGTTTTGCCATGTTACTCCCTACTGCACCATTCCGAAGACAAAAACATTTTAAAAAAGCAATTGAATTATTCGATAAAAATTCAGATACAGTAGTAAGTTTGGGTCCATTTAATTTTCCACCTCAAATGGCATTGAGCATTGATCCCAATAATAATAAAGCAACCCCATTTATACCTGATTCTCCACTTATATCAGGTAATACACGTTCGCAAGACCAAAAAATTTTCTACAGACCCAATGGTTCGATGTATTTTTCAAAGATTAGTTCTTTTTTAAAAAATAAAAGTTTTTTTCTAGGCGAAATGAAAGGCTTCGACATGTCTTATTTCAGCTCTATCGATATAGATACAAAAGAAGACTTAATGCTAGCACAGGCATTGATAGAATTGAACCTTGCAGATAGTGATTTCTTATGAAATTAAATTCGTCAGTCATAATAGCAGGAAAAGAGTATACCGACAAATCACCCCCTTATATAATTGGGGAAGTTGCTTGTGCTCATCAAGGCGATTTGGAAATTGCTAAATTGTTGATAGATGCAGTCGTAAAATCTGGTGCGGACTGTGTACAACTGCAAATTTTTAATCCAGCAGCGAACATGGTTCCAAGTTCCAAGCTATATAAAACGCTCGAGAAATTAAAATTTTCTTCCTCACAATGGAAATATCTGGTTGATTATGTCAGGAGTGTTAAAATAGATCTCTCCTTATTTATTTATGATGAACCTAGTTTAGATTTAGCAGCAAATTTTCAACCTGATTTGATAAAATTAAATTCATCAGAACTAAGTAATCCTAAAATTTTAGAGGGAGCAGCCAAATTCGGCGTTCCAATGACCTTAGGCACAGGTTCATCCACTTATTCAGAAATAAAAGCAGCCATAAAATTTGTTCTTGATTGTGGACAAAAAGATTTAATTTTGATGCATGGAATTCAAAATTTTCCAACAAAATTAGAAAATTTAAATATAAATAGAATTAGCAAACTAAAAAGAGATTTTGGTGGTTTGATAATCTATGCTGATCATACAGACCCTAACTTAGAATTATGTTCCTGGATAGATCTTCTCGCAATTGGACGGGGGGCAACATTTTTGGAAAAGCATATAATTTTAAAAAGAGAGGCAGATAAGGTAGACTTCGAGGCAGCGTTAGAACCGCAGGAGTTTGAGCGATATGTGCGCAATATTCGAATTGCAAATTTAGCTCTGGGTTTGGATGATTTTGATAATTTGACCGCTGCTGATTTAAAGTATAGGAAGTTTCAAAAAAAATCTATAGTGGCTGCCCAAGATTTAACAAAAGGAACAATTATTCAGCAAAAACATGTGAAATACCTACGAGTTCAATCAGACGAAGAGGGAATAGCACCGATTGATTTTCCAAAAACAGTCGAGGGTAAAAAATTAAAATGTCACAAAAGACAATTTCAGCAGCTTTTTATTGATGATTTAAAGTAAGTTAGAGAATTATGGATGGAATATGAAGATTTCCGAAGCCTACAAAAAAGTTATGAAAATAGAGAGAAATGAAAAATTTAGAGAGTTAGAAATCGATAAAATAAATGTATGGCCGCTGCTTCGGCGAACTCTCTGGACACAACTTCAGAATACCTCTAAAAAAAGAAATCATGTTATCTTAGAAAGCAACATTTTTCATTTTCTAAAATCATTCTTAGCGAAAATTGTTAATTTGGCACGTAGTAGTAACAAGGAAGCAAGCTATTTATTTTTTTCTTCCCCTATTTACCTCCAACTTCTAAAAAATGGGAACTACTTTGATAGAATTATAGACCCTCTTATATACTCCTTGAATACCCCAAAATCTTTTGAGAAATATTATATTAAGTTCATATCCCCAGCAATTAAACTTCAATTCTCATCAACCGTGTTTGTTTCTGCAAAAACAAAAAATCTTCAAATCAATTCTTATGACTTGAATATATTAAATAATATAGCATGCGAAGTCGATTTAGAGCCTAAAAGTTTGGTTAATGCGTTTCAGAAATCACTAAGACAATTTAATGCTTCTTTCAAAACAGCAAATGAATTTCTGATCAAGCACCGTAATGTAAAAATAATTTATGTTGTCTGTTGGTATAATCCTACCATGATGGGAATAGTAGCGGCTGCAAAAAAACTTGGAATAAAAGTAATTGATGTACAGCACGGAAAACAAGGTAAATTCAATGCTATGTATAGTGGGTGGAGACATATTTCACATAAGGAAAAATATGTAATGATGCCTGACTACTTCTGGTGTTGGGGTGAACCGAGCGCCAAGCAGATGCTGAAGACCAGTAAGGATAGAAAAACACATATTCCTTTTGTTGGTGGTTACCCCTGGATAGACTATTGGAAGCAGAATGAGAAATTCAAGGTCAAAAACAAAAGCCTGTTTCAAGAAAAAAATATAAAAAAAATCCTTGTTACTCTGCAACCAATCGTATGGAGTGAGACCAAACTTATACCAGATTTTATTTTAGAATTTATGAGAAAGAATGACAAATCCTACTATTTTATTTTCCGATTACACCCAAACAATAAGGTAAAAATGAAAGAAATAAAAAAATATTTTGTTGGAATAAGTAATTCAAATTTTTGTTTTGATAATAGTAAATTAGACTTATATGCATTATTTGATGAAGTTGATTTTCATATTACGCGCTTCAGCTCAACTTGTTTTGAAGCATCTCTTTTTCAAGTTAAAACTCTGCTTTATGGTAAAGATTCATTTGAATTATACAAAGATGAGATATTAGACGAACAATTCTATTGGACTTCAGGCTGTAAAGATGATCTGGAACTATTCTTAAATGACACTAAATCTCATAAAACGCCCCCTAAAGAAAAACTTTATATTCAAAGCTCTTTAAAATTAGCAAAGAAGTTGCTGACCCTTGATTACAACTAGCCCTATTTATTACTTTATTTATTCACATAAAAATTTTAGTCACCTATTTAAAAAATATTTAATAAACATTTATAAGAAGTCTAATGAAAATATATTTTTTTAATCTTGGAAATTCATCAAATTCGGGTGGTTTTTCTTCATACACAAAGTTTATTTCAGAGAGTGATATAAATTCTTATATTCACAAATTTAGTGATTTTGGAACAATTGATAAAAACTCTACAAATATTTTTTTTAAAACAACTGGAAAAGATAATATAAATTTTTTGGATTTTGTATTTCATAAATGCAATCAGGTAACTTTTTTTATATTTTTCGTTTGTTTGTTGTTTTGGATTAGAAATACCAATTCTCAAATCTGGATACAGTCGTCTTTTCTATCAAGAAGCCGGTTGATAAGATACTTTGCAAGCAGGCCAGCAAATATCAATGCTCTCATAATAGATGTAAGAGATAAAGAATTTTTTCCTTATATTGACTTATTTACAAATTTTAAATTTATAGCCTGTGGTAGTGAGATAAATAAAAAATTATCGAAACAAAACAAGCGAGTATTTAATTTAAAAACTCCTATGTCATCTGATGACAAAAAATTAATCCAATCTGTTCAAAGTAAGAAATATTTGGTTTATGCTCATGGTATTCAGAAAGATAAATCACCAGAGTCTATTTTAAAATTGTTGGATATAATAAATACCTCTGAGTTTATTTTAATAATTTGTGGAAGATTGAGAGAAAAAAGGAAAGTTCTGGTTAAACAAATATTAAATCACAAGAATGTTCGATATGTTGGTAGTTTAGATAAATTAGTTATCCTGGCGCTTCTCAAGAGTTGCTACGGTATAGTTTTAACAGGACAAAACGAAGGAGTACCTAGAATTTTTGAAGAAGCAAAAAACTTTTCAGTTCCCGTTATTTCCGAAAAATCTGAAGTATACCTTGGAGATTATGATAAAAAGTTAACATTTGACGAATTTGCAAATAACATTTTGACTGCTAGAAAGGAAAAAATTGAGTATCAATATCAAACGAAGATGCAAGAGAACTTAAAAAAATTTATTATTGAGGGTTGAAACTGTGATTTCAATAATTGGAGGTGCGGGGTTTATAGGGACTAATATAGTACGCAGCCTCGAAAAAAAATATGAATTTAGGGTTCTCGACAATGGATTTAATAATTCGGGGTATTTAGAATTTGAACATTTAGAGATTGGCACTGCCTCTAATGATCAAATAATGAATTCATTAGAGGGCTCAGATGTGGTGATAAATCTGGCTGGACATACTAGGGTTTTGGAATCGATTGAGAATCCTTCTTTAAGTTTCGTTTATAATGTGAAAGGTTTTTTTGATATACTAATGGCCTCAAGGGAATTGGGGATAAAAAAAGTAATAAATGCCTCTTCTGGAGGTGCAATAGTAGGCGATACTACACCGCCCATTGACGAGAGTTTTTTGCCAAAACCAATAAGTCCCTATGGAGCATCAAAATTATGCAATGAGGCATTCTCTTCAGCATTTAGTGGGTCTTACGATATGGACATCATTAATTTAAGATTTAGTAATATATACGGAAAATATTGCAGAAATAAGGAGAGTGCGGTGGCCAAGTTTATAAAGCAGATCCTTAATAAAGAAACGATTCATGTCTATGGGGATGGTAATCAGACAAGAGATTTTCTTTTTGTTGAAGATTTAGTTGATGCGTTAGATTGTTGCCTAATGAAAGATCAACTGAGAGGTGTTTTCCAATTAGGGTCTGGTACACCTACTTCTGTGAACGAACTTTTGGAAAACCTTACAAAGGTCTCAAAAAAAAATTTGGACATACAATATATTTCTGCAAAGAATGGAGAAATTGAGCAAAATTATGCGAATATTGGAAAAGCAATAAGGACGCTAAATTGGAAACCTAGTACTCCTCTTGAATTTGGTATTGAGCAAACATACGAATATCTGGCGGAAAGCTATAAATAGGTTGCCAAAAAATATGATAAATGATTATGAAAATACAATAGGAATAGCAGTTTTTGGTTATAATAGACCAAAAGAGCTTGGAAAGACACTCTCAAGACTATCAACATTTACCAATTTATCGAGCTATATGACAAAGGTAATTGTCTTTATTGACGGTCCAAAAAACAAAAATGACAAGAAAAAATTAGAAGAAATTTTATTACTAAGAGAAAAATTTTTAGACTTTGACTTCAAAATATCGGATGTAAATATAGGACTAAAAAATTCAATTTACAAAGGCATAGACAAAATTGCTCATGACTTTGAGTATTTCTTTGTCTTTGAAGATGATATAATTCTTCTGGCTAATCTTGATGATATAATAAGTAGAGTTTTAAAGACAAAAATATTCGAAGATTACAGTTGCGTATGTTTATACTGTCCTTTTGGAATTAATGTGAGGAATTTTTTCAAACAGGTAAAATTTATTGAGACTTATCGGATGCAATGTTGGGGCTGGTTTTCAAGTGCAAAGAATTGGAACTATTTTAGAAGAGAGTGTTCTGATTCTTTGCTAAAGTCCATTGATAAAAAAGAGTACATTATTGAGATTGGTGAAGATTCTTATTTAAGATTACAAGAAACATTATTTCAAAATAAAGCATTATGGGCTAATCAGTGGATTGGTTTCAATAAAATAATAAATAAACCAAGTTTGGTATTATCTTCGTCCTTTACCTCGAACATTGGAATTGGAACCGGTGCTAATAAATTTTCACAACTTTCAAGAGTTAAAGAGAAAATGAATTTCTATGTGTCAAAATTCAAACTCATAATTTTAAAGCATTATGATATTCAAATAAGAAAAATTACTAATAATGAACTTAATATTATTACTAATCGAAGAATATTTTAGTATTATTCTAATAATATTATTAATAAATAAATGATGACGTTTATCTTTTATTCGGATATCTATATTAAAATCTTGTAATTAATTGCCTTAGAAAGGTTCAAATGCGCACTATTGTATTAGGTGGTGATGGATTCTGTGGATGGCCAACAGCACTTCATTTATCAGTTCAAGGGCATGATGTCTTAATTATAGATAACCTCAGCAGAAGAAAAATTGATATAGAATTAGGTGTTGAGTCACTCACGCCCATAGCCTCCATAGAAGAAAGGTTGATGGTCTGGAATCATAGTTCAAATCACAAAATTAATTTTCAAAATATTGATATTTTTTCAGAATATTATTCTTTGCTGAGAGTTATTAATGATTTCCAGCCAGATAATATCGTTCATTTTGCAGAGCAAAGGGCAGCTCCTTATTCAATGAAAAACTCAAAAACAAAAAGGTATACAGTCGATAATAATATAACATCTACCCACAATCTCCTTACAGCAATTGTTGAGTCAGACTTGGATATTCATTTGGTGCATTTGGGAACGATGGGCGTTTATGGTTACAGTTCGGTAGGAATGAAAATTCCTGAGGGCTATCTGAACGTAAAACTTGATGTACCTTCGAAGGGTTTGGTTGACCAGAAAATAATTTATCCAACTAATCCCGGTAGCACTTATCATATGACAAAATCGTTGGACCAAATAATGTTTGCATTCTATGCAAAGAACAACGGTATAAGAATTACAGATTTACATCAGGGCATTGTTTGGGGGACACAAACACCTGAAACAAGGCTGGATGAAAAGTTTATCAATAGGTTTGATTACGATGGTGATTATGGAACAGTGTTAAATCGTTTTATAATGCAGGCTGCGGTCAATTATCCTCTAACAGTTCATGGCACTGGTGGTCAAACAAGAGCTTTCATTCATATTACTGATACGGTAAAATGTATATCTTTAGCTTGCTCTAATCCACCAGTAAATGGAAAGCAAGTAATGATAAGAAACCAAGTTAGTGAGACTCATCGTGTAAGAAATTTGGCAGAGTTAATAAGCAACAAAACAGGAGTAAAAATTGCTTATTTAGAAAATCCAAGAAAAGAAGCTTCAGAGAATGACCTTGAGGTAGAAAATAATTCGTTTTTATCACTTGGGCTTGAACCAACTTATCTTGATGAGGGTATTGTTGAGGAAGTTTATGAAATAGCAAAAAAATACTCCTCCCGTGCAAACTTAAAATATATTCCATGCGTATCTAAATGGTAAATATTGGATTTAAACTGCTTAAATTAGTTAAATATTTATAATATCATGACGAATTTACCATTTTTTTCTGTGATAACTCTATCTTACAATTCAATTGATAGCATTGGTAGAACTTTAGATTCGCTGATAAATCAGAGCTATAAAAATTTTGAGGTAATCTTTCAAGATGCTGGCTCAAATGATGGAACGATAGAAAAGATAAAACAATATTTAGAACAGTTTAAAACAGCGTCTTTAGTATCTGAGACCGACAATGGTATTTATGATGGATTAAATAAAGCATTTACAAGAGTCACTGCTAATTATGTATGCGTTCTCCACGCGGACGATGTTTTTGCATCAGATGATACATTAGAAATGGCTGCTCTAAAATTAAAGGAAAGCGAATTTGATCTAGCCTATGGAGACGCGTTGTTCTATTCCAAAGGTAACCCTAGTCATATTGTCAGGCATTGGATATCTGGAGATTTTACAAAAACTAAACTTTTCACTGGATGGATGCCGCCTCACACAACTCTTTTTATAAAAAAAGAAATATTTAAAACTTTCGGTCACTATAGAACAGATTTGAAAATCTCAGCTGATTATGACTTTATTTTTAAAATACTCAACTCTAATGAATTAAAGATTATTTATCTTATGAAACCCATAGTCAAAATGTCCATTGGAGGTGCTAGTACTTCAGGCCTAAAATCCTTAATAATTATATTGAAAGAAGACTTTATTATTTTATTTCAATATTATGGAATTTTTGCCATCATTCCTTTAATTTTGAAACGAATGTTAAAAATCAGACAGTTTATGATTTTTTAAATTTTATTAAATCAATACTATCAGGGCATAAAAACGAAATAAAATTCATTAAAAAAGTTTTAGGATTATTTAAATCGATTGTTTTAAAATTATAGTAAGTTTGCTTATTATTTTGCACAACAATTTAAAACTATAATTATGTTTGATTCTGTTTAAAGCAGACCAGCGTTCTCTTCCATGAATAAAATCAAAACTTTTTATGTTTTTTTTGAAAAAACAAGTTGTAATCTCTGATTTTATTAGCAACCGTACAACACTTAAGATATCACTTTATTTCATTTTTTTGAGTATGTTGCTCACCCATTTTAAAGATGATTTAGTGAAAACATGCTCCTTTGGTTCGAGTATGTCTCTTTGTTTTAAAAACCCTATTCGTAAGTTGAAAAACTCCCTCTTTAAATCAGTGGCAAAAAGTTGTGTGCCACAATTTCCACAAAAAGCCTGAATTCTCTTGTTCCCACTATCACTGATTTTTATATATTCTTTTGGTTTTCCTTTAATGGAAATTTTATTAACAGAAGTGACAGCAATTGCGCGCAACGGTGCACCACTCATCTTTTGGCAATCTGTACAATGACATGCTCGAACCGTGTTTTTATCTATTTTAGCAGATATGCTAATTTTACCACAATGACAGTCTCCGTTTACAAATAATTCACCAGACATAAAATTTATTTCTAAAACACAATAAATCCGTAATATTTTTATATTTTTTATTTTGGGGAAATTGCAATTGTTTTGGAACTTAAGTATCCTCCCAAAATACCAAAAACTGATATTAAAATACTTAAATATCCAATAACAGTCCAGCTACCTGATGCATCGACAAGCCAACCGTAAAGAAATGACCCAGCAAAAATTCCAATTGCCTGTATCTGAACCATGTAACCATAGTTGATAGGGGTCGTTCGAGATGCCGGTTCGATATAAGACATTAAAAAAAATATTGTTGGTGGAGTTAGACCCATGAAAAATGCTACTATCATTATAGCAAAAAATTTTAATATTCGTATCTCTTCAAAAAATAAAAATTTATCAAATACCCCGAAAAATAGTGCGACAAATATTGCCGACGTTATAAATGCAAATCCTATTAGTTCCTGAGGTTTTTTCCCTTTATTTAAAAGGATACCACAGTAAAGGTGCCCAGCAAAGCTAACCAAACAATAGGAAGCAGTCGATAAATGTGATATATTTTGACTATAATCTACTATGTTTTCAAAATAATATGGTAAAAATTGCATATTTCCTAAAAAAATGAGTGAGTGACAAGCAAAAGTAGCTCCGATTATTAAAATTCTCCAATCTTTTATTGATTGCAAAATTTTGGGAAAAAGTTTTCCTACTTTCTGTATTTTTAGATATGGAGGGTCTGGAGGAACAATTTTACACGCTAATAATAAAATTAATAAAGTATATAAACTGGACAATTGCCACAAAAATTTCCAGTCAGAAAATAAATAAATTACTGGAGCAATAAGAATAATAGCTGCATTTCCCGCAGGCATAAAACTGCCCCAAATTCCCATAACTTTTCCTCTAATTTTCATGTTTGTATGCAGCGTCAACAAAACAGGGGCTGATAAGTTTATAAGCAAAAAACCATATCCCTCAAGAGCACGTCCAAACATTAAACCGACTATACTGTGATTAATAAAAGGAACTACACATCCAAAAAAACTTATTATCAAACCAGAAAGCATAGCTATTCGTGGGCCATATGTTGTGATGATTATTCCACCAATAAGCCCTGTTAATATCATTAGAATAGAGAAAATGCCTCCAAGCAGACCAGAGGTGGATAAAGAAATTTGAAAGTAATCTATTAAATTTCCCATTGAAGGAGCTAGCTTAGCTAAGTTTATTGCTCCAACACAACCGCAGCAAACTATAAACCATGAGAAATAAATATCATTATGTTTATGACTTAGTAGTTTAGGTATTGTCATAAATTCAGGATCTTAACAACTCTTAAAGAAAAGATTTTTTAGTAAAATTATCGAGATACTTTATCACAATAATTCAAATTTAAGCTTAGGAAACATTATAATAAAGATTTATTACTGAAATAGGTAAAGGACATTTTTAATATTTTTTTCAAGTGTAATATCCTCGTCTTTAGTTGCTCTAAAGTCTCGACCGAGAATAAGTTTTTGTTTGCACAAAGCAATAGTGCGCCCCCATTTTTTATAGTGTGTTAAAATTAAATCAATTTCTTTTCCAGCTTTTGTGGCTTCTTTTCCGTCTATAAATTCATTGGTAAGACCTGCTCTAATTTGGGTACCCGTTTGTGCTTTAACGCCAGTAATATTTTTCTGAAAAGTTCCGTATTTTCCATCAATAGCGTCAGAGAGTTCCATTTTATTTTCAAAAGTAAGTCTTGGTAGTTTAATTATAATTCTGCCCGATTTGGGATCCTCATTGACATTTCTAAAGCCTTTTTCATTTTTCACATAATCTTTTACCCCTTCCAACGCCTTTCCATTGGTCGAGGAGATAATAATTCGCTCCAGTTCTACTGCTATTGAAACTAAATCCAGAGCTCGCCTAGGCTTATTATCAATCATAATTTTCGCAGATTGAAGTATGTTAAGGTTCTCTTCGCTCGAACCTGTTGTCCTTAAATCAAAAAAAAGACTATGAAAGCGATCTCTTAATCTTGATTCACAGGCATCACTAAAACTGGATAATTCAGTTTTTGATTTGAAGTTAAATTTTTCTAGTTCGAATTCATAATCCATTTAATACCATTCACTAACACCCAAAAGCATCGTTACACTGTAAAAGGTAATCAAACAAGAGGAAAACATCAACTTTTTACTCACGTAATTATAAAGAGAGAACTTTTTGACTTTAAAATTAATTACGAGTCATTCAAAATTTATAAACCGACAGGCTTTTATGAAGTAATTTTAAAAGAGGAAAAACTGTAAATATTAACCAAAACTACCCCGGTTATAATCAAAAGTAATCCTATTGCAACTTGCCAATTTACCGTCTCACGGTAAATAAAGTATCCTAATATTGTTATAAGAAAAATACCCATACCACTCCACGTGGCATAGACAATCGAAATGGGAATTAGATTTAGAGAGAAGGTCAGACAATAAAAAGATCCTATATAAAAAACTGCCAATGCGAAAGTAGGTAAGATTTTTGTAAAATTTTGTGTTAATGGTAAAAGCATTGTTCCTGCTACTTCAAGAATTATAGCGAATGTTAATAATAGATAGCTATTTAACATTTTTTAACCGTCAGAACTACAATAAGGAAACATATCTTTTAAAAGTGGGGCTTGAGTTCCCATAATACTGGTTTTTGAGTGATTTGTCATAAAATAGCTTTTGTGAGTTTGGTTTTCCAAATTAAGGGTTCACTTTTGCGAAAGAAACAAGATTTTCCTAAAGTCCCACTTTTTTTATTAAATATTTCTGATACATTGTAAATACCTAGGAGATTACAGTGTCAAAAATAGATTATCAGCATATAATGCAATATCAAAGACAAGTGGAAGAGGGGGAGGTAATCTATCAACCTGACCCTGACGATGATAATGGGTATTTTTTAGAACATGGTGTAGTGTATTTGATTGATAATGAGGCTTCGATTTCAAAAGCATCAAAAAAAAGTGCAGCCTGTATACTAACGGGTCCTGTAATACTTAATGCCCCTAATTTAATACTAAAAGTGCCATTGGGTTGTTGGGCAGTCGCAGGTCAAAAGTGTAAAATCTATATTTTCGAAGCAAATATATTCACAAGTCGTTTTAAGACTGAAGACAGATTTTTGACCGCTGTCACAGATTATACATTACAGCGAATAGAAAAAGCAAAAGAAAACTTAGGATTCAGAGGTGCTGAATGAGTGAAAAACCCTCGACATTGGTTCTTGAACGTGCTGAATGGATTTTTAAAGAGGGTGACCCTGGGGATAGTCTTTTCCTTATTAAATCTGGTATGGTTCAGATTGTGAAAGAAATAAATGGTAATGATGTAACTCTTGCCACGCTATCGGACAATGAGGTTTTTGGAGAGATGGCATTATTCTCTGATCTCCCGCGATCTGCAGGCGCACAAGCTCTTGTTGCCGTCACACTTACAAATATTCCAAAAAGTTTTATCCGAGGAAAATTTGACACGTCCGACCCGCTATTCCAGCTTGGTGTGACATCTCTTTTTCAATTTCTAAGATAGTTGAATTGTATCGAATTGTTTTGCCAATCTGACATTGGAATGTTTGGATAAAATACCCTTAGCATCTTCTTCTATCTGACGGTCTGATTTAAATATATCGTGATGGTATAAAAATATTTTTGTTTGCGGCAATTTAGCAGCAATAATTTCAATATCGTTAAGACTTAAATGTCCCCATCCTCTTCTGGATTTAAGCTCTTCCTGAGTATATGAGCTATCGATTATAAGATGTGCACCATTTTCAGTAAATTCGATTATATTTTCTAGGGTATTTTCAGAATTATTCTCGATATCAGATATGTAACAAAGTGTTTTGTTACCAAATCTCTTGAATCTAAATCCACAATTTTGCCCTGGGTGAGGGAATAACGAGGTTTCTACAGAACAATTTGCATTTAGTTTAATCGTGTTCCCAGGAATAAAGCTGTGGAAGCTTACAGTCTCGGAAAACATCTCCTTTGAAATTGGGAATAGTGGCGGAGAGATAAGTTTGTCGATTGCATCAATCCCATTCCTATCGTCAAGTTTGGGAAGAAATACGCGTATATTTCGATGTTTATTAAAAAGAGGAGTAAAGAACGGTAATCCAATCAAATGGTCATAATGATAATGACCGATAAAGATATCGATTGGTTTTTTATCATTTGAATTAATTTTATTTCCAAAAAGTGAAATCCCGCTTCCTGCGTCGAAAATAATATGTCTATCAGATAATACTAATCCCACACAACAGGTCGCAAGCCCATATTTAGCAGATGTAATTTCTCCTGCCGGCAAACCGCCTCGAGTACCCCAAAAAATTAATTTGTCTGTTTCAGATTTCACTCTAATTTACCCAAGATAAAGAATAAATTTTTTTAAGTATATTTCTATTCATATACTGTTGCATAGAATTAAACAGAAGCAAATAGTCGAGTATAATGGCGAAATTTACTTTGATTCTGCTGTATAGTATTGCATAACAGATAACGTCAATATGTTATAGAAAGAGGGATTAGAATATTACTATGTCAGAAATTGTTCATTTTATTAACGGTCAGTTCGTAAGTGGTAATTCAGGAAGGCGTCAGGATGTATTTAATCCTGCAACAGGAATTGCTGATAAATCAGTGATCCTTGCTAACGAGGATGATGTCAATGCTGCCGTTGAGGCGGCTAGCGTTGCATGGCCGGAATGGACTAAAACACCAGCACTCAGACGAGCAAGAATTCTTGACAAATTCAAAAATATCCTTTGGGAAAGGTTAACTCAGCTTGCAGAAGTTATTTCATCAGAGCATGGAAAAACACTAGATGACGCCATCGGAGAGGTAACAAGAGGAATAGAAGTAGTAGAATTTGCTACTGCAGCGCCAACTCTACTAAAAGGAGAGTTCTCTGAAAATGTGGGTAGCGGAGTAGATAGTCATATGATCAGACAATCTCTTGGTGTTTGCGTTGGAATTACTCCTTTTAATTTTCCAGCTATGGTTCCTATGTGGATGTTCCCTGTCGCTCTGGCTACTGGAAATTGCTTTGTACTAAAACCATCAGAGCGTGACCCTTCGGCTTCACTCTTAATTGCAGAATGGCTAAGGGAGGCAGGACTTCCAGACGGAGTTTTCAATGTAGTACAAGGAGATAAAATGGCTGTCGATAGCTTGGTAGGTCATGAAGATGTTAAGGCAATAAGTTTTGTAGGCTCTACTGCTATCGCAAACTATATCTATACAACAGGCACAGCCAAAGGAAAACGGGTTCAGGCATTAGGGGGAGCTAAAAACCACATGATAATAATGCCTGACGCTGATTTGGAAATGGCAACGAATGCATTGATGGGTGCTGCTTTTGGTTCAGCTGGAGAGAGATGTATGGCAGTGTCTGTCGCAGTGCCTGTTACTGAAGCTTTAGCTGACGCACTCGTGGAAAAACTTAAACCAAAAATCGAAGAATTAAAAATTGGACCTGCGTTGGATCCAGCATCCGAAATGGGCCCCCTAGTGACTGCTCAGCACTTACAGAAAGTCACTAGCTTCATTGATTCAGGAGAAAATGAAGGCGCTGATGTGGTTGTAGATGGAAGAAATTTTAAACAGGATAAACAAGGGTATGAGAATGGCTTTTTCATTGGAGGAACTTTGTTGGATAACGTTAAAGAAAACATGAGTTGCTACAGAGAAGAAATTTTTGGTCCGGTTCTGTCAGTTGTCCGAAAAAATTCCTACCGAGAGGCTTTAGACTTAATTCATTCCCACGAATATGCAAATGGTACAGCAATCTTTACTCGGGATGGGGACGCGGCAAGAAATTTTATGCAAGATGTCGAGGTTGGTATGGTGGGGGTAAATGTTCCTATTCCGGTACCAATGGCGTTTCATAGTTTCGGGGGTTGGAAATCTTCCATTTTCGGAGATCATGCAATGCATGGAATGGAGGGAGTAAGATTTTATACGCGAATAAAAACAACTACAACACGTTGGCCAACAGGCCTTCGACAAAACCCAGAATTTAAAATGCCAACACTTGGATAAATTTCTCCTTGTTTGTATATATGAAAATTCAAGTTAAAACTTCCACAGATGCCTTGTGAATTTCTATTATTGAAAAATAGCTCCGGCACAATTGTCAAATAAGTGAGTACCTTTTTGCTTCAAAATGTTGAAGAAAAGAAAAATTATCTCAAACTTTTTTCAAATTTTAAATTATAAATTGATTAGAAAACCGAATTAAAATTGCTAGCAATATGTAAAATCAAAACAGCTCGTTTGCTCATAAAGATTATTTTTAGGTAAAAAAATAGACGGAAAATTTTTCTTGTTTGGAGCATCTGGCCAGCCCTGAGGCTCTAAGCATAAACCGTTGAAAGGTTGATAGGAACCTTTGTTGTATCCGTTTGGCGTATTAGTTAAATGATGTCCCGTATATACCTGTAGACCAGGCTCGGTAGATAGTACTCTCATTATAATGTTAGATAACTTGCTTTTAAGAACGGCTACCTCACGGAGAGTTGTCTTTGAATCACCTGTACAAAAATTATGGTCTATCTCACTTTTTTTACCCTCTACAATCCCTGATAAACTCTTTGGTACTAGAAAATTAAATTGACTATTTGATACCTTATTTATCTTACCTGTTGGGATTAATAACTCGTTTACAGGAAGATAGTGCGTCGCATTTATTTTTAATTCGTGACGTGAAATATCACCGCTATCATCTAGGCAAAAATAAGGATGTGAAGCAAGATTACATATTCCATCCTTATCAGAAATTGCCTCCATCCTAATTTCTAATTTCATAGGTTTTTTTATTTCATATCGTACTTTAAAACGAAAATTTCCTGGGAATCCCATATGGCCGTCAGGCTCATTGAGGATGAAGGTAGCGGATGCATCACTTACATCGTTAATCCGCCACTGTTGAAAAGCACAACTTTGTTTTCCACCATGTAGTGTCTGTTTGGAGTGCTCGTTTTTGTCAAAAGTATAATTAATATCTCCAATTATAGCTTTTGCAGCGTTAATTCGGTTTGCAACCCTTCCAACAATAGCCCCCATGTAATGAGAATCTTTTAAATAGTCCATAATATCTGGATATCCTAATATTAGCGGAAAATTGAATGGTTTTATTCTTATGTCTATTAATCTTGCCCCATATGGTATTAATTTAGCGGTTAAATTCCCATTCTGAATCTTGATAAGCTGCATGGCTTAAAAGCCCCTGTAAAGTCAATTGTTTTATCACAGAATTTTATTTTGAAAGTAAATTGTCGTAGGAGATAAGCGAGATATCTCCGTCTTTATCCTCTATGAGGGCTGTTTTTGACTCAACCCAGTCACCATCATTAGCGTAAATCATTCCATCGATTAATTTTATTTCTGCCTTATGTATATGACCGCAGATAACCCCGTCGCATCCTCTTTTTTTTGTCTCATTCATGATCCCTGTTTCAAACGCAGATAAAAAAGACACAGCCTGTTTAACTTTATGTTTTAAAAACTTTGACAGTGACCAATATTCTAGCCTGAATAAACGTCTTATGGCGTTTAATATGCCGTTAAACCCAAGAAGTATAGTGTACAGCCCGTCTCCAATAAAGGCTAGCCATCTTACATGCTGAATAATACTATCGAATAAGTCTCCGTGCATCACCCATATTTTTTTCCCGTTTCTAGTTACGTGGACATCATCCATTACGATTTGTATCTCACCAAATTTGTGTTCTACGAATTGGCGAATAAGATCGTCATGATTTCCTGGGATGTAGATAACTTCCGTGCCAGCTCGCGATTTTTCAAGAATTTTGGCCATTACATCATTGTGTTCTTGTGGCCAATACCATCTTTTTCGCAGTCTCCAACAATCTATAATGTCACCAACAAGGTAAAGTTTTTTTGAGTTAGTGATTGATAGAAAATGTAACAACTCCAGCGCTTTTGCGCCTTTACTTCCAAGGTGTATGTCGGATATCCAAATTGTCTCAAATTGATAAATTTTCTGTATTTTAGATGACACTTTTTTCTCGTAATTGTAGTTAGATGCTCATTTAATGCTATTAAAAAGGTTTCAATTGAAAATAAAGGAACAAGTATATATGAGTAGGAATCCTTAACCAGCCAAAATTACTGTCATAGGCAAGTATTTATAAAATTACGAGTTGTAAACAAAGTGTTTAAAAAACAAAAGAAAAAGTTAAATTTTTTAGCAAATTTTGAAAACAAACGACTTAGACTATCTTTTAAATCATAAATATTGCCAGTGTTTATATTATAAAGTTATCTAAAAAGTTTTTTTGAAATTATCTAATTAGAAAGTAGTTCAATGAGTCCCATCATTTCTATTAAGAATCTCACAAAAACCTATGAAAATGGATTTAAAGCCCTCGATGATTTATCGCTAGAAATAGAAGAGGGAGAGATTTTAGCGTTGCTTGGTCCAAATGGAGCTGGAAAAACAACATTGATTTCTGCTGTTTGTGGATTGTTATCAGTCCCTAAAAATAAAATAATCGTTGGTGGTTTTGACGTAGCAAAGGACTATCGAAACAGTAGGTCGTTGATAGGGTTAGTACCGCAAGAGATTACAATCGAGCCGTTTGAAACAGTTAAAAATGCGGTTAGCTTTACGAGGGGATTATTTGGAAAGCCCGCAGATACTGTTTTTATAGAGCAACTTTTAAAAGATTTATCTCTTTATGATAAGCGTGATCATAAGAACATGATGTTGTCAGGCGGAATGAAGCGCCGAGTCATGATTGCAAAAGCACTTAGCCATAAACCTAAAGTGTTATTCCTCGATGAACCTACTGCAGGAGTGGATGTGGATTTAAGAAAAGACATGTGGGACGTTGTCGCTAGATTAAGAATGTCTGGAGTTACCGTTATTCTCACAACTCATTACATTGAAGAGGCGGAGGAAATAGCTGACAGAATAGGTGTAATAAACAAAGGAAAGTTACTTCTTGTTGAGGGCAAAAATGAGCTAATGCAACGAATGGGCTCGAAAAATCTAACAATAGAATTGCGGAAACCAGTGTCAAAAATACCGGCCTCTTTGTCAAATTATAAATTAGAACTTAGCAATGACGGAATGCGACTAAACTATCTATATGATGTTCGAGCACAAAAAACAGGAATAATTGACTTATTATTAGAACTAAAAAAAGCTTCCTTTAAAATTCGTGATCTTCAGACATCACAAAGTTCCCTAGAGGAAATATTTGTAAATTTGGTAAAGGATTAAAAAATGAATTTGTTCGCAATCATAGCAATTTATAAATTCGAGATGGCCCGGACTTTTCGAACACTTCTGCAGTCAATTGTATCTCCTGTAATCTCCACGGCCTTATATTTTGTTGTCTTCGGTTCTGCAATTGGTTCTCGAATGGAACAAATAGAAAATATAGAATATGGGTCATTTATAGTCCCTGGACTAATTATGCTAACAGTGTTAATGCAAAGTGTATCAAATGCATCTTTTGCGATTTATTTTCCAAAATTTTTAGGTACAATTTATGAAGTACTTTCTGCTCCAGTTTCTTATATAGAAATAATAGTTGGCTTTGTTGGCGCAGCTGCTACAAAATCATTTATTATTGGGATAATTATATTAATGACGGCAACACTTTTTGTAGATGTGCAAATTAAATATCCTTTAATAATGCTTTGTTTTCTTGCAATGACCTGTATTTCATTTAGTCTCTTTGGATTTATCTTAGGTATTTGGGCAAAGGATTTTGAGCAGTTAAATCTGGTTCCTATGCTTATTTTGACGCCGTTAGTTTTTTTAGGCGGCAGTTTTTATTCGATAGAAATGTTACCACCGGTATGGCAACAGATCACGTTGTTTAATCCAGTTGTATATTTGATTTCTGGCCTTCGTTGGTCTTTTTTTGGGACTGCGGATGTTAGTATTCACTATAGTCTTTTTGCAATAGGATTATTTACAATCATCTGTATAACAATTATTGCCTGGATCTTTCAATCTGGTTATCGACTTCGTGATTAATCATTTAAAGGAGGATTTCAATAAAAATAATTCAAAAAATAGCAGTTAATCTTATATATTCTGAAACTTCACTTTTCCAACGCATTAAACATGGTAACTAAAATGTCGTTGCAAATAATTTGTTGAATAAAGTTGAAACTTATATCACGCTAAATTAGAAAATTTTATTAAATTGATTTTTTAAAAGTACGACTCAAAAAACGAATGCAAAAATTAGCAAGAATTACGGTATGGCCCAAGTTAATATAAAAGAACGAATTAAGGAAATGCGATTGCGTGTATTAACTGAACCTCTACAGGAGGCGGCAATGCAAGTCGCTGATAAAAGCCCAATAAAATCAGCGATTCCCCAGTCCTTAAACGAAACGGATTTAAAAGAAAAAACAATTGACGATAATTACATTAGGAAAAAAAGTAGCAAAAAAAAGAAGGTTTCTAAGAAAAATACCGAAAAAGAGCAAGATAAGCGTTCTAGTAACGTAACTAGCGAAATAGAAAAAGAAACGTATTTGACTGAAGAGTTGTTAAAGTCAAATAAGACACATAGTTATTCTCCAAATAATAAAATTCAGTCTAAGGAAGAGAAAAATGATGAACAAACGCACGTTGAACATTCTTACTCGACCGAAAATACTCAAGCCGAAAATAAAAATGAATCTGATGGTATTGTCAATCTGACAGATAAATGGGTAGAGCTAGAGATGCGTTCTCGTCTCTCAGGACTTGAACAGCAGGAAAAACAGACGAGGGCAATGTTGAAAGAGATTGTCGACGTCTTAGATAGAATTGAAACGTTAGAACATGTTAAACCAAATGGACTAACACCACCCCTTTCGGTTACAAACACTAATAAACAAACCTCTAAGGTAAAAAAGTTAAGCTGGTCAGAAATAATTAAACGGACACTCGTGGTAATGGGAACATTTCTAGTGTTGACAGGTATAATTTTGGGAGTTTTGTACTATTTATTTTTTTAGACACTCACCGCTCAAATTGTCATGTGTTAAATTCGACAGCCAATTGACAATATGATACCCTTACGTATTTTTTTCAAATCATCGTCTTTACAGCTTTTATGCATTTAATGTCAGAATCTTTTTATACAGCGTTTTATCTGATAATTTCAGGAGACCCTAACCTATATGAAATTATTCTGCTTTCAATTAAAGTAAGTTTAGCCTCATTATTAGGAAGTGTAATTGTAGGTCTACCTTTGGGAGCATTTCTTGCCACCCATCGATTTAGGTTTCGTTCAATATTGATTTCTGTTTTAAATGCACTGATGGGAATGCCTCCCGTTGTAGTTGGATTAATCGTGTACTTATATCTTTCGCGAACTGGGCCGCTTGGTTTTTTAAGTTTGCTTTACACGCCAACTGCAATGATTATCGCTCAAATGCTGTTAGTTATTCCTATTATTGCAGCATTGTCCACACAAATAATTGAGGATTTGCATAATGAGTATCGTGATTTGTTTTATTCTCTAAACGTGCCCACATTTAAAGCTTTAATAGCTTATCTTGTGGATGCTAGAATTTCGCTTTTAACTGTTGTTTTGGCAGGATTTGGAAGGGCAATTTCTGAAGTGGGAGCTGTTTCTATTGTAGGCGGAAACATTGATCATCTTACTCGGGTAATGACTACCGCGATTGCACTTGAGACTTCCAAAGGCAATCTCTCTTTAGCACTTGCTCTTGGTTTTATTTTATTGGCTGTTGCAGTTGGTGTGAACTTGTTTGCTACTAGAGCAAAGTATTGGGCAATGGATAATTAGAATGTTTAAAACCAATTACTCAGAAAATAGACCCCCATGTGAACTAATGCCTATAAAGTTTTGCTCAGTTTCGTTTAATAAATATGGAAACTGCTTGATTGATAAGGTTTCCCTCACAATCGAGTCAAAAGGCATAACAATTTTATTAGGCCCAAATGGAGCAGGAAAAAGTATTTTGATGAGATTGATGCATGGTCTCGAGTTACCGAGTTCAGGTGAGGTATTGTTCAGGGGAAAAAATTCGAATGAGGCAATAAGACGCAAACAAGCGATGGTGTTTCAAAATGCAGTATTACTTAGGCGGACTGTAATAGAAAACCTTTCTTTTGTGGCAAACCTTCTAAAAGATAGAAAAATACGAAAATTAAAAGAATTACTTGAGGAAGTTGGCCTTAGTGAAAAACAGCACTTAAAAGCAAGACAATTATCTGGCGGTGAAAAACAACGACTATCATTGGCCCGTGCTTTAGTATTACAGCCTGAGTTACTATTATTAGACGAACCTACGGCAAGTCTAGATCCCTATTCGGTGCAGATGATAGAATCATTACTGATAAAATTACGAAAACAGAACACAAAAATAATTTTTATTACACATGATTTAAATCAGGCTCTACGTTTGGCCGAGGATATAATTTTTATTCACAAGGGAAAGCTAGAGGCATTTCAGCCTGTCAGGGCTTTTTTTGAAAATCCAGAAAGCAAATTCGCGGAGGCTTTTATTCAAGGAAAACTAATATTTTAACTTTATTCTTTTCGAAGTTCAATATTATTTGGTCAAGATATTTAAAGACTTTTATTAATTAATTTGGTTTTCCATAACCACCTCCAGAAGGTGTCTTAATAACTATAGTTTCAAATGGATGGCATTCAAATTGTATCCTGCCAGGTAATTCTTCATAATTCCCATTTTGGCGCAGAAGCATATTCTTGCCAGTTAATCCGTTTGAACCGCCATTCAGACCTTTTGGTGCGACGATGCGTCTACTAGATAAAATAGATACATCCATTTTTTCTATGCATGTTATTTGACGTTCAATTCCGTCACCACCACGCCATTGTCCGGTTCCACCGGAACCTCTTCTGATTTTAAACAGTTTTAACAAAACTGGATATCTCGTTTCTAAGACTTCTGGGTCGGTAAGCCGAGTATTTGTCATGTGCGTGTGAACAGCATTGCCTCCATTAAAGCCGTTTCCAGCACCAGCGCCACCACATATTGTCTCATAATACTGAAAGGTGTCATTCCCAAAATTCAGATTATTCATAGTGCCCTGAGCATTGGCCATTGCATTTAAGGCTAGAAAAATACAATCAGCGATAGCCTGACTAACCTCAACATTTCCTGCTACTACAGCTGCGGGGTATCGTGGGTTAAGCATAGAATTTTTTGGTAAAATAATTGAAATTGGTTTCAAACACCCCGCATTTATGGGGATGGCTTCATCTACCATGCACCTAATACAATATAGCACAGCTGCTCTCGTAATTGGCTCTGGTGCGTTAAAATTATCAGCTTGCTGAGGACTTGTACCCGAAAAGTCAATAACTGCCGTTTTTGTATCTCTGTTAATTTTAACTATGACTGAAATCTTACAACCTTGATCAAAATAAACTTCAGCTTTTCCGTCATTTAGAGTGCTAATCATGCGTCTTATGCAGTTTTCCGCATAATTTTGGATAAAGCCTTTATAGGACTGAACTAATTCGTAGCTATACTGAGTAACCATTGTATTCAGTTCTAAAACACCTTTTTCATTTGCGGCAATTTGGGCCTTTAAGTCTGCTATATTTTGTTCTGGATTTCGACATGGATATTTGTTCTGAGTCAGAATTTCAAGAGTCTCATTGTGTAGAAAAATATGTTCGCTTACCAATTTAACATTATCTATTATTACGCCTTCGTCTTCAATATGGGTGGCGCGTGGGGTCATAGAACCAGGTGCTGTTCCGCCAATATCTGCATGATGTCCTCGAGATGCCACAAAAAATATTGGTTGCGACTCTGTCCCATTGAAAACGGGCGTGATTACTGTGATATCGGGTAAGTGAGTACCTCCATTATAGGGAGCATTTGTTGCAAATACATCTCCTTTATGCATCTTTGGATGTGCTTGAATCACAGATGTTACTGACCTATCCATTGAACCAAGATGAACCGGGGTATGAGGTGCATTTGCAATCAATTCTCCATTATTATCAAATATGGCACAGGAAAAATCTAATCTCTCTTTGATATTAACAGAGCGGGCAGTTTGTTGCAGTCTTACACCCATTTGTTCAGCGATTGACATAAATAAATTATTAAAAACCTCTAATAAGATTGGGTCTGCTGATTTCTGATTTAATAAATTTTCTCTCTTTTTGTGTTGACAAGATAAAACAATACAGCCGTTTTTATCTATTAAAGCCTGCCAATTTGGTTGGACAAAAACTGTTCCCGTTTTTTCAAGAATAAGCGATGGTCCCTTTATTATTTGGCCGCCGCCTATCTGAGAACGATAATATAGACTAGATTTGTGCCATGTTCCCTCAAAATATAAGTCAAAGATTTCAATTGGATTAGATTTTATTTTTAATTGGTTCAATTTGACTTTTGCTTTTGTAGTTGGACTACTTTTAGCTTCAACTTCTACAAAATCCATAATGATAGGTGTTTCGGGCATTAAGAAACCAAATTGCTCTTTATGGGATTTTTCAAAACAGCGTTTCATTTTTTTAAAATCTGAGACTTTAATCTCGATGGTGCTATCGCTATTTTCGTATTTTAGGTGTCCCATGCAGCTAATGTTTATTCCTGTCTTTGATATGTTTTGTTGAACGAGTTTCGCAATTGCAGCTTCACTTAGGTCTGAAATTATTTCTTTAAGTGGCAGGGCAAGTTTTGCGCCTATTGGTTGTTCAATTTGCTGCTGGTGATTAGAGGTGATTTCTGCAATCCCTATTCCATAAGCAGACAAAACTCCTGCAAATGGGTGTATTATGATTTTTTTAATGCCAAGTAAGTCAGCAACAGCGCATGCGTGTTGACCGCCGGCGCCACCAAAACAGGACAAAGCATAATCAGAAACATCATGTCCTTTTTGAACAGATATCTTTTTTATAGCATTTGCCATATTTTCATTTGCAATCCTAATAAAGCCCTCAGCTACATTTAATGTGGATTTATCTGCTTTTTTTGCAATTTCGTTCATAGTATCTAAAGCAACAGAGGTATTTAGTGTATTTTGCCCTTTTGGCCCAAAAAGCTTAGGAAAATATTTGGGCTGAAGTCTTCCGAGAATTAGGTTAGCATCGGTAACTGTAAGTGGGCCTCCCATATCGTAACAGGCCGGACCTGGATTTGCCCCAGCAGAATGCGGCCCTACCTGAAAACGCTCGCCGTCAAAACTAAGAATTGAACCACCTCCAGCAGCTACAGTATGTATCTTGGTCATAGGAACACGTATTTTAACACCTGCGATCTCCGTCTCAAAATCCTTTTCAATTGTTCCTGCATAGTGAGCGACGTCAGTTGATGTGCCCCCCATATCAAAAGTTATAATTTTATTGAAACCTGATAATGAGCTAGTTTTCACAGCTCCAACAATTCCACCAGCGGGACCTGATAGAATAGCGTCTTTGCCTCTGAACAATTTAGCAGAAGTTAGACCGCCAGAAGATGTCATGAACAATAAGTTTAACTTATCCAGATTATCGTCAAATGCACTACTTATTTGTTGTACATATTTATTTAGCAAAGGAGATAAATAGGCATCGGTAATTGTGGTATCACCTCTGCTAATAAACTTTATCAGAGGGGAAACTTCATGACTCAGCGATATTTGCGTGAAACCGAGTTGTTTTGCTAAGTTGCCCACCTGTTTTTCGTGTTCAGGATATTTGTAACTATGCATAAATACTACCGCAATACTTCTAATGCCATCATCAAATAGCTGCTTTAATTTTTGGCCAGCTTCCCTAATATCCAGACATCTTATTTCATTGCCTTTTGAACCAACCCTGACATCAAGTTCAATTACCCTCTTGTATAAAAGATCCGGCCGTTTAATTTCGCGCGCAAATAATGAAGGTCTAGCCTGAAATCCTATTTCGAGAGAATCTGCATAACCATTATTTGTAATTAGTCCAACAGCTTCTCCTTTTCTCTCTAAAAGTGCATTTGTTGCAACTGTTGTTCCCAATTTTATGGAACCAATAAGACTAACAGGTATTTTAGAGCTTTTCTCTAACTGCATTAACTTCCGTATAGAGTATATGGTAGCGTCTTTATATTTGTTTGGACTTTCTGTTAACAGTTTATCTGTTATCAGCCTTCCACTTGGGTTTTGCGCAACAATATCAGTGAATGTTCCGCCTCTATCTATCCAAAAATTCCATTTGCTCATCAAATTTTCTTATTTAAAATTTTATTAATATCAGTGGGACTAGTCTGATTTCAATTTACTTTAAATATTTTTTAATTTGAATACTTTTAAAATAGAAAATAAGCTTAAATGGTTATTTTATTTGATTCAGAAATCCAATTTTATGATTAGTTTGTACATTACAGGCGCTGGGGTAAGCAAACAAAGTGGTATTCCAACCTTTAGAGGTGAGGATGGTTTTTGGACTATTGGGAGCGCCAATTACACACCACAGGAGATGGCAACACGTCGGATGTATTGTAATCAGCCAGATGAATTTTTATTGTGGTATTATCAGCGGTTTATAACTTACAAGGATGTGCCACCAAATATAGCACATTACTGGCTTGCAGATAAAAGATTAATAACTCAAAACATTGATGGGCTTGATGGAAGAGCAGGTAATAGAAGCTATATTGCCATTCATGGAAGATTGGATAAAGTGACTATTTTTAGAGGTCAAGATCAACATCAAGAATTGCTAGAGGCACCATGGGAAGAAGTAGCAAACTTAAAGATTGAAAGTGAAGATCATTCTCGTTTAAAAAGAGCATTACTAGAGAGTTTCAAAATATCTGCTCTTACAAAACGACCCGAAAAGGAAGTATCATTTAAACCTTTTATCTTATTATTTGACGAATATTATACAAACCTGTATCGAATGAGCGATGCGGAAAGATGGATGATAGAGGCCGATAAAATGGTATTTATAGGCACTTCCTTTAGTGTAAACATCACCTCAATAGCCCTGCGATTAGGCCTTCAAAACAACGCAATAATTGAAATCGTAGATCCCGAGCCTGTTGATTTGGGCATTTCTTCCATAACATATCATAATGTTACTGTGGAAGAATATATTTCAAGTTTGAATTAATGAACGGATAGCGAATTAATAGCGGTTTGTATTCATTCAACTGTCTCCCATCTACTAGTTCTTGTTGACCTGTCGATAGCATCCATTACTTTTTCGATTTTTAAACCTGCTGAAAAGTCAGGCCACACTGCGCTATCCGTTTCTATAGATAAGAGAAGTTCACGAAGTTCGCAAATTTTCACATCCATATACCCGAGACCATGTCCTCCATTTGGCAAGAAAGATTCGTATGGAGGATGATACGGGCCAGTTAAAATAGTCTTGAATCCGTCTAGTGAAGCATCATTAGACTTCGTAAATAGATTTATTTCGTTCAATCTCTCTTGGTTATAACAAATAGTACCCTTTGTTCCATGTATTTCCCATGTTAGTCCACACTTCTTACCCCAGGTGACACGACTAGCGCCAATATGTCCATGAACCCCATTTTCAAATCTAACTAAAGCTGCAACCATATCGTCATTATCAACTATTTGTTCAGAATTTCGACGCTTTGGGTCTTTCCTTTTAGAATGTACTATGGCCATATCTGCAACTGCTTTTGATATTGAAGATCCAGTCAAGTAATGGGCAACTGATATGACATGGCTTAAAACATCTCCATTAGCTCCAGTCCCTGACATCTCACGAGACATACGCCATGACCATGGGCGCTCCTCTGCTGCTTCGTTATCAACATCATAACGGCAGAAAAAACCGGCAACTCGCCCAATTGTGCCTTTTTCTATTAATCTTCTGGCATGTGTTACAGCTGGATTTTTAGTATAATTATATCCAATAATGGTTTTGGCTGATGATTGTTCAGCTGCCAAACTCATCGCCAACGAGTCTGAGATATTTGTTGACATTGGTTTTTCGCACCATACGTGTTTGCCGGCGGCTAATGCCGCAATCGCGATTTTAGAATGAGTGTCATTTGGCGTGCAAATAGAAATAAGTTCGACGGCTTTGTCATTTACAACATCCTGCCATTTATCACTATAACGCGAAAAACCAAGGTCCGTTGCGCGTTGACTTGCACGCTCCGGACTTAAGTCACAAACAATTTCAAGTTTTGGCCTTAGACCGTTACCAAAAACAGATGCAGAAGCGCTATAAGCAATAGAATGTGCTTTACCCATAAAACCAGTGCCAATAACACCTACGCCGATAGACTTCATTTTAATCTCTTTCTATTCAATATTATTTTTGAAGCGATACTAATCATAATTCGTTTCCTGTGATTTAAATTATGTAAACTTATTTGTTGTATTGCTAAACAGACAGATTTTGCAAGAAAAGACATCTTTTAGGTCGTAAATTTCCAAGGCATAGCTTTCCCACATATATTTTAAAATAGTTTGAAGGCTATAGTTATACAAAAATCATACAAAGATGAATTAAGTCATGGAATAAAGGAAGAAAAAAATGAGCAAAGAAAATAAAGTTTCATTTTAAAGAACGGGTCATGGAACTGTCAACGAATACGCCCTTTTACATTTATTTGAAACTAATTATATTTAAGGGCTTCTGGATAAAATTATAGAAGCTCTATTTAGTGTATGATGCGCTTACAGGCTATCAAGTCACAAGTACTGAACACTCCCTTCAGTCAGCAATAAGAGCGGAGGCGGGTGATGAAGTAAGTGTAGTATTTTTATTCATAATATTGGAGATCAATTGGCTTCAGAGAATGTTTCTAAAATGGCTGCTTGTGTTATACGGCCGCACGGAAGAACTGAATTTTTTTATATTGTAAATTCATGGAATGTTTCAATGTAAATATTCTGCAGTCAAAGTTCCAACGGAACCAAATGAAAGAGAATATTTATGGTTTGATAAATGCGAGTAATTTTACCATGACTGGGACCAAATGTCTTCCAAACCAGTTTGCGAGGCAAAGCGCTAGTTATTTTTGACCAACTCTTTGAAAAATTTCTATCAGTTCTGCCTTTGATAAAGTTATCAAAAATGAAAAATCCAATTAAAATATCATAAAAACCCAAATATAATTCGATTAAATTCAATTAAAGTGGAAAGCTAGTTTGATATTTTATTTCTTGCAAAGAAACGCTCGATGACATCGAAGTAAAGTCGATTTTAGCAATAAGTGTTTGCTGGAATTTGTCATAGGCTTCAACAGTTTGGCTTACAATCTTCAAAAGGTAGTCCGCACCAGAACCGGTTAGGCGATGTACTTCAACAATTTCTTTGTGGGAATGGACAAGCGCATGAAATTTTTCTGTCCATTCAGTGCTATGTCTTCCAACCGAAATAGACAGAAAAACTACGATTGGTAATCCCAACGCATTTCTGTTTAATAAGGCGACCTGCTTTGATATAATCCCTTCCTCTTCCAAACGTCTTATTCTATTCCAGCAGGGCGTTTTAGAAATTCCTATTCGCTTTGATAAATTACTCAAAGAGATGTTTGAGTTGTCCTGTAAAATTTTAAGTATATCATTATCTATTTTATCCATACTGTAAAAACCTTAAATTGCAGAAAAATTTCCCTTTTTTAGATATATTTAATAGAAAAAAAGAAAAAAGTAAATATTTTTTATTAATTTATAGGATAAAATACTTTAAACAAATATTTATTATTTTAATGGAGGTTAGGATGTCTAATAATTCAAGAAATCCAGAGACACTGGTTTTGCATGCTGGAAGTTACCGCTCTGATACATCAACAAATTCTGTAGCGGTTCCTATTTATCAGACTACAAGTTATCAATTTGATAACACAGAACATGCAGGCAATTTATTTGCACTAAAAGAGTTAGGTAATATTTACACCCGGATTATGAACCCTACAACAGCTGTACTTGAGGAGAGATTAGCTGCATTAGAGGGAGGTCTAGCCGCTCTTTGCGTTTCTTCCGGCTCAGCGGCTATTGCGTTATCCATTCAAAATCTAGCGTCTGCTGGAGATAATATTGTTTCCTCTCCTTATTTGTATGGTGGTACATGGAACTTATTTAATAATACCTTAAAACAATTCGGAATAGAGGTTCGTATTGCAGATCCCGAAAGACCAGAAAGCTTTGCTGAATTAAGTGATAAAAAAACACGTGCTTATTTTGGTGAAACTCTTCCAAATCCAAAATTAAAGCTGTTTCCGACCAGCGAAATAGCTAAAATCGGTAAAAAACTTGGTATTCCTCTTATTGTCGACAACACAGCCTCGCCAATTACGTGCAAGCCGATAGAGGATGGTGCTTCTATTGTTGTTCATTCTTTGACAAAATTTATTGGAGGCCATGGGACATCTATTGGCGGAGTGATAATTGATAGCGGCAATTTTAATTGGACAGAAAAACCAGAACAACAGCCATTAATGAATTCTCCTGACAACAGCTACCATGGTGCAGTTTGGGGAGAACTTGTCCCTGAAGCTATTGGTGCACCTATTGCTTTTGCAATCAGGGCCCGCGTCGTTCTACTTCGTGATTTAGGGCCAGCTATTTCTCCAACTAATGCCTTTCAAATAATTCAAGGCCTAGAAACATTACCATTACGCTTTAGAGAGCAGCAGGCAAATGCTCAAAAACTGGCCGACTATTTTAGCAGTCACAGTCAGGTATTCAATGTAATTTATCCAAGCTATTTTTCTGGTGTAGATAAAGAAAGAGCTGATAAATATATGAAAACAGGATATGGCCCACTGCTCGGCATTGAACTTAAAGGTGGTGAAAAAGCGGGTAGACAGTTAATTGATAATCTGAAGATGATTTATCATGTTGCAAATATAGGTGATGCACGTACACTTGCAATACATCCAGCTTCTACTACACATTCTCAACTAAATGAAACAGAACAAGTGGCAACAGGCGTAACACCAGGATATGTTAGATTCTCGGTTGGAATTGAGCATATTGACGATATAATTGCTGACGTTGAACAGGCTTTAGACCCCATGGAGGGGGCAATAGCCTCTTAGGAATTATATTAATGTTTTAATTATATAAAAACAAAATTCTTTCCTAACCAATAAACTATGATTTCATGCCTTATGCTTGTTTTTTTAATTTAATTTAATGACGGATTGCCAAAACCAAGGTAGGTTTCGGAATCATTATTAAATTTGGGCTTTTGCATGACTATTTTAAGCAAGATTCGGTTTTTAACTGTAAAAAATGTACCTCAATTATTTTGGAGGTCGCCAAAGGCGCTGACCATAACGCCACCCTTTATCAGTGTATTTGTATTAATTTTCGGTTTGGTGTTATTTGGCCTAGGGGAGGCGTTATTAATTGCAGCAAGTGCAGGTGTGAGTCCCTGGACCACCCTTGCTGAAGGTATAAATTTAATCACCGGGTGGAGCGTAGGGTTCGCAACTTTTGTGATTAGTTTTTTTGTATTACTTACATGGATACCCCTCCGTCAGGTTCCAGGAATTGGAACAATTTTAAATGCATTTATAGTTGCTTCAATGCTCGACCTATCACTACCGTATCTTCCTAAACCTGATTTGTATTTATTTCAGGTATTACAATCGTTAATTGGTATTTTGATTGTTGGATTTGGAGCAGCGTTATATCTAAGCGCTAACCTTGGCCCTGGTCCAAGAGATGGGCTTATGACAGGATTAACAAAATTGACGAATCTTCCAATATCAATTGTACGAAGCACGATAGAAATAATAGTTGTTTTTTCTGGCTGGATGCTTGGCGGTACAGTTGGTATGGGCACTTTATTATTTGCGTTTTTGGTAGGTCCTTCTATCTCTGGAGGATGTTTCATTTTAAAACATTTGGCACCCGCTGAGAAAAGCTATTGACACAATTCTGTAGCATTAAAAATACTAATCGATTATGTCTCTTATTCGAATGTATGCAATCCTTTCAACCTGCAAGCATGCCTCATAAAATTCTGCTTCATTAGAATTATTTACCCTTTTTCTGAATTCAGATAATATTTCTAATTTTGTAAGACCTTTCACAGCAATGATAAACGGAAATCCGTGTTTGTTCATATATCTCGTATTTAAATTTTGAAATTCTGCAAACTCGTTTGATGTAAGTTGATTAAGACCAGCAGATTTTTGCTCATTTTGTGACTCCTCAGTAAGTTCACCACGTTGTGCTAGTTTCCCGGCAAGATCAGGATGTGCTAACAGAACTTTAAGCTTTTTTTGATTGCTGGATGCTCTAAATATTTTGACCATGGCGTTATGAAGGTTATTAGCATTGTCATATTTACTATCCATTCCTAAGTCAAAAAAAGCCTCTGCAATCCAATTCGATTTTTCAAATACACCACCAAATACGGTAAGAAATTCAGCTTGAGATAGTTCTGAGGGAATAGTTTTCTTAATCATAAATTTATTCTCTACAAGTGCCTATTTAAGGTAATTAGCATAAAGATGTTATAGATATTATATAAGTTTCTTAGAATTGAGCAATTAGCAAACATATTTGTCTTTGCAGAAAATTAACTATCGTGGCTTCATATGCTCAGTTTAATCTAAAATTTGTATCAAAAAAATTTCTTAATGAAACACTGGAAGCAAGTTTTAATTAGAAAAAGTAACAAGTTTCAATTAGAAAAATAAGACTTTATAAAATTTAAGTTTTAAAAATATAGTAAACAAGTTAAATTTTCTAATAAGTAGAGTTTCTATGAGCAATAAAATGATTAAAATACAGCTAAAATGGTTAATTCTGATTTGGGTTGTTGCCCCAATGTTTTTATTATCAAAGTTATGTTATTCCGCAGAATTGCAAGTAGATATGTTGAAAATGTCATATTCTCCTGAAATTCTTTACTCTGAAGTAGGTGATAAAATTGTATGGCCAAAATCTAAGGGACATAATGTTGAGTTTATTGAAGGACCATCAGGATTTTCAATACCCAAAAGAAGCAAAATGAATAAACAATATGATATAATCTTAGAAATACCTGGTATCTATTACTACTGGTGCACTCCTCATAAAAGCCAAGGTATGATAGGATTGATTGTTGTTGGTAAAAATATTTCGAACAAGATTGAAATATCCAAAGCCAAAGCACTTGGTAAAAGTAAAAAAAAGTTGGCTGATTTGATTAATAAAATCCATAATTAAGGTTTGTTGTTTTCGTACCATCGGGCAATTAAAAGACGTTCTTTTGTTTCCATTGATGCTAGATTTGCTGGTGGCATAGCATGCGAAATGGCAGAATTCACATAAATTTGCCGAGCATGCTTTAATATATCTAATTCAGTCTCCAATATAATATTTTTTGGAGCAACTATAATACCGTCATAGTAAGGTTCGGCAGCATGACACATATTACATCTTGTGTATACAATCTCTACGATTGCTTCAAAATTATCTGCAGTCAAAAGTTCTGCTTGTCGGGATGTTAAATTTACCTGTGATAAGGTCATTTCCTCTCTGTCAGTTATGGAGCCTTTGAATGCTGGATAGATAGACAGAATTACAATAATCATAAACAGTCCTAGAGTTGCAAACCATGTCCATATTGGGTTTCCTCTTCTGGCATGAATAGTATTAAAGTAATGACGTATTGAGACACCCATCAAAAAAACTATTGAAGCAATTATCCAATTATATTCTGTTGAAAATGACAAGGGATAGTGATTTGACAACATTAAAAAAAGAACTGGAAGAGTTAGATAGTTGTTGTGAGTGGAACGTTGCTTTGCAACAAATCCGTAATGTGCATCTGGGGTTTTACCAGCTTGTAAATCTGCAATCACAATTTTCTGTTTTGGGATAATAACCATAAATACGTTGAATGCCATAATTGTAGCAGTCACAGCCCCTAAATGAATAAATGCTGCTCTTCCAGTGAAAATTTGGTCGAAACCCCATGCAAGCAGGACTAGATACCCAAAAAGAAGTATCATGAGTAAGTTACTGTTTTTTCCGAGCTCAGATTTGCATATATAGTCATAAGTTAGCCAAGTAATTCCAAGTGAGGCTATAGATATAATAATTCCAATATAAGTTGGCATGGATATTTTATTATCATCTATTAAAAATAAATCTGCACCTAAATAATAGACGATTGCCATGAGAGCGAAACCTGACAACCAAGTAGCATAAGCCTCCCACTTAAACCAAGTTAAATGCTCTGGAAGATGGGAGGGTGCAACAGTATATTTCTTTATATTATAAAATCCGCCCCCATGTACCTGCCACTCTTCCCCTGCGATACCTTTTTCTTCATCACTAATCTTTCGCAATCCCAAATCGAGTGCTATAAAATAAAACGATGTTCCAATCCACGAAATAGCTGTAATGACATGCAACCATCGGACAGCAAACTCTAACCATTCCCATAATACTGGGATTAAAATATCTGCATCCATAAAGCTTACTTTAACTCCCTCTATATGTGCTGTATCCATAGGGTGATAATAATAGTGGAACATGGTAATGTTCAGTGTTATCTCTAATGACAAACTCAATCGTTATTTGATCATAGAAGGGTTCATCAACAAGTCGATGATTATTTTTTAGATAGTTCTTTACACTGAAAATAAGTGAATATTTTCCTTTTTTAAATTCTGCTCCTGATAGCATCGGCTTATTTGTTCTCCCATCGCTATTTGTAATAGTTTTATGAACAGTTTGCTTATCATTGTAGAGAAGCGTGATAGGGATAGCGCTCGCTGGTTGGCCAACACTGATATCGAGAACATGGGTTGTAAGGTATCCATCATTCATTGCTATATTCTATTCCAGATTATTCTCAAATTCAGAGTAAAACGTTAATTAGTAAAATACAAATGAAACTGACTTCTCATTCTAAATTGCAGAAAATCTTTACTTTAAATTTAAAAAGCTTAATTTTAAAGTAGTTCCAACTGGGCTTTGTAATTCAAAATATTTCAAACCCTCTATAATTAAGGTTATCATGATGCGTGAAGATATTATTTTAATGTTGAATGGAAAAATAGAGAGAATACCTCCTGTCTTTTCAGCTCTCACGCTAATGAATTGGATAAGAGATTATAAAAATCTCACCGGTACGAAAGAAGGCTGTGCGGAGGGAGATTGCGGTGCATGTACAGTAGTAATTGGTAAATATGAACATAGTTCAAAATCAGTGATATGGAGAGCGGTTAATAGCTGTATTTTATTTCTGCCAATGCTTGATGGGTGTTCGGTGCGAACGGTCGAAGGACTAGCTTACAATGAAACAGAATTGCACCCAGTACAGACTGCATTCATAGAAAACCACGCTTCACAATGCGGATTTTGTACTCCTGGTTTTGTGATGTCTCTTTACGCAGCATGGTGCAAGAACCAGAAATTGGGGTCCTCAAACATTGACGATTTATTTGCAGGTAACTTATGTCGTTGTACCGGTTATCGTCCAATAAAAAGAGCAGCCAATCAAATTAGCAAAATAGCTGAAGAAGAACGAGACAATAGTTACCTGCAAGCGGAAAAAGAATTCGTGATCCAAAACCAGAAAAATGATTTTTTGTCTATTAATGGAAAAAATGGCCAACACCAGTTCAGATTTGACTCTCCCAAAGACATAAACACAGTCGTTGAAATACTTCGGGAAAGTAAGCCATTAATTTTGTCTGGCGCTACAGACATTGGTCTTTGGGTCACAAAAAAGCATATGGAAATAGAGCATTTATTATACTTTGGAAATGTAAAGGAACTAGATGTTCTGAATGAGAATGAGGTTGGTTTTGAGATCGGTGCTTCAGTATCTCACGATGTCGCAATGCAGAAACTGGGACCTCATTTTGAGGGATTATGGGAATTATGGAGAAGGTTTGGTTCTGAACAGGTAAGGGCGAGCGGAACCGTAGTCGGCAATATTGCAAATGGTTCTCCAATAGCTGACATATCACCCGCATTTATTGCCTTGGGCGCATCACTAATACTTAATCATTTGGGGAGGAAAAGAGTTATTCCCATAGAGTCTTTCTTTATTTCGTATGGTAAACAGGAACTTAAAAAAGGTGAATTTGTTCAATCAGTTTATGTACCTAAATTGGAAAAAAATCAAAAATTTGAATGCTATAAAATTTCAAGAAGATTTGACCAAGATATATCTGCTGTAATGGGAGCTTTCCTTTTTTCAATAAGCAATGAGGGGATTATTCAAAAAGCCCAAATTGCTTATGGCGGTATGGCAGCTATTCCAAAACAAGCCTCCAATTTAAGTAAGCTTTTGATTGGTAAGGATTTAAGAAATCTTTCTTTAGATGATTGTAAAAAAGCAATCGAAGAGGATTTTCAACCCATTACAGATGTTAGAGCTAGCCGTGAATATAGGTATGAAATGGCATTTAATTTATTTTTAAAAGCGTGTGATAAAATTGCAGGAAAATCCACCAGTTATTTAGCTGGTGGTGCAATTGATAATATAGTTGTAAAGCCAGCAACCGATAGTTTGCAAAATGTCTAAGAGCAGTCCCAAACACGAATTTCATGACAGTGCTATGTTGCACGTAACTGGTCGTGCCATTTATGTAGATGATATTTCAGTTCCGTCAAATTGTTTACATATATTGCTTGGATTGAGTAGGATAGCGAATGGCAAAATCACTACGATGGAGCTAGACGAAGTGAAAAAAATGCCAGGTATAATTGATGTGATCACAGCAAAAGACATTCCAGGTATAAATGATGCTAGTCCGATCTTCGGAGATGATCCTATTTTTGCTGAAGGCAATGTTTTTTATAACGGGCAAGTAATTTTTGGTGTAATTGCTGAAACCATAGAATTGGCAAAAAAAGCAATTAAAAAGGCTGATGTTACTTATTTAGAAAATCCACCTATCATCACATTGAAGCAAGCAAAACAAAATAAATCTCTCTTGTGCCCTCCCAAAGTAGTTTCGCAGGGTGATTTCGCATCGGCTGTAAATCATTGCGACCACATCATAGATGGTGAAATCTCAATCGGCGGGCAGGAGCATTTTTACTTGGAGGGACAGGTAGCTTTGGCAATGCCGAAAGAGAATAATGATATTCAGATATTTGTATCATCCCAACATCCTTCAGAAATACAGCATAAAGTTGCTAATGTCTTAGGCCTCCCATTTCATAATGTCTCCGTAGAGGTAAGACGAATGGGTGGCGCATTTGGAGGCAAGGAAAGCCAGGCTAATTTGCCAGCTTGTATTGTTGCAATTGCTGCTC
Organism: uncultured SAR116 cluster alpha proteobacterium; assembly: GCA_902625725.1. Lineage (GTDB taxonomy): Bacteria > Pseudomonadota > Alphaproteobacteria > Puniceispirillales > Puniceispirillaceae > UBA5951. The sequence goes on along the minus strand of CACOCY010000003.1, from coordinate 174,389 downwards.
AAAAAACGGGTAGGCCCTGTAAATTAGTTTATGACCGTGATGATGATATGAGAATTACTGGAAAAAGGCATGATTTTGTCTCTTCTTACAAAGTTGGCTTTAATAAAAATGGTGTTATCAACGCCCTGCGCATTCAACATGATATGCGATGTGGGATGTCAATGGACTTGTCTGGTGCAATAGCAGAGAGGGCACTCATGCACTCTGAAAATAGTTATTACATCCCAAATGCTGAATTTATTGCAAATTTATATAAAACAAATACTCCGTCAAATACTGCCTTTAGAGGATTTGGTGGTCCGCAGGGTATGTTAGCTATGGAGCGTGTTATTGATGAAATAGCTCACTTTTTAAAACTAGACCCATATATTGTAAGAAAACGAAATTTTTATTCTGACAGTGAAAAAACAAAGCAGACACAGCAACAAACACCTTACGGTCAGAATATAACAGATTGTATAATAAATGACCTCACAGTTAAGTTAGAAAAATCATCTGATTATCAAAATCGAAGAAAAGAAATAGAAAAATCCAATAAAACTTCCAATACCATAAAAAGAGGGATTGCACTGACCCCTGTCAAATTTGGTATTTCATTCAATAAACTGATGCTTAATCAGGCAGGTGCATTGGTTAATGTGTATTCTGACGGGTCCGTATTTCTAAATCACGGTGGTACTGAAATGGGACAAGGTTTATTTACCAAAGTAAGAAAGATTGTTGCCGAAACGTTTGGTATTAGCTCAGGTAACGTAAAAATTAGTGCTACAGATACGAATAAAGTGCCCAATACCTCTGCAACAGCCGCTTCATCTGGAACAGACCTTAACGGAATGGCGGCCTACATTGCCGCATCTCAAATTAAAGAAAGAATGATAAGTTATCTAAGTCAACTTTATCAGTGCGATTGTTCAGACGTTCTTTTTTTAGATGAAAAAATAATTATATTTGGTGAAGAAAAAATGACATTTTCGCAAGCCGCTGAAAAATGTTGGATGGGCCGTATCTCCTTATCCTCTACCGGATTTTACAAGACGCCAGATATATACTGGGATGATGAAAAAGGAAAAGGAAGGCCATTTTATTATTTTGTTTATGGAGCAGCCGTTAGTGAAGTTGTAATTGATACATTGACGGGAGAAAATAGGGTAATCCGTGTTGATATATTGCATGATGTTGGTCGATCCATTAACCCAGCAATTGATAAAGGACAAATTGAGGGAGGGTTTGTTCAAGGCCTTGGTTGGTTGAGCATGGAAGAATTAGTTTATGCAAATGATGGTACTTTGATGACACATTCCCCCGCAACATATAAAATTCCTACTTGTTCTGATGCGCCAATTCAGTGGAACGTTGATTTTTATAAAAGCGGCGGCAATCTGGCAGAAACTATAAATCGTTCAAAGGCTGTTGGTGAGCCGCCATTTATGTTGGCAATGAGCGCTTTTTTTGCCTATTCGCATGCGCTGGCATCCGTTAAAGAGAAATATCCCGGTCTTAATAGTCCGGCTACCACCGAACAGATATATTTTACACAGCAGTGATTATTTCAGAAATAGCTATTAAATATGGGTGAAGTGAACTCAAAAATCGAGCAGATAATAGACAAGCTTTCTAAATATAATAAGGTGGCAAGAGTAGTCATTATTTCTACAAAGGGCTCAGCACCTCGGAAAGCAAATTCACAGATGTTTGTGACAGAAAATCACATGTTCGGGAGTATAGGAGGAGGGCAACTCGAATACCAAATTACTTCTATTTGTCGTGAACATCTAGCCACATTGAAAAAATTTGGACGTGAAGTTAGAAAATTTGCACTTGGGCCCTCTCTGGGTCAATGTTGTGGAGGGAGTGTGAATGCGCTTATAGAATATTTTCATTATTCTGATATTATGGAAATCAGGAAATTAGAGCAGGCTCGTAATTTGATACACGAACTTTTTACAGATAAATTTCCATATGAGGGGAACCAGTCCTTATCTTTGGACGAGAAAAAATTTTTTCAAGAGAAAGTGATTGATACAAAAACAAACCTGTTTATCTGGGGTGCCGGTCATACAGGTAGAGAAATTATTTCCTCTACAAAATCACTACCTCTAACTCGCTACTGGATTGATATTGCTAGAGAACGCTTTCCTAACATAATTGACGATGATGTAAATGCTATCTGGACAAAAGATCCTACAAGGCTAATCAAGAATTTTCCAGATGGCGGGATACATTTAATACTTACCCACTCACATGCACTGGACTTAGCCATTATACAATCCCTGCTAAAGGATAATAGATTTTATAAACTAGGGTTGATTGGCTCAAAAACAAAAAAGGTTAGATTTAGAACGCAGCTTGTTAAAGCAGGATTTTCATTAAATGATATTGAACAAATAATCTGTCCTATTGGCTTGCCAGAAATTACTGGAGATGAGCCATTTAGAATAGCTCTTTCAGTAGCAGGTCAGTTATCAAATTGGACACTTTGATGAGAGGTTTTACGCATAATTGAGAAGTCCTATTGATAGCTTACGATGTTCTCGCAGAATAGAATTTAAATTTATTGTTGTAAGGTGTCCATCTTCAACTATTAGTTTGCCATTGATAATCGTATGTTTGGTTTTTACTGGCCCACAAAAAACTAGCGCAGCAAGTGGATCAGAATGGGTGCCAGCAAGATCAACAGAGTGCATGTCAAAAATAGCCATATCTGCTGCGAAACCCGGGGCTATCTGACCTATATTTGTTTGTCTCAATACTTCTGCCCCTCCTCTAGTTGCTGTTTTAAGGATTTGTCTGGCGGTTATAGCTGATGCACCATGTTTAACTCTTTGAAGTAACATTGCTTGGCGTGCTTCATTTAACATATGTCCACTATCGTTAGAAGAAGAGCCGTCAACGCCAAGACCGACCCTGACATTATGCTCAAACATCTCCAATAAAGGTGCGATACCACTTGCTAGTCGCATATTTGAAGATGGACAATGAGCAATACCGGTATTTGTTTTACCAAATAATTTAACTTCTTCGCTATCTAATTGAACACAATGAGCGTGCCAAACGTCATCCCCGAGCCAGCCGAGACTCTCAGCATATTCACCTGGCCTCATGTTAAATTTAGCAAGTGAATATTCAATATCCTCTTGATTTTCTGCCAAATGTGTATGCATGTTAAGATTATTTTCTCTAGCTAGCAAAGCGGTTTGGATCATCAAATCATTACTGACAGAAAATGGAGAACAGGGAGCGAGGCTGATTTTTATCATAGCATTAGGACTATTATCATGAAATTGAGATATTACGCGTTCACAGTCATTCAAAATATCTTTTTCATTTTCCACAAGCTCATCGGGAGGCAATCCACCTTTTGACTCCCCAATACTCATAGAGCCTCTCGTAGGTTGAAATCTTATGCCAACATCCATTGCTGCCTCTATCGAGTCATCTAGTTTAGAGCCTCCAGGAAATAAATATTGATGGTCAGTCGATGTTGTGCATCCAGATAGAGCAAGCTCGGCTAATCCAACAGCTGACGATATGTAAACATGTCTTGGACCCAATCCACACCAAATAGGGTATAGTGTCGTGAGCCAGCCAAAAAGGCTTTCATTTTGTGCCTTTGGAATCACCCTAGTCAAATTTTGAAAGAGGTGATGATGGGTGTTAACCATACCTGGAATAATTATTGAATCTGATAATTCAATAATTTTGTCGGCTTTATTAGGTAGGGTGTCAAATGGACCAATTTCCTTAATTATTCCATTTTCACAATAAATAGAAGAATTATTTAGTTCCTCATTGGCATCATTCATAGTTGCGATTAATGCAGCATTTTTTAGGAGAAGTGTTGCCATTTACTCAATTAATTCAGAAAAATCGGAAGAGAAAAAAGATTCTCTTCCAATACATTGTTTACATTAATTTGGAATTTTGCCGATCACGCCTTCGACATAGTAATTCATGGCCCATAAACCTCCGTCATCTAGTACTTCACCACTTGCAAGTATTTGGTTCCCCTCATTATCCATCATAGGACCGGAAAAGATATTAATACTTCCATCCGCAATCCCATCTCTAGCTTCCTGAGCAGCCTTGGCCACACTAGCAGGCATATTTTTAAAGTCAGTCAAAACAAGAAAGTCGTCACTTAGTCCTTTCCAAGTATTCCCTGCCCAATGATCTGGGCCTTCGCCAGTGGTCCAAGAACCATCCATCGCTTTCTCGATTTGAGCAATATAATAAGGACCCCAATTGTTCACAGATGCAAAAAGTTGAGCACTTGGCGCAAAATCGTGCATGTCAGATGATTGCCCAAAGCCATGCACACCAGCCTTTTCCGCTGTTTGTAGCATTGAAGGGCTATCGGTATGTTGTGCTAATACATCAGCACCTTCAGCAATAAGTACTTTTGCCGCGTCTCCTTCTTTGACAGGATCATACCAGGTGTTTGCCCATACAACTGAGATAGTTGCATTTTTGTTTACGCTTCTTAATCCCTGTGCAAATGAATTTATTCCTTGAATTACCTCTGGGATAGGGAATGCAGCAACATAGCCAATTTTGTTTGATTTAGTTGTTAGACCTGCAACCACTCCCTGAACGAATCGACCCTCATAAAAACGAATGTTACCAGTAGCCATATTTTCAGCACGCATATAACCAGTGATATGGTCGAATTTGATATCCGGGAATTCTTTAGCAACTTTCAAGGTTGGTTCCATATAGCCGAACGACGTAGTAAAGATCATGTCATTGCCGTTTTGAGCAAGCTCACGAATTACTCGAGTTGCATCTGGTCCTTCTGGAACGTTTTCAACATAGGATGTCTCAACCTTATCACCGAAGTGTTCTTGCACCTGTAGGCGACCAACCTCATGAGCATATGTCCATCCGTGGTCACCTGGATTAGTAAGATAGACAAAAGCAACTTTCATTGTTTTATCTTCATCGTCTAGCTGTTCCACATTTGTGGCGAAATAGTAAACGATGGCAACTATCGCTATTAATCCCGCAAAAATTATAAATCTGTTATTTTTCATTATTCAAACCTCGAATTACTAAAGTGTACACTGTTATGCCTAATAATATGAAAAAAAAGCTGTGCGGTAAATAAATTTAAAAAAGACTATGATATTAATATTTAATACTTAAGGCCAAAATAGGTCTTTTTGGCTATTTTGAAGCTATGAATGGCCTCGTCAAATCAGATGGTGCTAAATATTTTGCTGATCCTCTGCTGGAAATTAAAACAAGCACAATAATGGTAGCAACATAGGGTAACGATGACAAAAACTGAGGTGGAATAGTCCACCCCCGAGCCTGACCTGCGAGCTGCATGATAGTTATGGCTCCAAATAATATTGCACCATAAATAATTCTAGATGGCATCCATGATGCAAAAACAACAAGAGCTAAAGCAATCCAGCCGCGTCCACTGGTCATTCCCTCAGACCAATGAGGTGTTAACATCAATGGGAGATATGCTCCGGCCAAGCCAGCCATCATACCACCAAATAAAACGGCGCACCATCTGACATTCAAAACTTTGTAACCAAGTGAATGAGCGCTATTATGGCTAATTCCAGAAGCTCGAAGAATCAAACCATATTTAGATTTAAAGAGAATTATCCATACAAGAAATACGATTAGAATGGATAAATAGGCAATCGCATCTAAAGCAAAAAATACCCCGATTAATGGAATATTGCTGAAAGATTCAGGAAATAACGTTGGAAGACCTTTTATAGCTTTACCAACAAAATCTGAACCAATTAATCCAGAAAGACCAGTGCCAAAAATTGTTAAAGCTAGACCAGTCGCAACCTGATTCGTGGCTAACCCTAATACAAAGAAACCAAAAATAGCGGCTGTGAGGCATCCAGCAACAATGCCTGCCAGTAACCCTACAATTAAGCTCCCAGAGGCATATGTCAACGCAAAAGCAGATACTGCCCCCATGAGCATCATACCTTCAAGACCAAGATTTAAAACACCGCTTCTTTCAACAACCAGCTCACCTGTTGCTGCCAGTATCAGGGGTACTGAGGTCATGAGAATAGTTAATATAAGTGCGTCAATCATTTAGATCACTCTTTTGATTATGACTGAGATTAATCTCATATTTGGTTAACGTTTCGCCTGCTAGAAGCAAAAATAATAGTATTCCTTTAAATACTCCTGTTACAACTTTTGGAATAGCTAAAGCAATTTGGGCAGAATCTCCACCCACTTCAATTAGGGCAATTAATAAACCAGAAATAATTACAGCTACAGGATTAAGCCGAGCAAGAAAAGCAACGATAATTGCTGTGAAGCCATAGCCAAAGGATATGTTTGGCTGAAGTTGACCAATATTTGCAGATACCTCTATCATTCCTGCTAACCCTGCTAGCCCACCTGAGATAACAAATAATACTAGAGTTGTATTAGATTCGTTAAAGCCGGAAAACTTAAGAGCGTTGGGACTATCTCCTATTAGCTTAAATTGGAAGCCAAAAATTGTTTTCTCCATTGTGAACCAGCAGAATATACATACAAAAATAGCTACAGCAACTCCCCAATGAAGCTGGCTAATATTTCCAATGCCTGGAAAATAAATTTTAGAAATTAAACCTGCTTCAGGATAATACTCAGTCAAGGGAAAACCAAATGATGTTGGACTTCGCCATGGTCCTCTGACCAGCCAATCTATGAATAAACTTGCTACATAAGTTAGCATTAGTGTTACTAAAATTTCGTTTGTACGAAGTTTTATCTTAAGAATCGCTGGTATAAGCGCCCATAATGCACCTCCTAAAAACCCTAAAATAGCCATGAAAGGCAGCAATAAGATAGATTGATTGTTTGGAAATGATAGTGCAAGTCCGCCAGCAAATACCGCTCCCATAATTAATTGTCCTTCTGCGCCTATGTTCCAAATATTTGCTCTGAAACAGAGGACTAACCCCGTGCCGATTATCATTAGTGGACAGGCCTTCACAAATAGATCGGCTATTTTGTCCACACGGGAAAGAGGAGATAGAAAAAAATGATAAAGTGCCTTACCGGGGTCGTAGCCCAAAATACTGAAAATGAGAAAGCCAAATACAATTGTTAAAACGATCGATATAGCAGGAATGGCTATCCGAAAGCTAAATGGTATTTCTTTTCTAGGAGTTAAATAAAACACAAATTATTCTCCTTGGCTCCTAGAAAGTAAATCTTCTCCACCCATCATCATACCAATTTTTTCCGCGTTTAGTTCTTCAAGCGGTTTGCTCTCGGTGAGCTTGCCTCTGAATAACACACAGATATTATCAGCAAGTTCAAATAACTCCTCTAAATCCTGTGAAATGACTATAATTCCACAACCATCATTAGCAAGTTCAATAAGCGCATTTCGGATAAATTTTGTTGCACCAATGTCAACGCCCCAAGTCGGTTGAGCAACAAAAAAAACACGAGGTTTCTTGATAATTTCTCTTCCGATAACAAATTTTTGCAAATTTCCTCCGGATAGAGCGCTTGCTAAAGGGTTATGAAAAGGAGTTCTTACATCATATTTGTGTACAATTTCATCAGTAAGTTTTTCAAGGGTTTCATTTTGGACTATACTATTTTTTTGAATTGCTGGATTATTGTGGTGTGTCAAAAGTGTATTTTCAGTAAGCTTCATGTCTGTTACAGCGGAGTGACCATGTCGTTCTTCAGGTAGAAAACCAATTCCTAGTTGACGTCTTTTATGTGGGCTATAATTTCTAATATCAGTTCCAAAAACTTCAAAGGCATCAATAGTTTCAGTTGAACGCCATTCACCGGTAAGCACTTCCATCAGCTCGCTCTGGCCATTGCCGGCGATCCCTGCAACACCAACGATTTGGCCAGCTTTAACATCAAGACTTATATCTTCAAGAGGTGTTGCGAACGGATTATCCACAGACCTATTCAATCCAGATATTCTAACCAAACAATCATCGCTATTCACAACAATTTTTGATTTTACATTATGAGGTTCACTTCCAACCATCATTTTGGCAAGTTGCTCTGTTGAGACGCTAGAGCTGGCAACAGTATCTATAACACGACCCCTGCGAATAATTGTAGAGCGTTGTGTTAATTCTTTCACCTCTTTTAACTTATGAGATATGAACAGAATTGAACATCCAGCCTTAGAAAGTTTCTTTAGCACTCTAAATAGTTGTTCGCTCTCTTGAGGAGTTAAAACTGAAGTTGGCTCATCCATAATCAATAATTTTGGGTTCTGAAGAAGGCACCGTAAAATTTCTACACGTTGTTGTTCTCCTACAGAAAGGTCGCGAATGTATATATCGGGATCAACTGTTATCCCAAATTCAGCAGATTTTTTGATTATTGTCTCTCTTAATTCCTGAAGGTTAAAATTTTCGTTTAACGCCAGTTGTATATTTTCAATTACAGTCAAGGTTGGAAATAATGTAAAATGTTGAAACACCATTCCGATACCGATGTCTCTCGCTTCTTGAGGTCCTTGTATGGTTATTTTTTTTCCGTTCCAGTAGAAATCACCCATACTTGGTTGTAAAAGACCATACACCATTTTAACAAAAGTAGATTTACCGGCGCCATTTTCCCCCAGTAATCCATGAATTTCACCTTTAAAGATACTAAAGTTTATGTCATCATTAGCCACGAAAGAGCCAAATGATTTGGTTATGTTACGACTTTCTAATAACAAGGATTTTCGTTTCATGGATATTACAGCGTTTTAATTCAATATGTATAGTGGATAAAACTTTATTTTTATTCATTTTGCAAGTGTACTATGAGAAGATTAAAGCCAGCATAGGCATAAACTAGGAGCAACATTTAGGGACAAGCTTTTAGTTTGGTGCGTAGTTATCTTAATTTATTCTAGATTGTTTGGTTTTTTGGAAAAACGTTGAGAAAAATGGCAAAGCAAATGCAAATTATACTGGGTACTGCCGCCATATATGAAGGTAGAACATTCCATCAATATAAAGAGTATGGATGTGATGGTTGTGATAATGAATTGGAGGTTGAATATAACCCGCCATTCTATACGAAAATAAAAGAAACAGGTGAGTTGCTATGCACTAATTGCGCTTCAAGAATAGATAAATGACATTTATGTCCAATAATTTAAACTCATAATTTGGTATTAAGGGCCAAAAAATATTAATTCTCATTAGAATATTATGGCGTTTGATTTAAATCATGAGAAAAAAAATAAAAAACTTTCGATTGATAATTTTAAGATATAGGGGAGTGATTGTCGTGGACACCCCGTAATCATCTAACGTGTTGGTACATCACTTGGGGGCATAACTCACGATGGGTTGGGTCACCATTATCAAACATTAACCATATTGCTAAGCTTTGCTATGAATGATGCAAATTTATTTCACAAAAAAGGGCAGTCCGAAAACCACCCCTTCCTACTTTTCCCCCAGAAAGCTCAACCTTGAAAATATTCAAGCTCTAAAGATATAGTAGTCATGTTTTTTTTTCAGATTCAAATCGATTCTATATAAATGCTTATTATTTCCGTCAGGTGAAAAGAAGACAAATACTGCACTCATTCTTACTTCCATTTTCAATTTTGAAAAATTTATAATGAGAACATTTTTGTTACTTTTTAACCTGATTCTCACTTGTACAAATCATGCCCCTCATTTGTTAAAGAGCACAACATTTCTCGCTGGGAACTGTACTTCCCATCCTCTTTGCCTTGCTATTATGTTGAAGGTGGTTGTTGAATAGAACACAACGTGGGTAGGATCTTGACGATAATACCAATTTTCAAATCTTAGATCTTTATTTAGAAAATTTGTCATAATTGCAATGATTCCTTTTGGTTTAAGTATTCTATCAAACATAATAAATTCAAAATTTGGATTATAAAAATGCTCGACTGTTTCACTACAAGTAATAAAATCAAATTTCTTCGAAAATATTTTTTTATTAGGAAAAAAAAAGGGGTCATATTTTTGCATTTGATAACCGTCTTCCTCTAGCATTGCTGCAAGAGCAGGACCAGGTCCACAGCCATAATCTAAGCCCACTTTGTGATAAGTCAGCTTGCGTTTAAGTGGCATGGAGAGTTTGGATAAAAATTTGCGGTACTCAGGATCATATATTTCATTTTGATGAGTGCAATAATGGGCATATTCATCACTTCTAGATAAGAAATGAGAACTATCAAGAAATACGGCAAAACAGAAAAGACATTCCCAATATTTTTTCGAACCAATTATAGTATATATTTTAGTGTCGTTTGAATTACAGACTAGACATTTCAATTATAATAATTACCTTTTTATTTTTATAAAAAAACACTTAAACGGTTACTGCAAAGAAATAAATAAAACATGTAACGAATTTTATTTCTCTTAAAAAGCAAGCAAATATATAAACTTTTTAATCATTGAAATTATTCATAAAAAATAATGCATGCCTTTTTTCTATTAGTTGTTGTGATTTGTAGCTAGGCAAAATAGTTTATTGTCCAAGTAAACCCAGTAGAAATAAAGGGGCAGAGTCGAGAAAATCTAAAGCTTTTCACTCTGTCTTTAGGGAGCTGCGCACCAGTCAGCTGACTGGTTTAGACTTTACTGCACACACACATAGAATAATTATTAGTGGTGCTGATATTCTAGAGTTTTATAGTTTGATGGTAGTAATAAATTAGCAACGTCTTATTAAGATTTAAGTTTTGAATTAATTAAACGCTGCGTATACCATAGATGAAATGTAGAATATCCCTTTGCTTTGAAAGCGGCGTATTGAGCGATACGTTGATTAAACCTTGGTAGTTGATGAAATGGAACAGCTGGAAAGCTGTGATGTGCGGTGTGATAAGGCATGTTCCATGACAGGAATAATACAACTGGGTTGGTGAAGGTGGTTCGGCTGTTCTTTAGCATGTCTTGATCATGGGGACATCCAGCATGTTCTGCTAGTAAAAATAACCTGAGAAAAGGTTGCCCCAACATCAGTGGCAGAAGCCAAAACTTAAAAATATATTGGGGTGCCAAAATTATTCCACCAGTAAAAATAAAAGTATAGGTTAGGAGCATCAGCCTAGCTTCTTTTTTGATATGATAGCGGGATGATGAAGAAATAAAAGAATCTGTCGGGGTTCTTGTCGCGTTAAATAACAACGTTCTAAGGTTTGATACCCAGACCATGATACCAGTGAGGTGAAAAAGATATTGTGCCCAAGTTTGAGGTTTTGAAGTAGCAAGTTCTGGATCAAGCGCTGGATGGTTTGTATGTCGATGATGGGCAGCATGAAAGGACTGAAACCACACGGGCCCTATGAATAAAAGCAATCCCACAAACGATGTTACTAGCTTATTTAGGATTTTTGATCTGAAGGCAGTTCCATGCCCAGCCTCATGCATAGAACAAAAAAGAAAACATAATGCTATGCCTTGACACACGATCGCCAACCATCCAAGCAAGCCGGTGTAAAAAAAATTAGCCCATGCCATTCCTGCTATTACCCCCAAATGTGCAAGGAGCCAAAGGAGTCCATGATAATTCGTTAGCCTCATTAGGTGGCGCTTTTCATCCCTTGATAGTGTTCGCAAAACATCACGATAATTAGTGGATAAAAAAACTTTGTTTGTTACATTTTTGTTGGTCATGGCATAAATGTTATAACAATTTCATGGTAACGCCTAGTGTGAGAGCACTTTACTATCACAGAAAAATAGACTGATTTATACATCCTGTTTGTATGGTAACTACATTGTGAAGCAACGATTATACCTTTGTAGCAGTGCGCTTAAATAACAATAGACATCACCAGCTAACTTATTGAAACGGTTGGCGCACTCGAGAGGATTCGAACCTCTGACCTCTGCCTTCGGAGGGCAGCGCTCTATCCAGCTGAGCTACGAGTGCTTGTAAAATAGTGGATTCCACTGAACCTAAAACTAAAAAATATAACAAATGTGGTCCCATCTCTTCATGTTTGGCAATATGACTGTGACCATCGTTTAAACATTTTATTTGTTGTTGAGATGGCTAAGCCTATTAATGATTGTAGAAAAAATTGTGTTAAACATATGAAAATACACTATCGTGCTAATTAGCTAGTGAGATCAAGAAAAATATCCTCCAGATCTGGTTGGTAGGTACTTACATCTACTATTTTAAAGCCTGCATCTCCTATTTTTTTCAAAATTGCTCCGGAACTAGTTTCTTCTGGATTAAACCTAATAATGAAACCATTTGATGTAAGGATGGGGTTTAGAGCTTTTATGTTAGCAGGCAAGGGTTGTTTTTTTTGGTTTTCTGGAATTGTTACATTCAAGTCTTTGCGACCAGCAGATTTAAGAAGGTCCGATTTTGTTTTACTGACCATAACTTTACCGTAATTCAAAATGGCAACATGGTCGCAAAGCTCCTCCGCTTCTTCCAAGTAGTGAGTTGTGAGAACAATTGTTACGCCTGCATCGTTTAAATTACGCACATTCTCCCAAAGTTTCTGTCGTAAAGCCACATCGACTCCGGCTGTTGGTTCATCTAATATTAATATAGGAGGAGAATGAACCATCGCTTTGGCTACAAGCATTCTCCTTCTCATTCCACCCGAAAGTGTACGTGCATAGGCATGGCTTTGTTCTGTTAGCCCGACCATCTCAAGAATTGCTCTCGTTTGTCGCTCGTGACGGGGAATATTATACATCCCAGCAGTAAATTCGAGTGACTCATAAGGTGTAAGAAACACGTCGATATTCAACTCTTGTGGCACAATTCCAATGTTAGCTTTACACTGACGAGGATTTTTATCCAAATCTTCTCCCCATACTGTGACACTTCCAGAGGACTTTATAACCGTTCCAGCAAGAATATTTATTAAGGTAGACTTCCCGGCGCCGTTAGGCCCCAATAGCCCAAAGATACACCCAGCAGGAATTTGAAGGTTTATGTTCTCTAGGGCATTTTTTTTATCAGATACACCTTGTGCATTATAGGTTTTCGATAAACCAGTGAGCCGAATTGCTATATTATCATCAGGCGTATTAAAAAATTTTTTTTGGTGAGGAGTCATTTAAATTTTATTATAACGAAATAGGGTTTGTTGGCTAGTTTTTTAATTTATGTTAAAATAGTTTAGTGAGAAAATACATTTTCTTTATCATTGTTGATTGTAGGCATTTATAGAAAACTCGAAAAATCGATAGAAAAATCGAATGGTTCTTTAATGTTTTTTATAAAAATAATATTGTAAAAAATATGGAATAAAAAAATTACAGTTTTTTAAAAAAATCATCGCTAAATTTAAAAGTAGGAAGAACTGATGCTAAAACCAGAAAAAAAAATCGGGTTTCAAAGGCGAAAAAAAATAGCCAGTCGTGTATCCTGTAATGGGGGTGGTGGGGCTCTGGGTCATCCCCAAATCTGGTTGACGTATGGAAAAGATGGCACAGTTGTGTGTCCTTATTGCTCGAAAAAATTTGGAACACAATAAGAAGAATGGAAGACGAACAAAAATCTGATAGACTCATTTTAGTTGATGGATCTGGTTATATCTTCAGAGCATATCACGCATTACCTCCCATGTATCGTGATGACGGTACACCTGTAAATGCTGTATTCGGATTTACAAAAATGTTATTGAAGCTTGTCGCTGATTTGAAACCAGAATATATAGCGGTGATTTTTGATGCTGGAAGGAAAACTTTTAGAAACGAGATATATCCTGACTACAAAGCAAATCGGAGTGAGCCTCCAGACGAATTAGTTCCTCAATTTACCTTAGTAAGGGAGGCAACTGAAGCGCTTAATTTACCACTATTTGAAATGAGCGGTTATGAAGCAGATGATGTCATAGCTACATTCGCAGAGCTTGCTTCAAAGAAGGGTCAGGATTGTCTGATTGTTTCCTCAGATAAGGATCTAATGCAACTTGTTAATCAATCTGTCAAGATATTAGATCCGATCAAAAACACTTTCATTGGAGATGAGGAAGTAAAACAAAAATTTGGCGTTCTTCCAGATAGGGTTGTAGATGTACAAGCTCTGGCGGGCGATAGCTCTGATAACGTACCCGGTGTCCCGGGTATTGGAGTGAAAACTGCATCAGAATTAATTAACCAATTTGGCAGTCTTGAAACACTTTTGTCTAACGCTGAGACTATTAAGCAGCCAAAAAGGCGGGATAATTTAATTCAATTCTCAGAACAGGCTCGCATTTCTCGACAGCTGGTTCAACTCCGCAGTGATGTTCCAGTGAATATAGAAATAAATGAACTCATTCTTACTGATTTAGATCCTGAGAAATTACAGTTTTTTCTTTTGCAACAACAATTTAAGAGTTTATCTACGTCACTCGGTTTATTACAAAAAACTTCAAATGAGTATCCGAATAATGCACCAAAAAAAGATAACGGAAAATCAGATATAGAAGAAGAGAAGTCAAATACTAAAGCAGTACAAATTGAACCTGAGCTGCTGAAAATTAATCGGGAGTCATATCAGCTGATCACAAACTTTGAGGAGCTTGACCTGTGGTGTGAAATGGCAGAGAACAAAGGCACTGTTGCAGTTGATACAGAGACAACCTCTATAAATGCCGCGTCAGCTAATTTAGTAGGAGTTGCTTTAGCCATTGGTCCTGGGCAAGCATGCTATATACCACTCCGACATTCTCCACTAAATCAGAGTTCTAAGCAGGTAGGTCTTGATTTTACTCAGACTTTAGAAAATCAGGATGAAATATTCGAGCAAATCCCATTCGCTAGGGCAATCGAGCGATTAAAGAAGACTTTTGAAGATCCTGCAGTTTTAAAAGTTGGGCATAATCTTAAATACGATGCTCATGTTTTGAGACAGGAAAGAAATGGAGGAATAGCTATTTTTCCTTTGGATGATACGATGTGTTTATCGTATGTATTGGATGCTGGAAGGGTAGGGCGTCACGGATTAGATTATCTTGCTAATTATTGGCTTTCGCACGAGACTATTAAGTATGAAGACGTATGCGGAAAGGGCACCAAGAAAGTTTCATTTGCACAAATTTCTCCGTTAAATGCTTGTAATTACGCAGCTGAAGATGCAGACATTACACTACGATTGTGGATCATATTAAAAACAAGACTTGCAAATGAGAAGATGTCTGTGGTGTACAATCGGCTTGAACGACCACTAATTCAAGTTTTATCTGCAATGGAGGAATACGGCATTGTCGTAGATGCTAATATTCTCAGACGATTATCAAATGAGTTTGCAAATAAAATTATCCAATTAGAGAAGGAAATATATATTCTTGCCAATCAGAATTTTAATATCGCATCCCCAAAGCAGTTAGGCGAAATCTTATTTGAAAAACTCCAAC
The DNA here is from genome assembly GCA_902625725.1 of uncultured SAR116 cluster alpha proteobacterium. Classification (GTDB taxonomy): domain Bacteria; phylum Pseudomonadota; class Alphaproteobacteria; order Puniceispirillales; family Puniceispirillaceae; genus UBA5951. The sequence continues at coordinate 159,073 of CACOCY010000003.1, read as the reverse complement.
TTGAGGGCGGTAAAAAGTCTAAAACGGGGGCGTGGACCACAAGTGCAGATATTTTGGAAGAGATGGCCTCGAAAGGGGTTGATATCGCGCAAAAAGTTTTAGATTTTAGACAATTAGCAAAATTAAAATCAACCTACACAGACGCCTTACTTGAAAGTATAAATCCTCGCACAGGCAGAGTACATACCTCTTATTCAATGGTCGGAGCTTTGACAGGGCGCTTATCATCCTCTGATCCCAATTTGCAGAATATTCCTATAAGGACAGAAGAAGGCAGATCAATTAGAACAGCTTTTATTGCAGAGACTGGTTCAAAGATAATTTCCGCAGATTATTCGCAGATAGAATTAAGGTTGGTAGCACATATTGCTAAAGAAGAGAGTATGATTGAAGCGTTCAGAAATAATATCGATATACATGCTCAAACTGCAGCAGAAGTTTTTCAGGTTCCAATTAATAAATTAGATAGTGAAACTAGACGGCGAGCAAAGGCGATAAATTTTGGAATAATATATGGGATTTCTGGCTTCGGCCTTGCTCGGCAACTTGGGATATCACAATCTGATGCTAGAGATTATATAAGAGCTTATTTTGCAAGATTTCCTGGTATAAGTGATTACATGGAACAAATGAAACAATTTGCACGAGACAAGGGATTTGTTGAGACTCTTTTTGGAAGACGTATTTACATTTCAAATATTAAGTCTTCAAATGCTGCCGTCCGAGGTTTTGCAGAGCGTCAAGCGATAAATGCCCCTATTCAAGGAAGTGCTGCCGACATTATTAAAAGAGCTATGATAAAAATGCCTGTAACGATAAGTAAATTAAATTTAAAGTCAAAAATGCTTTTACAAGTGCATGATGAATTAATATTTGAGACACCCGAGGATGAGGTTGAAGTTGCTTTCAAAGCCATTAAATCCACGATGGAGTCAGCGCACAAACCTATTTTATATCTTGATGTTCCAATTATTGTCGATGGTGGTGTAGCAGATAGCTGGGCGAAAGCGCACTGAGGTAATTTAAAAGATCTGTCAATGAATAATCTATTGTTCCTTATTTCACGCCTTAATCTTGCCTTTTACCTGCCGCGTTTTGGATATTATTAATTTTCTATTATGTTAAAGTAAAATCTGGCTACGCTCTCAGATTTGCGTGATTATAGAGGAGAACTCAATGGCCAATAAGATTGCTCTTGTAGATGACGATCAAAACATAATTGCATCCGTTTCGGTTATGCTTGAGCAAGAGGGCTATGAGGTTGATTGTTATTTTGATGGAGAACAGGCACTTCATGGAATTATCAAACGACCAGTTGATATAGGTATTTTAGACATCAAGATGCCTAGAATGGATGGTGTGGAGCTTTTGCAAAAATTGCGAAAAAAAATTGATATGCCTGTAATTTTTTTAACAAGTAAAGATGACGAATTAGATGAAGCACTTGGACTGAGTATCGGAGCGGATGACTATATAACTAAGCCATTTTCACAAAGGTTATTAATTGCTAGGATTAAAGCTGTATTGCGGCGCGGTAGATTGCAAGAGGAAACCCGAGATCGAACAGAAGATATTATAATACATGGAGATTTACTCTTAGATCCTGATAGGCATTTATGTAAGTGGAAGCAGCAAGTTGTAAAATTGACAGTAACTGAGTTTTTAATGATAAGAGCACTCATCGTTCGACCTGGTCATGTAAAAAGCAGAGATCAGTTAATGGATGCAGCATATGGAGAGTCCGTCTTTTTAGATGATAGGACAATAGATAGTCATATAAAGAGGCTTCGTCGAAAGTTTCGTTTTATTGACCCTGATTTTGACCAAATCGAGACTTTATATGGAATTGGATATCGTTATAGCAATGATTAGCAACTTTTGTTTCAATTTTTCATCGATAATTAGGAGGAAATTAAAAATTAGCCAGATAAAATTTTGTGGCATTGCAATAGGATGGTAAAACGTCGGATAAGCCCTCTATCCATTCGTATATTGCTTATAATGCTTTTGCCTTTAATCCTTTTTTTTATTGGCATACTTGCGGTTGACAGATATCGAATTGTTTTGATAGATGCTGAATTAAGCGCCTTAAAACGCCAAGGCGAGACGCTTGCTCGTTCGCTTGCTCTTGCGAACGCTGATAGCTTAAGTAATTCAAATGGCTTAGATAGTTCAAATATCGGCCTTGCTAAATCTACATTGCGCCATATCCTTCCATTAGTTGGTTATGGGACTTCCTTAAGAGCCAGAATATATCAACCGTCTGGAAGAATCATGGCCGATACTGCAAATAATCAAATACCAGACTCTTTAGTCCAGATGTCTGTGAAATCGCAAGTCTCGTTTTTATTAAGAATTAAACAGGAGATTATAACTTCAATTTCGAAGTTTAGTAATTTTGTAAATGGTGTTGAGGAACTTCCCAAGATTCCCAATAACAGACTTATTTCTGCTAGCCAGCTACCCGCCTTAAAAGCAGCGATGATGGGCCGTAAAGTAAGCATGAGTTGGCGCACATCTTCTGGTCAACTAGTCCTTGGCGTTGCATTGCCAATTCAGGAGGTTCGCGTTGTGAGGGGAGCACTGTTACTCACTAAAAATGGAGCAGCTATCGAATCAGAAATCGCTAAAGTACAATGGGCATTTTTTTTGCTGTTGTGCTCGCTCTTTTTGCTCACCATAATATTGGGCTTATATTTATCAAGGTCAATTACACGGCCAATCGTAAAACTAGCTGCATCTGCTAGACAAATAGCGCGAGCGCAAGACAAATCTATAAAGTTAGAAAAACTCCCGGATAGGAATGACGAAATAGGAGAGCTATCGAAGGCGCTTCAAGAAATGACTGACGATTTGCAGGAGCGAATAAAGGCCACTGCAGGATTCGCAGCTGATGTTGCGCATGAGCTAAAAAACCCATTAACGTCGCTGAGATCAGCAGCGGAAACTATTTCAAGGATAAATAATCAAACACAGCAAAAAGCTTTAGTTAGTATAATTCTCGAAGATGTAACAAGGCTGGACCGGCTTATAAATGACATATCTCAGGCCAGTAGGGTTGAGGCAGAATTAGCAGGCACAGAAAGAGATACAGTTGATTTTTGTGCGCTTGTTGATAGCTGGGTTTCACTCATGAGAGACAGATATCCGGGATGTAAGCTCGTTTGGAGACCACCAACAAAAAGCAAAAATAAAAAAAAATTCGAGGCATACATTCATACAGGTAGAATAATTCAAATTCTCGACAACTTACTTGTGAATGCAATTAGTTTCAATCCTCCTGATAAGGATATCGAAATAAAGCTAGTATTAAAGGGGAGCGATAGAAAAAACATTTGTTTTTCAATTCGTGACAATGGGGTGGGAATTCCCGAAGCAAATCTTGATACAATTTTCAATCGGTTTTACACTCAGCGCCCAAATAACGAGGCATTCGGCCATCACTCTGGCCTTGGACTATCTATTGCTAGGCAAATAGCTGAAGCACATGGGGGTAGACTATATGCTGGTCATGGACAGCAAAATGGTGCTACTTTTTTTCTTGAGTTGCCTATTGCAAAACCTGAGTAAGTTCAACAAAAATTTAATTTTTTATAGATAGTACATTTTATTTCGTCTAATTTATTAAAACTATTAAAATTATTAGGATAAATTAGGACCATTTACTTATGGATGCTTTGGTTCAAAGCAATCAAGATATTGCAAGAGTGCGAATTACTATTGTAATTGGACCGTCAGGTGCAGGCAAATCAACAGCATTAAATGCATTAGAAGATGCCGGCTTTTCGGCTGTTGATAACCTTCCTTTGTCGTTAATAGATCAATATATTGCACTTGAGGTTGAAACTGCAGGACGGCAGATTGCACTAGCTATTGATATGCGAACAACTGGATTTGAGAAGAAGGTGGTTGAAGGACTAATTACGAATTTAAAGTCCAAATTTAGAGAAGCATGTCAGATTATATATATACATGCCAATCGCTACGAAATAATAAAAAGATATCAAACTACTAGACGACATCATCCTCTTGTTAAAGACGGTAACTTAAATGAGGCAATAGAAACTGATTTTGCTGCAATGAGGGGCATTCATGAATTTGCTGACGTTATTTTAGACTCAACGGGTTCTGATCCATCTGCTTTCAGAGCTAATTTACTTTCTCGCCTTGGATTGCCAGCCCTCAATCCTGTACCTTTATCCATTTTAAGTTTTTCTTTTCGCAAAGGTATCCCAGAAACAGCAGATTATGTATTTGATGCAAGATTCCTTGCCAACCCCCACTGGAAAGACGAATTACGAAAACTTACAGGAAAAAACAAAGATGTGCAGCATTTTATACAAGCGGATGAAGGATTTGAACCCTTTATGCAAAATGTCACCCAAATCATACAGTTAATTCTGCCTGCATTGCAAAAAACGGGCAGACCACAGCTGGGTATTGCATTTGGGTGCACAGGAGGGCGCCATAGATCTGTGACATCAGCAGAGTATTTAGCATCATGGGCTAAAGATAGAAAGATTAAACATGTTCTTGAACATTTAGAGCTATGAGAGTAAGGGAACCCTCAATACATGTGTAAAATAGCATAAGTATTTTTATATTTATTATCGTTTTTGTTAAACAAAATCTAAAAAACTTATTGTTAATAGTATAATTTGCTATTAAATCTTTCTGAGCAAAAAATGGATTAGAACAAATGAGAGATTACATTGTAGCAGATATTAGTTTAGCAGATTGGGGTCGAAAAGAACTCTCGATTGCTGAAAGTGAAATGCCTGGTTTGATTGCCTTAAGGGAGGAATTTCGGAGCTCAAAGCCGCTTGCGGGCGCGCGTGTTGCCGGCTGTCTCCATATGACAATGCAGACAGCTGTGTTAATAGAGACACTTACAGCGCTTGGCGCAGAGGTTCGCTGGTCTTCCTGTAATATTTTTTCTACCCAAGACCATGCAGCCGCCGCAATAGCAAAAACCGGAGTGCCTGTATTTGCAAAAAAAGGCGAGACTTTAGAAGAGTATTGGGCCTATGTTGATAAGATTTTCGACTGGCCTCAGGGTGAAGTGGCAAATATGATTTTGGATGATGGTGGCGACGCAACGATGTACATTTTGCTCGGTGCTAATCTTGAGGAGGGAGAGGAAATTCTTTCAAATCCGTCTTCTGAAGAGGAAATTTATCTAAAACAACAAATTTTAAAAAGACATAGCTCTGACCCTGGTTGGTTTACGCGTCAGCGCAACGCAATAAAAGGTGTGTCAGAAGAAACAACAACAGGTGTTCTTCGTTTGTACCAATTGGCGGAACAAGAAAAATTACCGTTCCCAGCTATAAATGTGAATGATTCTGTAACAAAATCAAAGTTTGATAATTTATATGGGGTGCGAGAGTCACTCGTAGATGGAATTAGGCGTGCAACGGACGTAATGCTTGCTGGCAAAGTTGCAGTGGTATGTGGGTTTGGTGATGTAGGAAAAGGCTCTGCTGCTTCGTTACGCCAGGGAGGCGCTCGCGTTATGGTTACGGAAATTGACCCAATATGTGCTTTGCAGGCAGCCATGGAAGGTTATGAAGTAGTAACTTTAGATGATGTTGCTTCAAAGGCTGATATTTTTGTGACTGCGACAGGAAATAAAGATGTAATAACGCTTGACCATATGCGAGACATGAAAGATAGAGCGATTGTGTGTAACATAGGTCATTTTGATAATGAAATTCAGGTATCTGCTCTTTCAAATTATGTGTGGAATGAAATAAAACCCCAAGTCGACGAAATCGAATTTCCAGATGGTAGGAGAATGATTTTACTTGCGAAAGGACGTCTTGTTAATCTCGGTTGCGCAACGGGTCATCCTTCATTTGTAATGTCTGCTTCATTTACAAATCAGGTATTAGCCCAGATAGAATTGTGGAATGATAGTAACAAATATGGAAATAAAGTATATACATTACCTAGACATCTTGACGAAAAGGTAGCAGCACTCCACCTAGAAAAGATAGGCGCTAAGCTTACTACATTGAGAGAAGAGCAAGCAAAATATATTGGCGTTGAGCAGCAGGGCCCATTCAAATCAGAAGAATATAGGTATTAAAACTAGGTTTTAAGCATGGAGTGGACCCTTTATTCGTTAGATGAGGATTCCCTAATTGAGCTTGGTTGTAAGCTTTCTGATTACGTAAAGGCTGGAGTGGTTTTTTGTGTTAATGGAAAGTTGGGGGCAGGAAAAACTACCCTTGCTCGGGCCATAATAAGAAAATCGTGCAACATCCATACCGATATTCCTAGCCCCACATTCAATCTTGTTCAAAGTTACGAAACTAGTTATGATTTTGAATTATGGCATCTTGACTTGTACCGCTTGGGTAGCCTGAAAGAGGTTTTAGAGCTTGGCATTGAGGAAGCGCTCATAGAACATTGTTGTATTATTGAATGGCCAGACCTTATAGAACAAATAATTCCCTCTCATAGCGTCCACATTCAGCTGGATTTTCAAGATAAAAATAGCAGTAGCCTATCTGACCAGCGTATAATTAACATCAAAACCTCTAATCCAATTATGGCTAATTTTAACGGGCTGTGAGAATAATATAACACGCCGATAAAAAATACTGCCATTAAATCTTATCTGAGCTATTATCAAACTGATGATAAAATCTAGATTTTACACTATCCCAGCTTCACAGGCATTTGCTGATAATCTTGTTACTGGGATCATAGATAAATTTCCAGAGCCGGAACAACTTGCTAGGATAGAACTATATCTGCCCAGCAGAAGAGCTATTTCTTCTATCAAGGAAGCATTTTTAAAACATCAGAAACAGGGCCCCATATTACTGCCAAAAATATTTGCAGTAGGTGAGCCGGATGAAGAGGTTGCTTTAAACCTAAGCATTGAGGGGCTTGAGTTAAATGAAGCAATTAATGTGTTTGAAAGGCAATGTCTTATTGCATCGCAAATACAGCATTTTCCAATTGGTGGGCAGCGAATGTCACCTGCTTCCTCGATGAAATTAGCATCAAGCTTGTGCATGCTCATTGACCAGATGCAGCGTGCTTGTACCCCCTTATCAGATATAAAAAATGTTCTGCCAGATGAATTATCAACTTATTGGCAGGAAATTTTAAAATTTTTGACCATATTATTTGATTATTGGCCTTCTATACTTGCTGAACGTGGGCAAATGGACCCGGTAGCGCGTCAACAGAAATTACTTCAAGCTCAGCTAGATTTCTGGACAAGTCATCCCCCAAACGCGCCGATAATCTTAGCAGGCTCAACAGGCACTCTTCCCATGACAAGAGCATTTATGAAAGTAATTTCGCAATTACCTATGGGAGCTGTAATTTTTCCTGGTCTTGATCTAGATATCGAACATACTGATTGGCATGCCATTGAAAATGACTCTGTCCACCCATTAAGTCAAATTGCTCGCTCAATGGCTGAGTTTGAATTGCCGTTATCTGAAGTGCGGTATTGGCATGTCACTGAACAGTTGCGACATAAGTCAGTCCGCTCCCGACAGATATTGCTACGCGAGGTAATGAGGCCCGCAAGTAGAACATGGCAGTGGAGAAGGCTTGCTGTAGATGAGAGCGAACTATCACCTTCTAGTCTTCAAGGATTGAAAGTAATGTCAGTGACAGACTCCTTTCAGGAGGCTGAATTAATTGCTGGATTAATGAGGCAGATACTCGAAACCCCTAATAAAACAGCTATGCTTGTCACTCCAGATAGAGTGCTGGCACGAAAAGTACAAGCAGCATTGATGAGATGGAATATTAAAATAGATGATTCAGCAGGTAGCTCGCTGCTATTATCTACGCCAGCAAGATTTCTAGCTTTAATCATTCGCGTTGTGCAAGAGGATGCATCCCCTCACGCGCTGAGAGCATTATTCAAGCATCCATTTGCAACCGCAGGATTGCCGAGAGCTGAATTTACCCATTTGGCGAATTTATTTGAGGAGCAAATCTTAAGAGGTCCACTACCAAAAAAAAACTGGGAGAGCTGGACCTTATTAGTAGCACAAACACCGAAATTAAAGGATTTCTGGCAGAACAGTTTATTACCAGCATTCACGCCCTTACGAGATGCTTTCAGGGCGATTAATCCATCACTCGATACCCTTACTATAGCCCTTATGCAGACAGCACAAGATTTGAGTACATTACCAGAAAATAGTGAAGATTCAGGTTCTAAAACAAATTACAAACAAAGTGACACTCCTCTTCATATTTACACGGACTATTCAGGAAAAGTGTTGCTTGAATTTTTATCTGATATGATACGTTTTGGAAGCAACTACTCAATAGCTGCCTCTGAATTTCATTATACCTTTAGTGCGTTATGTCAAGAGGCGGTGGTAAGAACACCGTATAATCAGCACCCAAGACTTAAAATTCTGGGTACAATCGAAGCAAGGATGCAACAGGCAGATACTGTAATACTTGGAGGATTGAATGAGGGGGTGTGGCCACCATTTTCTCAAAGAGATATGTGGATTAACAATGCATCACGAACTCAATTAGGTTTGCCTGACAGGCACTGGCGTATAGCACTGTCAGCACATGATTTTATGATGGCAGCAGCATCGCCAGAAGTTATTATAACGCGCTCTGTTGTTACAGATGGAGCCACGACACAAAAATCGCGGTGGCTTGCACGATTGGATGCTGTATTGGCTGCAGCTGGGCTATCATCCTACCTTGATAAACAGATACCTGTATGGATGAAGGCTGTAAATGCTCGCAAAATACCAGATATCGTAAAACCAATTGGGCGGCCAGAGCCAAAACCAGCGATTACTCAAAGGCCATCTCAAATCTCTGCAACTGATTTTGATCAATGGATTACAGATCCTTATGGGTTTTATGTTAAGAAAATACTAAAAATTAGACAAAAAAATCCTATTGATGAGTCGCCATCTGTTGCATTGAGGGGGTCTCTTATTCATGATGTTATTGCAGAATTTTCAGAGTGTTATCCGATTGGGAAATTGCCCAAAGATGCGGGGCAAAAACTGCGCAAAATCTTAGATGCGCATTTATCCAAATGGTCCAATATTGCCTATATTGACCTTTTCTGGAGGCAAAAATTTTCCGTAATTCTAAATTGGTTTCTGGAGGAAGAATGCAGAAGACGCGATGAGCGCTTTCAGGTGGTTGTGGAAAAAGAAGGCAGGATTGAGCTATCTATTGGTCGGCGTTTAATTCTTGTTACAGCAAGAGCAGATAGAATAGAGCTGCATCGGGGTAATAATTATCAGATAATTGATTACAAATCTGGGAATCCACCGTCAAAGCTAGCGGTAAGTTCAGGAAATGCAGTACAGCTTCTTGTCGAGGCGGCAATTCTTTCAAAAGGGGGGTTTAATTTATCTGACAAGAATGTACAGGATATTGGGCTCTTTTACTGGCAATTGAAAGGTAGGGTAACAGCACCTGGAAAAATTGACGATGTTACTCCAGATGATTTTGACGTCTGTATTATTTTTGACCAGTTGTTGGAGCTGGTTCAGAGTTTTGAGAATGAGGAGCAACCATATTTATCGGAGCCAAATCCAGCAAAACGGCCAAAAATCTCACAAGTAAGGCACCTTGCTAGAATAAAGGAATGGAGAGCATTTGAGGTAAATGATGATAGATAATTCTAGCCTTGCATCTGATCCAAAATTTTCTGTTTTTGTTTCTGCTAATGCAGGTACCGGCAAAACAAGGGCGCTTACCCACCGCGTGTTTCGCCTTTTGCTAAATGGGGCAAAGCCAGACAGCATATTATGTGTAACCTATACTAAAGCTGCCGCGGCAGAGATGCAACAGCGACTGCAAAACACGCTTTCAAGATGGGCTGTATGTAGTGAAAGTGAGCTTATATCTGATTTGACTGAAATGAGCGAACCTAATCCAAGCCAGGAGAAAATTCTAATATCAAGGCAGCTATTTGCTCGGATATTAGATAACGAAGATGGTCCTAGAATTGAGACCATACATTCATTTTGTCAGACAATATTATCTCGATTCCCAATAGAGGCGGGTGTACCTCCAGGATTTGATTTAATTACAGAATCTGAATCCAATGAGATATTACAGCGGCGTATGCTTGAATTATTTGCAACTCCTGAAAGTCATATTAAAAAAAAGCTATATTTTTTGGCTAAATTTACAGATGAGAGAACATTAGGTCACTATCTTATTCAGATATTGCAAAAACGGGAAATAATTGAAAAATTTGCAACTGATCCATCTTCTGCGAAGCGTTTTAAAGAACATTTAAGAATGCAAATTGGATGTAAATCAATGGCCGATTTTTCCTCTGAAAAATTAACTATGATGGCTCAGATAAAGCAACTCCCTTTTCAGAAAATGGCTGATGCGCTTAATGGCGGTAGAAAAAACGATAAGGAAGCAGCGTTCAAAATAAAACGCTGGGCAAGTCTGTTACCACAACAAGCAGAGGCAGAATTTTTTTTATTAGTGGATGTCTTCTTTAGTGGAGGCAATCCAAAAAAACGGATCGGTACAAAAGTAGTAAGGGAGCGTAATCCTGAATTGGAGGGTTATATATTTAAGGCTCAACGCTTAATTTCAGAGTATATGCAAACCCAGAATGGTGCTTATACAGGAGAATTAAGTTTTTATATATTATCTCTTGCTGCAGAATTATATTTATCCTTTCAACACCAAAAATTTAGCCGCGGTGTTTTAGATTTTGACGATTTGATATTTTTTACAAATCGACTGCTTCAAAAACAGCAAATCCATGCTTGGGTCAGATGGAAGTTAGAAACAGCTATTCAACACGTTCTAGTCGACGAGGCACAGGACACAAGCCCCATGCAATGGTCAGTAATTTCCAATCTTTTGTCAGAATTTTTTGAATCAGAGGATGAAGAGCCACTGCCAAGGACCTTCTTTGCTGTTGGGGACTATAAACAGTCAATATATAGTTTTCAGAATGCGGATCCAAACGTATTTGTTACAAAGCAATCAGAAATCAAAGAGCAGGCAGACCAATACAGAAAACCCTTTAAGCAATTGAGTCTGTCGAAATCTTATCGTTCTTCTGCATCTATACTCTCATTTGTAGATAAGGTGATGCAAGATGAACGCATCATTGGAGTGGGGGATACGTATGTGCAGCACGGTCTGCATTGGGACAGCCTTTCTGGGTCTGTGGAACTATGGCCAGTTGTGGAATCACAAGAAAAACAACTTAAAATTCCATTTATGCCAGTTGAAATGGAACGTATTGAAACTGCGGAGGTTATTCTAGCAGAGAGAATAGCCCTGCATATTAAGGCACTTTTGGAGTCTGGCTCAGACAATATTTTAGGTAGAGATGTCTGCCCAAACGACATTATGATTTTAGTGCGACAGAGAGACTCTTTCCTAGCAAACTTAAGAGCGGCACTGATTTCAACAAGAATATCAGTCTCACCTCCCGACCGAATTATATTGCAGAATCAGATAGAAATTCAGGATTTGCTTGCGCTAGCTGATGTGTGCCTGTCTCCAGATGATGATTTGCAACTTGCTAGTATCCTAAAGTCACCTTTACTGGAATTACAGGAGGATGATTTGCAAGAACTAGCAATCGCAAGAGGAAAAGCCTCTTTGTTCAGCAGATTAAAAGAATATGAAAAGTCCGAATGCATTAAGGGATTGGCATGCCGCAAATTAATTGAATGGCGATCCCGCGCTGGAACACAAGATGTATTTAGCTTTTTTAATCATATTTTAATCGGGGACAGATCAGTTGATGCGTTTATCAAGCGTCTTGGGATAGGTGTTATTGAGAGCTTTAACGGTTTCTTGCAAGAAATTCTAGCTTTTGAAAAAGCAGGAAATCTAGAGCTGAGCCAGTTTGTGAGATCTTTCAGAGATAGCCAAGGCACTTTATTACGTGATAATAGCGCTTTTGCGTACCCTCAGGTAAGATTGCTAACAATACATGGCTCCAAAGGACTTGAAGCGCCTATAATATATTTACCCGATATGTTAACTGCTAAAGCACCGTCAGATACGCTTACATTCTCCCAAGAATGGATTTACTGGACCGAGAATAGCAATTTTGCACCTTCTTATATTACAGAGATTAGGAATGCAGAGAAAGAAAAAATCAAAAGAGAAGATGACCGCTTACTATATGTCGCTCTAACACGGGCAGAGCAGGCTCTTATCATTGCTGGATGGGAAGCACCGGCACGGAGGGTTATTAAAAATAGCTGGTATCAATTATTGAGGGATACGATTTCTAATGATCCAGCATGTGTGGATATCGATGGTATATTAAAGCTTCAATTTGCCCCATCAACAAAAACCAGAAAAAAGGAAGAGCCATCTATAAAGCAAGAGAAAATAGTAGCAACTGTTCCAAATTGGTATGATGAGTTTCCTAATAATTATGCCAAGACAAAAGGCGCAATTATCCGTCCTTCCGAATGGCAATCAGATGAGCAACAGTTAGCACCGCACCAAAAGGCCCAGCTAGAAGCAATTGAGAGGGGGAATCTAATTCATACGTTACTTGAAAGACTCCCTTTATTTCCTGAATCCGAACAGGAAACAACAGCTACTCGATATATAAAAAAACAAATGCCAAAACTATCTCAGCAAGAGGTAACAATGCTGTTTGGTGAGGTATATGCTATCCTTCATCATAAGGAATGCAGCGATTTGTTTTCAAAAGAGTCACTAGTTGAGACAGCTATAATTGGCAGAATTGGAGAGCTGGAAATATCTGGGCAGATAGATAGATTGATTGTTACTGATACTTATATCAAACTAGCAGATTTCAAAACCGGGCGGCCTTCTGTTAATCCGCCCCAGACCTATCTCCGTCAAATGGCGCTCTATATGGGATTGCTAAAACAACTCTATCCAGACAGATCATTTCATAGTTTTCTTATTTGGACACAATCCGCGGAAGTCATGCCTCTTTTAAACGGGCAATTGAATGCTTATTTAAATAAAATAATAGGTTTAAAAGCATTTAATGACAAAAAATAAATTTTCATAAACTATTTACCAATGGGTACATTTATTACTAACTAATAAGGATTATTTTTAAGTACAAAGGAATTAGCATGGCTACTAAAAACTCAACCGATTCTAACTTTGACACTGATGTCATAAAAGCAGCTGGACCAATAGTTGTTGATTTTTGGGCTGAATGGTGTGGGCCTTGCCGCGCTATTAGCCCGGCACTAGAAGAGATTTCAAATTCACTCGAAGGTCAAGTTGATATTGTCAAGGTAAATATTGACGATAATCCAGTAACTCCGCAAAGCTATGGGGTGCGGGGAATACCAACTTTGTTGATGTTTAAAAATGGCGAAGTTGTCGCTGAAAAAATTGGTGCTCTGCCAAAATCACAATTAGAGCAATGGGTGAAAGAAAATTTATAATCATTCGACAATGTTTTTTAAAAATAAGTTGATGGTTGAATAAATGAGTACATCAGTCTGGCAATGTGTCATTATACGATAGCGCATATCCCGCTAAATATAAGGAACCGCAAATAATCACGTGGTCTATTTCACTTGTTGCTGAAAGTGCTGCGTCAAGATTCGGCTTTGCTGTTGATTTGATGCCCAGAGTCTGACAGTTTTCTGAGAGTTCTTCAGCTGATAGGCTTGCAGGTTGTCCTGGTATAGATACGGTGAATATTTCGCTGATGAGGTCTTTTAAGGGCAAAAAAACGTCACCTGTTTTTCGTGTGTTAAGCATCCCTGCAATGAGTGTCCATCTCTCATCGGTTATTTGTGCAAGAGAGGCTGCAAGAGCCGTTGCACTATGCGAATTATGCGCTCCATCAATCCATATTGGTCTCGCACTACGGTAATTAGTTAATTTTCCTAGATCGATGCGTTGTACCCGGCCAGGCCATTTTGCGAACGCGATACCAGAAAATAATCCATCATTTAAAGGAGTGAAGTTATTACTATAGATAATCGATGCAGCTGCAAGGGCTGCATTTTGTATTTGATGCTGTCCGATTAGTGAGGGTTTTGGCAGTGTAAAAATTCCATTTTTACATTTTAGTTTTACCTCTCCTGTGCTTATTTGCTCCCAGATGAAATCAGCCCCTTCAAAAAAAATGGGAGCATCCATCTCGCTTGCTTTTTCTTTTAGGGTTTCCTCTACCTCCTTAATTTGAGAGGCACTAATTACAGGCACATTTTTTTTGATTATACCTGCTTTTTCACTCGCTATCTGTGTCAGCTCAGAGCCCAGAAAATGCTCATGATCTCGTGCGATAGGGGTAATAATAGACACTAATGGATTTTTGATTACGTTTGTTGAGTCCAGCCTGCCACCAAGACCAGTCTCCAAAATAAGCAGATCTGCGGGTATTTTTGCAAATGCCATGAATGCAGCGACGGTTGTAATTTCATAAAATGTAATTGGGGTATTCTGGTTAAGCTTCTCTACCTCGTCCAAAACGCGTAAAAGCGCTTCATCATCGATTAGGTTATTTGCAATTCGAATTCGTTCATTAAATCTACATAAATGTGGCGAGGTGTAACAATGTGTCTTAAGCCCAAGTTGATTGGCGATAGCAAACAGATATGCACTGACAGATCCTTTTCCATTAGTGCCTGCTACGTGAAATATAGGCGGTAGTTTCTGGTGTGGACTTCCAGCCTTTTTAAGGAGTTGATGGGTCCTCTCAAGCCCAAGGTCAATAAGCTTTGGGTGAAGAAGTGCTAGCCTATCAAGGCTTTCTGTAAGCATACGCATCTCCTTCGTATGTTTAAGGATCATTATTCTGCTATTTTCTTATTATCCATACGTTACAATAATTTGAATATATTTTTTATTCAGGCTTATGAGCAGATATCGCATCGACGAGCGATTTTGTAAAATTACTCACTTTTCTGGCAGTATCTTCAGTTGACAAGTTCTGCGCATCGGATTCTGCTATAATCTGCACTACTGCGGAGCCCACAATAGCGCCATCCCCTAGCGAGGAAATATGTGCTGCCTGTTCTGCTGTTCTGATACCAAAACCAGTTACAACGGGTAGATCGCTAACCTGCTTTATTCTATTTACAGCGCTGGATATAGTTTCCATTTGAGCAGATTTTGTGCCAGTAATGCCCGCTATTGAGACGTAATAAATAAAACCAGATGCCTTTTCCAAAACAAAAGGCAATCTATCGCCCAGGGTTGTTGGTGTGATTAGTCTGATAAAATCTAGTTCTGAATTTTGACTTGGCTCACACAGCTCTACATCCTCTTCAGGTGGAAGGTCTACGATTATAAGACCGTCTGCTCCTGCTGCCTCTGCATCTTTAAGAAATAGATCAACACCATATCGATAAATAGGGTTATAATACCCCATCAAAATCAAAGGAGTATTGGCATGTTTTTCACGGAATTGAGACGCTATCTCAAGACTACCTTTTAGGGTCATACCTGATTTTATAGCACGCAGGCTTGCTGCTTGAATAGCAGGGCCATCTGCCATTGGATCAGAAAATGGCATTCCAAGTTCTATCATATCCACGCCAGCTTCAACTAGGCCATCTAATATTTTAATGCTGGTATTAATATCAGGGTCTCCCGCAGATACGAAAATACCTAAAATACCCCTGTTTTCTTGATTTGCTTTTGCAAACCTTGTGGCTAATCTTTTGCTCATTTAATTTGTTTCGACCTTTATTTGGAGTTTCCTATAGTAAACCGCGCTTATCCAGCTTAGGCAGGACTGCTTCAAGATCTTTATCCCCGCGACCGCACAGATTCAGGATTACAATTTGTTCTTTATTCATTAAGGGTAATTGTTTTGCAGCGAATGCGAGTGCGTGCGACGGCTCAAGAGCAGGTATAATCCCTTCCAGCCTGGAGCATAACTGAAACTGTACCAACGCCTCTTCGTCTGTTGCACTAACATAATTAACACGTCCTATATCATGAAGCCAGGAATGCTCTGGTCCAATGCCGGGATAATCAAGACCAGCCGATATAGAATGAGCATCTAATATCTGTCCATCATCATTTTGTAATAAATAAGTTCGATTGCCATGTAAAATGCCAGGTGTTCCGCCGGTAAGGCTTGCAGCATGCATTCCGCTATCAATTCCCAGACCAGCAGCTTCAACTCCATAAATAGCAACATCAGTATCATCTAGAAATGGGTGAAATAGGCCAAGTGCGTTTGAGCCGCCGCCAATACAAGCAATAAGTGCGTCTGGCAATCGCCCTTCAGCCTCAAACAATTGCTCTTTTGCTTCTTTTCCAATGACAGACTGGAAATTTCTAACCATTTCAGGATATGGGTGCGGCCCTGCAACTGTGCCAATAATATAAAAATGGGTGTCAGGATGAGCCACCCAATAGCGAAGTGCTTCGTTCATTGCGTCTTTTAATGTGGATGTACCAGAGTTAACGGGGTGTACGGTGGCCCCTAATAGACGCATCCTATCTACATTTGGCTTTTGACGTTTAACATCCTCAGCCCCCATGAAAACCTCGCATTCAAGATTAAATAATGCGCAAGCCGTTGCAGTAGCTACCCCATGTTGCCCGGCCCCTGTTTCAGCAATGATTTTTGTTTTTCCCATTTTTTTTGCGAGTAGTGCCTGACCAAGCACATTGTTAATCTTATGGGCGCCTGTGTGGTTTAGCTCGTCTCTCTTTAAGTATAATTTCGCTCCGCCATAGTGCTCAGTAAGGCGTTCAGCAAAATATAAAGGAGATGGTCTGCCTACATAATATTTCTGGAAATACAGCAATTCCGCTTCAAAATCAGGGTCTGTTTTGACTTCATTATAAGCTGCTTCAACCTGCAATATCAAAGGCATTAATGTTTCTGCAACAAATCTACCTCCATGAATACCAAATCTGCCATTTTCATCCGGCATTGTTTTAAAGGAATTTGGCTGAGTTTCGTTCATCTAAAAATTATCCATTTGTTATTAATGATTAAAAGTCACATGCAAATTTGCCCTGACGTTTATATGTAAGAATAGACTAGCTCATTTTTGCCGACTCTACAAAGGCTGATATAAGCAAAGGATCTTTTACACCTATTTCAATTTCAACACCCGAAGAAACGTCAACTGCGTAAGGTTTCGTCTCGGATATTGCAATAGCAACGTTATCTGGGCGAAGCCCACCAGCCAGCATCCATGGCACCTCACTATCAAAATCTGAAAGAAGCGACCAATTAAAGCTTTTCCCGTGACCGCCTGGGGCCAAGTGAGCAGAGTAAGCGGCATCAAATAGCAACCAGTCAGTATAACTTTTGTACTTTTGACTAGCTTTGACATCTAGTTCGTTTTCCACACGTATGGCTTTAATTGTAGGTATCCCGTATTTTTGTCTAATATCCTCTACTCTTGCTGGTGACTCCGTTCCATGTAGTTGTAAGTAGTCAGCTTTCGATGAGCCAATAATTTGGTCCAATTCAGTATTTGATGGGTTGACGCATAAGGCTACCTTTTTTAAATTAGAATTAGTATAAGTATTAGTGTAATACTGTGATAATTTAAGTGCTTCAGCCAAAGTTAAATGCCGCGGCGATTTGTCAAAAAAAACTAAGCCTATAAAATCTGCGTTAGCCCTAACACAAAAATCGATATCGGACGGTGTTTTTAAACCACATATTTTTACTTTCATGCTTAAGGACCTGTAGTATATGTGCTTAAACTATGTTTAATTTTCTTGTTATCTGAAAGCTGCCCAACGTCTGACCGATCAAATACAAGATAGCTCTCATTTTCACTTTTATTTTTATTATCAGAGTTTATTTGGCTTTGCCTAAATTTCTGCCTTGTAGCTCTGATATATAATATTGAATTAACCCAAATAATAAGGGCGCCAATAACTAGTCCAACGCTGAATGCCAATATAACGACTAACCAAACTACAATTGTTACTTGTCCGGGTACTGGCCAAAAAGATAGAGTGATTAATTGTGTATTGGACCCAACAAAAATGGCAACAAAAACGCCCAATAAAAGAGACAAGACTAACCAGAACAGTTTTAAAATAAGTTGAAAAGCACTAAACATAATTTCTATATGCAGATTTCTAATTTAAAAATTATAATAGAGAGAAAATCAACGGATTATTTATTTAATCTCTCACGCATTCCTTTGCCCATTTTAAAATAAGGCACATTTTTTTTCGCAACGTCTACAGGTTCACCTGTGCGTGGATTTCTTCCCTTCCGTGCACCATGTTCTCGAACAGAAAATGCACCAAATCCACGTAACTCTATTCGGTCACCATTTTCTAGTGAGTTAATTATGGTCTCAAAGATAGTATTAACAATTCTCTCTATATCTCTGTGGTATAATTCTGGATTTTCCGCTGCTATCATATTTATCAGTTCAGACTTGGTCATAGTGAATCAACCTTCTTTTTTATAATAGAAATTGACCTTATAATTTTTGCGCCATTTAGAACATAAATGACTTTTTATAAGTTTACCTTAAAATCGTACTTTAGCTTTTGATAAATGGCAAAAAAAACCTAACTAAATGGGAGATTTTTTATTTTTTTAAAAGAATAATAGCTATTTATCATTCAGACCCAGTATCGTCCTTTTTTGCTAAAGCTGCACCCAGAATATCTCCAAGGCTGGCGCCACTATCTGATGAACCATATTCTGCCATCGCTTGCTTTTCCTCCGCCAACTCACGTGCTTTAATCGACAGTGTTAATTTATTGTTTTTACTATCAATTTGAGTGATTAGGGCATCCACTTTCTCGTCAATGGCAAAACGTTCCACCCTTTGTTCCGATCTGTCTCTTGCAAGTTCAGTTCGTTTGATGAAACCAGACAATGTATCTCCAACCCGCACTTCAAGACCTTGCTCCGTAAGGGCTGTAATAATACATGTAACGGCGTCACCTTTGCGCACTTTTTCAGCTGCGTCAGCAACTGGATTGCTTGTTAATTGCTTGATTCCTAGAGAAATACGTTCTTTTTCTAAATCGATATCTAAGATTTTCGCTTTTACCTTATCTCCTTTATTATATCCTTCCAATACCTCTTCACCTGACGATAACCAAGAAATATCAGATAAATGAATAAGGCCATCAATATCTTCTGTTAGTCCTACAAATAATCCAAACTCGGTGATGT
The DNA here is from genome assembly GCA_902625725.1 of uncultured SAR116 cluster alpha proteobacterium. Lineage (GTDB taxonomy): Bacteria > Pseudomonadota > Alphaproteobacteria > Puniceispirillales > Puniceispirillaceae > UBA5951. Next base: position 139,974 of record CACOCY010000003.1, on the reverse strand, counting down.
TGTTAATTTCACCTTCAATTATATCTCCGTTTTTGTTGTTTGTTTCAAATTCTTCCCAAGGGTTATCAGTAGCTTGTTTTAGTCCAAGAGAAATGCGTCGCTTAGCTAAATCGAGTTCCAAAACAACTACTTCAACTTCCTGACTTGTGGATACAATTTTTCCAGGATGAACATTCTTCTTGGTCCAGCTCATTTCAGACACATGCACAAGCCCTTCAACACCATCATCTAATTCGACGAACGCTCCGTAATCAGTTATGTTCGTAACTCTTCCATTAAGGCGAATTCCAGTCTTAAATTTTTCCACTGCATTTTCCCATGGGTCGCTTTGAAGCTGCTTCATTCCTAAGGAAATTCTCTGTGTGTCTTCATTGAATCTTATTACTTGAACATCAACTGTCTGTCCGACTGTAAGTGCTTCTGATGGGTGGTTTATTCTACGCCAAGCAATATCTGTTACGTGAAGCAAACCGTCAACCCCTCCTAAATCTACAAACGCTCCATAATCAGTGATATTTTTTACAACGCCTTTTAAGATTTGACCTTCGACCAAATTAGATACTAGTTCACTACGTGCCTCCGCTCGTGATTCCTCTAGTACAGCTCTTCTGGAAACCACGATATTTCCCCGTCTTCTATCAATCTTTAATATTTGGAACGGCTGGGGAGCGCCCATAAGTGCATTTACATCATTTATCGGTCTAATATCAACTTGACTTCCAGGGAGGAAAGCGGTCGCTCCAGATAAGTCAACAGTAAATCCGCCTTTTACTCGTCCAAATATCACTCCTGTCACACGCTCTTGTGCCTCAAAGGCACGCTCTAAGATTACCCAAGCTTCCTCTCGCCGAGCTTTTTCCCGGCTTAGAAGGGCTTGTCCATCCTTACCTTCCATTCGTTCAACGTAGACCTCTACATTGTCTCCAACTTGTAATTCTGGATCTTGACCTGGGGCGGTGAATTCTTTCAATGGAATTCGACCTTCAGATTTTAGTCCAACATCAATTATTGCATTATCTGCTTCAATCGCAATAATAGTACCTTTAACTACACTACCTTCTATTGAAGTACTCTCAGAAAAACTCTCAGCGAGCAAATCGGCAAAGTTCTCATTGACGAGTAAACTTTCGTCATTTTTTTGGTTTGACAATAAAAATCTCCGTGGGATGCTATTTTAGGTTTTTAACCTTTTTGTTTTCTTGGCTGGTTTCAAGATATCATCTGTCTAAACTCCCCATCTAATTTTTGAGGCAGATTTTTATAATTAGCAAACAAAATTCCAGCGGTTATAGTTGTAAGAACAAGACATTGTTTAGAAAAATGCGTTCCTTGAACCCTAGCCATTAATGTAATTTAATGCAATTTGCAAGACTTCATCTGCATTTAATGAGGAACTATCGATAAAAAATGCGTTTGGTAGCCGTTTTAATGGTGCTATTCGCCTTGTCCAGTCTTCTGCATCACGCTTATTTATTTCATCTAGAAGAGTCTGCTCTAAAACCTCGCTATCTGATTTTTTTAATTCGGCGAATCTTCTTTTAGCACGAATTTCGGGCTTAGCATCAATGAAAAACTTAAATTCAGCGTCAGGAAGAACAATAGTGCCAATATCTCTACCATCTAAAACCACACCTAAACCGGAAGTTGGTTTGTTTGCAAATAATCTCTGTTTTTCCAATAATATGTCTCTTATTTCTGGCAAGTTTGCGATTTTTGCAGCCAGCAAAGAAGTCTCCTGGCTTCGCAGGTCAGGCTTATCAAGCAATGGTAGTGTTAATAAGTGAGCTATATTAATTAACTTTCTTATTTTGGAACGTGCAATTGCAATTTTTTTATCAGAAATATTTAAATCTATAATGCCATGCTCTTTTGCTTGTAATGCTACTGAACGATAGAGAAGACCAGTATCTAAATAATCATAACCCAATTCTTTTGCTAAGCTTCTTGCCAATGTACCCTTTCCAGATGCGGCTGTTCCATCGATTGCTATTTTCATTTTTAGCCTTCTTTAAAGGAGTTAAATTTCTGTATCAAATAAATTAGAAAATCGTACATTAATTTTTTCTTAATCTATACGAGCGCCGTGTCTATTCATAGTCTTAACGAAACTAGGAAAGCTTGTATCAATGGTGGAAACACCGTCAACGACAATCATGTTTTCACTAATTAAACCAAGGGTAAGGAATGACATCGCTATCCTGTGGTCATGTTCAGATGAGATACGAAATCCACCTTTAATAGTCGCAAAACCTTTTTTTTCTGCTAACCCATGCACGCACATACTTGAAGCAGCTTCATCAACATTTATACCAGCTAGCCGCAAGCCTTTAGCCATAACCGCTATTCTATCTGTTTCTTTATGTCTAAGCTCACCAATGTTTTCCATCAATGTAGAGCCAGATGCCGTAGCTGCTGCAATAGTTAAAATTGGGTATTCGTCAATCATAGAAGGAGCTCTTTCCGCTGGTACAACAACACCTTTTAAAGAACTTGAAGATACCTTAATGTCTGCGACTTCTTCTCCACCAACTTCTCTTACATTAGTTATTTCAATATTACCGCCCATTTCTCGAAGAGTGGTAATCAAACCTACGCGTTGTGGGTTTATCCCAATGTTTGGCATTGAAATACAGCTATTTTTTGTTATGAGTGCTGCAACAATTAAAAAAGCAGCAGATGACGGATCGCGAGGGATAGTTATGTCTCGCGCCTTCAGTTTCGCTCCGCCCGTCAAACTCGCTACGTAAAAGCCATCCACATTTGTTTTAGTATCCACAAATACGCCAAAATGACTTAGCAAGCGCTCGGTATGGTCACGCGATTTCGTTGGCTCTGAAACACTAGTCAATCCTCGTGCGTTTAAGCCTGCAAGTAAAATAGAGGATTTTATTTGCGCTGATGCAACAGGCGAATTGTAGGTCAATGGGAGAGGGTTTGAACGTCCAGAAACAGTAATTGGTAATATTCCATTTCCATTATCTTTAATTTGTATTCCCATTTCACTTAATGGATTCGTAATCCTGCGCATAGGTCTTTTGGACAGAGACTCATCACCTGTGAAAGTGGCCGTTATTTGCTGCGAGCCAACTAAACCCATTAGCAGTCTTACGCCAGTACCTGAATTTCCAAGGTCCAAGATTTTTTTAGGTGATTGGAGGCCATGCATACCTACTCCGTTGACCCTAACCACGTTTTGATCTTGTGTGAGTATATTTACACCAAGTTCGCGTAAAGCATTTAGGGTTGAATAAACATCTGTACTCTGCAGCAAGCCTGTTATTTGGGTTGTCCCTTCAGCGATAGAGCTAAACATGAGTGCTCTATGAGAAATAGATTTATCTCCAGCAATTATGCAAGTTCCATTTATACCATCACTTGTTTTGGATGAAAGCGAGTTGATATTCTTGATCATTACAATTCCTAGTCAGAGAAAGCAATATTCTTCATTACGTGCTTTTCCCACAATCATTAATAAATTTCTAGGTTTAAAAGCGTTCTGAACAGAATTTCTTGAGTATGAACTTAAATTTACCAAATATACCTGCGCTAAAAAAACGATATTTTTACGGGTTTTAAGATACTTGACGGTTTTTTTTGCTGTTTTAGCAAAATTTACTTTGACTTATTGTAGTTTTATTGTGTTATTCGCGTTGTTAATTAACAAATAATAGAATCAAGGATTAACTATGAATGAGATTGAATTGGGAGTTAAACGACGCTGTGTAAGCTGTGGTACAAAATTTTACGATTTTTTTAAGTCCCCTATTACATGTCCAAACTGTGGAGCAGAATTTGATCCGGAGCAGCTATTAAAAAGTCGTAAAGGGAGGGTTTCTGTTAAATCTGTTGTTGTTGATGCAGATAAAAATGAAAAAGATGAAAATGATTTTCAGGACGATACTCTGCTTGAGGAAGGAGACTTGGAAGCAGACATGGAAAGTGTTGAAGATGATGGGCTGCCATCTGACGAAGATAGTTTTATTCCGGTTAGCGAAGATGACGACGAAGAAACTGCTTCTTCTGCATTCGAGAACGGCGAAGAATTCATGGATAATTTATCTGAAGATGTGGGAGATGATGAAATCGATGAGGAAGAAGAAGCAGACAAAACCGCGCAAGAGCAAGAGGAATGAGCAGATATTGTTGACTTATTAATATAGTTTCCCTAACACAAAGGGACATATTGGGGCCATAGCTCAGCTGGGAGAGCGCTACAATGGCATTGTAGAGGTCGTCGGTTCGATCCCGATTGGCTCCACCATTAAAAAAAATCAAAGGGTAGATTAAGATTAGCTTGAACATATTGTCGTCCGATCCTATTCAAGATTTAAAATTATTCGAAAAAATTTCAATGAAATCAATAATTTAAAATGATAGATGAAAAATTAGGGGTGTTTATTGATTGGAGATTGACACACAGATATTCATATTATGGTTTGGGGGATAAAGATTATGAAAGGAATTAAAAAATGAAAACTTCTCGTTCAGAGCTTGAAGAGGCGAATAAAATCGTGCCAAGGATTAACATATTAGAGGGCATCGAAAAGCACAAAAGAGGGACATCTGTTTTTATAGATGTGCGTGATGGGTTAGAGGTTAGACAAACTGGTACTATAAAAGGAGCTATCCATATTCCGAGGGGGTTTATAGAATTCGCAGCAGACTCGCAAACAGAATTTCATAATAAAGCACTTCACAAGGATGCGGATATAGTGCTTGTCTGTGGAGCTGGAGGAATGGCAGCTTTAACAGGTAAAACCCTGGTCGAAATGGGTTATAAAAAAGTATCTAATGTCGGTGGATTTTCTGGCTGGAAAGATGCCGGTGGTCCAGTTGAATAAAAAATCTCGTTTTTTGTGTGAGTTAACTAGCCAGAGTAAGTAAATTTCACATCCAGAGGGAAAAAATTGTACAACGTATTAAAATTTTTATATTGAAAAAAATTAAAAGTTAAAACGTTTTCCTAAATATACGTCGCGAACGCCTTGATGACTTACAATTTCTGCTGGTGTTCCTTCCATTAACACCGCGCCGTCATGCAAAATATAAGCTCTATCAACAATATCCAATGTTTCCCTTACATTATGGTCAGTAATCAAAACACCTAAACCACTCTCTTTCAGATGTGTAATCAAATCTCTTATCTCTCCAACTGCGATCGGATCTATTCCGGCTAATGGCTCGTCAAGAAGCAAAAAGGTTGGTTTTGCTGCCAGTGCGCGAGCAATTTCAAGTCTTCTTCTTTCTCCACCAGACAAATTAATTGCAGTTGTGTTGCGTAAATGAGCAATGCTAAATTCGGTCATTAATTCCTCAAGCATGCCATCACGAACGTCCTTATCACTCTCCACAATCTCTAAAACTGACCTAATGTTTTGGGCTACGCTCAAGCCTCTAAAAACACTTGACTCTTGCGGCAGATAGCCAAGCCCAAGTCTTGCTCGATAAAACAGTGGTGAATTAGTCACTTCTAAACCATCTATGAAGACACGACCTTCATCCGCAAAAAGTAGACCACATAACATATAAAAAGTAGTAGTTTTGCCAGCCCCATTTGGCCCAAGGAGTCCTATTGCTTCCCCGCGTTGAACTCCAAAACTAACATTTCGAACAACCCGCCTTTTATTTAAATATTTTCCGAGACTATCGGCGATTAAACCGATTTTGTCTCTTACTAGTTTTAAGTGGTCGGACGAATTATCTGTGATTTCTGATGATTTTTGTATCGTCATTTTCTGACCAAAGCTAGTTTGTTGATAAAATTTTGCATAAGATAGGAAAATTTATATCAATATGCAATTATTTTGATGTGCCCAGTATTAATTTGCCAGATACACGGTTAGTTTTTTGACCCGCAAAAATTTTGCTGTAACCTGTTTCCAGATTGATAATAGCATTGTCACCTTTTAAATGATTTTCTCCATCAATAATTTGAACGGAGTCTATAAGCCTCATATTTCCGCTTTCAGCCTCGTAAAATGCTTCGTTTGATAGAGCAATTCTTCCAGATTCCTCAACTAATTTGACAACATCAGAAGCTTTTATAGTCCTTACCTCTCCAGTATCTGTGAGTAGAATCTCTATTTGCTGTGCTTCGATACTTCTATTTCCGCCTATTGAAATCTCCGCATCTTTTTGAAGTAATAATTTGCCATTCTCTTCATTGAATTGAATTATTTTAGATGCTTTAGCAGTGAATTTGATAGATTTGAATTGACTTTTATTACCAGCAAGAGATACGTTCTGCGTATCCATTTCATATATTAGTTTTTCGGAGTAACCAGAATTATTGCTATCTGCAAAATTTACGTTACCCGCCGCTTCTATCCTGATAATGTCTCGATCTTCTTCACTTTCGTAAAAAGCTATTATTTCGTCCGCCTTAATAGAACGAGCACCTTGAGATGCCATGGCATTTCCAATAGCTTTGTAAGATTTATCTTCTTGATTCCATTCCAAAAAACCAGATGCCTCTATCTCAATATTTTCAGCTACTGCTGAATTAAGCGAAAATAGGCATAAAACAATTCCTGTGATGAATAATTTATATTTTTTTGCATGTTTTAATACAAAGTCCACAGTAAGCATCTATCCTCTCGCTTATTTATCCTTATTAATTATTAGTTTAGCGTGGCCGCTAAAGGAGATAGTTCCATTTTTGTCGTTCACTATCATATCTTTGCCGCTTATTGTTATGTTTTCAGAAGAAACAACGACCGGCAAATAACTCCGGTACAGTTTGTTGATCAAATCCACTGATAAGTTAGAAGCATTGATTGCTGCTTTTGGGTTCGTTTGCTTTATTTTAACATCGCCCTGAAAAAGGGTGAGTTCTCGAGACTGGTCAAGAATAGCTTCCTGTGAACTTATGTTAATCATATTACCTTTATTCGTCCAGATTGTTCCAGTGGGATTAGAAAGATGAATAAGCCCTTGCTCTGGTGTGTTATCAATAGCTCTTTTAGCATTGATTTCAAAATTTTCGCCATCACTGGTTCTGCTAGCAAAGCGAGCTCCTGTCATCTCTGTATTTTCTTGTTCATTTTGCGATATTTCTTCTATGTTTAGCTCAATGTTATTACTTTGTTCAGCAAAATTTAGCCACCAGATTATGCTAATGCTCAAAAAGATGAAAGGAAACAATAAAAGGTAGGAACGCTTTAAACCTCGTTTTGTTGCGTTGCTTTCAACTTTTATTTTCGAGTGGTTAGCTAAGTTTTTTGCGAAAAGTTTTGTGTTTGTAGGCTTAATGCCGCTATTATCACTGTCCATACTTTTTTCTGTCATTTAGATTATTTTCCTATAGTTTCTCAGAAATCAGTGAGGATCTTCTAACGAATAGTCCCATTTTGTTCGCGTAAAAATTAGTGGTGAAAGACATCTAGGTCCTGAAAACCTTGGAGGTCAAGCGTCACTCGATGGGTCAAAAAATTAAAACAATGATGTGCTATTTCCAGCTTGCCTTCTCTGATTAGCTGTTCGTTTAATTTACTCTTCAATTTATGTAAAAATAGAACATCGCTGGCAGCATACTTTTTCTGAGCTTCACTTAATATTTCGGTGCCCCAATCTGTTGATTGTTGTTGCTTCGATAATTCGATAGAGAGCAATTCAGAACATAACTCTTTAAGGCCATGACGGTCCGAGTATGTTCTTGCTAATTTTGAGGCGATTTTCGTGCAATAAACAGGACCAAGAACAGGGCAGACATTTCCAAAGAGCACGGCCATGTCAAATCGGGCAAAATGGAATAACTTTTCAACCCTATTATTTTTTAACAACGCCTCAAGATTTGGACTTTTTTGTTTTTTAGCAGCAATTTGAACAAGATGAGCATCCCCATTCCCGTTAGATAATTGCACCAGACATAATCGATCTCTTTTTAAATTAAGACCTCTTGTTTCCGTATCTATTGCAACTGTTTCCCCAAGGTTTAAATTGTCAGGAAGATCATGCTGATATAGAAATATATTCATTTGGTGTGCTGACCTTCCTCACTATCCTGACCATATTTGATTATAACTTTTGAAAAATCAGGACGATTACGTTCATTTGGTTCCTTGATTTTTTTTCCAATATATATGAAACCTGCAATTTTGTCAGTAGCAGGATTACCACCAAGTGTTTCTATCATTTTATCGTTATATGCATACCAATGGGTTACCCATTGTGCCCCATATCCGAGTGCAAGTGAGGCTGTGAGCAAATTCTGACAAACAGCACCCGCAGAAAGCTCCATCTCCCATGTTGGAATTTTAGCATGACTTACTGGCTTTGAAATGACACATAAAACAGCAGATGCTCCTACAAATCTATTTTCTTCGAATTCAAGCATAGCATCAGTTGCGTCTGGGTTAAGCCTTGCAAATTCAGTTCTTAAAAAAGATTTACCAAGTTTCTGTCTGTGTTCCCCGGTGATTACGACTATTTGCCATGGTGATAGCGCACCATGGTCTGGAACCCTTATTCCACATTCAAGGATCGATAAAAGGTCTATCTCCGGAAGTGGGCACGGATTTAAAGACCGTATCATAACAGATCGACGCTGTTTTAAAAAAGAAATTATTGCGTTCATGTGCTTTGATTTTTTTGAATTAAATTGATTGTACATTCAAGCTTTTATTATATGATATTTTGAAAGAAATGGTAAGCAAAAAGAAAACAAGCTAAACTGCCTTGACAAAATTAAAGCATCAAATCACATTAATATAACAAAATTAGCATGTTGGAACTATGTTGAATAACGCAGAAATTTCAGAATTGCTTAAAAAAGCTAGGTTGAGACCCACCAGGCAGCGGATTTTCGTGGCCAGTTTGTTATTTGGGTCAGAGCATATTCATGTTAGCGCAGAGAGCTTGCATCATAAAATCAAGCAGTTGGGTCAAAAAATAGCACTGGCAACTGTGTATAATTGTTTACACCATTTTCATAAAGCAGGATTACTAAAAAAAGTGAATGCTGTTAACGATGTCATTATGTTTGATACTAATTTATCTTATCACCATCATTTCCTGAACGTTGACACAGGAGAACTTACAGATATTGATGAGGCAACTGTTTCAATTGCAGAACTGCCAAAACTCCCTGACGGATTTGAGACTGAGTCAATGGAGCTTACGATAAGGGTTAAGCCTCAAAGTTGAAAATTTACCGCAGAACGCAACAATTTAATGTTTATGTTTTTGTATGCTTTTTCATAAAATGGCAAAAACATTACTTTAAAATCATTCTAAATCAATTGACATATAAAAATCTATCCATAAAAATGTAAGAACAAATTTCGGTCAATTTTTAGATAGCGTAATAAGCGTTAAAATGGTGCCTGATAATCACTTTGAGTAATCTGGGAGATACAAGATGAATGAGTTAGATAAATGCCCCGTTATGCATGGGTCTGCCACCAGTAATAGCAGCACGATAAGAACAAATAAAGATTGGTGGCCAAACCAACTTAACATCGGCATTTTGCATCAGAATGACAAACGTTCAAATCCTATGAGTGTGGGGTTTAGTTACAGAGATGAATTTAAAAAACTAGACTATTTTGCGTTAAAAAAAGATCTAAATGATTTGATGACTGACTCACAAGATTGGTGGCCAGCTGATTATGGTCATTATGGGCCTTTTTTTATTCGAATGACATGGCATGCTGCTGGGACATATCGTACATCTGACGGTCGAGGTGGCGGTGGAACTGGAGACCAGAGGTTTGCTCCGCTAAATAGCTGGCCAGATAACGGCAATTTGGATAAAGCTAGACGTTTGTTATGGCCAATAAAGCAGAAATATGGAAATAAAATTAGCTGGGCTGATTTATTTATTCTCGCTGGTAACGTTGCTATAGAGTCGATGGGCGGTAAAACATTTGGCTTTAGTGGCGGAAGAGAGGATATTTACGCTCCACCGCTTGATATCTATTGGGGTCGGGAAGATGAATGGCTTGATAATGAACGTTATACAGGGGATAGAGAGCTTGAAATGCCCCTGGGAGCTGTTCAAATGGGATTGATCTATGTAAACCCAGAAGGACCAGATGGGAATCCAGACCCGTTAGCCAGTGCAAGAGATATTCGTGAAACTTTCGCAAGAATGGCAATGAATGATGAAGAAACAGTAGCGTTGACGGCAGGCGGCCATACTTTCGGGAAAGCACATGGTGCAGCTGATCCAGGGAAATACGTGGGCGCAGAGCCTGAAGGCTCACCTATTGAGCAAATGGGTTTTGGATGGAAAAATCTTTATAAAACGGGTGTTGGTGATGATACAATTACAAGTGGTATCGAGGGAGCGTGGACAAGTAACCCAACTCAGTGGGATAATGGATATTTTGACTTGCTTTTAGGATATGATTGGACTTTGGTGAAAAGCCCTGCAGGCGCTTTTCAATGGTACCCAGTAAACGTTGAAGAAAAAGATCTTGCGCCTGCAGCGCATGACAGTTCCAAGCGGGTTATCACAATGATGACTACAGCGGATATGGCGATGAGAGAAGATCCCTCTTATCGTAAAATTTCTGAACGATTTCACTCTAATCCAGACGAATTTTCAGATGCTTTTGCGCGTGCATGGTTTAAACTGTTGCATCGTGACATGGGCCCTAAATCTCGTTATTTAGGCCCAGAGGTACCAAAAGAAGAATTGATTTGGCAAGACCCTATACCAAAAGGTATATGCGATTATGACATTGATTCTGTAAAAAAGAGAATAGCTTCGTCAAGTTTAACAATTCAACAGATGGTAGAGACCGCATGGGCAAGCGCTTCTACGTATAGAGAAACAGATATGAGAGGCGGAGCAAACGGTGCTCGCATTCAATTATCGCCTCAGAAAGATTGGGAAGTTAATAAACCAACTCAGTTGGAAGCTGTGCTGAATATCTTGCGCCCAATTGCAGAGGCATCAGGAGCATCACTTGCAGACATTATTGTTTTAGCTGGTAATGTCGGTTTAGAAAAGGCAACCGGAAAATCAATTTCGTTTAAGCCAGGTAGAGGAGACGCAATAGTAGAGCAAACAGATTCGTCCTCCTTTGATGTTTTAGAGCCAATGGCAGACGCTTTTAGGAATTATCAGAATCAAAATTTTGTTTACAACCCGGCTGAGGTTATGCTCGATAGAGCTCAATTGCTAGGTCTAACCGGACCGGAAATGACAGTTTTAATTGGTGGTTTGCGGTCAATTGGCATAAGTTTCGATGGGATTGGTATTTTAACCGACTCACCAGATAATTTAAGTAACGATCATTTCATAAAGCTTCTTGATATTGATAATGAGTGGCATCCAGTTGGGGATGGCACATATCAATCGAGATCGCGCACTTCTGGACAATTGCTATATAAGGCGACGAAAGTCGACCTTGTTTTTGGCTCAAACTCCCAATTAAGAGCCATAGCTGAATTTTATGCTCAAAGTGACTCAAATGAAAAATTTGTTACCGATTTTATTGACGCTTGGAATAAAGTAATGAATGCAGATAGGTTTGACTTATCAGACTAATTAATTAAACACAAAATTAGAAGCGGTTTAATATCATTAAGTCGTCTTTCTTTTTTGTCGAATTTTAAGCTCATTTTAGGCCATACAGGACACTGTATCCAGCATTCTGTTTGAAAAACCCCATTCGTTATCATACCAGCTAAAAATACGTGTTAAACCGTCTTTCATAACCCTTGTTTGATCCAAGTGTACTATTGATGATGCAGGGTGATGATTAAAATCTGACGACACTAACTCTTGGTCTGTAAAATCCAAAATACCTTTTAACTCACTCTTTGCTGCATTTACAATTAATTGGTTTATTTCCTCAGCAGATGTAGTCCGAGATGGCTCAAAGACAAAATCTACGGCAGATACATTTGGTGTTGGAACACGTATAGCTACTCCGTCAAGTTTACCGTCTAACTTTGGTAAAACCAGGCCCACTGCTTTAGCTGCTCCTGTTGTGGTAGGTATCATATTTAATGCAGCAGCACGAGAGCGATATAAATCGTTGTGTTCCGTGTCTAGTAGGCGTTGGTCGCCGGTGTAACTATGAATGGTTGTCATGAAACCCTGTTTGATGCCGCATACTTTGTCAAGAATATAGGCTACAGGTGCAAGACAATTTGTGGTGCATGACGCATTTGAGATTATCTTATGGTCTGGGGAGATAAGGGTTTGATTCACTCCAAAAACAACGGTTAAATCAGCGCCTTTGGACGGAGCTGAAACTAGCACTTTTTTAGCGCCTCCATTTATATGTATTGCTGCTTTTTTTGCATCTGTAAAAATACCCGTACATTCCATGACAACATCTACGCCGATTGAACCCCAATTGAGATCATCTGGATTGCGTTCGCTTAAGAATTGTATTTTATTATTTCCTACATACATAATATTGCCCTCAGTTTGGACTGGTATTGGCAATCTGCCATGCACAGAATCAAACTCCAAAAGATAAGCGGAATCAACAATGGATGGGATAGTATTAATAGCAACAACTTCAATATTTTCGTGAGGCTTCTCAATTTGAGCTCTTAATATATTTCTTCCAATCCTTCCAAATCCATTAATTGCTACCTTCACGGTCATATTGCGCCCCTTCATTAAATTATCGACAATTATTTTTTCTATCTATACTCGTTTGATACCAGATAAAATAACTCTCGCGAAGCCCTAAAAATTTTGCCGGTTTTTGAATAAGTATATTTTTAATATACTTGGGATAGAAGGGCTAAAATGTTCCCAATAAATTAATGATTGTGTCCATCTTGATGCTGCATTGTGCTAATCGGGTCAAAATTCACTACAGCCTCAACCGACAATTGTCCAGCGTTAAGAAATGTTAAGTTTATTTGGTAAAATTCCATAGGTAAAATTTGTTGCTTGAGTCTTAGAAACATAAGGTGTACGCCATTTGGTTTGAGATGAACAATGTCTCCAGCGCGGATCGTCAATGGTTCTTTTAAAGGACGCATTTTTATTAATTCATTTTCGAAAATTATCTGATGAATCTCAACTTCTTCAGCAATTGAGCTGGATACATCAATTAACTTATCATCCATATTTCCAACATTCTCAATTTTAAGATAACCAGTGGCCATACGATGGTTAGCAGGTATATTTCTAATCCAAACGTTGGATATAACTAGTTCACCAAATTCAACCTTTTGAGCATTTGCAAATTGCATAAATGAAATGATTGAAGCAAAAAGCAATATAAAAAGAGTTCGCAACGGCGTTACCTTACTTCGTGATTTAGTGGCAAAAAATATATTATGTGATGTATTGAACCTTCTAAATTTCTTTTTGTAAAATTAATTTTTACACCTTATGTGTTTTTTATTCTTAAGAGCAAAAATCATATAATCCAAGTTTATATGCAATCTTTATAAATTGATGTTTTAGATTAAAAATGAGTTCAACAAAATATTTTGACATATTTTTTCTAAAATCCGGTAATATAAAAAGATCATTTTAAACATAGAGGTTCAATAAAAAAAGTAGTTACTGAAATCTAGAATTTATATGGTTACATCTTATATTAATACTTAAATGTTGGACGACACACTGTCATACAATCTAAAAAATTATTTTGATGGAAATATTCATGCTATTGAAAAACAAAACTGTTTGTTTAGTTGGAGGCTCTGGTTTTATTGGACGGGCGCTTGTTGAAAAATTGGCCCGTGCAGGTACTCGCATAACAGTTTTGACTAGAAATGCTGTACGAGCCAAAAACCTCAAACCAATGGGAGATGTTGGTCAGATAACAATAATATCAGGAGATGCATTACAAGACACGGATTTAGAAAGAGTTATGTTATCTGCGGATTATGTTGTAAATTTAATTGGAATTTTTCATCCTTCAGGTAAACAAAATTTTGAAAATGCACAGGCTGAATTGCCACAAAGAATCTCACATATTGCCAAAAGCTTAAATACCAAAAAGATAGTTCAAATATCTGCAATTGGAGCGGATTTAAATTCGAATAGCATATATCAAAAAACTAAAGCCGAGGGTGAAAGAAACTTACTTCGTTCTTCCCCTAATAGCACTATCTTGAGACCGTCTATAGTGTTTGGGCCAGGTGACGGATTTTTTGATCGGTTTGCCAAATTGTCTATGGTGGCGCCGGCATTACCTCTTTTAGGAGGAGGAAAAACTAAGTTTCAGCCTATTTTTGTAGGTGACGTTGCTGATTCGATTTTATATTGTCTGACCAACAAGCAAACAGATGGGCAGATCTATGAGCTAGGGGGACCTACCATATACACTTTTGAGGAGCTTTTGACTTACATACTAAAAGTTATTGATAAAAAAAGAATTTTGCTACCTGTGCCACTATTTGCAATGAAATTTCCCGCAGCTCTGATGTCTATTCTCCCAAATCCTCCAATTACCCTTGACCAGCTCCGAATGTTTAATACGGATAACGTGGTTAGTGAGAATATGGCAAACATTACATCTCTAAGTATCACCCCTCAACCAATAGAAGCACATGTCCCAGTTTATTTAAATTGTTATCGACAAGGTGGAAAATTTACACAGTCATAGGTTGTAAACCACCTCAGGCAGCAACTTTTATGAAAAATTCTCGCTTTATCAGTAAGTTGTGTGCCAATAACCCCATAGGCATTCACTTTTCTATATATTTTTAAAAATTTTTTAATTTTTGAACTTGAAATTTGTAAAAAAAGGTAATAAATACTGACCTAAGTGGCACGGTTTTTGTAACATGCTGTTTGAATTGAATGAAATAAATCTGCTAGTGAAAGATTTTGGGTTCAATCATAGGTGCTCTATTTGAGACTAAATTCTCTGTATTAATTGGAATCAAAGCATACCAAATTTGTCCATGTTTTGCCTCCAATTAATCAGATAATCGAGACTAACTTTGGGAGTTATATTCTTTGAAAAAACGTAACAGCCAACTTGGTTTGTATGATCCCAATTTGGAGCACAGCGCTTGCGGTGTTGGTTTTCTTACAAGAAAAGACGGTAATCAAACGCACGAAATTCTAAAACTCGGTAACGAAGCATTATGCGCAGTTCCTCATAGGGGAGGTATGTCGGCAGAGGGTGTAGGTGATGGCGCAGGTGTATCAATTGACCTCTCTGAAGCGTTTTTTTCAAAGTTAACAAAATTAAAACTTAAAACAGGGACTTTCGGAGTTGGTAATTTTTTCTTTCCAAATGACAAAAATCAACATAATCATGCAAATGAAATCATTGAACAAACATTTAATAAGTTTGATTTCAAAGTCCTTTTACAGCGAACAGTTCCTGTAGACATGGAAAAGATTGATAAAAGAGCACAAAAATACCAACTGCCCATAAAACAATGGATATTTTTGCAGCCCGACCATAAACACGAAACATATAATTTTGATTCTGAAATCTACAAAAGTATGTTAATGATAGAAGCCCAAGCTTACCAAGATTTGAGTCTGGAGGGTTTATATCCATTATCTTTATCGTCAAAGCTTCAAGTGTTAAAAGGCAGATTGAACTCTTGGGAACTGATACCTTACTTTAATGATCTAAATGATCTGGACCATAGGGTCCATTCTCTTTATTTTCATACAAGATTCTCCACAAATACTGACCCACACCCCACAATGGCGCAACCTTTTAGATTGATGGCGCATAATGGCGAGCTGAATACGGATAAAAAAAATCGTTTGTCCGAAGCTGCGATAGCTCTAGCAAGAAACAATCAAATTATAAGACCCAAGGGCCAATCTGACTCCTGTAGATTAGATCAAACACTTAATTCTAGAGTTTTCGAAGAAAATTTAGATCTAGTTACAGCTGTTGTGTCAATGATGCCACCTGCCTGGGAGAATGACAAAAATATCAGTAAACCGGTAAAAGCAATGCTTGAATATTTCTCGCTGTTTGAAGAGAAGAATGATGGCCCAGCGGCACTTATATTTGGAGATGGAAAAATAATAGGTGCTAGATTAGATAGATTAGGTTTGAGACCTCTGAGAAGTGTGGAGACGGCTGAGTTTCTTGCGGTTACTTCAGAGGCCGGACAGATATATTTCGATCCCAAAAAAATAATAAGTCGTGGTCGGGTTGAGGCTGGGGGTATGATTTATTACGATCATGGTTTAAAGAAAACCTTTCGGACAAATGAAACGCTAGAAAATTTAGCCAGCCGTGTGGACTATCAGAAATTACTATCAAAACTTAGTGTTAAAATCAAAAGTCTTCCAGAACCAAAAGTTAAACCAGAAGTAGCAGCCTCATCTTATGATGGTGATCTTGAGCTGAATGCTAGATATGTTGCTTATTCTCATAATCAAGAAAGTTTTAAATTTTTGCTTGACCCTATGCTAAATTATGGATCTGAAAAAGTGTCAGCTATGGGTTACGGGAACGCTATAAATGCACTTTCAGATGTTGAAGGCGGCATAGCAAAATATTTTAGTCAAAGGTTTGCTCAAGTTACAAACCCGCCATTAGATTCAATCAGAGAAGCCGATGGGATGACTCTAAGAGTTTCTTTAGGTGAGAAGCCCTTTAACGGAAAATCTAGAACAAAGCAAATAGTTGTGGATGGTCCAATCCTAAAAATGTCCGAAATACTAAAAATCAGAGAGCAAAAATTTACGCCATGCGAGACATTCGATATTCTCTATGAACCAGATCCTGATAATGGTGAAATTAACGAAAATAATTTGCTCAGAGCCATTGAAAATGTTTGCGAGAATGTCGCTAATTTCGCTCAAAAAAAGGGCGGTATAGCCATACTATCAGATAGAGGTATGTCAAAGAAGTTTGCATCGATTCCATTTGTTTTAGCAATATCGGCAATTAATCAAAAGTTAATTGGAGATGGACTAAGGCTTAAGGTCTCGGTCATAGCGGAGAGCGGCCAAATCGTGTCATCACATCACATAGCATGTGCGTTAGGTTTTGGGGCGTCAGCTGTTTATCCGATCTCTGTAAGATTGAGAGCAGAAGAGTTGTTTGGAGATGAAAAGGCCACTGAAGCTTTTCAGCGTTTTCGAAAGGCCGGTGAAAAAGCGTTAATGAAAACTATGGGTAAGGTAGGTCTTTGTACAGTGGAGAGTTACATAGGAGGAGAATTTTTTGAACCAAATTTTCTTGACACTAATGATCCAGTTCTCTCTCGCATACTCCCAAATATGAAAACACCTGTGGGAGGTGTGCGCTTTCGGACTATTTCGCAATCAGCTGCCGATTGGCACTCATATTCGAAGAAAATACAAAAATCTAATGACATACCTATTCTTGGATTATTCAAAGAGAGGTCAGAGGGCGCCGGTCATTCTTTTGGGACAGCTGCAGTTCGAGGCTTCGTAGATTTAACGGAAGAGGAAATAAAATTTTCTGATAAACAAAATAATATTCTGGATGGTGAGGTAAACCCGTTCAGTGTTATGACGCTTAACCAGATGAAAGATGCTTTCGATATTGATGAAAATGGATATGTTAATACCAGTTTTGAAGAGCTCGATGAAGAGGTGATT
Organism: uncultured SAR116 cluster alpha proteobacterium; assembly: GCA_902625725.1. GTDB lineage: Bacteria > Pseudomonadota > Alphaproteobacteria > Puniceispirillales > Puniceispirillaceae > UBA5951. The sequence continues at coordinate 122,489 of CACOCY010000003.1, read as the reverse complement.
GATAATTTTGAAATCACCTCTGCATACAGAAAGTTCTCACTTGATATTTTTGAAGAAAGAATGAATAGGCCTGCTGCTTTGCGGGATATTTTATCACTGCCAGCTGATATCACTTACATGACTACATACGAGGATATTAAACGCGAAATGATGCTTTTTAATCGAGCGGGTAACAATGATTTTGTTATACGGGGTTTAACTTGTGTTAAGTTATCTGAGGAAAATTTTAATCTAAATTTAACAGGTCCTTTGGCCAATAATTTAGGGAGATTGGACATACTAGCGCAAACCTTGATTGACCGTTTTGAGGGAGATATTAAGGGTCACTTTGTTTCTAGTTGCTTATTAAATGTGACGGCTGCCGGATCCGCCAAAGATTATTTGGAAAGACTTCGCGAAGCGCCACCATCTATTGAGATTGATACGGTTCAACCTGCTTCAGAAATAACCAAAAAGATTGCGTCAGGGGCAATGTCTCACGGGGCCCTCGTAGCTTCAGCTCACGAAGCTGTCGCTCATGGCACAAATATGGTAGGTGGGATGTCAAACTCTGGTGAAGGTGGGGAACACATTAGCCGTTATGGAACAATTCGTGCTAGTAGAATTAAGCAGTTTGCTTCAGGGAGGTTTGGCGTTTGGGCTGGATATTTAGCAGACCCTAAACTTGAGGAAATTGAAATAAAGATTGGGCAGGGAGCAAAACCTGGTGAAGGTGGACAACTACCCGCTGCAAAAGTAACGGTAGAAATCGCTGCTGCTAGAGGAGGCACGCCAGGAGTGGAGCTTATTTCTCCTCCTCCTCATCATGATACTTACTCAATAGAAGACTTAGCTCAATTGATTCATGACGCGAAGGCCGCTCGTGTTCGAGTTATAGTAAAGTTGGTAAGTTCCGAGGGGATAGGAACTATCGCAGTGGGCGTCGCTAAAGCCGGAGCTGATGTGATTAATGTTGCAGGTAATACGGGGGGAACTGGGGCCGCTGCTGTTACATCTTTGAAATATACTGGAAGAGCAGCGGAAATCGGAATTGCGGAAGTTCATCAAGCTTTAAGCCAAAATGGGCTTCGCGAGAAAGTTGTTCTGCGAAGTTCTGGTGCCATGCAAACCGGATTAGATATAATTAAGGCATCTCTCTTAGGCGCGGACAGTTTTGAATTTGGGACAACAGCGCTCATGATGCTTAAATGTGTCATGGCAAAGAATTGTAATATTAAATGTCCAGCTGGGTTAACAACAAACGCGGAAACCTTTAGTGGAGACCCAAGAGCATTAGCGCAGTATCTTCTTAACATTGCTCACGAGACAAGGGAGATTCTTGCTATGCTTGGTTTTAAGAACTTAGAAGAAGCAAGGGGTAGGTCTGATCTTTTGCATCTTTTAGATCACCCAGCTTCCATCGGTCATTTAAATCTCAGAGAGATGTTAACTAGAGTTGAAGCAGAAAAAGTTAACAAACCTAAATATATACCACGTGATTATTCGGTTGATGATTTTTTACTTGGACAGGTTGAGAATTTTCTTTGTTCTGACGAAACCGAAATTACATTGAGGCCGAACACTTCCCTTAATAATCGAAATAAATCCGTTGGCGGACAATTATCAATCGACATAGAACGTATGCTGAACTACGGGGGAAAAGTTAAATCTAAAAGCATTGTAACCGACAATCGTGGACGTCGTTTTTTAGATTATGAAAGCGTAAAAATAGCGACACAGGGTTCTGCTGGCCAGAGCTTTGGAGCTTTTTGTAATGATGGTATGGTTTTTGAGCACACAGGAACATGTAATGACGGTGTAGGTAAAGGGGCGTGTGGTGGAAAAATTGTAGTAAAATCGCCTCTAGGTGGTGGTGAGTATTATGGACACAATGTTCTTGTTGGAAACTTCACCTTATTTGGTGCGTCTGGTGGAAAAACTTTCATTGAGGGGCAAGCTGGTGACAGATTTGCAGTTCGAAATTCAGGTGCTACAGCGGTCGTTGAAGGAGTTGGTGAGTTTTGTGCGGAGTATATGACCAACGGCGCAATTTTGAATATTGGAGGATTTTCGAAGGGTTTTGGTAACGGAATGTCAGGCGGCTTTGCATATCAATATGATCCAGAAAACATATTTGAGCAATTTGTTAGTCACGATTCCGTAATTTTAGGAAAAATTGGTAAGGGAGAACTTTCAGAGGCAGTGCATGAACACGCTGTTAAACAAATGCTTGAATGGCATTATTTAGAAACTAAATCTTCCAAAGCGAAAAAACTAATACAAAATTGGGACAAAATAAAACAGAAAATATGGTGGGTAATGCCAAAAGCTCTTCTACAGTATCAAGATTATGAAGAGATATTATCTTCGAAATCGAGAAAAGAGATAACGGAGGAATTAGCCATTGCCCTTGCCAATCATCAGGTGAAAAAGATAAAATCTGCCTGGAAACTCAATTCTCCGGTTAATGATGGCGTTATCCCTACTGAAACCAAAGAAAGTAAAAAATCCATGGCAGAGCTGTTAAACTCCTATACAGTGTTGGATATAGCTCAGAAAATTATATTAAAAAAATCAAAAAATATTTGGAATGGAAATATCAGTGATCAGCTTACAAAAAATCTTATAATGACAGAAGATTTTAGTCTTATGACAGAGTTGTCTAAGTATGCAAAGGAGGCGTTAGCAGGTTACACAGATGAAGAAATTGCTATTCTTGTGGCTAACAAAAGATTAACAGATTTTAAACAAGCTTTAGCATTGAGAAATGTTATTAGCATGGAAAGTCCAGCGACGTATTCTTGGATTATTTATCAAAATCAAAAAAATATAAACGCGTTAGGTTCTATACCAAGCTTTGATGAATTATTTGCTAAGTCAACTTTGGTGGAACTTACTCAAACAATTTTTATGGACAAAAGTAATGAAATCTCTAAATATACCCACTGACGCTCCGTTTAACGAAAATCAGAGAGCTTGGTTAGACGGTTTTGTAGCTGGGCTCCGGTCCAGCGATTGGACCAATTCTCAAAATGAAAGCGGGAATAGCGCTGACAATTTGAAAACTATCGAAATCTTATTTGGAACGCAAACCGGAAATGCTGAGGGGCTTGCAAATGATGCGGCTACTTTAGCTAAGACAAGAGGATATTTGGCGAATATACGTGAATTAGATTCCATCGATATGGAATATTTAGCAAATATTGAAAATGCTATTATAATTGTGTCAACTTATGGAGAAGGCGAAATGCCCGATAATGCCGGAATATTTTGGGATTCATTAGTATCGGAGTCGGCACCCAGATTGGAGAGTCTTTCTTTCGGTGTTTTGGCATTAGGTGACACTAGTTACGATGAATTTTGCCAAGCTGGAAAATTGATAGATACAAGGCTTGAACAATTAGGTGCTACGAGAACCAGTAGTAGGATAGATTGTGATGTAGATTTTGAAGAGCCTGCTGCTAGGTGGTTGGATTTGGCAATACCAAATATGGGGAGCTCTTTAAATGAAACTTCTAAAATCAATACTTGCTCAAATGATAAAGAAAATATTGTTAAGGCACCACCTAGTTGGAACAGAAAAAATCCATATCAAACCTATTTAAAGGAGAATCGACTTTTATCTGTCCCGGGCTCGGCTAAAGAAATCAGACATATTGGCGTAAATATAGCGAATAGTGGGATCACGTATGATGCTGGTGATTCACTAGGTATTATGCCGGTTAATTCACCTTATCTTGTCGAAGAAATCATAAAAATTCTTGGAGTAAATCAAGACTATGCTCTGGAAGGCAGCGATGATAGCTTGACAGGTCTTTTGAGCACAAAATATGAAATAATGACTCCCTCTAAGGAGTTGATTTATGAGGTAGAGAGAAATGCGTCAAACGCTAGTTTGAGTTCCGCTATTGCAAATAAAGAGACGCTAGACACTTTCCTTTGGGGATTGGATACGTTAGACTTATTAAAGTTATTGAAGGATTTTCATTTTTCACCTGAACAATTTGTTAAACTCCTAAGGCCGTTGCAACACAGAGCTTATTCTATTTCCTCTAGCTTCAAATCCTTCCCGGACGAGATCCATCTAACTGTAGCAGCAGTAAGATGGACATATGACGATAGAATACATAATGGTGTTGCCTCTACCTTTCTTGCTGATCAGAACTCTGGTGAGACAACCAATGGCGTTTTCCTATTGCCAAATAAAAATTTCCGAGTGCCGGAGGATGACGATGTGCCCATGGTTATGGTTGGTCCCGGAACAGGAATTGCTCCCTTTAGAGCTTTTTTGCAAGAAAGAGAAGAACGTGGTGCGAAGGGAATGAATTGGCTATTCTTTGGCGATCAGCATAGAAAATACGACTTCCTTTATGAGCAAGAACTTGGCCAAATGAGTGATACCGGTCTTTTGACTCGTCTTGACTTAGCATTCTCTCGAGACCAGAAGGAAAAGATTTACGTCCAAAACAGAATGTTGGAAAATAGTTACCCACTTTTTAAGTGTTTGGAAGAGGGTGGTCATTTCTATGTGTGCGGTGACGCCTCCAAAATGGCCAAGGATGTTGATAAAGCACTTTTTGAGGTAATCAAGCATCAAGGTAGCTTTACAGATGACCAGACAACCGATTATGTAAATTCGCTAAAGAAAGAGAAGAGGTATTTACGGGACGTTTACTAATTTCTGGTGGTGTGACACAAATATCTTTTAACATTAAAATTAATTGAGTAAAAACCAGCATATCATAGTGTGGCCAAACCTATTAGAAATATTCCTAAAATTAGCCGATATATCACGAAAACTTTGAAATCGGTTTTTCCAACCCATAATAATAAAAAGTGAACTGAACTCAGGGCCACAAAAAACGAAAGAACGCAAACAAGTATGATCGGCGCAATGTTATAAGTTACATCTGATAAAACGATTTTAACAACTTGTAAAACCCCAGCTGAGATTATTACTGGGATACCAGAGAGCATAGAATACTTAGTTGCGCTTGTCCTGTTATAACCTAGGTATCTTGCCATAGATATAGTGACACCACTTCGAGAAGAACCAGGAATTAATGCAAATATCTGAAAAAAGCCAATAATTAAGGCATCTTTAACGTTTATGCTAGAGAGAGTTTTGGAAGAACCACCAACCCTATCTGCGTGAAATAAAATCAATGCAAACAATAAATTACCAATTCCAATCGTAATCAATAAACGAAGTATTGAAATATTTGTTTGTACAATTAAAAACCCGATTACTAATATGGGGAGACATCCAACGATTAAGCACCTAACAAGTTTCACATCTTCGTATTTTTTCTTGTCTTCAATCTCTTTGAAATTATTTCCTAGCGAATTGGCAAAGTTAGATAGCATTGTTTTAGACAGTCTTAAAACTATCCTTCTAAAGTAAAAAATCACAGCAAACAAGGAACCAATATGTGCAGCAACTTCGATTTCAATACCCTTTTTACTAAAATCACCAATCTCTGAAATCAAAATCAAATGGCCGGAAGAAGAAATAGGTAAAAATTCAGTAAAGCCTTGAATGATGGCTATTATGCTAATTTGTAAAAATTCATCTAATTGAAAATCCATCAATAATACCTATTACAAGTAAATTTTTGGTTTTTTTGTTTCGAAGTCATTATATTAGGGCTTTTTAAAACATAAACTTCAAACAAAGTCCTGCTTTTATTGAAATTCTTGAACATAACTCATTATCTTTCTATAGTTTCAATAAAATAATTTAAATAATTTATATTAAGTTTTTTCTTTTATTGCGATTTTTAAGTTCTGTAGAAATCCATAACTCAATAAAATAGTAAGATGAGAAAAATTTTGCCAAAGGAAAAGTTCTAATTCGTCTTTAATCATAAGAACGAACCTAGGAATGAAAAAGTTACAACAATTATGTCAGATCGTTACAAATTAAGGTCTTATTTCCCCAAAGATAAACAATCTGTGCATCAAATGATAATAGAGGAATTTGGACATGACTATTCAGTTCGGTCGGTCTGGAAATTTCGAAAATCAAAACCCATAGAAAAATTAGGATTGATAGTTTCAGATACTTTTTACTCACATCATGGAGAAATAGTTGCAAGCTTGCAATATTGGCCAATAAAGATTGCTGAATATAATTCACTTCTCTTGGGTCCTTTGGTAGTAAAAGATCACTTAAAAGGAAAGGGTATTGGTTCACTATTAATAAACTCCTCTTTGAAGATGATCAAAAATAGTGGTTGGAATTTTTGTCTGGTTTCTGGTGAGCCCGATTATTATCCTAAATTTGGGTTTAAGCCTGTTCCGGATAATTTACTCTGGCCAGGCCCTATTGAAAGACAAAGACTACAATATATCGGTTTAGGAGATTTGGATTTAGAAAAACTCACTAACAAACCATTAACCATCTTGTCAGATATTTAATGAAATTATATTGTATCTTAAATTCAAATTTTACAGATTTATTAGATGAGCTATAACTCTCTATTACATCATTTCCCTTTGTCACCGGCAAGTAGGTTTATCCGCCTTCAGCTTGCTGAATACAAATGTGAATTTGAATTAGTTCAACGTCTTCCGTGGCAACGAGATGAAGAATTTTTAGCGATTAATCCTGCAGGTTCTTTACCCGTATTTCAGTATGATGACAAAGTGATTATATGTGGTTCACGAGCAATTAGTGAATGGATCGAAGAAACGAGGGCTGACTCTAGACTGCTCTCTGGCTCAAGCGTACAACGTGCGGAAATAAGACGTTTGTTGGACTGGTTTGAAGATAAATTCTATTATGAAGTAGGCCTGCCTCTGATATATGAAAGAGTAATAAAGCGGTTTGAAAGTCGTTTAGGCGTTTCTTCTGTAAATATTCGAACAGCACTTGCTAATGCACAAGTGCATCTTGGATATCTCAACTGGTTAACAGAGCAAAATAGTTGGCTTGTTGGGTCACAGTTAACACTTGCTGACTTTTCTGCTGCAGCGCAGATCTCTGTTTTAGACTATTTCGGTGATGTTCAATGGGATAAATATCCTGCGGCAGCATCATGGTATATGAAGATTAAATCACGTCCTTGTTTCCGGGCTCTTTTAAGCGACCAATTGACTGGTGTTGTGCCGTCTTCTCATTATGCTGTATTAGACTTTTAGAGCCCCATTCTTAGAGATCTCTGACGTTTTTATTCAGTGGAAGTAAGTTTTTCAAGACTTTGAATAAGAGCGTTTATTTGTTCTTCCTCAGAATACCGATGGTTGGCTGATTTATTCAGGTGTATTTCAACTTTGTCGGACTGTATTTGTTCTGCTATTTTCATTGATGTTTGCCACGGGACTTCTGTGTCGCATAAACCATGATGTAAAATCACCCTTCCATAAAATTCAATCGGACCCTCCAAAACGAGATGATTTTCTGCTTCCTCTACTAGTTGGTAAGGGTAGATTACATCTGGTCCACAGTTGGGGTCAGAGAATCTTAAATAACCTTGTGCACGAAATTCTTCTTGCTTTGATTTGTCCAAGGTTTGCCATATTAAACTTCTTGTGAAATCTGGTGCCGCTGCAATTCCTACTAAGCTATCTATTTTCTCGGTTCGATATTTGCAGAGAGACAACATAATCCACCCGCCAAGCGATGAACCAACTATTATTTGACTTTTCTCTGCAACATGATCAAAAATATCGCAAGAATCTTGTATCCACTGACCTATAGTAGCGGTCATTATATCTCCGCCAGTTAGACCATGCCCAAATAACTCGAATCTAGTAAAATCGATATCCCTATTAATTGCCCAATCCATTATTGCTTTTGCTTTACTCCCGAACATGTCAGAGCCATGTCCATGAATAAATAATATTCCACTTTTATTGTTCTGGGACTGTTTGGACCTATAATGTTGATATGCAATTTTATAGCCTCGTTTAGTTGGCAAAAAGTTTACATTTTTGGAACTATTTGTTTGCATAAGATTAGAGTTGTTCCTAGGTCGTATATATTAATTCGAAAATTAGCACTTTCTTTGGTATACGTATTGCTTAAATCATTTACTAACCTTAAAAATATTTTAGCAATTGTCTCTTTTTTAGCTTTATAAAGAAACTTATCTCAATATGGCACAAAAAACAAATTTGGTTAGACCTGTAATTGCGCAAATAATTCCAGCACTCCATAACGGTGGTGTTGAAAGAGGAACAATTGAAACCGCTCAGGCAATAAGTGACTGCGGTTGGAAACCTATTATTATCAGTTCAGGTGGTATACTGGAATCCCAGTTGAAAAGAGTGGGGGCAAAACATATTAGCTTGCCTGTAAACCAAAAGAATCCCCTCTCTTGGGTATTTACGAAAGGCAAGCTACGCAAGATTTTGTTAGACGAAAATATAGATATAGTGCATGTCCGCTCAAGAGCTCCGGCTTGGATTAGTCTACCAATAGCAAAGAAATTGTCTATACCGACAGTTTCTACTATTCACGGCAAATTTGAGGCAACCAATCTGTTTAAACGAGAATATAACAAGCAAATGCTAAAGGCCGACGAAGTAATTGCAATTTCAGAATTCACAAAATCTGTAATCGAACGCCAATTTCCTAAATTATTAGAGAATTTATCTTTGAGTGTGATTCATAGAGGAGTTGATCTCTCACTTTTCAATCCACGTAATGTCACTCAACAACGCATTATTAATGAGGCAGAAAGAATAGGCTTACCAGATAACTTACCTGTTGTAATGCTGCCTGCTCGACCCACAAGTTGGAAAGGACATATCATACTATTGCAGGCACTCTCTAAATTGGAGTATCTGGATGTGACAGTTGTGTTATTGGGAGCGGGCGACTCAAACATCAGATTTGTTGAAACCTTGGAGAAAAAAGCAGTTGAATTAGGCCTTGGAGCAAATGTACGCATTGTTACTTCAACGCGAGATATGCCAGCTGCTTTAATGTTGGCTGACGTCGTTGTTATGCCCTCTGTAAATCCAGAACCTTTTGGAAGGATTGCGATAGAGGCGCAAGCAATGGGAAGGCCAGTTGTAGCATTTGATCACGGAGGGGCTAGAGAGACTATTGTAAACGGAAAGACTGGGTGGCTTGCAAAGCCAAATGATGTTAAAAGCCTTGCTCAATCGTTAGAAACAGCTCTGAAAATATCTAGAGTTGATAGAGACAGGTTATCAAATGCGGCCCAATCTCTTGTTAAACGAAAGTTTGGTATCAGAAAGATGACAAAATTAACAGTGGAAATATATAAGAGGCTTCTTCTTAAAAAGGGTTTTTCTCCACTTGTTTTAGGAAAGTGAAAAAGTTAGTTTCTGAAAAGTATTTAATATTTTAAATGAGGAAAAAATTTATGCCGAAAATTGCTCTCCCAGATGGGTCCGAGCGGCACTATGATGGCCCGGTAACAGCGGCTAAAATAGCAGCAGATATAGGTCCTGGTCTTGAAAAGGCAGCACTTGCAGCTGTTGTTAATGGAAATCACTGGGATTTGAACAGAGAAATTAATGAAGATAGCGACATTCGCTTAGTTACAAAGAAAGATGATTATTGCTTAGAATTAATAAGGCATGATTGTGCGCATATTTTAGCAGAAGCTGTTTTAGAACTTTTCCCAGAAACTCAGGTAACGATTGGTCCTGCTATCGAAAATGGTTTTTATTATGATTTTCATAGACAGAAACCCTTTGGTTTAGAGGATTTAGACATTATAGAGAAAAGGATGCATGAGATTGTAGACCGGGATGAGCAGATAATTCGAGGAGAGTGGAGTAGAGATGAAGCAATACAGTTCTACGAAGAGCGAAATGAACCATATAAAATCGAGTTGGTTAAGGCAATTCCAGTTAGTGAAATTGTAAGCTATTATCAGCAAGGTGATTTTATTGATTTATGTCGAGGTCCGCATATGGTGTCCACAAAAAAAGTGGGTCACGCTTTCAAGCTTATGAAGGTTGCTGGTGCCTATTGGCGCGGAGACTCGAACAATCAAATGCTTCAAAGAATTTATGGGACAGCTTTCCTAACTGAAGTTGATCTACAAAATCATTTGAACATGCTGGAGGAGGCTGAAAAAAGAGACCATAGAAAATTAGGTAAAGCATTAAATTTATTTCATCTGCAGGAAGAAGCAACGGGTGCAATTTTTTGGCATCCAAATGGCTGGACGCTCTATCGAGAGATTGAGAACTATGTTAGGAGGCGTCTTGCCAATGAGCATTATCAAGAAGTCAAGACTCCACAAATGATTGACAGGAGTTTGTGGGAGGCATCCGGGCACTGGGAAAAATTTGGCGACAACATGTTCACAGCAAATACGCAAGATAACAAAACATTAGCACTAAAACCAATGAATTGCCCTGGTCATGTGCAAATCTATCGACAGGGCGTTAAATCATATCGTGATTTGCCTCTACGTATGGCAGAATTCGGCTCCTGTCATAGAAACGAGCCTTCTGGTGCGTTGCATGGGATCATGAGGGTACGGGCCTTTACACAAGATGATGCGCATATTTTTTGCACAGAAGAGCAAATCAATTCAGAGTCTGTTGCATTTTGCAATTTGTTGAAAGATATCTACGAAGACTTTGGTTTTTCAGATGTGAGAGTAAAATTTTCTGACCGGCCTGAAGTACGTGCGGGCGATAATGAGACTTGGGATAAAGCGGAGCAGGCTCTTACATCTGCCACTAGAGCAGCAGGAATTGAAACATCTTTTAATCCAGGTGAAGGCGCGTTTTACGGACCTAAGCTAGAATTTGTTTTGACAGATGCAATTGGACGTGACTGGCAATGTGGGACGTTGCAGGTAGATTTTATTTTGCCAGAGCGACTTGGTGCTGAATATGTTGATGAAGATGGTCAACGGAAACGTCCTGTGATGTTACATCGCGCAATTTTAGGCTCTTTAGAAAGATGGATAGGTATATTAATCGAACAATATTCTGGTAAAATGCCTCCTTGGCTATCGCCTGTTCAAGTGGTTATCGCACCAATTTCTGAGTCCTCTAATAATTATGCAAAACTGGTTTACGGGGAATTAAAAACTTCTGGAATTAGAGTTCAAATTGATATAAGAAATGAAAAAATTGGTTTTAAAATAAGGGAACACAGTACTGCAAAAGTACCTTTTATTTTAGCAGTTGGTGGTCGGGAAGAAGAAAGTAGAACAGTTGCATTAAGAAAGTTAGGCTCTCAAAATCAAGAGGTGATGACTTTAAGTAACATAAATTCATTTCTACAATCAGAATGTATGCCTCCTGATTTGGCAAAAAATAAAAAATAACAAATATAGCTTACTTGCAATCTACCACTTTTCAACTTATGACTAACAAATAAGCCTAAATAATGATATAATATTAATCAGGTAGTTAGTAATCGTAAACTATTATGGAGAATTAAATAGTACGTCCAAGACAAGAGACACCATCCTCTTCAGATGGTCCAAGGGTAAATGAAATGATTAATTCAAAATCCGTTAGATGCATCGATCCTGATGGAGAACAACTTGGGATTTTATCCATAGATGAAGCAATGAATAAAGCAGAAGAACTAGGGCTTGACTTAGTAGAACTTCAACCAAATGCAGAGCCACCAGTATGTAAAATTTTAGATTACGGTAAACACAAATATCAGGCTCAAAAAAGGGCTAACGAGGCTCGAAAAAAACAAAAAATTATAGAAGTTAAAGAAATTAAGCTGAGACCAAATATTGATCAGCATGATTATCACGTAAAAATGAAAGCTGTGCGAAAATTTCTCGATGGCGGTGATAAGGTAAAAATCACTTTGAGATTTAGGGGCCGTGAAATGGCGCACGTCGAACTTGGCTCTGATTTGTTATCACGCGTTCAAGAAGATATAGATGAATTTGCAAAAATCGAGTCTATGCCAAAAATGGAAGGCCGACAAATGACTATGGTGCTTGCCCCTAAGTAAAGTGTTAAAATTACTAGAGGCATGATTAATTACTTCGGCAAAAGTTTATTAAATATGTACTCAAACCGTCTGTTTCGAGTATTCAAATTATTATTGATTTTATTACTTGTAGCTAGTATACAACGCCGATATATGTGTCGTGCACAGGCTATGAAAGGGCATGCCTTGCCGGCAAATTCAAACTAAAATTTTATGAAATGAGGATAAAATGCCCAAACTAAAAACAAAGAGTGGCGCTAAAAAGCGTTTCTCTCTAACCGCCAAAGGAAAAGTTCGTGGCTCCGCAGCTTTCCTAAGCCATAATTTGCGTAGACGTTCCCAAAAAATGAAAAGACAAGCCCGTGGAACTATGATTCTAAATCCATCCGATGCGAAGATAGTTAAAGGTTTTCTTCCCTACGCCTAATTTAGAAAAAAAGGAGAAGTATTATGGCTCGAGTAAGCAGGGGTACGACAACACACGCTCGCCACCGTAAAGTGATAAAGGCTGCCAAGGGATACTATGGCCGCCGTAAAAATACATTTAAAGTTGCAAAACAAGCCGTTGATAAAGCAAGGCAATATGCATACCGTGACAGACGCGTACGAAAGCGAGAATTTAGGGCATTATGGATTCAAAGAATAAACGCAGCAGCGCGTCTTAACGGCATTACTTATTCAACATTTATGGGCGGTTTAATAAAGTCAGGAATTGAGGTAGACCGTAAAATGCTCGCTGATTTAGCTGTTCACGAGCCTGCAGCTTTTGCAAAACTCGTTGAAGAATCTCAGAAAGCTGCAAGCTAGTAAGATTGACCTCTGATATTAAAATGGCAGATATAGACCACCTACGGGAAAAGTTTCTAAAGGATATCAAAGCGGCGCGCGACTTGGCATATCTTAACGAGGTTAAGGTAGCTGCACTCGGCAAGAAGGGAGCAGTATCCGCAGAGCTCAGCAAACTTGGTCAAATGAATTCTGATGAACGAAAAGAGGCGGGCCAGTTAATAAATTCTATAAAACAAGAATTAATTTCTGCGTTATCTGAAAGACAAATAGTCCTAGCAAGACAAGCTTTACAGGAAAAATTAAACACTGAAAAGATTGATGTTTCGTTGCCTTCAAGACCCTCGGTTCAGGCAAAAATGCACCCCATCTCAAGAACAATGGAGGAGATATCTGCTATTTTCTCTGATATGGGTTTTGTAATAGCAGAGGGTCCTGAAATAGAGACAGATGAAAATAATTTTACTGCGCTAAATATTCCTCCTGAACATCCTGCAAGGCAAGAACACGACACCTTTTATTTGCAGCCTGATGAGTACGGCGAACGACCTGTCCTTAGAACACATACATCACCTGTACAGATTAGAACCATGCGCTCTACCTCACCGCCTATTAGAATTATTGTTCCTGGAAGAACTTACCGTTCAGACCACGATGCAACGCATTCGCCAATGTTCCATCAATGCGAAGGATTGGTAATAGGGCCTAATATACATATGGGACATCTGAAGGCAACATTAATTGATTTCTGTCGTACTTTCTTTGGGTTAGATGAATTGCCGGTTCGATTTCGGCCAAGCTATTTCCCTTTTACAGAGCCTTCCGCAGAGGTAGATATTGGCTGCAATAGAGATGGTGGTGGCTTGAAGATTGGCGCCGGTGAAGATTGGTTGGAAATTCTTGGAAGCGGGATGGTAAATCCGCGTGTGCTTGAGAATTGTGGATATGATCCAGCAACTACGCAGGGTTTTGCATTTGGGATGGGTGTTGAGCGTCTTGCGATGTTGAAATATGGCATTCCTGATTTGCGCACCTTTTATGATACAGATTTGCGTTGGTTGCACCATTATGGATTTATGCCGCATGATGTTGTAGGTTTACATACAGGTTTAGTGTAAGGGAAGTTGTCTAATGAAATTCACCCTTAACTGGTTAGGTGACCATTTGGATACGAATTGTTCGCTGAACGAAATTTGTGAGGGTTTAATAAAATTAGGTCACGAAGTAGAGAGTGTGAGCGACCCGAGGCAAAATCTGTCTAATTTTAAAATAGTTGAAATTAAAGATGTAAAGCCTCATCCAGAAGCGGATAGACTTCAGGTTTGTACAGTAGATGAAAATGGCAATCTTCTGCAGATCATTTGTGGTGCTCCAAACGCCCGTATTGGCTTAAAAACAGTTTTAGCTCCAGTTGGCACATATGTTCCAGGTATTGATATAGTTATAAAGAAAAGTATCATACGAGGTCAGGAATCGAACGGAATGTTATGTGCCTTTTCAGAGCTCGCTTTGGATGGAGACAGCGATGGTATAATTGAATTGGCAGAGGATGCAGTAATAGGCACTCCTTATATAGAATATGCACAATTAAATGATCCAATAATTGAGATAGCAATAACACCTAATAGGGGAGATTGCTTAGGAGTTAGGGGAATAGCCCGTGATTTATCTGCAGCGAACATTGGTAAATTGAGGCCTTTGGATACAACAGAGTGTAAAGGCGTGTTTAAAAGTCCAATTAATTGGCATTTAGCCAAAGATTGTGAGGCAATTGTCCCAAGAGTAACGGGTAGATATTTTAGGAACGTTTCTAATAGAAATTGTCCAGCTTGGATGGCAAAAAGGCTAATTGCAGTTGGTCAGCGGCCTATTTCTGCTCTGGTAGATATTACAAATTATATTATGATTGATTTGGGTAGACCATTACATGCCTTTGATGCCGATAAAATCAGCGGTGATACGCTTTTTATAAGACGAGCGGAAGATAAAGAAAAAATAGTTGCTCTAAATGATAAAGAGTATGCATGTACACCCGATATGTTGGTCATAGGAGACGAAGATGGTGCTGATGATATCGCGGGTATTATGGGAGGACAGAGAACAGGAATAAACGATTCCACTAATAATCTTTTTTTGGAGATAGCTGTTTTTGACCCTATTAGTGTTGCTACTACTGGTCGTAGCTTAAATATTCATTCTGAAGCAAGATATCGCTTTGAGCGAGGATTAGACGGTGAGTCCCCTGATTTGTTATCTGGATACATTGCACGATTTGTACAGCAGATATGTGGTGGTGAAATAAGCTATGAGGTGAGTGTGGGGAAGGGTGTAGATTGGAAGCGCAATATCACCTTCAATCCTGAATCAACTAAAAAAATGACAGGCATTGAATTGCCAAATGTAGAACAGACCAATATTCTAAAAAATTTAGGTTTTATTGTTAGGCAGAAACAAAATGATAGCTGGGACGTAATGCCACCTGCATGGCGAAATGATGTAGACGGACAGGCAGATCTAGTAGAAGAAATAATCCGAATTGCAGGATATGATAAATTGCCAATGGTACCACTTCCTAAAACTAGTGTAGTTGCTCAGCCAGCTTATTCTAACGAACAGTTGAGGCCAATTTATCTTCGGCGTATGCTAGTAGCTGCTGGTCTCACGGAGGCAATCACATTTTCATTTATGGCGCAGTCAGATGCTTTATTATTTGATGGAGGAGGGGATGCACTAAAGGTAGTAAATCCAATTAGTAGTGAACTTGATTGTATGCGACCATCTATTATTCCGAATTTACTACAAGCACTGTCTCGAAATATGAATCGTGGTGTTAAGAATATTTGCTTGTTTGAGATTGGTCCTGTGTTTAAAGGTACAAAAGAGACAGACCAGATGCTCTCTTGCACAGGGGTTTTAAGCGGGGACTATCATATTGGAGACTGGCAAAATAATGCGCGTGCTGTTGATGTTTTTGATGCAAAAAAAATAATGGAGCAAATTTGCGAAGTTCTCTCTATATCGCAACAATCACTTCAAATTAAAGTGCCTGGTCCAGATTGGTTTCATCCAGGGCAATCTGGCACGATGATGCTGGGTAAAGCTGATATTGGCAGCTTTGGGATGTTGCATCCAGAAATACTTGATAATTTTGACGTTAAAGTGCCTGTTGCAGCATTTGATTGCAACGTTAGTGCGGTCCCTCTATCGCGTAAGAAAACGGTTGCACGCACTCTACTGAAACTCTCAGCATTTCAGCCTGTTGAAAGAGATTTCGCATTTCTTCTAGATCAAAATGTTACGGCTGCTTCGCTCCTAAAAGCCGTAAAAGTAGCTGCAAAAAACCACATTTCTGATGTAGGTATTTTTGATATTTACAAGGGTGCCGAAATTGCCGATGGTAAAAAATCAATTGCAGTAAAAGTTCAGCTTACTCCAGACAATGCTACTTTTACAGAAGTTGAGCTTCAAAAAATAAGTGATGATATTGTTAAATCTGTTGAAAATCAATGTTCAGCAACATTGAGGAGCTGAAACCCACAAACAAAAATCTCATATTTAGTAATAATAAGTATTTACAGGGTAAATCATTGTAAAATCCGGTATTAAATTCTGTTAATTGCTGAGATGAGTGCTCTTATTGGCGCTTGTGTAATAGAGGTATCAATACCTGCTCCAAATACCGATATTCCATTGTCGTCTGGCACTTTTAGTTCCACGTATGCAGCAGACTCAGCTTGGGAGGTGCTTGAACGTGTGTTCTGTCCAAAATCAGCCAATCTAAATGATAAATCAAAAGTTTTTCTAAAACCATTTACAAAAGCTGAAACAGGACCGTTTCCAGTTTCCACGAAAGAGAATTCCTTTCCTTTATAGTTTATGGCTGCTGAAACCTGCTCTGTTCCTGAAGAACGGGAAACTGGAAAGGACTGGAATGACACTAATTCAAATGGCTTACTTACGTTAACATAAAATTTATTATAGATTTCCCAAATTTTAGGAGCCGTTATTTCTGCTCCACTATTATCTGCCTCTGCCTGCACTAATTGGCTGAATTCTATCTCCATTGCCCTTGGTATTCTTACATGATGTTCTGTTTCTAATAACCATGCAGAACCGGCTTTTCCTGACTGCGAATTTACCCGAATAATTGCTTCATAAGTACGCCCAATATCGGCTGGGTCAATAGGCAAATAAGGGACTTGCCACAATATTTCGTTAGATTTGCTGTTTGCCTCCATCCCCTTACGTATAGCATCTTGATGAGAGCCCGAGAAAGCAGTATGTACTAATTGTCCAGCATATGGGTGACGTTGGTGTACGGGAATTTGATTACAGAATTCTGCAACTTCAACCAGTGATTGAATGTCAGATATATCAAGTTTTGGGTCTGTTCCCTGGGTCATCATATTTAGTCCAAGGGTAATAATATCTACGTTTCCTGTGCGTTCACCATTGCCAAATAGTGTGCCCTCCACTCGGTCGGCGCCTGCCATCAAACCGAACTCTGTTGCGGCAATCCCTGTGCCTCTATCATTATGCGGGTGAAGTGACAAAATCACAGCATTTCTGCTTAAAAAATTTCGATGCATCCACTCAATTTGATCTGCATAAATATTCGGCGTGGACATTTCCACTGTTGCAGGAAGATTAATAATAACCTTATTCTCCTCTGAGGCCTCCCATATTTCGAGCACACTTTCACATACTTCTAAAGCGTATTCTAACTCGGTTCCCGTAAAGCTCTCAGGGGAGTATTGTAATCTAATGTTAGTCTCTGAACTTAAATTGCTAAGTTTATCAGCAACAAGTTTAGCACCATCAGTTGCAATTTCTTTCACCCCTTTCCTATCAGAATTGAAAACGACACGTCTTTGTAAGGTTGAGGTTGAATTATATAAATGTAAAATTGCCTTGTTAGCACCCTCAAGAGATTCAACAGTTTTGTCTATTAGATGTTCGCGTGCCTGAGTTAGCACTTGTATTGTTACGTCGTCAGGTATGTGGCCATTCTCAATTAATTCGCGTAGAAATCTAAAATCTGTTTCTGATGCAGATGGAAACCCCACTTCAATTTCCTTAAAGCCCATATTGACAAGTGTCTGGAACATTTTCATTTTTCGGCTGCTATCCATGGGCTCGATAAGTGATTGATTTCCATCTCTTAGGTCCACGGAACACCATATTGGGGCCTTGGAAATAACACTTGTTGGCCAGTTTCTGTCTGTAAGATTGATTGGTGGGAACGGCTGGTATTTATGTACCGGCATTTTGGAGCGCATAATCGTGACCAGTTCTTTTAAAATAATATATCGATCATCTTTTACCATGCTAAACATATCGGTCAAGATTCATCATAAATTTTTCCAATTTTTATATGGTTTTAATTAAATCATTGCTGATGACGTTAGTTTTATTTATTTTTACAGGGTATGCTTTATATGCTTATCAAATAATGAAAGAAAATATCGAAGGGGCTTGCATTTGCCAGTGTAAGCTCACAAATTGCAGAAAAACATCTTCTTTTTTATTTGTTTGTAGAATTTAATATGACATTGGAGAATAACTTCAAAAATGAGTACCATATCTCATATTCGTAATTTTTCTATTGTAGCCCACATTGATCACGGAAAATCGACTCTAGCTGATAGGTTGATTCAATTTTGTGGAGGACTAACTGAGCGTGAAATGTCTGAACAGGTGTTGGATAACATGGACATTGAAAAAGAGAGAGGCATTACTATAAAAGCTCAAACAGTTCGTCTTTCTTTTAAGGCAAATAATGGAGACGAGTATCAATTAAATTTAATGGATACGCCAGGCCATGTTGATTTTGGTTATGAGGTCTCGCGCTCACTTGCCGCCTGTGAGGGCTCATTACTTGTTGTAGATGCCAGCCAAGGAGTCGAGGCACAAACATTGGCGAATGTATATAAGGCAATCGAGGTTGACCATGAAATTGTAGTAGTTCTGAACAAAATGGATTTACCATCAGCGGAACCAGAACGAATAAAAGCGCAAATTGAAGACGTCGTTGGTCTTCCAGCAGAGGATGCAATTTCAATATCTGCAAAGACAGGCCTTGGCATAGATAAAGTGTTAGAGGCACTAGTGCGTAATTTACCGCCACCGGAAGGAAATAGGGAAGCACCGTTAAAAGCATTACTTGTTGATAGTTGGTATGATGCATATCTTGGAGTTATGACATTGGTGCGGGTTCGTGATGGTGTATTAAAAAAGGGTATGAAAATCAGGATGTGTGCAACAGGAGCAACTCATACTATTGAAAGGGTTGGCATATTTGGCCCAAAAGCTACTATCATTGATGAATTGGGACCAGGTGAGGTTGGGTTTATTAATGCAGGTGTGAAAACGGTTTCTGACGCCAAGGTTGGAGATACAATCACAGAGGACCGTAGGCCCTGTATTGAAATCCTTCCTGGTTTTAAGCCGTCTGTTCCGGTAGTATTTTGCGGGTTATTTCCAATTGATAGCGCCGATTTTCCGGAACTAAGAACAGCACTTGAGAAGCTAAGTCTCAATGACAGCTCATTTTCTTTTGAGGCCGAAACTTCTGCTGCAATTGGATTTGGTTTCCGTTGCGGTTTTTTAGGTTTACTTCATATGGAAGTAATCACGGAGCGCTTAAGTAGAGAATTTGGACTAGAATTAATCTCAACAGCACCATCTGTTGTTTATGAGATTGAACTTACTGACGGGAAGGTTGCCAAACTCCATAATCCAGCAGATATGCCAGAAGTAACAAAAATCAATAATCTTTCGGAGCCGTGGATTTTGGCTACAATAATGTCACCAGATGAATACCTCGGGCAGATTTTGACTTTATGTACTGAAAGGAGAGGTGAGCAAATAGATCTTACATACACTGGTAGTAGAGCAATGGTGGTTTACAGGCTGCCTCTAAATGAGGTTGTTTTTGATTTTTATGATAAATTGAAATCCATTACCAGAGGTTATGCTAGTTTTGATTATCAGATTGCGGATTATAGAGAGGGCGACTTAGTAAAAGTTTCAATACTGGTTAATGGTGACTCGGTTGATGCATTATCTATGATTGTACATCGTGAACAAGCAGAGAGCAGAGGTAGAGCAATCTGTTTGAGATTAAAAGAGCTCATCCCACGTCAGATGTATAAAGTAGCTCTACAAGCGGCAATAGGTGGTAAAGTGATAGCCCGTGAAACGATAGCTGCCCTCAGAAAAGACGTTACGGCAAAATGCTATGGTGGTGATGTTTCACGAAAACGTAAATTGCTGGATAAGCAAAAAGAGGGTAAAAAACGCATGCGCCAATTCGGAAAAGTGGATATTCCCCAGAACGCATTTTTCGAAGCGCTAAAGATGGGAGACAACTAGCGGCTGCCGTCACGCCATAAATTATAACCTGATTTCCGCCCACGTTTGCGCGGTAACCAGTGATTTAACAATAGAATAAAAACCGCTAAGATGAAGAAAAAGAGAGAGGTGGGTAATTGAAGAATACTAGATATTGTGGGATGCCACAAGAACGACGGGCAACCCAGCAAGCTTATAAGACTACACGGATCAATATATCTATCGATTACAACCTCGGCTAATTGAAGAGAAGTAGGGGCATTATTAAACCACGTTTCCCCTAATAGAGTTGCACTTTCTTTCTGCTGCAGTCTGTCTGTTACAAAATACCAAAAAGATAGTAAAAAAAACAAAATATATAATATGTTCAATATAAATCTAATCATACATTCATACTGTTCAATTTAATATTTGTATGCAACAAAAATGAAGTTTATAAGTGAGCAAATAGTTTTACAAATATAATTAAATTATAAATGAAGTCAGAGCTATTAGGTGTAAAAATAAGTTGCATAAGACATGTAGTTATCGTGCTATGCATTTACATGTGATATATGAACTAATGATTTGGTTATGAAGAGAATGGAGGGATGGCCGAGTGGTTTAAGGCGCACGCCTGGAAAGCGTGTTGGGGTTAACGCCCCTCCGGGGTTCGAATCCCCGTCTCTCCGCCATTAATTACATGACATATTGTAATTAATTAGTAAAAACTCCAATTCTATTATCCTACAAACATAAAAAATCTCCCAAAATTTAATATCTTTTTGCTGGTTATTAGATTTTTGTGAAAACAAAGATAACAATTATTTTCAAAATAACAAAGAAACGCGTTTGGATGGTGTAATGAGAAAACTTTTTTATAAAAATTTTATTTTAAGAAATGGGATACCTATTTTAGTGGCATTTCTGTTTATGACGTTTATAGTTGATAGGTTTATCCTGCCGTTAATATTTAATGCGACAGGTAATGGTAACTTTAATCTTTTTATATGGATTATTGTAGACGCGGCAATGCTTTTTTCGATATTTTTTGCTACTAGATACCTTTTGTTTGTATTGGGTCTGATTGACAATTGGCGAGGAAAAATCCCAAAAATTTAAATAAAAACAAATGATATGAGAGTTTCCCCAGCAAAAAATGTAAGTAAAGCATTGGAGATAAATTTATGAAAATGATGAGCGTAATCGCTATAACCCCAAAAGATGGAGCTGTCGACGAGATCACTGACCTGATTGTGAAAAGTCGTTCAGATGGCGTTGTTGGCTTGGATGTTTATAGTATTGTACATACAAGAGAAGACCAACTGCTTGTAGTAAACGAGTGGAGCTCCATAGACACATTTATGGATTATGTTAATGGCCCCCACAATATGATTGAATTAATAGAACATCTGTGTATTCGTTTGGATGAAGAAAATGTGTGTAAAGCATACTCTGGCACTGTAATACATCAGGAAAAATCGGGATAACTACAATGAGCCACATAATGAGATTTTTAATCGTATCTGTCTTAGCTCTTTTTGCAGTTATAACTATTTCGAGCCTTTCTCTAGCTAACAATTATAATCAGCTTAAAACGCTTACTGAGAAACAATTAATTGAAGCCAAACAAAATGGAGCTATAATAATTGATATTCGTCGTGCAGAAGAATGGTTGGATACTGGTATAATTGATGGGGCTAAATTGATAACAGCTTTCCAGAAAAATGGTAGTATTCACCCCGAATTTCAGAGTAAGTTTAGTTCTGTAGCTATTTCAGAAAAAACACCGATAGTATTGTATTGTAGAACAGGAAACAGAACTAATGTACTTGGAAATGCGCTAATTAATCAATTAGGATTCAAGAATGTTAGCCATCTTTCGAATGGAATTAAAGGATGGAAAGAGAGTGGTTTTGATACCATACATTATCAAGATATGATTCAATAGTGATGCGAAAATCGTACTTAAGAACAGCCATAACGGCTTTATGTTTTCTCTTTTTTTCCCAAAACGCATATTCGTCTACTGAAGAAAACTTTCTAAATTCCTATAAATTTATTGGCAAGGGTAGTTTGAAGGTATTTGTATGGGATATTTATGATGTGCAGCTATTTTCTAGTAAAAAACCTTTCTCCAAAAAAAACAGTCTTATTTTATTCTTTGACTATAAACGCAATTTATCCAAACAGAAGATAATCAAAAGATCTTTGCTAGAAATAGAAAGACAAAATGTTGCTGATGAAAATACGATACTTGAGTGGGCTTCATTTTTGGATAGTTGTATCAAATCGGCGCAGGAAGGAAGCAAACCATATGTGCATTGGAAATCAGAGGGTATAATAACCTTTTTTTATGGAAACACGGAGACCTGTTCTGTTGTTGATAAACAATTTTCGAGAGCATTTATTGATATTTGGCTAGGTGAGACCACTTCAAGGCCGGAGCTTAGGAAAGAATTGCTAGGAATAAATAAATAGTAATTTATTTTTTAAAATTTTTAACCCTATAAAAATATTGTTCCACTAATTGAACATAATTAGAACAATAAGAAGACAAAAACTAAACTTATGAATTAATAGTCGTTTATACAAATACGTATATTTTCTCCCTAAACTTGGACAGCCTCTGTGCTGTCCTTTTTTTATTTTAACGACCATTGTTCTCCTGTGTTGCGAATTGACACTCTGATGTTTGTTTGATTTGATTATGCAAAAATTTTCAATAAAAATAAGGAGCAAAAGATGGAAAAAGAAATGTTGGCTTTAGTAAAATTAAAGGACGGAGAAGAAAATTTCGCAAAATTTATGACATTTATGCAGTCGGAAGAAGGTTTGGCTGAGAGGGGAAAATTTGCCATTCCTCCTAAGACTATTGCGGCTATAACTCCGGATAAGAGTGCTTTGATGTTCAAGGTTTTTGTTACTGATGAGGATGGCATGAAAAGTTTTGTTTCTGGCGATAATGCTCTAATGCAGCCAATATATGATGAATGTATTGAGAGCACTCAGCTCTGGGATTTAATAGAGGTGAGCCTATAAGTCCAAAATTAGAGAGAGAATATTGAATCTTTCATAAATAAATTCTTCACTTATGTGGGACAGGCCTTAGTTTGTCCTATATTTATTGCAAGCTTTAGGTGGTTGTGGAAAAAAAGATGAAAAATCTATTTTGGGGTGGATGCTCTTGTGGAGCGGTAAGATATACAATCTCGGACAAACCAATATTTACTCAAGCATGTCATTGCAGCTTATGTCGTAAGTATACGGCTTCAGCATTTATTGTTCACTCATTTATAGAAACCATAAAATTTAAGTTAGAAACGGGTGAATTATTTGAGACAGATGGTCCAACTGGAAGTGGTAGAGGCCAAAAAGTAAATAGATGTAAGGTTTGTGCAGACCAAATTTATAGTATCTTCAATCGAGTTAAGGGAAAAATTACTACTCTTAAAACTACTACTCTGGATCAAGCTGATGAATTTCCACCTCAAGCGCACATCTTTATAAAAAATAAATTGAGTTGGGTGCAGTTAGGAAATATTCCAGCGTATAAAGAATATTATAATTTTAACGAGACTTTATCTACAAAAAGTTTAGAGCGCTGGAAAGCAACTGGGCTTTGAAATTTTTTGATTTTTACCCTACTTTGCTTTAATCCTTGGGATTTAACCCAAAGTAGAAAAATTTGTTTGCAATATAATCAGAACAACAAACAGACAAAAACTTAAAATAAAAAAGAATAATTCTCAATGAAGACAGCTGTTCTTTTCTTCTAAAAACAGGACGGCTTTGCGCTTGCTTTTTTATTTCTTATGTATTGCATTACTTACATTTTTATTCTGTAATTACCTACTAGCAGAAAGTTTTTTACCCAATAGCATTGCTTTTATTAATATCGAATATGACGCTTTTGATTGGAGATAACATTAAATGGTAAAACCTATGACCAAAGAAATTCTATTCATGAATTGTATGGAATTAGACTTTGCAACTAAAGTTGAACTTGAACATTGGATTGCTACCTTTGAAGAAAAGGTCTGGACGGAAGATATAATGAAAAAATTATCAAAGGCAGGATTAGTAAGAACTACGGCCGCTCAAGTTTGGAATAAAGAGAATCATAGAATTACTAGGATTTTTGAATATGAAAATGAAAAGGCCTACAAAAATTGTCAAGATATAATAGCAAAAGAAATTATGCCAAAAGCAATGGCGCATTACAGTCCAAAGATGCGAAACAATAGAGGAATTGTTTTCTATGATTATAGAAGTTGAACAAAGCAGATTTATGCGATGCGCAAATTAATGAGTGTTAGGTTAATTAAATCTGAGAAACCGGACTTTAAAAGGGAATGTTGATGCAAAAAAAGACAGGTTTTTTACTAATCGCAGATATAAGCGGCTACACACCCTTTATCAAAAATCATTCGATGAGAAACAAACCTCTTATTGGAAATAAAATAGCAGATTTTTGGGATAGCCATGCGGATAAATTGATTAATACTCTATTGGAAGAAGTTATTCAAAATTTTGAACCGGTTATGGAATTTAATAAGTTGGAGGGTGATGCGGCTCTTTTTTTTCTGGAAGAAATTAATGATGAAAACCAAATCCAGAATATCTACGATAGGATTTTAATCACTAGAGAAAAATTTAATACCAAGGTAAATTCATTGCAATTTGTACAATCCTGTCCATGTGACCCATGCCAGCAATCCAAAAATCTTAAGTTGAAAATGTTTCTTCACAAAGGCTTCTTTAACCAAACAGAAATAAGAAATAATCAGGAGTTATCAGGCGAGGCACTAATTTTCATTCACCGAATGTTAAAAAATAAAATAAAATCTTCTGAATATTTTTTATTTTCTGAAACTGTTTTGGGAAAGTTGGAAAAGTATGTAGAGTTTTCGCTAATAACTCAAAAAGTAGACGATTTTGGTAAACAGAAATTTGGATTTATTGACTTTGAAGATAAAAGTAAATTTGTGGCAGAGAATACCTTTGCACAGAAATTTTTAGATACGTATAAAATGCTAAGTTTTTTTACAAATAAAAAAAAACTAACATTCTGAAGCATAGGATGCTCTTGCCTATCAAGATGTGACCGAGCCAGTATCTGACTAGATTTGATTAATAAAAAAGAGGAAAAACTAAACTTTTAATAAAATAGTCGTTTTCTATGGATATTCATTTTTTCTCCTAAAAAAGGACCGCCTTTGCGCTGTCCTTTTTTTTATGGCAAATTAACCATATGAAAATAAAACTTAAATGGAAAAAAACAAAATTAGGTTTTTATTTTTTATTTATATATTTTATTGGTGTTTCGCTGGCTGTAAATTCGATGATTCTAGACAAATACGCTTGGACTAACCGGTTGGTCATAGTGGTGACTAAGAAAAATGAAAATACGTTAGAGAGAGACGTAAGACAGTTCTTTGAACACAATCGGTGTGATATCGATGATAGAAATTTAAAACTACTTAGTTTCTTCTCAGATGACCCAAGTGTGCTTCAGTTGCCAAGTTCAGTCCATTTTCAAACTGGTATTTGGCTTATTGGGTATGATGGGAATATCAAAGCTTACAGTGAAGATGGCCAACTTTTAACAAAGCTATTTGAAATTATTGATAAGATGCCAATGCGCAAAGGTGAAATGAAATCAGGCGGTAGTGACTGTATCGAATGAATAAATATTCCGTAAAAATATAAGTTGGTTAGGTTGGTTGGTCATAGTCGTAATTAGTGTGTAAATTTAAAGGTATGATTTATGCACATTGTTATTGTCTAAATGTTTTGGAGAAAGGTGTTTCTAGATCCAATAAAGAATTTAAAAATGTGGCATCATTTAGCAGCCCTTCATCACTTATTCGAATTGGATTAATATCTATACCGCCTCGTCTTGTATAAAGACAGGCTACTAGGATTCTACTTTGAGGAAGTAAATCAAATAATGTTTTAAAAACATGCTCACAAATCTCTTCATGAAAATGATTTTCTCGTCTCATAGATATGATGTACTTAAGAAGTGATATTTTTGTAGGGACTTGGTCCCCAATAATTTTAATAAAGATATCTCCCCAGTCTGGCTGGTTTGTTACTCTACAGTTAGAACGTAAAGCTCTTGAGGACACTTGGAAATCACCGGGCCTAGTAATTTGTGCGATCTCAAGCAGAGAGGGGTTTTGTTCAAATATATTGAAGTCTTCATTCTCGAAATCGATACAAGTTTCAAGAGGGGTAAAATCACCAAAAATGTTTTTTGGTTCTAGTGTGTTTTTGTCATGAAAAGACGCATTTACCTGTGTATTTAATAAGTTACTTAAAACCTCAGTAACCTTATTAGTCGCTTTTTTTGTTGCGCCTTTGTAGTCACCTTCAAATTTTACAAAATTGAAGGAGTTTAAAAAAAGTTTCAGTGATTTAGACTCTACTATATTTAGCGACTCACACGGATAAATTATTTTTAAAAGTCCAGTCACCGGATAGCTGTTCGACAATAAGAAAGAAAACTCGAAGGCATGCCATACATCCCATCCAATAAATGGAAGTTTTTCACTTTTAATTTTATCATGTTCTCGATTTAGTGCTCGGGGTATACACACCAGTAAGTTTTCGTCTATTTCAAATTGACTCTGATATTTTTTATTAAGACCACCATTGGATTTTTTTCCTAGATGTTTTGACGCAATTTTGTCGACCTCATCCATTTTACATCCTTATATCCCAATATCACTAAAAATCATTAAGAGAGTCTGTTAGTTTTATCTCCAAAAGTATGTTTTTGAAAGCTATTCGTCTAAATAAAATCCAATATGCTTTTTGTTGCGTAGAAATAGGTCAATATGTCGCATAGGGAGTGAAATATGGGTAAAGTAATAGTTAATATGTGGAACTTGATTATGGACCATAATATTAATCCATTAAAAAATATACAGGATCTACAGACGAGACATTTATTCATGCAATTGTTGGCCTGGATGTGGTGCGTTATTTTCGCAAGTAGCTTAGGTTCTTTTCTAGCTTTTGGTATAAGCGCTATAGCCCACTCACTGTTGATTGCAGGGGTGGCTATAACAGTTGCTACCTTTGACATGGCTAAAAAACGACCCCAATATTTTGGGGGGCTCGGTCGCTCTAATAATGGTGAGCATGAATAAGTTAAATTAATAATAAATCAAACGTAGTGTAAGTTTATTTAAATGAATAATATTGGTACATCTGTAATTGGATTTTTAGAAAAAAGCCTTTTAACTGTAGTGGCAGTATTGACGGTTATTGCCACTTTGCAAGAACTCCTGGCTATTTTTGATGCTCGAAAAGTACAATTAGCTGACCTACTTCTTCTTTTTCTTTATACTGAGGTTCTTGGAATGGTTGGAGCCTTTTATAAAAGTAAGAAAATTCCTATTACACTTCCACTTTTTATTGCGATGACTGCACTTGCAAGGCTGATAATCTTGCAAGGTAAAGAGATGGATGCCATCATATTGCTATATGAGGCTGGCGCCATTTTAATTCTAGCATTGGCATGTTTAGCTATTCGCTTTAGACCTCCATCTATAGACGAAAAAGAATAAGCTTCAATATAATAGGCCTCCCAAATTATTATTTCTTATAGACGAAGGTCCTCATATGCTTGTTGTGGATCTGAAATGTTGTTTTGTTTGAACAGCCAATAGCTAATTTATAAATAAATTTGAAACGGTTCTTAGTTTTTTTGTGATGTATTCGTAAACATGAATAAAAAAAATAAATGGATCTTCGACATCCATTTGACGTGCTTTTACAGAATTTGCACGAAAATGCTATTTATGACATCTTAGTAATGTTAATATTTAAGACTTAAATCTTATATTCTTGAGAGATAGATGAGCATAAAAAAACCTGTTAGAGCGCGAGATGGCCAACAATGGATATATGATTATCTAATGCGAACAACAGGCCGTGCTATCCATTTCGAGATTGATGGTCGCCAACTTCCCTCTCCGGTAAAATCAATAAAAATGGCGGCAAAGTATCTCTCTAAGAAAGCAGAAAAGGCCGAGAAATTAGCTTCGTTATCTAAGTCCAGCGGTGATTTAATAAGTGCTCGAATTTTATATCGAAAAGCTTCTGAAATGTTTCGTGAAGCCCAGCATTTTACAATACCCATTATAAGTGATTACAGATGGGGGCTATATAAAAAATGTCTAAATTGCACAGAAGAGCTTCATAAACTTTCAGATTATAAAATTAAAAAAGTGTATCTTGATTCGGAAATTGGCCCCATACCAGCATTATGGCACATTTTTGATACGGAGGTAGAGGCACCAGCGGTAGTCTTTATTCCTGGAATGGATAATACAAAAGAAAACTATCCAAACCCTCTAGAAAACGAATTTCATATGAGAGGTATGCATGTATTGGCAATTGATGGTCCAGGACAAGGTGAAATGCTTAGGAAGGGTGTTTATGTAACAAATGATAATCATATTTTTGCAGCTAAAGCTGCATATGAATTTCTTGCAAAACAAAAATCGGTAGATGAAAAGAAGATTGGCATATGCGGAAGAAGCTTTGGTACTTTTTGGTCGATGAGAGCAGCTGCGGCAGAACCAAGATTTGCCGCCCTAGCAGGCGCGGTGGCATGTTATTTTTGGGATAATCTCACTATCTTTGATGAGGCACCAATTCGATTCAAACAGATATTTATGGAAATGGCAGGCACTAATTCTGAAGAGCAATTTGATTTAATGTGTCAGGATTTTAGTCTCAAACCAGATGTTGAGAAGATCTCTTGTCCAACGTTAATGGCAACTGGTGAATTTGACCCGCTAAGCCCATTAGAGGACGCGGACGCGATTTTCAATAAACTAAATGCTCCAAAAGAGATGTGGGTGTTTGAAGATGAATTTCACCCTATCCGAACTCCAGAGGCACTATCAGGGCACAGCGTCTTTCATTATATTGCCAATTGGATGGGGCAAGCTCTAGAAGGAAAAATTCCTTCCAAACATGAGAAGAGGCGTTATATTTTTAAGAATGGTGATGGTATGTTCGATTAAAAGTATTTTGAGCATCTTTATTGTTGCAGAGAGTATCAAAATTAGACTAGATATTTTTTCAAGAAAAGACAAAATTTCTTCTATAGAATAGTAAAAATTTAAAACAGATAAATTAGAAACAATTAAAAAAATGACTAGAAAAGTTGGCGTTATACCTTTTGACGTTAGCGGTGACAAAATCGCTATCATGTTTGTAACTTCTCAAAAAAGGGGTCGTTGGATATTACCAAAAGGGAATCTTCATAACAAAGAGAGTCACAAACAGGGTTGTAAGCGCGAAGCATTTGAGGAAGCGGGGATTAAAGGTAAGTTGTTTGAGGACTTTCCAATGACACACAGTATTTCTAAGTCTAAAAAAGATAGAATTGAAAATGTCGCCGTTACCTATTATCCTTTTTTAGTGGCGGAGCAATTTGATAATTGGCCTGAGAAAAACAAAAGAGAACGTCATTGGTCGTTATTAAATGATGCACTGAGAGTTACTGATCAAGTTGACTTTCATAATGTCATTAATAATTTTGCAGCGCTTAAATTCTCTATATTAGATATTGCAAAGCAAAAAAAAGAAAAGCAGCAAGAAAAGCAGAGGCTGGCACTGTAATCACCCAAGCCGCTCCAATTGATAACACAAATTTTCTACGTACAAGCCTTCTACGTAATCGTATGTTGATATTTTTAAAAGCCTCGGCAGATGAATGATTAAGTTTGTGAATTGGTCTTAAACGTTTTTTATCTGGATTTTCTAAAAATTCCCGAAGAAACCCAACGCCGAAAATAGCTCCAATAGCTATGTGCGTAGAGCTTACTGGTAAGCCTAATGTTGTTGCAATCAAGACCGTTATTGACGAGGCAAGTGCTACACAATAAGCGCGCGGTGCATTTAACTTGGTAATCTTTTCTCCCACAGTATTGATCAATTTTGGTCCAAATAAAACAAGCCCTATTGCTAGGCCTAAGGCACCTATTAACATAACCCAGAACGGTATAGCCACTTTTGCCTCTACCGTTGTTGCCTCATATGTTGAAACAATGGCAGCTAAAGGACCCACAGCATTTGCTACGTCATTAGCTCCGTGAGCAAAACATAATAATGAAACACTTATAATTAATGGGAGATTAAACAAAGAGTATATTTGTTTCTTATCATTAGAAAGCCCACTAGATATTTTTTTAATAAAGGGCCTTGAGATGAGCCAAGCTGCAAAAAAAGCGATTATGGAATATAATATGATCTCGGATGATGATGGCTTCCAGATTTTTTTAAGCCCTTTTAGAGACATATAGGCCGCGAACGCACTTGCCATTATTGCAATAAGAATAGGCACCCATCTTTTTGCTGCTGTTTTTCGATCTAAAACATTTATAATTTTCGTTTGAATAAAAAATAACATCGATGCAGCGATAATCCCTCCAAAAACAGGGGAAATTACCCAACTTGCAGCTATTTTCGACATTGTAAGCCAATTAACTAAGCCAAAGCCAGCTGCAGCAATACCTGCGCCCATAACACCTCCTACGATTGAATGTGTCGTGGATACCGGTGCGTTTAAAATGGTCGACAAATTAACCCATAAAGCAGCCGCGAGAAGAGCACTCAACATAAGAATCCTAAAATCATGGATTAGGATACTATCTTCAGGGTTAATTATACCTTTTGCAACTGTCTGAACAACATCACCTCCCGCAAGAAGCGCACCTGCACTCTCACAAATCGCTGCAATTATTACGGCTACCGCTACAGTAATAACTTTGCCACCAACAGCTGGACCCATATTATTCGCAACATCGTTAGCTCCAATATTAAGAGCCATATAACCGCCGATCACCGCTGCTATTACGAAAATAAGAATGTTTTCATTTGGAACGTTAAAATGATAAACACCAAACAACGCCACCAACAATAAAAAAATACTGGCTAGAATAACCGGTAAAAAACCAGTTCTAAGAACATTTACATTCTGACTAATTAAATTAAATCTTATTAAGTCGTTAACATACCTACCAGAATTTTCAAGTTGCATTTTTTTACCTTTAGACAAAGTTTTAATATAAGTTGTTTTATTATTAAAAACGATGACATTTATAGTAGGATTTTGTTACAGTTTTATGACAAAAAAATATTAATGAAAGCCAAATTTATTTGTTCCTAATGCATATCCAGAACCTCGAACTGTTCGAATAATATTTTTGAATTCATTAGAATTTATCATTAAGGCTTTTCGAATTCGTCTTATGTGAACATCGATTGTTCGCTGTTCAATGTCTATTCCATGCCCCCAAACTTTATCAAGTATTTGTGTTCTGCTAAAAATTTGCTCCGGTCGCTCCATAAGAAGAGATAATATCTTAAATTCTTTAGGCCCTAAGTCAATTTTTTCTCCATTGTATTTTACTATTTGCGTTGAGGGATAAATGCGTAAGTTTTCAAATTCCATATAATCATTTGCTAGTGACGGTCTTGAACGACGAAGAATAGCTTTTATTCTTGCCAAAAGCTCCTTTGGAGAAAATGGTTTTGTTACGTAATCATCTGCTCCTATTTCAAGACCTAATGTGCGGTCTCCTTCTTCACCTCTAGCGCTCAATATAATTATAGGTATGTCTCTAGAAATACTCTTGGAACGCAATTTTCGACATACATCTATTCCTGACATTTTTGGCATCATCCAGTCCAGAATAATTAAATCAGGAAAAATCTCTTCAGATAAGCATAAAGCTTCTTCTCCATCCGAGGCTGAAATCACTTCAAAGTTTTCTTTTGTCAGATTAAATCTAATGAGCTCTAATTGATTTGGTTCGTCGTCTGCAATAAGAATTTTTATTTTGCTCAAGCTATTCATTCCTCTTTTTTAATTTGAAGAAAGTATTAAAAAAACGTAAATATATTATCAAAGTAAAATTGATTTTGCTTTTATTTAATTATCGTTTTCTAAATTAGAAAGAAGAGAATTACTTTTTGGTATAACAACTCGAAAATTCGTGTGTTTTTTAGGTTCACTGGTAATATGTAAATGACCCCTATGTTTGTTAACTATGTGTTTTACTATAGCTAATCCCAGTCCAGTTCCTCCCATTTGTCTGGAGCGCCCCTTATCTACCCGATAAAAGCGCTCTGTTAATCTTTCTATATGTTTTTCTTCGATTCCTTCACCTTTATTTGTGATATCTATTATAATCTCTCTGGTAATTGTATCTGTTATTTTGATTTTTACTGAACTTTTTAAAAAGCTATATTTCAAAGCATTATCCAATAAGTTATGAAAGACCTCTGTAATTTCGTCAACCTCTCCTCTTATAATAGGTTGCTCCAATAAATCATTACGATTGTCTATTAGCTCAATCAAATGTCCAGATTTTGTGGCTCTATCGTTGAATGTGGATATAACCGACTCCAACACTGATTTTATGCAAACTTTTCCGGTTGGCGCGATGTGTTCATCAGCTTCGACTCTGGATAAAGATAATAAATCATCAATCAAACGAGACATCCTTTTGGATTCATCTTCCATTATTTGCAAAAAACGTTTTAGGTTTTTCTCATCAATATTTGTGGTGTTTTGAATGGTTTCAATAAAACCAATTACACTTGTAAGTGGCGAACGTAATTCATGACTTACATTTGCAATAAAATCTCTGCGCATCTTTTCTAAATTATGCTGCAGTGTCATATCCATCAATAATACAGCAACCTTTTGAGCATTAATCGGCATTAACCGACCTCTAAGTTGATGGTATTTGTTGTTTGTTGGAGTCGATGTAAACTCAATAATCTTATTTTCTTTAATAGATGTCTTTAGTTCATCTTTTAAATCTCTGTAATTAATCCGCTTGTTTAGAAACGATCCAATTAAGTTGTCACCTAATAGTCGTTTGGCAGCGGGGTTTGCATCTGTGATATAATGCTCTAAATTTATCTCCAATAAAGCATCGTCCATCAATTTGCCTAAATACGAAATCGCATTAACGGTTGAGATATTTTGTTCCTCGTTTGTTTTTTTTTCTATCATATCGCTCATAGCATTACCTTTAGGTCGCGGTATTCTATAAAATCAGTATAACCTCCAACCGAATTATTCTGATGTAAACAGCATTTTGTTACATGCTACTATCTTCTCTTTAAATAGTGTTTTACCCTTATGCAATGAAATTGATTTACCGTTATATTTATTCTAGCGCTCCTGCAATGCTTGTTCTGGCAACATTAGCTTGGGGAAGCCATACAATAGCAGGAAAACTATCTGTTGGAGAAGTAAACCCAATGATGCTTATTTTTTTGAGATGGGCAATTGTTGCGGTTTTGATTTGGTCAATCAATGGGCGCGCTATGATTTCGTTATGGCCTTTAATGAACAAGAAAATAAAATGGGTATTTTTGATGGGTGGATGTGGTTTAAGTTTATTTAACGCATTTTTTTATTTAGCAGCTCATTTTACAAGTGCGATTAATTTGGGAATTATTCAGAGTATTATGCCTGCAATGATATTACTCGGTTCTTACTTATTATTTGGCACTGTAGTCAATAGGCTGCAGGTTACCGGTTTAGTTTTGACCTTTTTAGGGTGTATAATCGTAGCTGCTCAAGGTTCGATAGGTAATTTAGTTCTCTTAACTTTTAATATTGGCGATTTGTTTATCCTACTAGCAATTTTATTCTATGCTGGTTATTCTCTTGGATTAAAGAATAGACCACCGATTCCCGGATTGGCAATGATGGGTTACTTTTCAATAGCAGCATTAATAATGTCTATTCCTTTGGTTGTGATAGAATCTTTGGTAAGTGGTTTTAGATTTCCAACAGAAAATGGATGGTATATCGTTTTCTATATTGCACTTATTCCTTCATTTTTATCTCAAATTTTTTTTATGAGGGGAGTTGATTTAGTTGGTCCAAATTCAGCAGGTCTTTACGCAAACTTAGTCCCCATTTTTTCTGCCCTAATGGCTATTTTAATTTTAGAAGAGACCTTTAGAATTTATCATCTAACTGCAATGCTAATTATTTTCTCTGGCATTTTCTTATTTGAAAACAAAAAATCTAATTTAAGTTAAACTTTATTAGAATTGTGGTTAGGCTAATAATCTGAGGTAATTTTATTTTTTTATGGCAAATCTAGATAGAAACAGAGCAGAGAAACTAATGTTGGAAATAGGAGTGGAAGCATTAATACTCCTTTCGCCTGAAAGTTTTTTTTATGCAACTGGGGTAAATGCAGGTGTTGCAACAATGTGGCGAAGGTCGGGCGCTGTAGCTGTTTTAATTCCGCGGGACCATAGAATTGCTGAAACTGCAATTGTAAGCGACTTATTTGCAGAAAAATTCCGGGCCTTTAGTCACATAAAAGATGTGAGAGAAAGTCCTATTTGGGTTGAGACGTCAAAACTTATATTCGAGGATAAAAGTAAAAGTGCGAAAGAACAAATTGCATCTTTTGTAGGTGATCAGAATAGGCCTGAAGAATTCAACCGCCCCACTACTTTTGAGCCAAAAATCTGTTATCAGCATTTACGTGATGTAATTTTTGAGCATGGTCTAGCTGATTCCCGAATTGGATATGAGGCTTCAGCTATATCTGTATCCGAGTATCCGGAAATGAGAACTATTTTTAAAAAAATAGAATTGGTAGAGGCGGATAATACAATTGAGAGGCTCAAAATGGTAAAAAATAAAAGAGAGATAGAGCACCTTAAACTAGCTTCTGAGATCGCAGAGAGTGGAATGATTGCAATTAGAGATGCGATAGAAGAAGGTATTTCAAGAGATGAATTGGCAATAATTTGGAAAGAAGCTATTTACAGCCATTCTAAGAGTGCCGCATTGAATGGATCATGGGAATATATTTCGGTTGGGGATAATCCGTGGGGAGGAAATGCCAGAGTGAAAGAGGGGGATTTAATAAAAGTTGATGTTGGATGCCTTGTTGATGGCTATAGTTCAGATGGAGCTCGCACCTTTATATTTGGGGAACCAAGTAATACAAAATTAGAAATATATGATGCCTTGCTTTCAGGGTTCCAAGCAGGATGTAGCCAGTTGCATCCGGGAAAACAACTAAAGGATATTTATTGGGCTGCACTATCAGCCATAAGAGACCGCGGTTTTAGCTCTTATACGAGAGGACACTTTGGACATGGGCTTGGTAATGGCTTAGGAAGTGAGCAGTGGCCATTTATCTCAGCAGATGCAGAAACAAGATTAGAGCCTGGCATGGTCATGGCATTTGAATGCCCTTGGTATATAGATGGATTAGGGGCTATGATAATTGAGAATCAATTTCTTGTTTGTGATACTGGATACGAAATGATGAATTCACTTCCAATACAACTTCAGTCAATAAAAAGATAAATCACTGCATCAGACTAGAAGGCAAAAATAACGCAAGTTCTGGTGCGAGCGTGAGTATGCCAATACCTAGAAGCAATATAAGCCAGTAAGGCATTGTAGCTAAGGCAGTTTCTCCCAAAGATACCTTCTCTTTGGTAACAGATACAAGAACGGATAAGTTTAGACCTACTGGTGGTGTTACTTGCCCAATTTCAATCATTATTGTTACGATAACACCAAGCCATATTGGGTCATATCCTAGTCCTATCATAAGAGGCAATAGTATGGGGAGGGTCATAATCATCAATGAAAGTCCGTCAAAAAAACAACCTAAAATTAGATAAACTAGAATTACAATAATTAAAACTGCAAGTGGACCGAGGTTTGTTTCTCTCACCGTTTCTAATATAGATTGGGGAATTCCGAGTAAACTGACCGCTTGGGCAAGGATGGTCGCGCCAATAACAACAAACATTATTGAAGCATAAAGTAATGTTGCAGAGAAAATAGCTTCAACTAGTTTTCTAAATGTTAATGAACCCCATAGCTTTCCTAGGATGATAGTTGCTATCACACCAACGCCAGCTGCCTCCGTCGGCGTTGCAATACCAAAAGTAATGCTTCCCATGATTGCAAAAACTACAATTAAAAATGGCCATATATTAAGAATATTAATAATGATTTCGGTGAACTTAAATGCTGAGTTCTCAGTAGGCGCAAGAAAAGGTTGGTGCATACATTTAAAATAAATGTAAATCATAAACATGATGGCAAAAAGAATACCCGGAATTATTCCAGCTAAAAAGAGCTGTCCAATAGATGTTTCTGTTAGTGCCCCATAAATTAAAAGAGACAGGCTAGGTGGAATCAAAAGACCGAGTGTTCCACCACCAGCAAGTGAACCCACAACCATTTTCTTGTCATATCCTCTTTCAGTCATTTCTGGATAAGCGACCGAGCCTACTGCGGCTGCTGTAGATAAACTTGAACCACTCACTGCTCCGAACAGTGTACAAACCGCTATATTTGTGTGCAAAAGCCCTCCAGGTATATTTTGGAACAATGGAGATAAAGCAACATAAATTTTTTTGCTGACTTCACTTCGGAGCATAATTTCTCCTAGAATTATGAACAATGGAATAGCACTCAAAGTGAAGGAATTGAGAACATTCCAGACAGCATCCACTGCAACAAATGTGATTCCACCAGCAACAAAATGGAGAAGTATTAGGCCTGTTAGACCAAGAGAGGCTCCCAAAGCCAAGCCGCTCCCTGCCAGTAGTGATAAACCACCAGTTAAAATTACCCAAAAAGATGTCATTTGATTTTCTCAGTATTACCCAAAATACCTCTGATAAAAAATGCGACGATGGTTAGAGCCATTGAAATTGGTAGAACCAACATCCAAGGGTACATTAATAATCGTCCTACCTCTGTTTTTATTTGTCTGTCGAAGGCAAATTGGAACCAAGGAACACACAAATAAAAAAACCAGAAACAGAAGCCACATCCAAATAAGCAAGCAAGAGCGTTCACCCATATTTTGAGCCTCTCTGGCAGATAAGATAGAACTATTAAAACACGTACATGTTTTGCTTTTAAGGTTATTATTGGTAAAGCAAGAAAAAAGGAGGCTGTCATCAAAAGCCCAACCAACTCTTCGGCAAAACGAAATGGTGCATACGCCAGATATCGCATGGTCACGCTTGTGCCTATAAGTGCGATTATCATGATGCTAGCTATAGAGGCCAAAATAGCCATTACGTAAAAGATTGGAGTTACAAACATTTCAGTTTTTTTGCAAACTACAAAGAGTTTATTTTGAAATGTTTGTTCTCCCAAGTTATTACTCCACTGATAGTTACGCTCTACTTAACGTCCAAGAACGTCCAATATACGTTGACGATACTCTGGAGCTTTTCCGCCTGCATCAGCCGCCATTGTCTTCCAGGTTTCTGATGCAGCAGAAAGAAATTGGTTTCTATCATCATCTGAGAAGTCAGCTAAAAACTCAATTCCTTGTTCAGAAAGTTTCTCCCTCGCGGCACTTTCTTTTTGGTCAGCCTGTGAATATTCATTAGTTCGTGCCCATACATTATTAGCGGCAGTGGTAATCGCATTTTGTTCAGCATCAGAAAGTGTGTTCCAAGCGTCTTTCGATGCCCCTAATACATATGGTACTCCAGCTACCGGGTATAAGTAAGATGCATATTTTGTCACCTCTTGTAGTGAAATAGTGTGCGCAAATAAAGCTGGATAGACTGCGCAATCAACAACACCGGTTTGTAAGGCTACGTAAAGATCATTTTGACCGACGATCTGAGCAGAAACCCCTAATTTAGTGAAAGTTTCAACTTGGTCGTTACTCCAGACGCGTAGTTTTCGTGTTTTTAGGTCAGCTAAAGTGCGAACTGGTTTTTCACGACAAAAGATGGATGCCTTCAAGATTGGTAACGCCATAAATCCCGTTGGAACTATGTCAAGCTCAGTAAGCACTTCTTTATAAATTTCTTGTATTTCTGGCAATGCGGTTATCAATTCTTCAGAGCTTCCAACGGAACCTTGAACCATGACAGCATTTAGAGCAGGGACATCACGACCAAGGTAGTTGGCCCATACAAGGCCCATCTCAACCGCACCCTGAGGCAACCAGCGCGCTACGTCGTTATCTTTGAGGTTTAAAGAACCGCCGTGAAATACGTCTATTTCTAGGCTTCCACTCGTTAAATCAGAAACTTCGGCAGCAAATGTTTCCAATTGTTTGGATTCGCCGCGTCCTTCAGGTAAGCCGTTATTAAATTTCCATTGGCTTGCTCCAACCAAGCTGGTACTAAGTACTAACGCCACGAGGCTAAATAAGATAGTGTAAATTTTGTTAAGCAATTTTTTTCTCCGTTAAAATATTTTTTGAGGTTATATAATTTTTTTTTATTTTCTGCACTAAATTCCTTAGGCAAAAACAACTTTTCTAAATTATCTCATTTTCATGAAAAATTTTTTCTATTTTTTTAAAATAGGTAATTTACCCTCGAATTGCACAACTCATAAAAAAGGCATTTGATATATTCACTTTGATACAGATAAAGGCTTCAAGTGAAATAAACACATTGTTAAGTTTCACAAATATCTTTTACTTAAGAAATTATTTTTCTGTTTCTTTAAAATGCTTTTCTGCAATCCAATTGATTAGGTTTACTTCTTGTTTTTCGTGAAGAGAGACGTACGTGAAGATCATATTAGTTACATTCGTCACCAGTTCTTTTGGATAAGGCAAATATGTCAGTTCTTGTCTTCCAAAAGAAGGGCTCGCAGTACCTAATTGCCAATTTGTTTCAATCCTTGTATTAACAAGCTTTAAAGATGGTCCTCCAGTTTTAGATTCTATTTCGTTTGGAAAGCCAGATAACGTTAAGAAGGCCATTTTATCATTTGATTGCGTAAACCCGTCAATAAACTCAGTGGATAAGAGTAATATATCTTTTTTAAGGTCAGTCTCAGAAATGTGAGAATGTAAAAAACCGTCATGCATATGTACATTTGTTAACATTTGAGATTCTTTCTGTTAAACTCAGTCGTTATTAGACCACCTGCTTCCTTCAAAATCACCAGCAGGAATTTTCACAGGTTTATCAATATGTTTGCGGTGCTTCCCTAGGCTTCCAGAAACTGTCATAGCACCAAGCACCTCTACTATAACTCGAGTACCCATCAAAGCGGTGATTTCAGATTGGTCATACGGTGGCGATACCTCTACTAATTCCATTCCGCAAATACCCTCGGCTGCAACACCAGCGACAAGTTGCAATGCTTCTCGTGGAAGAAATCCGCCGGGCTCGGGCCATCCTGTGCCAGGAACAAATCCACAATCGATACTGTCAATGTCAAATGACATATAAACCATATCTGTATCTTTCCATGCAAGCTCAAGAGCTATTTCTATTGTTTTTTCTATGCCCAATTTCTCAACATCACTCATCGTTAAAATATTTGTATTACGCTCTCTTGCAACTTCCACTGCTTCTCTCGGTACCTGCCAGCCACCAATTCCTACTTGTACTAGGTTTTCAGGTTTAACGTTATCTAGATTTGTTGCATGAAACCATGGGGTCGTATGCATTCGCTCATCGAGGTCTTTTTCTTGTATATCAGCATGACGGTCAAAGTGAATTATTCCAATCCTCTTTGATGTGCATTCTGCAATACCTCGAACAGTAGGAAATCCGATGGAATGATCCCCTCCAAGTATAATAGGAAGTGAACCACTTGAAAAAACGTGAGAGCATGCCCGCGAAATTTGATCAAAAGTCTTTTCTATGTTTGCAGGGATGGTAAATATGTCACCAGCGTCACATAATGTCATTTGCTCACGCAGATCAACGGCCATTTCATAATTATAGGGGGTATACAATGCAGAAATTTTTCTTATTCCTTGCGGACCAAATCTAGTTCCTGGACGATAAGTGGTTCCGCCGTCAAAAGGTGCTCCTAGTATTGTAGCGTCGTAGTTTTTTACATCATTTACATTCTCTGCATATGGTGCTTTCAAAAAGGTATTTATGCCAGCGAAATGTGGCAATTCTCCGCGGGAAAATGTTGGGATACTTTTATCCTCAATGCTGTCTGCACCAGTTAATCCCATCTTTAAGGCCCATTTTTTTTCCTCATCGAGTCGATCTTTTGGGATTTTCCCCTCATCTTTTGTAGACTTCCATCCTTGAAGGTCATCTAAATTTGGGTGATGAAACCGCTTTTCAATTTGGTTTTTAAATTTTAAAACTTCCTTGATATCATCCCTCAACATTTATTCTTCCTTTCAAAAAAATAGCTTTCAACTTATAATACAGATCAAAGGTCAACATCGATGTTTTTTTTGCATCACGCTGATTTAAAATTAGCACATGACTCATTTAAAAAAAAAGGCTACCGTCGAATAGATTATAATGTCAACAGTCAACATAATATCATGATTCAAATGACTTCCTCCTCTCCTTCAAATGAGCTAAATGAAAAATCCGCTTCTGAGTTGCTCAACCTTATTAATAATGGAGATATTGGATGTGTGGAACTTTTACATAGTTGTATCAAGCGGTACGAAAAAATTAATCATTCTATAAATGCTGTCGTTGAAACAAATTTTGATGAAGCAATAGACGTCTGTAAGGAATTAGATAGTCGCACTGGAAAAGAAATTCTTGGACCAAAAAGTCTTCCTTTACCTATCGGCATAAAAGATTTAAATGATGTTAAAGGTTTGAAAACCTCCTATGGTTCCCCACTTTTTAAAGACAATATTGCAAATGAAGATGATGACGTTGTTAGTAGTTTGCGAAGCTACTCAGCTGTAATTTTTGGTAAAACTAATGTTCCAGAACATGGATTTGGAGCTACAACTACTAATCCATTACAAGGCAGTACAGGCAATCCTTTCAACCCAAAACTTAGCGCCGGTGCATCTACTGGTGGTGGTGCTGCTGCAGTGGCATCTGGTATCGTACCGCTTGCCACTGGCTCAGATTTTGCTGGATCATTGCGAACTCCAGCTGGTTTCTGCGGTATTGCTGGGATGAGACCTTCAAATGGGGTTGTAGCAACAAATAGGAGATCAAATATTTGGTCACCTTTTGATGTAGAAGGTCCCATGGGTAGAACAGCAGCTGATTGCAAGTTACTTCTTGCAAGGATGGCCAAATCTCACCCCTTAGATCCATTTTCTCAGCAGCCTGAAGAGACACTTTTTCTTCCAGCAAAAGAAATTGATCTCAAAACATTAAAAGTTGCGATATCTCATGACCTTGGATTCGCAGTAATGTCTAACAATTACAAAGATATTTTTTATTCGAAAATAGGTTTACTCGATAATCTTTTTGATCAAATAAAAAGAGAACATATGGACTTGTCCAAGGCCGAAATCACTTTCATGACGCTTAGAAGTATCGGATTTCTTGGCGATTTTGGATTGATGGAAAAAGATTTTGGTGATGAACTCGGAGAGGTGATAATAAAGGAACTTGAAATCGCAAGACAGCTCTCATCAGAACGTATCGCACAAGCGTTTTTGGATCATAGTGAAATAGTTCGAAAAAGTAATGAATTTTTCGAAACATTCGATCTTCTTATTACACCTGCTGCATCGGTAACACCATTTGCGCATGAATTGGAATATCCCTCAATCATAGACGAAAAATTTTATAAAGGTTATTTGGATTGGGAATCTATCAGTTGGGGAATAACGTTAACACAGTGTCCATCTGTTGTGATTAATTGTGGATTAGATACGAATGGGATGCCATTTGGCATTCAAATTATAGCTAAACAAAACAGGGATGGGTTTTTGCTTGATGCTGCGCATTCCATTGAAAAGGCATTTTTGGGAATTGAGGATTTGTCTACACCATTCCCAAATTTGGAAAAGTTGGCTGCTATGGATGCGTTAACTTTAACTTAAATCAACACAGGAGAAAAATATGTTGAGAATTTTTTTAGTAGGTATGATTGCTCTGCTTTTGCCATTCAAGATGGTTACTGCAGATACATTGAGTGATGTGAAATCGAGTGGTAAACTTATATTCGGTCTTGAGGCAGGTTATAAGCCATTTGAATTTCTAGATGAAAATAATAAGCTTGTTGGTTACGATATTGATGTAGGGTCTGAGATAGGTAAGCGCCTTGGTGGTGTTGAACCAACACCTAAAGACACAAATTGGTCAACAGTTATTCAATCTCTATACAACGGTGATTTTAACCTAATTTTAGGCGGTATGACTGCTACAGAAGAAAGATATAAGCGTGTTAATTTTTCATATCCATATATGGATGCAAGCTCAGGTTTGTTGGTAATGAAAGACTCAGGAATAACTTCGCCATCCATGCTAGGTGGTAAGACTGTTTCTGCTGGTGCAGGCACACCTCAAATTAATCAGCTTAATCTTGCGGCAAAAGAACATGGGATTACATATAATGGTGATATCAAGACCTATGACAAAGATGAGGTCGCTTATGCGGCAATGCGCTCAGGTAGATTAGATGCTTATGCTTCCACATTAGTTAGTTTATTAGCGTTTGCTCAAACCAGTGATGATTTTACAGTCATTCCATTTACTTCAAATATGTGGAAAGCTGAATATACGGCTATGGCGTTTAGGAAGGAAGACGAGTCCTTCAGGTCTGCAATAAATCAAATTATTGTAGATATGAAAAATGATGGAACATTAGCTTCTCTGCAAGAGAAGTGGTTCGGTCAATCCTTTGTTGACCTGCTTCCAAATGAGGCTCCTACTTGGTAAACAAAACTAAGAGGTGAACCTTAATAAATGGATTTCATTTTTATAATAGACCAGATGCCCCGGCTTTTGCCGGGGCTAATGCTTACCATAGAACTAAGTCTTCTTGGCTTTTTAATTGCCACGATAGTTGGTGTTCCTTTGGGTATACTAAGAGCGTATAAAATCCCGATATTGATATCTTGGGTCATTGATTTTTATGTTTTTGTCGTGCGAGGCACTCCAATTCTAGTGCAGATCTACGCAGCCTATTTTCTTCTACCCATTTTTGGAATTAAGATATCGCCCTTCTGGATTGGTATAGTAGCTCTTTCCTTTAATAGTGGCGGATATCAAATTGAGATTGCTAGAGCAGCTATACTCTCAATGGACAGAGGTCAATATGAAGGATCTTTTGCGCTCGGTCTTTCAAAGTATTATACTTTGTTTTTTGTGATATTGCCGCAGGCGGTTATTAGAATGCTACCACCCATGGCAAATGAAATGTCAAACTTGATTAAGGCTTCGTCGGTTCTATCTGTTATCACTGTTTTCGAACTTCATAAAGCTGCAAACGCAATAATTTCGGATAGTTTTAAATTCTTAGAGATGTTGTTTGCCCAAGCTGTCTTATATGTAGCTTTCGTGGTTGCTATGACTCAATTATCAATTTATCTGGAGAAAAAGATAGGCGCTAATCTTCAGATAAAAAATCTCTCACAACGTTGACGCATTAATTTAGAGGTAAAAATGACATTAGATTTAGCTTTTATGTTGCAAATATTACCTGATATGATAGCTGCCTTTTGGCTTACTATTAAAATTAGTCTTATCACCGTTGTAGCGTCAGTGATTGCAGGAATTCTGTTGACGGCAATCAGAATGATGGGCGGCAAGATATCCAGATACTCCATTATTGCTTTTGTAGAGTTTACAAGAGGGGCACCACCGTTAGTGCATATATCAATTATTTACTTTCTTCTTCCCGAATTTGGTATTGTATTTAACGAATTTTGGACTGGGGTCATTGCCCTATCACTTATCGGTGCAGGCTATTCAGTTGAAATTTTTAGAGGTGCCATTGATTCTATTGGCGGATCTCAGGTAGACGCATCGAAAGCCATAGGATTATCGCGTATTCAAACTTTCAGGCTAGTTCTAATACCGCAAGCACTTCGATTGAGCCTTCCTCCTTTGACAAACGAATTAGCCAATGTGATCAAAGCATCTTCTCTTTTATCAGTTATTTCAGTTAATGAATTGACAAAAGTGGCGAACGACCTCATTTTTGTTCATTTTGTTGTGATTGAGGTTCTTATCGAACTTACTTGTCTTTATCTACTTATTGTTGGTTTTTTGA
This sequence comes from uncultured SAR116 cluster alpha proteobacterium, assembly GCA_902625725.1. Classification (GTDB taxonomy): domain Bacteria; phylum Pseudomonadota; class Alphaproteobacteria; order Puniceispirillales; family Puniceispirillaceae; genus UBA5951. Next base: position 78,501 of record CACOCY010000003.1, on the reverse strand, counting down.
TGTTTCTGTCAAAATACATGGAAGCAAAATTTAAATATTGATGCCTCATTGTGTTTATTATGACTCAAACAAATTTAACATATTTTTCAAATTTTTTTAAAGTGGCAAGCTATTACGATAAAGCGTTGCCAGGAGCAAGTTTATGTTTATGGGTTAAAACAGGCAGCAGTTGTGATCCAAAAAATAAAGAAGGACTTTCACATCTGCTCGAACATGTTCTTTTTGGTACCAGAAAAACATTTGTAAGCTCGAATATTTACTCATCTATTATTAATAGGCAAATAAAAATAAAAGCCTTTACCAAGGCTGAACATACTGCGTTTATAATTGAAGCAGTTGACGAACTTAATCTTCAACACAGCATCGATTTTTTATGGAAAATCTATTCAGGGGAATTGTTATCTAACGAAGCTCTTGTGGAAGCAAAATTTGACATTTATCGGGAAATAGATGACTCGTCTGCAGACCCTGTAAAAAGTTTATTTGAAGCATTAAACTCTATTTGTTTTCCCAACCAGTGTCACGGAAGAAGTATCACAGGTACAAAAGAGACCATAAACGATATTAAGATTGATGATTTGGTCAATTTTCAAAGACAACACTATTCCCCAAATAATAGCTTGATTTGCATATGTGGTAATATTGAACATCAACAACTTTTGGATAGTTTAGAACCGAAAATTTCTGAACTAAAGGCCAATAAGCATTCATCTGTTCCATCTTCACGTTGGGAAGGTGGTATAAAAAAAATAAAATCCGTAGACAAGGAAAAACGGCTTGCGGTTAGCCTTCCTTTTTATGCAAAAATCCCCGAAGATTATTACTACTATTGGTTATTATCGTTCTTACTCTCAAAAAACACCAATTATGGAATTTCAGCGGCATTAAAAAAAGGGCGTATTAAATACAATACGTTACATATTTACCCCGAGTTTTTATCACGAATTAGTAGAATGCAGATTTACTTAAGTACACATCACTCAAACATTCAGTACGTTATGGAAACTGTAATGGATGGATTATGCTCTTTCAAAAATTTTAAAGCTGAGTCTCTATTAAAAGACACAATATCTTCAGAAATCACTAGCTCCTTGAAATTAGTCAAATTAATGAATGACAATATAGAACATTTGGCAATGGCTATTGCAGAGTACGAATTGTTTCCCTCTGATATTCCATTCCCCAATTTAGTGGATGATGTACACGCAAAATTAGATTTTATTTTAGAAAATTTTCATAAAAAAAATCATGAAGCAGTTATATATAGTATAGGTTCATGATGAAATTTTCAAAATACTAAAAACGAAAGAACAATCTGATGTCAAAATTTAAAAAAAATATCGGATTTCTATGGCCATGTGATGGTTTGAATGACAGTGAATATTGGGAATTTTTGCCTAAAGATGTTAGATGGCTCACCACAAGATATAGTGCAAATACTGACACTGAAGAACTAACAGATAAAAACTTAGAGCAGTATGCTTCACTGGAGGTGCTAGAAAAAGCAGCAAATATATTTAAACCCCTAGACTTAGATGCGATAGCATGTGGAGACCACGCTGCTAGTTTTATACTAGGTAGGTCTCATGAGGAATACTTAATTAAAAAACTTCAGCAACATACTGGTTGCCCAGTAACATTTCCAAGTAAAGCAATTGCGAAATTAATAAATTATAAAAATTGTCAGAATATATTATTAGTTTCGCCGTATTCAAAGAACATAACTCAGAAATTTGTTACTTATCTTGAAGAGTGTGAAATAACTACGATTGCTTCAATCTCATTAGAGGCTTCGGATGAGGTGCAAATAAATTCTTTATCCCCTTCAGGTTTAGCCAGAATAATTTCTGAGTTTGTTGAAAACAGTAATGCAAACGCTGACCTACTTGTAATTGCAGGTGGCGGACTCTCTTTTTCAGAGGAAATTATAAGAGTTGAGACTATTCTGGATCTACCAGTTCTTACCGCTGTTGGTGCTTTGGTAAAAGATGCAATTGAATTAACGGGTGAAAACTACACAAAAAACGGCTTGGGAAGAATATTTTCTAATCAAAAAAGTGGTAAGCTGAAAAAGCTAAAAGGGAAACTTTCATCTGGCACCAAAAATTTTTCTTTAACAGATAAGCCACCCATATTTGAGACCGGTGTGGGTGCGGTATTGGTCGACGATAAAAGTAATACATATTTTGATTTTGCTTCAGGGTCAGGAACTACTGCATTGGGCCATGGTAATAAGAGTCTTCTTGATGCAGTACAAGAACAATTAAGGGCAGGAATTTTTCATATAGGACCACATTTTAATACAGGTATTCAAGCTGATTTTTATTCCGAATTATCCTCATTTTTGCCCCCTGAATTATCAAGATTTCATCCTTCAATTAGTGGCTCAGAAGCAGCAGAGATTGCTATAAAAAGCGCAATGCATTTTACAGGTGCTAAGCAATTTTTAGGTTTTTCTGGCGGCTACCATGGACGTACATTAGGAGCACTTGCAGTATCTGGTGAGAAAGGTAAAAATGCTTCTTTAGGACCATTTCATCCAAAGGCTCACATTCTGCCCTTCCCAGAAAAAAGAAACGGTTTGTCTGAAACTTTAGAAAAATATGATGAGAAGCAGTTAGCTGGAGTAATAATAGAGCCAATTCAAGCTACGGCAGGTCTTAAATTTGTAGATAAACAAAGCTTGATTAAACTGAGAGAATTTACAGCTAAAAACAAAATCCCTCTAATCTTTGATGAAACTTTCACAGGTTTTTGTCGAACTGGTAAGATGTTTGGTTATCAGCATTTTGATGTAAAACCAGATATAATCATACTTGGAAAAGCACTTTCTGCTGGTTTCCCTGCTGGACTGGTTATATCGACTGAGGAGATTCTCACATTCTGGGAGAAAGGAACACAATCTTCTACTTTTCAGCTTAATCCAGTTGCCGCTGCTGCCTCAGTTTTTTTTCTTGACCAAATTAGAAATCATGGATTGCTAAAAAATATTAGCATGCAGTCTGAGCAGTTTAATAACTTATTAAAGGACTTTGTGGATTTCAAAAATGTAATTGATGTAAGAGGCATTGGAAGTTTTTGGGTTATAGAATTCTCATCGTCAGATTTGAATAAAAATGCTCGTAAAATGGCACTGCAAAATGGTTTGATAACATGGGAATGTGGAGAATTTGGTGAATGTTTGGGCTTGGTGCCTCCATTGAATATGGAGCCATATATTATTGAGCACGCTTGTAGCATTTTGAGAAAAAGTATTTTGGAAATATCTTGAATAGTTTGCTAGCATTAGCTTAGCTTCTTAGTGCTATATGCAAAAATTATTTGTCTAATTCTGGAAGTCTCCAAACAACAACTGAGGTTGCAATTAGAAAAAGAGTTGTGCCAGCAAGACAGGCTAGCACTCCCCCTTGCTGGAAAAGCATGCCTGATAAGAATGTACCAAATAGTCGACCAACTGCATTTGCTGCGTAATAAAAACCGATATCTTCAGCAGCCTTTTTGCTACCAGCATAAGCAACAATCAAAAAGGAATGAAGAGAAGAATTAATCGCAAAGAAAAATCCAAACAAAACAAGGCCAGATAGCAATAAAATTAAATCTGGGTTTACCGACATGATACCTAGGAGACCAAGGGGAACGAGTGCTAGTGATATAGACCACAATAGTATACTTTTTGATGAAACAGTTTTTCCATTGTTAGTAACATGCATAATATTAGGTGCAATCGCCTGCACGAGACCATAAAATACTGTCCAACCTGCAAGAAATCCTCCCACCTCCCAGAAATCCCATCCATTTGTATAAAGAAAAACGGGTATAGCTACTACGAACCAAATATCCCGTCCGCCAAACAAGAAAATCCTAGCTAATGCGATTATATTTACTTCAGGTGATTTACTAAAAAGCTCTTTTATTCGCCGCGATGGTCTACTTGCACCCAAATTTTTTGGCAGAGTGAAAGAAACCAAAAGCAGAACAAGTCCAAGAGACCCTGCCATAAGCCAAAGACTATTTTGAAAACCAAATTTAGTCAGTAATATTCCGCCTAGAAAAAATCCTATTCCTTTCATTGCATTTTTGGATCCTGTGAACCAGGCAACCCAGCGAAAAAGGCCTTGCCTCTCGCTAACCTCCATGCTTTTGATTGCAGATTTTGAAGCCGTTTTAGTAACATCTTTGGCAAGGCCGGAAATGCCCTGAGCTGCCAATACCCAAATAATTGATAGGATATAATCGAATGATGGATTTAATAGAGAAAGGAAAATCAAACCTACAATTTGTAAGCTTAATCCTACTAATAACATTTTTCGAATGCCAAAATGGGTTGTAAGCCATCCACCCCCAAAATTTGCAACGACACCTGCAAACTCATAGAGGAGAAAAAGTAGAGCGAGCGTAAGTGGAGAATATCCAATTTTAAAAAAATGGAATAGCACGAGCATCCGCAGGGCGCCATCTGAAAGAGTAAAGCCTAAATAGGACGAGGTAACAATTAAGTAATGAATGATTGATGTGTTCATTGCTCTTTGTCGATAACCATTTTTGCCAAATCTACCATTCGACAGGCATATCCCATTTCATTATCATACCAAGCATAGAGTTTAAGCATCGTATCGTTGGTAACCATTGTACTCTCTGCGTCAATAATGGCGCTTCGGGTATCATTTACGAAATCCGCTGAAACAAGAGGCCGTCTCTCAAAACCAAGAATTCCTGATAATTCGTTTTCTGCTGCATCGGCAAAAAGCGAATTCACATCCTCCCTGGTAGTAGATTGGCTCAGCTCAAATACAGCATCTGTCAAACTAGCATTAAGCACCGGTGCTCTTACTGCATGACCGTTGAGTTTTCCAGCAAGCTCAGGATAAATTAATCCTATAGCACTTGCGCTACCAGTAGTAGTTGGGACAAGTGAAGTCATGCCTGAACGTGCACGACGTAAGTCATTGTGAGGAGCGTCAACCACCACATTTGTGTTTGTTGGGTCATGTATCGTCGTAATTTGACCGTGGCGAATGCCAATTCTTTCATGTACAACTTTTATCATTGGCGCAAGGCAATTTGTGGTGCAAGAAGCGGCCGTTATAATTCTATTTATCTTTGGATTATAGAGATGTTCGTTGATGCCATACACGATGTTTAGAGCATCTTCATCGTATACAGGGGCTGAGACAATCACTCTCTCAACGCCTTTATCTAAGTATCCAGCTAATTTTTCTTTTGTACGGAATTTGCCTGTACAGTCAAAAACAATGCTACAACCAATTTCTGCCCAATCTATATCTTCTGGCGTATTATGCGAAGAGAAACTTAAGGTATGGTTATTTATGGTTATGCTATTCATGTTAGAAGAGATATCTGCATGCCATCTCCCATGAACGGTATCAAACTCTAAAAGGTGAGCTATAGTCTCAGCCCTGCCGTTAATTTCATTTAAATGAGTAATTTCAAGTTTAGTATTTGCATTTTTGTCCCCAGATACCCGAGTAACGCCACCTAAAGCTGAACGAAGCACCAGACGCCCAATACGCCCCATTCCATTGATGCCAATTTTAGTCATAAGATTCACCCAAAATGTTTTTATATATAATTTATATTACATATTTATTACAATTCGCTTTTTTCCAATCATAATGTTGGTAGCAAAGGAAACCTTTTCACTGTTAGTTAGGATTAGGTTTAGGAATAGCCAGGTATGCAATACCTGCGTAAATATATGAGTTCGCCAAATGTAAAAGCAAACTCAACGAATTTTGGTGCATATTTAGCTCTATCTAACCACTTAAATATTAGAGACTAATTATGGTTTGACATCTCAGAGATAAGTTCAAGAAGTTGCGTTAATGCTGTAGATAGAATTTTTTTAGAAATATTAATTGGTGGAATGATCATCACACATTCCCCTCTTAATCCACCTCCATAAGTTAGTATTTTACTCTTCTCCATTGCCTCGTGTTGTATTCGATTAGCTGTATATGAATTTTCGAATGCAATTGCACATTGTGCCCCTACAAACCTCACCTCCAAGACATTTTTTATATTACGCAATTCGCTGGAAAACTTTTCAAAACATGGCACAATGATCTCATTAACGTGCTCGATAAGCTTCGCTTCTTCAATTTCTTTTAATGTTGCAGAGGCTGCAGCGCAGGCTACTGGATTACCTTGAAAAGTTGAAGTATGTGCGCCAGCTGTCCATCTTTTTAGAAGGTCACCTTTTGCAATTACCGCGGAAAGAGGCAGAGAAGCTGATAGTCCTTTACCAATAACAATAAGGTCTGGAGTAATATTTGAATATTGGAATGAAAATTTCTTTCCAGAGCGTCCAATACCCGACCAGATTTCGTCAACAATTAACAGACAGTCATATTTTTCAGCTAGCTTTCTTAAACCTTCAAGAAAGGTAGGGAAGGGTCCCCATACACCTGCCACACCCTGAATAGGTTCAATTAAAATAGCTGCTACAGAAATCTTTTTTTTAAGTTGCTGTTTGAATAGCTCTTCACACCTCTCAAGGCATGTATCTATTTCAGTCTCTTTTCTTGGGTATTTTGAAAAGCTTACGAAATCCCCCATTTTTCCGATGAAAGGGAGGCGTATTTTTTCGGAGTGTGTGGCACTTAATGCTCCTAAAGTGCGTCCGTGATATCCACCTTCGAAGGCAATAATATGTTCTTTATTTCCAAGAAAACGGCTCAATTTTATTGCAGTTTCTATTGCTTCTGAGCCAGAGTTAGCTAAATGTATGGAAATATCTTCCGATCCTAAAAAATTACTCAAACCGGAATATAATTCTGCGCGGAAAGAAGACATCAACCGAGTCCCAGTGTGAAGAATACCAGACTTAATCGCCTCTTTGATTGCAGCTTGTTGTGATGGATGATTATGGCCTAAATTAGTGGTAGCTGAACCGCAAACAAGGTCCAGATATCTTTCTTTTTTTTCTGTAAAAAGCCAGGGGCCCTCGCCAGCAACAAAAATCGGAGGTCGATCCGATAATTTAAAAGTGTTCACCGCCGTACTTTCAAATTTTTGTGTAAGGAATAGTTCTTTCATAATTTTAGTTTGTTATTGCATGCAAATATGACTGCAATAGTTTTACATGAACATCCCCATTTATTTCAGGAAGTTTTTGTTTTCGGGGAACGCTGAGATCAATAACTAATTTATTTTGGAATTCAACTGTCACTTGGTTGCTGGCTCCTTTAGTCAAAATATCAAGAACCTTCCCTTTTAATTTGTCGCTATCATTTTTATTCACATTTGAAATTTGTAAAAATTCAGGCCTAATAACCGCGTAATTTTTTTCTGATTTCTCAATTATGTTTGTTTTGCACTTTATATTACTATCCGAAAGATAAGCTGTTGTTTTATTTTTTGTATCACGTTTAAGAGGCCATAAAGCACATTTACCAAAAAAATTTGCAACAAATTCGGAAGCTGGTTGATCATAAAGTTCATTCGGGGTTCCAATTTGTTCTACTTGACCATCCTTTAGGATTGCAATTCTATCACTTAATGCCATAGCTTCTTCTTGGTCATGTGTAACACAAACAAATGTTGTGCCAACTTGTTTGTGAATTCTCCTAAGCTCTTCTCGGAGTCTTATCCGAAGATTAGCATCTAAAGCACTTAGGGGTTCATCTAGCAAAAGTATTTTTGGGTTTGTTATTAGAGCCCTTGCTAATGCTACTCGCTGCCTTTGTCCGCCTGAAAGTTCAGATGGGTATCTATTTTGAACGGAGGAGAGTTGCATTGTTTCAAGCCAATCGATTGCTTGTTTGTTACGCTCGGCTTTTCGAATGCCACGCATTCTTAAGCCATATGACACATTTTCGCTTATACTCATATGTGGGAACAACGCATAGTCTTGAAACATTATAGAAATATCTCGTTTAGTCGGATTCAAATGGGTAATCTCGTCATCTTCCAGAAAAACCTGACCACTCGTGACATTTTCTAATCCTGCGATAATTCTTAATATTGTAGTTTTACCGCATCCAGAAGGCCCTAATAATGTAAGGAATTCACCAGTCTCTATCTCAATTGATACGTTATCAACAGCGCGGGTTTTCCCAAAATTTTTTCTGATATTTTTTAACTTCATTGACATCTTTGACTTACCGTAAAATTTAATTTAAATTTTTTTGTAGTGTTATTTATTGTTGATGAGCATGCTGTTACCAAAACTTCCAACTACTATTTCCGACTACATATTTGCTGATCTCCGAGAGGGAATCATCGATGGAACACTTAAACCAAACCAGACGCTCAGGGAGGAAGAAATTAGTCTTCGATTCGGTTCCTCTAGAGGGCCAATAAGAGAATCCTTGCGCCTTTTGTTGCAGACAGGTCTGGTTGTTCACCAACCACGGAAGGGATTTAAAGTTCGTGATTATACGCCGATGCAGATTCGGCAAATTTATACACTGAGAGCTAATCTTGAGGGTCTTGTTATTTTGGAGCTTGAGGGAAAAAAACTTGATACCTTGATTGTAACACTTAAAGAGTCGAATAAGAGAATGGAAGCCTCTTTTCAGCAAAATAATATCGTTGATTATTTTCAAGAAAATATATTTTTTCATCAGCAGATAATTGATTTTGCTGATAATGATATACTCAAGAAAACAATCGCTCTTGTAAACGAAGTCTCCCTTCCTGTTAGGTATCAACTTATGCATCATTCTCTTCCTTCTAGGAGGTCTCTTACTTATCATGAGCAAATAGTAAATTTCATTGAACAAAATAATTTATCTGATGCCCGTATATTTACTGAGAAGCATGTTTTAGAAAACATAGAAAAAGCATCACTCGTTTATTCATAAAAAAACCTTTCTAGTGCGCTATCGCAGTTAGCGCTATTTCAACAATAGTACCCTCGCCAATGTCTGAGACTTCAACAAGATTTCTGGTTGGCGGCATGTCACCAAAAACTTCCGAAAAGACCAAATTTACTGCATCTTTTTGCGACAAATCTGTCATATAAACAACTGCAAGTAAAACATCCTCTACGTCAGACCCAGCCTCTCGAAGTATGGTAATACAATGTTTGAGAGAGAGACGTGCTTGGTTAAGTGCACCCTCTACTATTTTCCCTGTTTTCATATCCCTTGGCATTTGACCACCAATAAATACCATACCAGCGCCTTTAGTTCCTTGTGATACAGGAGAAGTTGAGGCTGGTGCTTTATCTGTCGTTATTATTTCTATCATTTTTTTCCTTATTTCAATTAGAGTACTTCTTTAATGTTAATTGTTGTAGCGAATTCGTTTAAACCCCATATTCCACCTTCTCGGCCAAGGCCAGCTTCTCTGAAACCTCCGGTTGGAGCCTGGGCACCTTGTATCCCGGTATTGTTTAATCCTATTGAGCCATAATTTAATGAGGTGATAAACTCGTGCAAAAATGTCTGATCTTTTGAGTAGGCGTAAAGTACAAGAGGTTGTTTGTTCTTCTTTAGTATTTGTTTTAAATCTTGTCTATCTTCAAAAATGCAAATACCCAGCAGAGGTGCAAAAATTTCATATTCCATAAATAGATTTGGTTCTTCGCACAAATATGCCGTTGGGTTATACAAAAACCCTTCTCCATGATATTTTTGATTGTCATTAATAAGGCATTTAGCACCTGACTTTTTTAATTCTTTTTCAAATGAATAAAGGTTTTCTAATGCACTTTTTGTGCGAATAGGGCCCATTATTGAATTCTCATATCTATCTGTTGGTAGTGCCTCTATTTTTGAAAATTCTTGTTCAATCATTCCAATAACATCATTTGCTATACTCTTCTCCACAAAAAGAATATTCTGAGCTGAGCATGCTTGGCCAGCTGCTTTTGTTTTTCGGACGACTAAGTCCTCTACAGCTTTTTGGGCATTTGCATCTGAAAATATGACAAATGGATTTATACCACCAAGTTCACCAACAAATCTTTTAAGAGCGCTTCCGGCATTTTCAGACAAAATTTTGCCTACTTTAGTTGAACCAGTAAAACTTATCGCGCCAACCTCTTTTGAATGCATAAGCTTTTTAATGATATCCCTGTTTCTTGTTCGAAGAAAACAAATAAGATGGTCAAGTTTTTTGAGGCCGACTAACTCCTCTAATTTTGAGGCAGTTTTGATTCCTAATTCAGGAGGTTTGATTATCGCACCAGCACCAGAGCCAATGCAGTTTGCGATTTTTCGGGTAATTCCGGCTAAAGGATCATTATATGGGGTTATTAATAAGCCAAGACCCAAAGGAACCGTGTGTACCAAACGACCAGTTTCTATTCTTTCTTTAAAACTCGCAGACGAGAGTAAATTTGCCATATATATAAGAAATGACTTAGCATAATCGACTTCGGCGTTTGCCTCGGCTTTTGTTTTGCCAACTTCTGCAATTATTAAAGTTTCTAACTCCTCTCGTCCTTCCTCAATCGCATCCGATAACATCCTTAGTGCTGCGGTTCTGCTTGAGGTTGGTGACAATTCTGCAAAAGATTTATCATATAAACGTTCAAGTGAATCATTAAATTGAGTAACCGATGTCTCAGTCCATTTATCAAAAGTTTTCCCAGAATTAGGAGATATACACTCAAAATGTTCTTTATTTTCCATTAAATGTACCATCTAATTTGTTAAATATAATTTTTAACTCAGATATTGGGCGTGCAAAGCACAATCGGAAGTGATCTTTATATTCCTTGCCAAATATATCACCCCTTAAAAGTAGAACATCACTGGCAAATGCTCTCTTTTCAAGTTCAGGATAATTTTCAACTTTTGGGAAATAATAAAACGATCCAGCTTGATCTACAAAATTCCAATTTTGAAATTCCATAAACTTTTTTGTTTCAGCCCGCTGTTCAACTAACGAAGGCATCTTCAAATTATTTTTAATTGCGTTAAGGGCCATGATCTGAGAAGGTGCTGGAGCAGAGCTCAGAATAGTTTGATGAATATTTGTATAGTTTTCGGCTAAACTCTTTGGAACCAATGTTGCTGAAACTCTTGCTCCTTGCAAAAGGAAATTCTTTGAAAATGAATCAACTATAAAGATATTTTCTGAAAGCTCACAAGTTGAGCTAGACCATTTATTTTTATCAAATGTTATTTTTGAAAAGCTTTGATCAATAACAACATAAAACCCATATTTTAGTGCAAGCTCTTTTAAACCAGATAGAAAATAGTTGTCATATATTATACCGGCTGGATTATTGGGGTTACTAAACATTATAACTTTAAATTTATGTTTAATGAATGATTGTTCTACTTCTGAGAGGCCGAATTCAAAGCCATTTGAAAATTTTGTGGGCATTTCAATTGGTTTGCAATCTGAAACCATACAGATATCAAAGTAACTGGGCCAGGTAGGTGAGGGCAAAAGTACTGTGTCTTGAGAGCTCGTTACGGTTTTGAGAATAGCAAACAATGCGGATTTTGCTCCTGCAGATATAATAACTTCGTGCTCTGTTTGACCCCAATTATTGAAAAGAGTTGATTTCGTGTGTTCGATTAGTTCAGGCATGCCACCTGGAGGTGTAAGTTTTCCCCATGTTGGACCTGTTGTAAGCGTATCATCATAACTAGGAAGATTAGGCGTGGATAAAGACCATAATTTTCGATTATCAATGCTTGCGGCTTTGATTTTTTCTCCAATCTCTAAGGTAGGCGACCTTCTTAATTCCATGACACTTAAATTTCTTTCATTGAGCTCTGTTTTTGTGAATTTCTGTTTGCTTAAAAAGCAAAATAAATTGTGCTATAAGACCTAAAGTAAGTGAGAACATAAAAACAGCAGTCCCAACAGCGTTTATTTTTGGCTCGAAACCTGTCACCAATGAGGTCCAAATTCTAATTGGAAGAGTGATTTCAAAGTTTGTTAAAAAATAAGCGATAACAAATTCATCAAATGAAAACGTAAATGTTAGCAATATTGTTGCAAATATAGAAGGCGCACAAATAGGGGCAAGTATTAACACGATAGATTTTATTCTGGTTGACCCTAAAGATATTGAAGCCTCTTCCATAGATTTGGGTATTTTATCTATTCGGTTTTTTAAATTAATAACGGCTAAAGGAAGTACATATAAGGTTTGACCAAGTAAAACCAGCCAAAGAGCAGGCTCAATACCGATTGATACGATCTGAAGTCGCATGCCTATTCCAATCAAAATCATCGGAATCACAAGAGGACATACAACAATTCCAAATAGTAGTGCGTGGGCTGGGACCTTTGCTTTGCTAAACGCATAAGCAGCTAAAAAACCTAATATAGTTGCAAAAATACTAGCAAGAGATGCCATCATTAGACTAGTGAAAAAGCTGTTAATAAAACTGTTATCAGCAATTAGACTTATATACCATTCGAAAGTCGGTTCTCTAAATGGAAGGGTCTGATATTTGCCACTATTGAATGAAAAAATTATCATAACTAAAATCGGCAAATATATAACAACCAGAGAAAAGCAGAAAAAAATTGTTAGGAAAGATAACATTAATTTATTTACGATTAGACTATTCATACACTTAACCTGTTTCTTCTGAGAAGACCGTAAACAATTAGCGGTAATCCGCACAGAATGACTGTCATCGCAAGTATAATTGCAATAGTTGCTGCCTGTGATAGGTCATAAGTACCCTTAAGAATGGATAACATTATTTGTGCTAACACAGGTTTTAGACCCCCGCCCAATAAAGTGGGTACAGCGTAATCACCAACACAAACAATAAAAGATAAAAATATGCCGGCCATCCATCCAGGCAGGCCTAGAGGAAATATGATATCTTTGAAAATACTAAGTGGTTTAGCGCCTAAATTTGAAGCAGCCTCAATTAACTTTATGTCGATAGATACTAAGGCACCGTAAAGAGTAAAAGTTGTTAGCATAGAACAAAAAAGTGCTAATCCAAATATCGATGCATTCATGGTATATAAAATACCTAGAGTCACAGATATTCCCGTTATTAATTCAAAAAACCATGCCATAACACCATTATCAGAGAGAACTAGCTGCCATGAGAATGCTCTAATTGTGAAACTAGTCCAAAATGGAGCAAGAATAGCAAGAAGAAATAAAGGGCGCCATTTTTTATTAACACAAAATACAATAAAATAAGCTAAAGGCCAAGCAACCAAGCTACCTATCGTTGTAGCGGATATTGCCAAAATAATACTTCGATATAGAGCTTGGGTAAGATGAGGCGTATTGAAAAAAAGCTTAAAATTATCTAATCCATAGCCATTTTCAGTGGTAAGACTCAGAACAACCATATTCACGGTGGGAATCAAAAAAAACAAAATGCATAACAAGAGGGCAGGTAATAGGAAAGGCCAAGGATTTATTGTATTTGACGAATTTCCCATTTTTTTACCAATTAATTATTATGGCTCTCATTGGAGCCCCATCAATACATGTCATTTTAAGAGGTACGGCAGCCAAAAACATATTGTCTTGTTTTACCTCCCCCAAGTCTTTTAGGTCTTCAATAAAAGGAATACCAGCCTGAAATATCTTATGATGAATTTCAAATTCGTGGTTATAAACGTGTCTACCTGGCATTTCTCGGGCTATAAAATCTTGAGGAAAGTCCAAACATATAGCAGCAGGTTTTTTTGCTATTAGCCAATCTGCGGCAGAAGGGTCAATATTTGGCGCGTGAGTGTGCCAACGCGTTGATCTATAACCCAGTCGATTTGTTAGGTCACTTCTAAGAATGATGCGCTTATTTGTTTCTATTTTTCCCCCTGAGCGTCGCTCTAGTAATTCAGCTGTTACTGGTGAGGGTAATTCTATATCTGATATATCTATTATTGAGGCATCTCCCAAAAAAAGGTCTAATCCCATATTTGGAAGTTCCTGTATAGTTGGTCCTTTTTGTTCCATATGCCTAGGCGCGTCACAATGGGTAAATGCGTGTCCAGATTGAATATACTGAGTTTGGTCCAAGTACCCGGTTTCGTCTTCTATTTTTTCACGCCATATTTCCATTCTCCAACGCCAGTGGTTTAATAATGGTGTTGAAACGTCAAATATAGAGGGATTATCTGATGGCCAAGAAGTTAAAGCAACCGGTCTCGTTGGTGATGTAGTCATACCCTCGCCCTTTATAGGAAGGGCTAAGAGAAAAATTTTTGACCCAATTTGTTCTAAGTTGCACAGGTTTTCAGTCACTACTAATCCGGCTTGATGTGCCCTATCACGAAGTTCTGTATTTGGATTAAATATTCCATTCGTTAGATCCTCTCGTTTGCTTTCAAAGCTATCACAAGAAAAATCGACACAAATATTCTTCACCCCTCGCTCAGCAGCGATTTCGGCTATTGCTGGAGCTAGTTTGGGTGTTTCTGTAAAATATTCACGTCGCCGGAGCGGAATTTTTCCAGCATGTCCTGTTTTGAGGATTATTATTCTCGACAAAGGCCCAAGTCCAATTTTGTTTGTAAAATCTCCAGCTGCAACGAAACCCTTGTCAGCACTCTCCGATAAATCGATCACCTCAGCTACACCCGCAAAGTTGTCAATATCTAAATCATCTAATGATGGCTCATCAGGGAAGTGCCAGCCAGGAGCACTTGCGTAAGTGAAACCCCTACCAGCCCAGCGAAAACCGAATTCTTGAAATTCATCTCCGTCTTCATAAGATTGTGAGACAAGTGGAAACGAATCCCAAAACCAGTGGGGTTCAATGGTTTGGGAAAGACTAATATATTTCATTTTTTACCTATGGACATTGATGGCTGCATGTTGCAGCCATCAATTAATTGGATTTATGCGTTTTTAAACTTCTCCCAAGAAGCCATCCATTCGTCTCGATTGTCAGGGCTCTTTCTCGGTGACAGATTTGCCATAAAGATCTCATCGAATTTATCAATGTTTGATAAGTTCAATAATTCTCTTTTATCATCAGGCAGCATTACAGCAGCCTTCTTGTTAGGAACCATACTGTAATAAGTTTTAGCAATTGCAAGTTTGGACTGGAAGGCAGGTCCCGTTACATATTGCAGAAATTTTACAGCATTATCTTTATTCGGGGTTGTTGCGGAAACACAAACAGCTTGGTCCCATGTTACTCCTCCTTGCTCGGGAACAAGGGCTTTGAATGGGAGGCCATCATCATACATTCCAGCTTGGACCCATTCGCCTGCAATAGCGAGATCATATGAACCACCTGCCATCGCTTGGATCACCTGGCTAGTATTTCCTACTAGTCCAACCTGAGGGCGAAGTTTCATTAGCGTGTCATTGAGTGCAGAAAATGCGGCTGAGTCTAAATCATACGGATTAGGGTTGCCATTATATTTTGACATGCAACCCATATTTGGAAGGAACCAGTCAAAAAGAGCTACTCTCCCTTTCACGGAGGAGTCGAAAAGAATGTCATAGGAGGAAACATCCGACTCCGAGAATTTTTTGTGATTATAGGTAATTCCATAATAACCAAAACGATTAACAATCGCGTACAGCTTCCCAGATTTCCAAACAGGAGGCCATTTCGCAATAATATCAAAGTAATCGTCTAATGGAAAATCGGCAGGGTTCAACTCGGCTATTATCCCATCTTCGATTGCTTTTGGTATGTAAGCGCTTGTTGGTGTGATAACATCAAATGTTCCTGGTGATGATGTTTCCATTAAGGCTATCATCTCTTCATCTGAGCCATCATGTATTTTCAAGTTTACTGTGATACCTGTTTTTTCTTCAAACTCATTTAACATTCCTGGTTCTTCGTAGCCTCCAAAAGCCAATACATTAACAGATGTAGATGCACTCGCAGTTTTAGAGATGAAAGGTGCGGAAAGGGTAACAGCGCCCAGCGCAGCACCATGAGCGATGAACTTTCTTCTTGAGCCACCTAATGCTGATTTGGGGTTATTTAAAACATTCTTTATTTTAGAATAATCGTTGTTCATTAAAGTCTCCATGAAAACTTGTTTAAGCTTTTTGTCAATTGTTAACATTATGAAGTCTAATCAAAAATTTTTCAAACTCTAATGTTTTTTTCGCACCACACCGCAAACATAAACGCACTTATGCCTTAATATTATTTGAGTTCAATGTCTTGCTTGCCTTAATTGTCACAGAACAAAACAAAAAAACTTTTGAAAAAATTGACAAAAAAAGAGTTTTATTCAGCTGCAATATCAAAACCGATAAACCCACCAGATTGCCGACTCCAATAACTTGCGTATACGCCGTTATTTTTCAGAAGTGAACTATGAGTTCCTTGTTCTATTATTTGGCCGCCTTCTAGTACGATAATCCGGTCCATATGGGCTATTGTAGATAGACGGTGAGCAATAGCAAAAACAGTCTTTCCAACCATAATATGTTCAAGCGACTTTTGTATAACACTCTCAACCTCACTGTCGAGTGCACTAGTAGCTTCATCGAGAACCAGAATGGGTGCGTCCTTAATTATAGCACGCGCAAGTGCTATTCGTTGCCTTTGACCGCCGGATAACTTTACACCTCTTTCGCCCAAATAAGCGTCGTATCCTTTTCGACCTTGGTTATCAACAAGATCTAAGATGAATTCGTGTGCACCCGCATTTTTAGCCGCAGAAACTATATCATTTTCCGTTGGGCTTGGACAGCCATAGGCAATGTTATCTCTTGCGGTTCTGTTAAACATAGATGTTTCTTGCGAAACAACACTTATATGTCTGCGCAAACTTTCTTGAGATACGTCTCGGACATCATTTTCATCGATGAACACATTACCCTTCTCTGCATCGTAAAACCTCATTAAAAGAGACATTAGTGTAGATTTTCCAGCCCCTGACGCTCCGACTACGCCGAGTTTCTCTCCCTGTTGGATAGAGACGCAAATATCTTTCAATCCACCTGTCTTTAGGCCATATGAGAACGAAACATTTTTAAATTCTATGTTGGCTTCAGATATCTCTAGTTCTTTTGCATTCTTTTTGTCTTTCATACCGTGAGGAATTGCTAATGTAAGCATAGCATCTTCTACCTCTCCAAGGTTAGTATAGATTGCCATGAGAGAAAAACTTACCCAACCCGCCATCATCATGAGACGCATAGCTATTGATCCAGCAGCAACAACATCACCAGGTGTTACCATTCCCTTCGTCCAGAAAAAAATTGTACAAGAGGTTACAGCAACAAAAATACTGCTTGCATACACCAAAATACATGTTCTAAACAAAACAATTTTTTTACCATAATTGATGATGGCATATTTCAATTTAGAGAAAGCGTTAATTGCTGCCTTATCTTCATGATATGTGTTGGAAAAAAGCTTAACAAGGCTAATATTGCTAACCGTATCGACTATTTGTCCAGAAGCTTCTGCTTGAGCACTTGCACGTTTTGACGATGTTTTCTTTATACGAGGCATGAAATAAGCCATCAATGCATAGAAACCACAGAACCAAAGAAAAACAATTATTCCTGCTCTCCAGTCGATAAAACTTATGACGGCGAAAGACGCTAAAACAGAGGCAAGGGCGAAAAGCACTGTGTGAATGAGTTCTACAATAACATCTGTCAATGCTCGTGAAGCCTGTATCTCTTTTTGCGCTATTCTTCCTGCGAAATCATTGTCAAAAAAGCTTTTGGAGTGACCTAAAGTCCAGCGATGTAGTTTTATAGAAATTAAGCTTCTTATACCAGGACTTACAACAATCGATTGCATATAATTAGAAAGAAAGAAGAAAATTGGTCTTATGAAAAAAAGAAAGGCAATTATAGCTAAAAGCATTAACCCTTTCTCTTCAAAGAGATTTTGCGGGCTTGAGTCTAATAGATAATCCACTACAAAACCGATTAGAGCGGCAGTATATGTCTCAATGACACCAGATGCGATACTCGCAAACGATGCTAAAAATAAAACTGGATACGAACCTTGTAAACACCATTTGATGAAAGCAAATAGGATTTGTGGAGGTGGATTTTTGGCCTTTTTTTCTACGTCTATCCATTTGCTGGGGTGTAAAATCATTTTACTCTAACTTTTTGATAGCTATACATTCAAAATTATAAATTTTTTATACGGAATGACTTTCACCTTGGATGTAAAATCAAATTGCTTAAAAATTTTGATTTTATATACCAATTGAGTATTTTTATTTTTTGAATTTGAAACTAGGAAGAGTTGCAAGACTTTACTTGAGTGCTTTTCTCCATTCGTTGGAAATTATATTAAAGTAACCGTCATCATTTTTTATTTTTATGGTTGGATGTGCTTTAAAGCTATTTTTTTCATATGTATGAATATCAAGTGGCAAACCAACAGATAAGTTAGCTTTTTTGGTTTTTAAGGCAGACTTTTATCCTCAATATGCGTTTCGTCGAACATAGGCACTTCCACATATAAACTCGTGGTAAAAACATAAGGGAGAAATTATATAAATAAAGTGCTAAAAATTACAAAACCATATGCAAAAATTGTATCAATTGAGATTGGCTGAAATTTGAGATTTATCATTCAGAAAGTATAAAAGTGCGTGGAGATTACAATCCACTAATTTTCGGTGTTTAATCAAAGATTAAGTTAGTTCATCAAGTTTTTGAAATAACGAAGGTCACATCTCCCGAAACGCAGGGGGTAGAGATTGCATGCGTGGGCCCAAATCTCTCATTTGCTCGAGTGATAAATTGTTTTCTATTCGCATAATAGATCTGTTTTCTTATGCTAGGTCTTATATCACATAAAAGGTTAAGCACTAATCCAAACCGGCTTTTCTTCCATGATTGTTCAAGGTTACCAAAAATATATTTTTCCCAAGTCTCTAACTTATTTGAAAAACATAAATTGAATGTTCCAGAAAAAACACTAAAATCAACCTCCTTATATGGTTTTCTACCCAATCTAAATAAATGCTTTTTTTCAGGAAATTGTTGCCAACATGCCTTAATCATGGATCGATTTATGTCTACTCCGCTGTAAAGTATATTTTGAGAATATGCACTCTGTTCAATAAAATTAAGCATAGCTCCGTAACCGCAGCCAATATCAAAAATGGTAGTTTGGAGATTCGGTGATGCTTTTTTTGTTATCTCAAGGAGTGCTGCAAAACGAGCTATTTGTGTTGATTTATTTTTCCAGAAAACGCCCTCAGCATTATTCCCACGTTGTTTTAATCGGGTTTGGTAAGCTTGGTTTATTCTATATTCCAAAGCAGTGTATGAAATATGTTGAAGCATAATTTATCATTCTATTTATCACTATTTAGTACAAACAATGAATTTGAATTTTTTTTACCGAAACAATCAAAAAATTGGAAGTTAGTTCATTGCTTGGTATATCAAAAAATCTTGAAAAATGTAACATAAAGTTTTTCTTATTAGTACGGAAAGATAAAAGCTACTTGCAGAGAGATTGAGCAACCGGCTGGAAAGAAGTTTCTACAACTATTAAAATAGGTTTTTCATTTTGCATTGAGGAAAAATAAGTTTCATTTAATATAAATAAAAGGTTGGTTTTATATCATATATTATTCTGATAAGATTTATTTATTGCAAACAAAAAAAATAGGAGAAAATTAATGATACCCGAGATTACATTCGAGGTAATCAAAGAGGGGTTTGGCCATATTGGAACAGCCTCTAATGACAAGATGCCATCTCACACAGATACATTGGGAGCGGTTATTAACGATAAAAAAGATTCAATAACATTTTTTGTTCGGAAGTCTCTCGCTGAGCAGGTATTAGCAAATCTGGAAGAAAATGGAAAAGCAACCGTTTTTGTGGGTGTTGTCTCACATGAAGCATATCAGTTTAAAGGTGAATTTGTTGAAGCAAAAACCCTCTCATCTGAAGAGCAAGAGGTATCTGAAAAAAATAGAAATCAATTTATAGAGATCATGGGTGGGATGGGTTTGCCAAAACCAGCTGTTGAGAGACTTTTTGGTGTTGAACCAGATATTGGTATAACTTTAAAGATAAATGATGTTTTTGTTCAAACTCCAGGACCAGAAGCAGGAAAAAGATTGGAAACATAAAGGAAATTTTAATGATTGAAGAACAACACTTACCAGCCATGCAAGGAATGTTTCCGAGCACGTTCTCCACATGTTCAAAAGATGGAGAGCCTAATACCACCGTAATATCCCAAGTTTGGTATGTTGACGAAGAGCATGTTGCGCTATCTTTTCAATTTTTTAGTAAAACAAGAAAAAATATTGCTGAAAACCCATTTGGTTACGTTACAATAACAAATCCCATGACGATGGATATGTATGGGTTGGATATTGAGTTTGTCCGCTCTGAAACAGACGGTGATTTATTTGATGATATGGATATGAAACTGCAGGCCATTGCCTCTATGTCTGGAATGGAAGATGTTTTTGAGCTTAAAGCTGCTGATATTTACAAAGTACATAAAGTTTCACATTTGCCACTTTAATTTATAAATAGCCTCGTTTGGTTAAAAAAATAATAATAAATTCAATCAGTTATGAATGATGATATGAGTGCCATTATAGAAAATAGTGCCGTTGCTGACCAGCAAGGAATTCTTCTTGAAAGAAAAATTAGGGAAGTGGAACTAATTAAAGAGGTTTCCGCTCAAGTTAATAAAACACTCGATATTAATCTCATAGCTAACACCATGTTAGCTTTAATGGATAAGCATTTTGGTTTTAAACACTCAATGATATTAATATTGGATGAAGCAAAGGAAAATCTTAGTGTTTTAGCTACCTATGGCTATGAGGATGACGGAATAGGAGCAAAAGTTAAAGTAGGAATTGGCGTGATAGGTATGGTTGCCAAGCGCAAGAAATTAATGCGGATGGCAAATATGGGCATGCAAAAAAGCTATATGCAGGCTGTCAAAAAAGAGGTGATAAAATCTAGTAGTGACAAAGTAAAAGAGGTTGCAAAATTGCCTGGGTTGGCGGATGTAGAATCTCAGGTTGCTATCCCTATGGAGTTAGACGATGAGCTTGTTGGTGTATTTTCCGTAGAGAGCAGGGAAATAAACCTTTTCAACAAAGAAGATGAAATGATTATTTCTATACTTGCAAACCAAACAGCTAGCGCTCTTCAACATGCCAATCTCTACAAATTAGAGCAAGAAAGACTTTTACAATTGAATAAAGCGCATAATGAGCTTGCTGACCTAAATCATAATCTGGAAAAAAAAGTTGAGGAAAGAACGGCAGAATTAGTAGAACTTTCAAAAAAACTTGCAAAATATTTTTCACCGCAAGTTTATGACTCTATCTTTTCAGGAAAACTTGATGTGACTATCAAAACGCAACGAAAGCAATTAACAATTTTCTTTTCTGACCTTCAGGGTTTCACGGAATTAACAGAGAGACTAGAACCAGAAATTCTAACCGAATTACTAACCAATTATCTTACAGAAATGTCCAATATAGCCACTAAATGGGGTGGAACTATTGATAAGTTTATTGGCGATGCAATGTTAGTTTTTTTTGGAGATCCCTCCAGTGATGGTCACAAAAACGATGCTATAAATTGCGTTGCAATGGCAAATGAAATGCTAATCAAGCTTCAGGAAATTAGAAAAGCATGGCTCAATCGTGGTGTTTCTAAAACACTGAATGCTCGTATGGGAATACATTCCTCTGTTTGTACAGTGGGCAATTTTGGATCTCAGGATAGGTTAGATTACACTGTTATTGGTAATGGGGTTAATCTTGCTTCAAGATTAGAGTCTAGTTCCGAAGCAAATAAAATATTGATCTCAGAAGATACTTATTTACTAGTCAAAGAAGAATTTGAGGTAAATGAGAGAGAGACCATCACAGTCAAAGGGTTTTCTTATCCATTGAAAACCTATGAAGTAATCGGAAGAAAAGAAAATAGTGATGCAACCAATCAGCCACTTCATGAAGAGATGCCAGGTTTTTCTTTAAGATATAATCCTTCTGAGTTGTCAGATAATGAGGCCGCAATAAAGTTAATATCCGACGTACTAATGCGGTTGGAGAAACAAGAAATTAATAGATCCAAAAAGTAGAGAACGAATAGGATATATCCTAAATTCGCTGAGCACATCAGATTGCACTGGCTTCAATCGTTTTGGTTAAATACCTTAATGAGTTTTGAGACAGGTTAGCTAAATTATCATAATATAAATTCCAGCCCTCTATCTCACGGTTAAGTTGCGTTTTGATTTCTGTCCGACAAAAACGCTTGGTAGATAAAAGTCTTTTTGACCCTTCAGCCACGTAATCCGCTCCTATGTTTGCTCCATCCAAAGCAAAAATTAACCCTGCTAAAACCTCGGGATTTTCGCTTATAAATGAGGAAGTAAAGGGCCAAACATGCTCAGATACTTTGCTTCTTTCTACGGAAAGGATATTTGTGTAATTGCTAAAAAGCAGGATACGCTCTATATCCCCTATAGCTTTGCTGTTTGCGGCATTAGAAATAGCTCTCCCTGCAAATGTATCCTTGTCATGTCGCATTATTAACCCAGGTGCATGCAAATGTGATAAATACATATTCTCCTTGAAAGCTGATAGTGCAAACGCCTGGTCCTCTGCACGATTTATGAAAGTGGGGGTAAATGGGCGCCATTTAATAAGTGATTCTAAACAAATGCCGGTTGTTCCTCCTGTTACATGAACGCGTTGAAAATCACTCCTCTGACATCCAATCTCAGCTTCAGTTGAAATCGATTGTGGCAATTGACTACAAAAAACCCTCTTGGATGAAATGTGGGATAGTATTTCTTCTGTATTAGGGCGTTTAACATCTGGAATAAAGATACCTTTTGATGCATCAGATTGATTAATCAACCCACCCGCAATCATACCTAAATCAACCATGTTTCCATTAGAATCAGTTGCCGATCCCCCCCAATAGGGATTGCATAAAAGTTGGATTGCTGTTTTACCAGTTTGACTCATTAAAAAATCTTGGTCAAATACCTGGTCAAGGTCTATTTTAAACGTAAATTTTGTATTTGAGTTGATTGCTTTATTCCATAGTGCCAACATTGCTTTTAAAAAACTAAAATGTCTACCATATGAGCCATTGACACCAAAAATAGAAGATGCTTTTTCTTCATTTGGGCAAATTGCAGAAATAATATTTTTGCACCGAATTTCGTTAAATAAATATAGTTCAAGGTTTTTGATTTCTAAATTTTTATTTATCAAGTCAACTACATAACGTTCAGCCAAGTCTTCCATGCCAATATGCGTAACAGATATAGATAAGATCATTGAAATTTTAGCGTATGGTTTAATAATACCCATCTTTTTTTCAAAATCGACTGCTTCATCCAGCTTTTGGAGCCCGTAGAGAAGTTCATTCTCTTCAATGCTAGCGTCAATCGGAATAGGGTGATCATACCAGTAGCTTTGTTCTTTTTTTGAAAAATTCAAAGCCTCCTGTAAAAATTGAGGAGGAATATTTTTTGAATTTGTATCGATTGGTGGAGATATAAGTATGTTGCTACTTAATAGTAGTTCGCTCTCGGGTTGGGTAAGCTGGAATTTTGCTTTTTTTAGGTTTTTTAATTGCCGTTTTTCACTGAGCAATTCTGCAAAAATCTCTGGGTTTTCTTGCGCTATCTTAGCGGCAGGACAAAAATACTCCCATAAATGCCTATTTTTAGAACTAAAATCTATTAAAATTTCTTTTTGAAAATCAATTTGTTCTAAAAAAGTGAGACAGTCTGCATCCTCATGCTGTTTTAAAACTTCAAGTGCGTTTAAATATTGTGGATGATTCGGAAGGAATTGAATGAGCCACGCTCTGCATATTTGAGCATAGGTATCAGCAGTAGCTTCCAGGTTTATTTTCGAAAATTCTTCGCCAGGTATTAAATAAGACACAACATAGGACAAGTTATTTTTTGATTTTACTTCTGATTCTCTCAAATTTTCCATTTACTCAAATAAACACATTAAAAAATTTTTAATTTGCCTGATAATTTAGAAAATTTGGAAAAAAATGCAACCGAAAGCGATTTCGGTTGACAACGAAAGCGCTTGCGGAAACTATTTGTGGATGAAACCAGTACCAAAACTACAAATGATTGCTCAGCGCTTAAACTTATCCGAAAGTACTATTTCACGTGCCCTAAATGATTATTCGGACATCTCAAAGAATACAAAGAAATTAGTTTGGAGTGTTGCAAATGAGATGGGATATCAGCCCAATATTTACGCAAGACGCTTGGCTTTAGGTAGATCTGAAACAATCGCATATTTATTGCCTTTTGACAACAATGAGTCAGGTGGCCCTTTTCTGAATGAGTTAATAGCAGGAATGTCAGCCGAATTGTCGAAGAACGGATGGGATTTGAATATACTGTCACCTTCCTCCGCCGAAGAAGAAATGGAAATGTTCAAAAAGATTTCTCGTAACGGACATATATCTGGACTTGTTTTTTCAAGAACACTCGTGAATGACCCTAGGCTTGAAATTCTTAATGATTTGAACATTCCATTCATTACACATGGCCGGTCTTATTTTAGTGAGCAGAACGCTTGGATTGATGTAGATAATGAAACTGTTTTTTTTGAGGTAACAAGGCACCTGTATAATTTAGGACACCGTTTAATTGCACATATTGGTGGTCCTATGAGGTTTAATTTTTCAAACCAGCGATTAGAGGGATGGAAAAAAGGAATTCACCATTTTGGTCTCAAAGTTCCTGTCGAATATCATCAAGTTTCAGAGTTAAGTTTTGAAAGTGGAATTCACTCAATGAATTCTTTATTAGCTCTAGAGATACCGCCAACCGCTGTATGTTGTGTTTCCGATGTAGTGGCCATCGGAGCAATGCACGCTTTGCGAAAGCAAAATATGACTCCAGGAATTGATGTTTCAGTTATTGGCTATGATGGTTTGGAAATTGGAAAATATGTGGAGCCACCTTTAACAACTATAATTCAGCCGGGAAAAGAAGCAGGCAATGAAATAGCAAAAAAAATTATGCAATTAATAGAAACTGGGCAAGACCCTAAAGAAATTCAGGAACTCTTAGATGCAACTATTTTGCGAAGAGGTACTGATAACCCGCCTTTGGCGGAAAAACAAGAGAATGAATTACATTCTAAGAAATAAGGAGGAAAAAATGAAAAAATCTACATTACTGACTACGTCAGCTATTGTGATAGGTCTTCTAACGGGAACTGCATATGCGGATACTATTCGTTTTTGGACTACAGAACATCAACCACCACGACTTGCAAAACAGCAACAAATGGCAGATGATTTTTCTAAATTGACCGGACATACTGTCGAAGTTATCCCAGTGGAAGAGAGCGACCTCGGTACCCGGACAACCGCAGCGTTTGCTGCCGGAGACTTGCCTGATGTGATTTATCATACATTACAATATGTGCTTCCATGGGCTGAGGCTGGCATTCTTGATGTAGAAGCAAATTCAGACATAGTAGGTGATTTAGGTGAAAATACATTTGCTCCCGGCGCGATAAGCATGGCTAAATTTGATGGAATGACGGCCGCTGTTCCTGTTGATGGCTGGACGCAAATGGTCGTATATCGAAAAGATTTATTTGATGCTGCTGGGCTAGAAGCACCTACTAGCTATTCAGCCATTTCAAAGGCAGTGGATGCATTACACAATCCACCATCGATGTATGGGTTTGTAGCAGCCACAAAAGTTGATGAAAATTTTATGAGTCAAGTTCTAGAGCATGTATTTTTGGCTAATGGCGTCTCTCCTGTTGATGCAAATGGATTTTCATCTCTTGATGAAAAGGCTACAACAGAAGTTTTAGAATTCTATAAGAAAATTGCTAAAGCTTCTCCAGAGGGTGATTTATTTTGGCAGCAATCTAGAGAAATATATTTTGCTGGCAAGGCTGCTATGATCATCTGGTCGCCATTTATCTTAGATGAGCTTGCAGGTTTGAGAGACTCGGCTCCACCAACAATAAATGACGATCCAACATCAGGTGAATTAGCCTCAAAAACTGGAATTGTTACAACCTTTGGAGGACCTTCAAACTCAGGCGGCGCAGCTTGGGCGGATATAAGATATTTTGGAGTGACTAATGATGCTAATACAGATGTTGCTTCTGAATTCGTAAAGTATTCAATGAGCGATGGTTACACCGCCACACTTTCGATAGCACCAGAAGGTAAATTTCCGGTCAGAAGGGGTGATTCATCAAACCCAACTAAATATGTGGATGCTTGGTCAAAACTACCTGTCGGCGTGGACAGAAAAGCACCGCTTTCAGAACTTTATGCTCCAGCTATGATAAATGAGATCGTAGCAGGGCTTGAGACTGCAGACCGTTGGGGTGTTAAAGAGGGACAATTATCTCTTGCATCCAAGATGATAAACGCACAAGCGATTAATAGAATTGTCCGTCAATTTATTGATGACGAAATCAGTGTCTCTGATGCGGTTTCAAAGATGAATGAGCAACTTTCAGCTATCGAATAAATGGCTGTTTTTGGCAGGGAGTACTCACTCCCTGCCTATCTAAAAATCTTCCTCTAGTTTAGGGTAATTCATGGAAGCCGGCAAACCTAAAAATTTAGAAGGAATACTCGCCCGTCGGGAAAAGAAACTCGCTTTTCTTTTACTGTCGCCAACTTTTTTATTGGTAGTTGGGATTGTTTTATTTCCTCTTTTTGCAAATTTCTGGATTTCTTTTAAGCCAATATCTCTTGCGGATTTGCGCCCGCCAACAATCCTTGTTAAGGAGCGTATTAAGGGAAAGCTAGAACAGCCAGGTGAAAATATCAGGATTGAATATAGATATCGCAATTCATCGATGAAATATGTACTTGCCGATGTGGTTTTTGATGACGAACTTCCAAAAAGTATTGAGGTTTTGGACATAAGCCAAAATTGCTCTGTAGAAGAACTTTCTGATGCAAAAATATTTAGGTGTGTTTTAGGAAATATTGCTCCGAAAGGACGCGGGAAAATAACCCTAAATGTTCTTTCAGATGTTCCATTAAAAAAAGAAAACTTTTCGCTGACCGAGCTCCAAACCGATTTTAAGACAACAAATGTGCTCACGTCATTTGATTTTACGGTTGCAAATTATTTGAAAGTTTTCTCTGCTTCGGAATTTACAGAGGTTTTAAAAATAACCATTTACTATACATTTTTTGGTACGGCAGGTGCTTTAATATTAGGGCTATTTGCCGCTCAGATTATGCAAAAAGCTTTTCCCGGCAGATCCTTCGTAAGAGGTATATTACTTTTTCCATATGTTGCGCCTGTTATAGCAGTAGCTTTCTCATGGGTAATATTATTTGATCCTTTTTCTGGGCCTGTGAATGCTATGTTGATAGAGCTAGGTATTTCTGAAAAATCGATTAATTTTT
Organism: uncultured SAR116 cluster alpha proteobacterium; assembly: GCA_902625725.1. Lineage (GTDB taxonomy): Bacteria > Pseudomonadota > Alphaproteobacteria > Puniceispirillales > Puniceispirillaceae > UBA5951. The sequence continues at coordinate 51,242 of CACOCY010000003.1, read as the reverse complement.
TTGGCAAACGAATAACTTCTTTTAGTATTTTTGGATTGGAAATAAATTTTCCTGTTGCGCTCTCTATGGTTATTCTTTTTGAAATTTGGCGTTACTTTCCGCTATCCTTTCTTTTTATCCTAGCACGGATGCAGTCCATCCCCTCAGATCTTTATGAGGCAGCTGAGATGGACGGAGCTACCCCATTCCAGCAATTTTGGTTTTTATCAATTCCACACATCATTGGAATACTTGCAGTCCTATTTCTACTGCGATTTATTTGGACATTTAATAAATTTGATGACATTTTTTTACTCACTGGTGGGAACGCAGGAACCCGAACATTAACTGTAAATGTTTATGAGCAAGCATTTGCTATTTCTAACCTTGGAGCTGGTGCCGCTGTAGCTGTCATTATATTTATGTTTCTACTGATATTTTCGATTGTCTTCATTAAATTTACACCAAGGGATGAAGGCTAATGGCAATTTGGAGGTCCGGAGTATTTGGAGGTTTACTTGCTGGTGCGATATGGAGCACGCTGTGGTATACTCTTGTGTGCGTGGCTCTAATTGTTGGGTCTGGTTCTTCGATTAATTTGGAGATTGCTCCTGCATTAATCACAGGCATGGTAATAGGTCTTCTTAATGTAATAAATAAGCCAAATAACGTAAAAATATATTTTATAGTTGGAATCCTGTTTACTTTATTTTTGCTAATTGTCTGTTCATTTGGGCAACCTTTTGGCTCTCAATTTCCTATAACCCATTGGCACACAATAATTTCAACTTTTATTGTTTCAGCGCTTATATTTTCTTCTATTTTTTTAACCGTTGGCTCCCTATCCACCGGGCTTCAGACAAGATATTTTGCAGAGGCATTTTATACGAGATTAATATGGGGTCTTGGACTTATATTTCTTATACTCATAGTCACTATTCCATTTTACGTAATGATTATGACTAGCTTTAAAAACCAGAGGAGTTTGCTTAAGAATCCTCTTGACTTATCAATAGATTTTTCTGCAGGCCCAGGAAAATTACTCAATTCCTACATAGAATTATTTGTAAAATATGATTTTTTAACTTTGTTACTTAATTCAGCTTTTGTATCTATAGTTACAGTTGTAATAACTCTTCTTTTTTCAATTCCAGGTGCTTATGCTGTAGCCAAATTAAGATTTCCGGCTCGTGAATGGTTATCAAGCTCAGTTCTCCTAATTTATTTAATACCAGCAATAATTCTTGTAATCCCACTTTATTCCGTTTTTAGTCAGCTAGGCTTGCGCAATACTTTGTTTGGATTATGCATCGTCTATCCAGCCACTACTATACCTGTGGCTTTATATATGTTGCGTGGATATTTTGCTGGATTGCCTAGTGAACTCGACGATGCAGGTTTGATGGATGGGCTGACTAGGTGGCAGATAATTGTTAAAATATCGATACCGCTTGCTATTCCTGCAATTGCTTCTGTTGCGCTCTATGTTTTTATGATTGCTTGGAATGAGTTTTTGTTTGCCTTTATGTTTTTAGACGACATTAAGATCTTTACCTTATCAAGGGGTATTGTATCATTAGATTCAACGGAAGTTCCCAGACAGCATTTAATGGCTGCGTCAGTAGTCGCGACAGTTCCTGTGCTACTTATTTTCTTATGGTTTGAGAAATTTCTAGTTTCCGGACTCACTTCTGGAAGCGTGAAAGGTTAGAGATGGATAAAATGATAAAAGAAGCAATAAATGTATTAAAGGAAAATGATCGAGGTGGTTACACAGTGCCAACAAGCAGATTATATCCTTTTCAATGGAATTGGGATTCAGGATTCACAGCATTAGGATTATGGCATATCAACAAATGGAGAGCTTGGTTAGAAATCATATCATTGCTCGACGCACAATGGGAAAATGGTATGATCCCTCACATTGTTTTTAGACAAAATGACCCAGATTATTACCCCGGCCCAGATATCTGGCTTAGCAATAATGAGCCCCCCACTAGCTGTCTTTCGCAACCACCGGTGCTTGCTTCGGTTGTGTTGCAAATGGTTGAGAAAGGTACGCCTTATGATTCCAGAAAGGCTAGAGAAATTTTTTCTCGTTTGATGGCAAGTCATAGATGGTTCATGGAATCCCGTGACCCAGAAAATAGTGGAGTAATCGCCACAGTTCATCCCTGGGAAACAGGTCGAGATAATTGTCCTGATTGGGACATGGGTCTAAAAAATGTAGAAGTGCCAGACGAACTCGAAAGTTATACAAGACGGGATACCATGCATGTGGAGACCCAACAACGTCCAACACAAATAGAATATGACAAATACATGTCGATTGTGCATTTTGGTAAAAAAGTTGGGTGGGATAACAATGTCTTATACAACGATGGTCCATTCCTAATGGCAGACCCGGGTATTCAATTTATTTTGCTTCGTGCTACCAAAGACCTGGTTAAATTAGCAACCCATATGAAAATGGACGAAGCGTTAGATGAAATTAACAACTGGATCGACTTATTAACAAAAGGTTCACAATGGTTGTGGAACGAAACAGTGGGCGGGTTTTGTGCTAGGGACATTCGTACTGGAAAATTTAGTGACGGTATCACAAATGCATCCATGCTTTGTTTTTATGCGAATGTTGGAAATGAGTTGCAGCAGGAAAAAATGGGTGCACATTGTGAGCGGATATTAAAAAAATGCAAGTATGCCTTTCCTAGTTGGGACCCTGAACATAAGAGTTTTGATAACATTCGTTATTGGCGTGGCCCTATATGGTTGATTATGAATTATATGATAGGGAAAGGTCTTAAGGAGCGTGGGTTAGATATGCTTGCTAAAAGAATTATTGATGACACTAAAATTTTAGTAGATGAATCTGGAATGGCAGAATACTTCGATCCCATAGAAGGAAGTCCTCTTGGAGGAAGAAATTTCTCCTGGACGGCTGCTATTTACCTTGAAATGAGTTCTATTGAAGATTCAGAACAAATTATCAATAATCTGGCGCTTTAAATATTATGGCTTCAATAGAACTCAGACAAATCCATAAATGGTTCGATTCCCTCCACGTAATAAATGGAGTGGATTTATCAATTCAAAAAGGGGAATTTGTTGTTTTCGTTGGACCGTCTGGTTGTGGAAAATCAACATTACTTAGAATTATAGCAGGTCTAGAAGACGCTACTTCAGGAAGTGTTTTGATTGATTCAAAGGATGTAACCGGAAATCTCCCATCAGAGCGTAGTCTTGCGATGGTCTTTCAGTCTTATGCATTGTATCCCCACATGAATGTTCAGGAGAACATCGGATTTGCATTAAAAACAGCTGGTGTTAACAACAAAATAATAGAGAAGAAAGTTGTTGAAACTGCAAATATTTTAGAATTGAATGCCTTACTGAACAGACTCCCCAAGCAACTGTCAGGAGGCCAAAGGCAGCGTGTTGCAATAGGTAGAGCAATAATTCGTGAGCCAAAAGGATTTTTGTTTGATGAGCCTTTGTCCAATTTAGATGCTGCTTTACGTGTAAATATGCGACTTGAGATTTCTCAACTTCATAAAAAGCTCGGCATAACAACTATTTATGTTACTCATGACCAAATAGAAGCCATGACTCTTGCCGATAGAATAGTTGTTTTAAATAGGGGTGAGGTTGTGCAGGAGGGAACACCAAGGGAGCTTTATAACAAGCCTAATAGTCTGTTTGTTGCTGAGTTTATTGGAAGTCCAAAAATGAATGTGATACCTTGCCATGCTCAGGACGGAAAAATCATATTACAATTAGAGCAAAAATCAAAAACAAAGATTAAAAGCCCTAAGCAAGAAGCCTCCAAAATTGGAATTAGAGCTGAGGCTATTTCCGTTACTGATATGAATAATCCAGATCTATTTGGGAAATTGGTTCTGTGCGAATATTTGGGGTCAGAACAGTTTGCTTATGTTGATTGCGGGAATGGGATTTTAATTACAGTGAGAATAGAGCCTGATATTGAGATAAAAACCGGAAGTAAAATTGGACTTAATTTAAACCCCTCGTTGGTACATTTTTTTGCAGAAAGTGGTCTAAGGATCGAACCTAATTAAAAACGTCTATTTACAACCAAATAGGTGGTTTTTTTGGTGCTAATCCAGTAACGGCCGCTTCAACACAATCCTTTAGACTTGACAACCGGGCGTATCTTCCAGAAAGACCGTGCGAATAATGAGCATATTTTCCTGAATTCGTGATAATATTTTTAGTCTTAGGCGGAAAAACTGGTTCGGTAATAGAGCACCAGCAAATATCAGGTATTATTTGGACATCGGATTCCAACAGTTGTTGGTATATTCCTGCCTTTTTAAGTTGACCTAATGTTTGTCTTCCTACTGTAATGATCATTGTTGTACCTGGATGACATTTTCGGTCCAAAAAATATTTTTTTATTTTTTTTACCTCATCAAAAGATGCGTGTGGGCTTCCAATTGCAACCAGATCTATTGACTTCTCACCTTTGTTAAGTTCTTCCCAGGCTTTTTTTAAAGTGTCTCTATTCACGAGATACGATTTAGCTGTTGATAATGGAGATAGGTGCGCCTCAGGTGTGTGTCCCAAAATATGTAACATTGATGCGCCAGAGGTAGTTCCAAAAGCGGCACAAAGGGCCTTTAAATCGTCAGGATCTGTTTTTAGGTGCTCTAGCCCAATTATAAGAGGAATTTTATTGGGAGATAATTTACCTGCAACCCAACCTATAATTGACCAAAATAAGTCATCAGGCTCAATATTTGGTATTTCAACAGATATAATGGTCTGCGCTATTCTTCCTTCATCTAAGTAGACACCAGACTTTGGTGCTCTTCCTGTTATAGCAATAAATAAATCAAGATAGTCTGGGTGTTTTAATGTTCTTGCACCCAATACACTATTCGCGAAAAGAACTGCATTTGATTCAGACCAACCAATTACTTCTCTAAATTTTGGTTTATCATCTAATAAATATGGAGCACAAGTAAAGACAGGTTTTGCTCCCATTTTCACATAAGCATCGGCGAGCCTACTTGCCCGATTTCCAAAATCTGTGGGAATCATTTGAGAAACCCAATTTTCACGATCGACTGAAATTGCATTTATCGTTGTCGGAATGCAAACTTGTGCTCCTTGTTTAGCTAGCCTTTCAGCAAAAATTAAATTTGCCGAATGAGCTAATATGCACCCATCAATATGTCCTTTTTGTATATCAATTAAAGTGTTTGTATTGCTCGCTGCAGCCATTAAACAGATAATTTCCATTGCTGTTTTGGCCGCATTTCCATATTTACCTTCTAGTGTATCTTTGTCGTATTCTGATAAAAATAGGTGTTCAGTTTTTATAACAGTGAGTTCACAATCAATACCATCTGTATTTATTCTATTACCATGTATCGTCGCCCGACTAGATTGTGCAATTAGCTGGTAATAGTTTTCGTTTAATGTAATCACGGGAACAGGTTTGTCAAAAATCCGCTCAGAAACAAGGGCTCCAAGACTGAGTATTTCCTCAGCCTCACGAAATATAATTGCTGCAGGCGCAATATTTTTTAAACATAATTCTAGTAGAACACCGCTGCCACTGCAGGAACCACGTGATGATGGCATCATCAATATTTTCCCAGATATATTTTTTGTGTAGCAAGGGTGATGTATATCGATAATGTTTCCTGTATCTGGGTCAACGCCTCCCCAAAAGCTCAAGCCAACAGGACATAATAGGATATCACCTGATATATCTTTTTGGATGAGGATTTTTCCTGCTGATTTTGTCTTATTCTGTATTGAAGCCATTTTTTTAACAATGTTAATTGAAAAGTTTATTTTTTATCAGTTGCAAAAGAAAAAAAGATACCTTGTAAAATTATTTTGAATATGCCGAAAATTTCTATAAAAAACAACTTAGTAGAAAGGCTAGATAAATAATTAAGTTATAACAATGTGCTTCCTCAAATAAACATAAAAACTGCTTTCATTATTTTAAAATTGGCATAAAAAAATTTTCCTAGACTGAACAAGTTATTCTCTACTTGCAATAAAATTCAAATATGCCACAGTTCTGATCTGAAGTTTTTTTATTAGAGGAGGATAATATGCTTAAAAAACTAATAGGAATTTCGTTGGCATCTATGTTGTTCGCAGCCCCTATAGCCGCCGATACTTTAGATGATGTAATAGACCGGGGTACCCTCAGATGCGGAGTTGTTCTTGATTTCCCACCAATCGGGTATTTCGACTCAAACAACGAGCCAGCAGGATTTGACGTTGAGTATTGTAATGACATGGCTGCAGCACTCGAAGTAGATGTTGAAATTTTATCGTTAACTTGGTCAGAGCGTCTCCCTGTTATTGTGACTGGAAGAGCCGATGTTGTTTTTGGAGCAACCTCAGATAGCTTATCTCGTGCAAAAACAGTTGGATTCTCTATTCCATACGCTATTTACTATGCACAAGGAGTAGTGAATTCCAATAGTGGTATAAAAACATTTGATGATATCCGTGGAAAGCGTGTTGCCGCGGCCGTTGGTACTGTGCCAGAGCAAGAATGGCTTAAAATCGCAAAAGAGTGGGGAGAAGAAAACCTTTATCAAGGCTACCAGTCAGAAAATGAGGTTTTTCTTGCTGTAGCACAAGGTAAAGCTGACCTAGGTATTACAACAAATACGGCAGTAAAACCAATTACAGAGCAATACGATAATATTGATGCTGGACCTAGAATGCCATGGACAACCGACTATACTTCAGTTGTTGGTAAACGGACCGATATTAGCTGGCTTAATTACTTGAATCTTTTCGTGACGCATCAGGTCAGATCTGGACGTTATCAAGAATTATGGGGCAAGTTTGTCGGGGGCGAAGCACCAGAATTAAGAATACCTGGTGTTATGTATTAAAATAACTCAAAAATAATTTCCCCTCATCAAACTGATTTTTTGACGAGGGGAAATCCTGGATTTAGTCAATGTTCGATTATAATTTTCACTGGCGTCCGGTATTGAAAAGTTTACCTGACTTGCTTGAAGCTAGCTTAGTGACATTGCAAGTTGCTGTATTATCGATGATTATCGGTATTGTCATTGGATTATTTTTATCAGTTTTAAAGTTAAAGGCAAGAGGACCACTTAAATGGTTCGCAACTTGCTGGATCGAGTTAGCTAGAAATACGCCAGCTTTATTTCAACTTTTTTTCTTTGGATTTGGACTAGGGGCATTAGGGATTCATCTGACACCATTTTTTATTGTTCTGGCAGGATTGAGCTTTAACAATGCAGGGTATCTTGCTGAGAATTTTCGTGGGGGTTTCAATGCTATTCCAGAAACGCAGTTGAAAGCGGCTAGAAGTTTGGGTATGACTTTATGGCATGCCTATACTCGGATACTCGTCCCACAAGTATTGAGAATCGTCTACTATCCAATGACTAACCAATTTGTTTGGGCAGTGCTCATGTCTTCTCTTGGTATGTTGGTTGGTTTCCGCGAATTATCGGGTGAAACTCAGTTTTTTGCCAGTAAAACATATAGAATTTTTGAATATTTCGCAGCAGCTGCAATAATATATTACATTATGGTTAAGCTAATTTTGTTTATCTCAAAACTTCTCGCAACTCGACTATTTCGTTATTGATTAGAGGTCCTAATGGAAAACCAAATAAGTTTTTTCAGTAGTTTTGGTTTAAATGATGTTTTCTTCATGGCCGAAGCAGCATATCGGACATTATTGATTTCCGTTGTCTCAATCTCGATTGGAACGGTCATTGGTGGCATATTTGGTTGGATGCTGTTTGAAGGACGAATTTCAGCAACCATACTTTTAGGGCCCATTTTAGATGTTTTCAGGTCTGTACCTCTTATAATTCAACTTGTACTATTCTATAATTTTGCTCCTATCATTGGATTTGACCTTGATGCATTTGAGTCTGGATTAGTTATCCTTACATTATATACAGCAGCTCTTGTTGCAAATGTGGTAAGAGGAGGAATTGCATCGGTTGGTGAGCCAATGAGAAGAGCGGCTCGTTCTCTTGGAATGAATTACTGGCAAGATTTGCGCTATGTTGTTTTTCCAATCGGTGTGCGTGCAATTTTTCCGTCTTGGGTAGGTGTTGCACTAGGGGTTCTGAAAGATAGTGCGTTAGTTTCAGTTTTAGGGTATGTAGAGCTTCTTCGTGCAAGTCAAATTCTCATGACAAGAACCCAGGAGCCATTGTTGATTATAGCCGTAGCTGGGGCATTCTATTTTGCTCTTTCTTACCCAATCTCACGTTTTTCTGCTAGTTTCGAGAGGAAATGGTCTCAATGATTCAAATAGACAACCTGCAAAAATATTTTGGACAATTGCATGTTTTACGTGGCATTGACCTACAAGTGAAAAAAGGTGAAGTTTTATCCGTGATAGGCGCTTCTGGGTCTGGTAAGTCAACTTTACTCTATTGCATAAATGGTCTTGAGCAAATTCAGGGCGGGACGATTACAGTAGATGGTGTAGAAGTTCACGATAAAGGCACAGACTTGAATAAGTTACGTCAATCTATGGGAATGGTATTTCAACAGTGGAATAGTTTCCCTCACTTAACAGCTATTGAGAATGTCGCTTTAGCGCCTAAGATAGTAAAAAAGAAATCAAAGTCAGAAGCAATTGAAATTGCTAAAAAGCAATTAGTTCATGTTGGTTTAGAGGAAAAGCTAAATGTTTATCCGAGTGAGCTGTCCGGGGGACAACAGCAAAGGCTTGCAATAGCAAGAGCATTGGCAATGGATCCTCAATATATGTTATTTGATGAAGCTACCTCAGCTTTGGACCCTGAATTAGTGGGAGAAGTTCTTGAGACTATGAGATTGCTTGCCGAGGAAGGTATGACTATGATTTGCGTAACACATGAAATGGGTTTTGCAAGAGATGTATCCGATAGAGTTGCTTTTTTTAATGACGGTGTCATAGAAGAAATTGATACAGCAGAAAATATTTTTGAAAATCCAAAATCAGAATTGACCCAAAAATTCTTATCTAAAGTTAGATAAATCGTTTATATTTTGTCTTAGTAATAGAAATCTGTAATGTATAATAGCCTTGTTTTTATGGAGGGAATGTAAATGGTCAGTTCAGTTTTTTCGGGATGTATGCCAGCTCTTATGACACCATGTGATGCCAATCGTAATCCAGATTATGATGCATTGGTAAACAAGGCGTCTGAGTTAATTTCTGCTGGTATGTCTGCTGTCATTTATTGTGGGTCTATGGGAGATTGGCCACTTCTTACAGATGATGAGAGAATGTTAGGCGTAGAACGTTTAATTCGTGCAAATATACCCGTCATTGTTGGAACGGGTGCCGTAAACACCAAATCCGCAGTTCGTCATGCCGAACATGCAAAAAAGACTGGTGCGCTTGGTTTAATGGTGATTCCGCGTGTGCTCTCAAGAGGTTCCTCAGCTAGCGCCCAAAAAGCTCATTTTAAAGCAATATTATCTGCCGCAGAAAATTTACCTTCTGTTATCTATAATAGTCCTTATTACGGATTTGCCACAAGGGCGGACCTGTTTTTTGAGCTGAGAGCTGAACATTCCAATCTCATTGGCTTCAAGGAATTTGGAGGAAATAAGGATTTAAGATATGCAGCTGAATTTATTACTTCGCGTGATGAAAATGTGACTCTAATGATTGGAGTAGATACATCTGTATATCATGGGTATGTTAATTGTGGAGCCTCAGGTGCAATAACGGGCATTGGGAACGCGCTTCCAAAAGAAGTGTTATTGTTAACTAAACTTTGTGAAAAGGCAGCTATTGGAGATGCTTTGGCACGCCGTCAAGCCAAAGAATTAGATGACGCATTAGCTATTTTATCTAGCTTTGATGAAGGGCCGGATCTCGTTCTTTATTACAAATATCTGATGGTATTAAATGGTGAGAAAGAGTATGAATTCCATTTTAATGAAACTGACATTTTATCAGCATCACAGCGACATTACATCGAAAAACAATACCAACTTTTTAATGCTTGGTACGATGATTGGACTAAACGTGAAGCATTATATCATTGACTAGAGTAATAGATAGCCACACAGGTGGCGAGCCAACAAGAGTTATCATAGAGGGTGGGCCAGATTTGGGAAATGGCCCTCTCTCACAAAGAGCACGTTTGCTTGAAGACAATTATCTTGAATTTTGTCGTGCTGTTTTATGTGAACCAAGAGGTTATGATGGGATGGTTGGCGCTTTGATTGTTGCCCCGATAAATGAGCAATGCGTGACAGGTGTTATTTTTTTTAATACTTCAAAAAATTTGGGAATGTGCGGCCATGCTACCTTAGGCCTTCTCGTGACTCTTTACCATTTAGGTCAGATATCTTTTGGAGTTTATAAAATAGAAACACCAGTTGGTATAGTAAGTGCTCAACTACATGACTCAAATTCTGCATCAGTCATTAATGTAGAAAGCTATCGATACAAAAAAAATATATCATTACAAGTCGAAAAATTTGGAAAAGTCACCGGGGATATTGCTTGGGGAGGAAATTGGTTCTTTTTAGTCCAAAATTCTCTTATATCAGTACAAACCCAAAATATTGGTAAATTAGTAAATTTTACTTCTGCTATAAGACGTGCACTGGAATTACAAAAAATTACAGCTCCCAATGGTGAGCCAATAGATCACGTTGAATTATATGGAAAACCCAATAATAAGAAAGCACATAGTAAAAATTTTGTGCTGTGTTCGAGTGGCGATTATGACAGATCTCCCTGCGGGACAGGATGTTCTGCCAAACTTGCTTGCCTAGCAGAAGATGGGTTATGGCCAGAAAATAAAGAATGGGTACAAGAGAGTATAATTGGCAGTCTCTATTCAACGCGCTATAAATGGGGTAGCGGTCACCACATTATACCAACTATCACTGGAAGTGCTTTTATAACTTCGGAAGCAACATTGAAGTTCAATTTGCTTGACCCCTATCGTAATGGAATTAGCTTTTAATAATAAATAATGCATCGCGCGATTGTTTAGCTAAGAATTTTAAAATAATATAAAAAATAAAACTTTTCTGGAGTCATAAATTGAAGCTACCCCTAGACTGTGATGTAGCTATAATTGGTGGCGGTATAATTGGTCTTTCAATTGCCGTGTCATTGCAGCAAACAGGTAAAACGGTTATTGTTATTGACCGCTTTGATAAGCTAATCAATGCATCTAGAAACAATGCGGGCGCTTTTGCTTTTGCAGATATTTTACCACTTGCGACACCACAAATTATTAGGTCTGCGTCAAAATGGCTTCTCGATCCAGCGGGACCTTTATATATACATCCAGCCTATATTTTTTCAATTTTTCCGTGGATGGTTCGTTTTTGGAGAGCAAGCTGGCAAGACAAATTTCAAAAATTATTGCAAGCTCAAGCCTCTTTAATGGCTCTGTCAAGGGATGCATTAGAGCGACAAGTGATGGAATTAAAAGCAGAACCCTTGTTGCGACGAAATGGTCAGTTAAGGATATATCAACATAAAGAAAATTTTGACAGAAGCGCAATGTTTTGGAACGCATGTTCCCAACATAATGTACGATATACGTTGCTTAACTCAGCTGAAGAAATAGCTGAAATACAGCCTGGATTAAATTCAAATTATGAACATGCCGGTTTCACACCAGACTGGATTAACGTAACAGACCCAAATCATTGGGTGCAGCATATAAAAGATATATTTATAGCTCGTGGCGGAAAATGGGTAGATAAAAAAGTAGATAGGATTTTTCCATCCCAAAATGATGTTTTAATAAAGATGCAAGAACATAAAGTAAGTGCTTCTTTTTGTGTCGTAGCAGCAGGCGCTTGGTCTAGCAAGTTGGCCTCTAAAATAGGCGACAAGATTCCGCTTGATACAGAGCGTGGATATAATGTAACTCTACCTAATTCAGATTTTGATTTGAAAACGCATTTGACCTTTGCAGAACATGGTTTCGTTGTGTCAACGATAAATCAGGCAATTAGGGTTGGAGGCGCAGTAGAATTTGCAGGATTAACAAGGCCCCCTAATTTTAATAGAGCTGACGCTCTACTTAAAAAAGCAGAAAATTTTATGCCTGGCTTACTCAATGGAAGTGGTTATGATAGATGGATGGGGTTTAGGCCATCGCTCCCAGATAGCCTACCAGTGATTGATTATTCATCTTTTTCCAAAAGAGTACTCTATGCATTTGGTCATGGTCATCTTGGATTAACACAAGCTGCAGGAACAGCAGAACTAGTGAGAGATTTAATGCTTGGGCAAAATCCAGCAATTAATTTGAGTGCTTTTTCAGTTAAACGATTTTAGACTTAAACAAAGAAGGTATTAAAAAGAAAAAATAATCATTATTATTTGGGTAGCAAGACTAAGATAAGGGGACATTTGAATGCGAAGTAAAAAAACGATTCAGGTTATTTCCTGCCATGCTGAAGGTGAAGTGGGAGATGTTATAACTGGTGGAGTGGCACCTCCACCTGGAAATACAATCTGGGAACAACGAACCTTTATTGAGAAAGATGAAAATTTGCGTAATTTCGTATTAAATGAGCCAAGAGGTGGTGTCTTTAAGCATGTAAATCTTCTTGTTCCACCAAAACACCCTGCTGCCGATGCAGCTTTTATAATTATGGAGCCTGAGGATACCCCTCCTATGTCCGGCTCAAATTCGATTTGTGTCTCTACCGTACTTTTAGACGCCGGAATTATTCCGATGCAAGAGCCCATCACTAATATGACGCTAGAGGCTCCTGGCGGTCTAGTGGAGGTTATAGCACGTTGTAAAAATGGGAAAGCTGAAACAATTTCCGTTCAAAATTTGCCAAGTTTTGCGGATAAGCTGAATGTCCCCCTTGAGGTAGATGGTATTGGAACAATAATTGTCGATACAGCCTATGGCGGTGACAGTTTTGTGGTGGTTGAGGCTGACCCACTTGGTTTTAAACTTGTTCAAGACGAAGCAACTGATTTGGCAAAACTTGGAATGTTAATTACTAAAACGGCAAACGAACAAATTGGTTTTTCACATCCTGGAGAGCAGAGTTGGAACCATATATCTTTTTGTGCATTCTGTGGTCCTTTATCCTCAACCCCAACAGGTCTTCAGGGGAAATCAGCTGTAGCAGTACGCCCAGGAAAAATTGATCGTTCACCGACTGGTACAGCAGTTTCAGCAAGAATGGCGTTAATGCACGCAAAAGGACTTTTGCAAGTTGGACAAACATTCGAGGCTTTCTCAATTATTAATTCCAAATTTACGGGAAGAATTGTTAGGGAAGAAAATGTCTCTGATAAAACCGCTATTATTCCAGAAATTACTGGGCGCGCTTGGATAACGGGCACCCATCAACATTTTTTAGATCCTGATGATCCTTGGCCCGATGGTTATAGATTAAAAGATACTTGGGGTTTTTAGAAATTAAACTAAAACTTACATTCAACTAACTAGTTCGTTCATGGATAATCACAAAACTCACTTAAGTAAGACAGATTTTAAAAAAATGCTTTTGTCTGAATTACAGGATGTCACAAACATTTCTCTAAAAACTGTCAAAGATAGAGCCCCCGTAGAACTTGACCAACAAGCAATCGGAAGATTGAGTAGAATGGATGCAATGCAGCAACAATCCATGGATACAGCTAAGGAAGCCCGCAGAACAGGAAGAATTAGGCTTATAAATGCCGCTTTAAAGCGTTTAGAAGAGGGTGATTACGGGTATTGTTTAAACTGTGATGAGCTTATAAGTGATGGAAGATTGAGGCTAGACCCTACATTCTCATTATGTATCGACTGTGCCAAATGAACAATTAATTTAGGATATTGCGGGGAATTTTCTTATGTTAAAGAAAGAGGCTGATTTTGCAATAATTGGTGGTGGTATTGTTGGGCTTTCTATAGCTCACGGAGTTTTGAAGCAGGGTGCCTCCGTTATTTGTATTGATGGTACAGATACAGATTTTAGGGCGTCCCGCGGGAATTTTGGACTTGTATGGGTGCAAGGTAAAGGCATTAAAACACCATTCTATGCAGCTTGGACACGAGATGCAGCGCGGTTATACCCTAGCTTCGTCTCGGAGTTATCTGAAGAAACAGGCATAAAAATAAATTTAAGCCAAAACGGAGGTTATGAATATTTTTTAGATTCTAAAGCTCTAGATCAGAGAATTGCTGAATATAAGAAGTTAAAAAGTGCGCTGAATGGCGACTACCCATATGAGATTTTATCCTCAACAGAAATTCGTTCAGCTGAGCCAATGGTAGGGGGGGAGACAGTGGGTGCGACTTTTTATCCCTACGATGGTCATTTGAACCCGTTACAATTATTGCGAGCTCTGACAGAATCTTGCCAAAAGAGAGGTTTATCTCATTATTTAGGTGAGATAGTAGACATGGCCAAAAAAAAAGATGGTGTGTTTAAATTAGTAACAAAAAAGGGACTTGAAGTTTCAGCTGAAAAAGTAGTCGTGTGCGCTGGCCTAGGTGCAAAAAAAATAGGTCCCTTATTTGGATTTAAGGATCTCGTATCACCGCAGAGAGGCCAGATTCTTATCACAGAAAAGCTTCCTCCGATCATTGGAAGGCCCTCAGTTACCATTCGCCAAACGAATGAAGGCGCAATTCAGATTGGTGATTCTCAAGAGCAAGTTGGGTTAAACGATAATGAAACACAAGCTCAAATGTCTCGAATAGCTCAAAATGCAATAAAAGTGATGCCAAAATTAGCCCAGCTTAGATTAGTTCGGGCTTGGGGCTCTTTGAGAGTAATGTCTCCTGACGGACTTCCAATTTACCAGCAATCAGTGAGTATGCCGGGTGCATTCATCGTTACATGTCATAGCGGTATTACTTTGTCTGCAATACACTCCGCTATTTTATCGCGCTGGTTAACTGGGCAAAAAAATGTCCCTGACTTGTCTTTATTTAGCGAGAATCGATTTCATGCATAAATCTTTTTTTCATTTTGAGGGTAGAAAAATTTATTTTGAACGAGGTATGAGTATTGCAGCTGCTTTAATGTGCCATGGGATTAAGGATTTTCGTCAAACACAGGTTTTAGGCAAATCACGCGGCCCATTTTGTATGATGGGCGCATGCTTTGATTGTCTTTTGACTATTAACGGCGTTGGAAACCAGCAAGGATGTATGAGGCTTGCAGAGAAGGGTATAATAGTCAAACGGCAAGAATCTCATTCTATCTAGGAGAATTATCGGATGAAAGTTGCAATTATTGGAGCAGGGCCTGCAGGCATCGCAGCGTCGTTAACTCTGACATCTAAAAATGTTCGTTTGACAATTTTAGATGAGCAACACACTATTGGAGGTCAAATTTACCGAAATTTAGAAAAGATTGATGAAAAAAAATTTCGGAGTTCAGGCGTCGACTATGCGAACGGAAAATTACTGTTTAAGAGAGTACAAAAAGCAATTCAGAAAAAATTGCTTACACTCATATCACGTGCCACCGTTTGGTCCTTAACAAAAAATAAAGATGTTTCGTGGTCTATAGATGGAAAAAGCTATTGCCAGAAATTCGATGCCGTTATTCTTGCAACTGGGGCAATAGAACGTGCGATGCCGCTTGATGGGTGGACAAATCCAGGTGTGCTCACGGTAGGGGCTGCCCAGATCTTGATGAAAACAACTCATTATTTACCTCCCGCTTCTGTGCTAATTGGTTCTGGTCCTCTATTTTATCTTGTTGCTTGTCAGATGCTTGAACAGGGGGAACCTCCTAAGGCGCTGTTAGAGACGCAAAGTAAAATGGATATCTTTAAGGCATTATTTTACCTTAGACCCAATTTGATAACAATTTCATATCTTTTGAGAGGTCTCGCAATGCTTGCTAAACTTAATTTAGCAGGTGTGAGACGTATAAAGTCGGTTACTGATGTTCGTATAAAATCAGGTAATGAAAAACACATAATTCAATTTGTGAAAGGGAAAAAGAGAAGATTTATTGAGGCACAGAGCATATTTTTGCATTCTGGTGTTCATCCCAACATTCAGATTACCCAAGCTTTGGGAATTAAACATGATTGGAATCATCATAATCAATGCTGGGAGCCGCGCACAGATAAATTCGGGCGAACTAATCTACCAAATATTCTTATAGCAGGGGACGGTATCAAAATTCTTGGTGCTGATTCTGCAGAGATTTCAGGCGAAATTGCTGCTCTTAAGTTACTGGCTGATAATGGGTTTTCAATTGACCATTCAAAAATAATTAAGAAAAATCAACAAAAATATAAGTATGTTCAGTTTCGCAAGTTTTTAGACGTTCTATACGCTCCAAAACAGTGGCACAGGTGTCCTCCTAACGAAGTCGTAATTTGTAGATGCGAGGAGGTTACAGCAGGTGAAGTGAGGGAGGCAATAAAAATGGGGTGCCTTGGTCCAAACCAGCTAAAAGCGTTTTCCAGATGTGGTATGGGTAATTGCCAGGGCAGATATTGTGGCATGACAGTCATAAATATATTCTCTGAAATACTTGGGCAAACTCCCGAACAAACGGGCTACTTTCGCATACGTAGCCCGATTAAACCAGTTACGTTGTCGGAACTAGCTAACTTTAAAAAATTAACGTAATTTAATAAAATCAATATTGGTTGTGAACATCATATAGATAATGCTTACATCTATATATGATAAGTTTAGCCCCTAAATACTTTTACTGATGAAAGTTGTTGAAAACCAACCGGCACCAATAAAACTATACCAATTATCATTGTATTTAAACCGGGAGATATAAATGCAAGGGAAACGAAGCCCGTGTACCAACGTGCCCAGGTTGGCATAGTTTTAATTAAATAACCTGTGAAAGCAGCGCCTAGCAAACCAATTCCGCACAGAGCACCTAGGAAGGTTATAGAAAAAATTTGCCACGAAAATCCATCTGCAACTAACAATAGGGAAGGAGAATAGACAAACACAAAGGGAACCAATGCCTTTGCAATCCCTAACCTGAAGGCGGTATTCCCAGTTGTAAAAGGGTTGGAACCAGAAATGCCTGATGCCGCATAGGCCGCTAAGGCAACTGGCGGGGTAATATCAGCTAAAACCCCATAATAAAATACGAAAAAATGTGATACTAAAGGTTCAACTCCCATTAAAGACAAAGCAGGAGCGGCCACCGCGACAAGGATTATGTAAGTTGCTGTTGTTGGTATACCTGCCCCCATTATAATACATGCTATAGCGATTAATATAAGAGAAAAAAACAAAGCTAATTTATCAACACCAAAAATTGATAATGGCCAAAAACCACCAAAAAATGCTCCAATATCATTGGCGGTTTGTACCACTACATAACCTAAGCGAAAGCCAACCCCAGTAAGTGTTACAACTCCCACAATAATGCCCACGCAGGCAGCTGCCACCCCGACAGCAATAGTATTTCGAGCCCCAACAGCTAAACTTTGATAGAGATCACGTAAATTTAATTTGTTCTCGGGCTGTAAAAAACCTACAACGACACATGCAATAATGCCATAGACTGCGGCAAAATCTGGTGTCCTGCCAGAAAGAATGAAATATACTAATATAATAAGTGGGGTCAGGGTCAGTAAATGCTTCTTTAATACCAAAAATAAGCTAGGCAATTCCTCTGATGGTAAACCGCGCAAGCTCAATTTTTTTGCTTCCAAATGCACCATCACAAAAATCCCAAAATAATGCAATAATGCAGGAAATAAGGCTGCTGCTAGAATATCTTTAAGCGGTATTTCTAAATATTCTACCATAATAAAAGCAGCAGCTCCTAAGATTGGTGGCGTTATTTGACCACCTGTAGATGAGGTTGCCTCAACCGCGCCAGAGAAATGCGCAGGATAGCCCACCCTTTTCATTGCAGGAATTGTTAAGGCTCCGGTGGTAACGGTATTAGCAATCGATGAACCTGAAATCGTCCCCATAAATGCAGATGAAAAAATAGCAACTTTAGCAGGTCCTCCTGAAAATCTTCCGGCGATGACCATGGCAAGATCTATAAATAATTGTCCAAGACCAATTCGCGTTGCTAACACACCAAAAAGGATAAAAAGAAACACATATTGTGCCATCACTCCAATCGCCACCCCATAAATTCCTTGGTTTGTGAGATAAAGATGATTTACTAATCCTGCGATGCTTGTTCCACCATGTTTTAATGCTCCTGGCGCATAGGGTCCAAAAATGGCAAAAGCAATAAAAATGATACTAATAAGAGGTAGAGTGAAGCCAATTGAACGGCGAGAAGCTTCAAGTGTAAGCACTATTAATGTTGCGCCGATAATAACATCGATTCTTCCTGGGTTGCCCACCCGTTCCGCAACAAACTCGGGCGGCAATAATGGTAAATACATTGCAGCACCGATGCAGCTTAGAGATAAAACGATATCAATTATCGGAATACCCTGAACATGAAGCCAATCTCTTTTAGCAACTTGTTTTTGTGTTTCATGTTTGGGTCTGCGTAAACCAAATAATAAAAATGCTAATCCTAGAACAAATGAAATATGAATACCACGATGAACTAGTTCCCGCACCAACCCAAAACCAGACGCATAAAAATGATATATCGACATAGTCACTAAAAAAAAGGTAACTATTGCTGTTAAAATTGGACCGAACTGCCTAAATGATGTTTCTGGGTCAAAATCTTGCTCTATCTTTGCCAGTTTCTCGGGGCTCAGTGAAGAAGATTTCGATATTGTCATCAAATACGCTCTTATAAGGCTTGAGGGATTATAATAGACGAAGCTTAGAAATAAATGTATTATATTCCCCATACTTTTTTAAAGAGTATGGGGATATAAATATTTATAAAAGTTATTTTAAAAGTCCTGCTTCTTTGTAGAACCGTTCAGCGCCAGCATGTAAAGGGACTCCAACGCCCGCTAGAGCACTTTCTGGAGTAATAGATTTACCTTTAGCGTGTCCAACATCCATCAATTTACGAGACTCTTTATTCCACAATGCTTTTGTAATATTGTAAATGAGCTCGTCATCCTCTTTTGCTGAAGTGAACCACTGAGCGCCAACTGCAACTGTGGCTGTTGCTGCAACACCCTCATATGTACCAGCAGGAATATCACTTTGGGCAAAAAACCCGTAATCATTCACTAGTTTTTCAGCACCAGCGCCTGAAATTGGTACTAGTTTGATATCAGCTGCTGAAGCCAGCTCTACGATTGCTCCTGTTGGATACCCTGCGACAACGAAGAAAGCGTCAATCTTGCCATTTCTTAGTGCTTCTGCGGCAGCATTACCCTTCAAAGCCTCTGCCTGAACATCATCAACTCCAAGACCATTTACGCCTAAGATAAGTTTTGCATCAACATATGTTCCAGAGCCAGGCTCATCTAAGGAAACCCGTTTACCTTTTAAATCGGCTACTGAATTAATTGCGCTATCTGAAAGAGCCACAAGATGAATATGCTCTTGAAATAAAGCTGCAATAGTCCTTAGCTCTTTTGCCGGCTCTTTGCCTTCCATTGTTCCAGTTCCAGTATAGGCCCAGTAAGCTACGTCGGATTGTGCGAAACCAGAATTACGTAATCCTGAAAGAATAGCGTTTACGTTATCGACAGAACCACGTGAAGAAACTGCTGATGCAATCAGTCCGTCAACACCACAGCTTCCACCTTTTCCGCATTCTCTTGATCCTGGGGGTTTTGATATCGCGTTGGCGATCATTCCGCCCACAGGATAGTATGTATAAGCTGTGCCTCCAGTTCCTATTGTGAAGAACTTAAGGTCAGTGGCACTAGCATTTGCCAGGCAACTTATTGATATAACACTAGCTAAAGCTAGTGATTTCATTGTTTTTAAAAACATTTACATCTCCCTTATTTTTTTTATGATGATTACCTAACTTCATAGGCAGGTCAATACTGGACTTTGAAGGTTGTCTCTCACATAATTTTCTGCGAGCTCACCATGTTTAACTTCTGAATGAGCCAAATAACTTTTGTTCAGGTTTATCAATTTGGAGAGATTTGAAAATAGATATTAATATGTAGGTTAAGAGATCGTGAAAGGTTTTTTGAACCAATGTTCTTCTAGATTTGAGTCTGTCGCAATTCTATCGAATACTGCAAATACTCCCGGGGAGTGGAGAGGTGTCAAAACGCCGTGCCAAACATTTTTATGAAAATTAATCCCAATATATGGTTCTGTCAGAAAGGCGTGTGGTTTTGCAGGTTTACCTCCTTCATCATTTGCGACAGTAACTAAAAATGGCTGATCATACATAGGAATGAATGCCTGACTACCTTTTGGATGTCGTTCCATCATTTCTAATGTATAGGGAAGTTTGCGTGGCTCTGCGTTAAAAAGACTAATGCCTGACTTGCCGCCTTTATCAAATTCTATGTTTGCTAAATTATGGTGTCTTCCGCACATACCCTGATTTATTATCATATCCGGTTTATCTTTTAGTGCAAGTAAATCACCAAAGGGCTTGAATAAATCAGCTGTAATTTTGGTAAGTTTTATTCGGCGCATATCATCTGACATGAATACTTGACCTTATAAGTGAAGAGGCATATGTCTGTTAACATCTTTATAAAGCAAGTAACGGAATGGCCTATCTCCTGCGGCATAGCAGGCTTGAGGGCAAAAAGCACGAAGCCACATATAATCTCCTTCCTCCACTTCACGCCAATCCCCATTTAGATAATAAGCACCTCTTCCCTGAAGTACGTAAAGGCCATGTTCCATAACGTGTGTTTCAGCAAAAGGTAGTACACCACCCGGCTGAAATGTTACGATTGTTACATGCATGTCATGGCTCATATCAAAGGGATCAACAAATAAACTAGTCTGCCATACCCCATTAGTATCTGGCATAGAGACTGGGATAATCTCTTCATCAGATGTAATGAATGCTTGTGGACGATCTATACCTTCTACATCAATATATCGTTTTCTAATCCAGTGAAACACAGCCTTTTTATTTGTTTTGTTATGTATTTGCCACGATAGTCCGGCTGGAAGGTAGGCGTAACTACCAGGCTGAAGAACATGAGTCATGCCTTCATATTTTAACTCTATTGAACCATCTACAATAAATATCACATGCTCTGAATTAATATTATCATCTGGTCTATCCGAACCACCCCCTGCAGACACCTCCATAATGTAATGAGAAAAACTCTCGGAGAATCCAGTAAGTGGTCTAGCTATCACCCAGAGCCTAGTTTTTTCCCAAAAAGGCAAATTACTAGTAACAATATCGGTCATCACAGTTCTTGGAATGAAAGCATAGGCATTTGTAAAGATGGCTCGGTCTGCAAAACGCTCTGTTTGAGATGGAAGGCCAGCTGCTGGCAACGCATATGTGCGTTTTGATTGAATAATTGACACGTTTAATCCTTTTTGCTTACTTAAATGTTTATATTCAAATTAATTTAGACAGCTTTTCAAGAGCTATTTTTTCTGTTTGATTACAACAATTTGCAAATTCGGTTTCAAAATCGTTGAGCAATCGTTCTTTTATATTTTCAACTACGTCACAATTGGTAGCATCTGTTTCTGATAATGTATATTCAAAACCAAATTTTTTCGCATATTCGAGCGCAAGTGTTTTGGCTAAATCCTGATTTTTCTTGGCCAAACACTTTTCAAAGAGTGAGGGGTTATCAAAAAAGCCGCTTTGCGCCTCTAATAAATTTTTCCGCTTTTCTAGGCTAGCGCTTCTAAATGCTCTACATAATGCATTATGAAGTCCGATAGAGGTATTGTGGGATGGGCCGAGCTCTAAATTGAACGCCTCCTGGGCTATCCATGAACCATTTTCAAATACATTTGAGAATTTTGTTATAAAGTCGCTTTTTGAAAGTACTGTTACTCTAGACTGCCAGGTTTCTATGTCAAATGGATAATTAAGGTGCCAATAATCAGAAATGTCTATTCGGCGAGGACACCAAACATCCTTAAAACTTTGTATATAACGTAAAAATTTATTTAAGGATTCTATCCTGCCCGGCCTTCCAATAATCCTACAATGCAATCCAATCGAAAGCATTTTTGGGCTACCATTCTCTCCCTCCCGGTAAAGACAGTCAAAGCTATCCTTCAAATAAGTGAAGAATTGGTCACCAGAATTAAACCCTTGTGTATTTGCAAAACGCATGTCGTTTGCATCCAATGTATATGGAATGATAAGGTGGGGCTTTTTACGATAAATATGCCAGTAAGGTAAGTCATCTGCATAAGAGTCTGAAATGTAATCTACCGTGTTTTGCTTGCAAACAAGTTCAACAGAATTCATGGAAGCTCTTCCAGTATACCATCCTTTGGGGGGTGCTCCGGTTACAGAACTGTGCAACTCAATTGCTCTTTTTATTAGCTCTTCTTCTTCATGTTGGCTAAGGTCTTTATGTTCAATCCATTTTAAACCGTGACTCGCAATTTCCCAATCGGCTAGTTTCATTGCATGGACCTGTTCTGGGCTTCTAGCCAAGGCGGTTGCTATTCCATATACTGTTATAGGGATGGAATGATGGGTAAATAAGTTATATATTCTCCAAAAGCCAGCTCTAGCACCATACTCGTAAATGCTTTCCATGTTCCAATGTCGCTGATTGGGCCATGGTACTGCATTAATTATCTCAGACAAAAACCCTTCAGATTGGGCATCACCGTGCAATAAACAATTCTCGCCACCTTCTTCATAATTCAAAACGAATTGCACGGCAATTTTAGCACTATTCGGCCACTTTATTTGTTTTGGCTGGCAGAATTTTCCGCTCAAGTCGCGAGGATATCTGTTAGTATTCATTTTTTTCTTCCACTATTACATAGTTATTATAACACAAGGAAAGTAAACAGTTTAGGACAATTCCAGATCATCGCTTTAAAAATTGTACCTTCAGTACTCCCTCATTTCTTGGTTTTATGAAATAGTTTGCAAAATAGGCCCTTCGTAAAAATCAAGGGAACTATCAGTAGTGCAAAAATGTTTGCATGGGTATGAAAAAAAACGCCTTTCTACTATCATATTGTGATGTTAAAAAAAATTCTGGTTAAATGTAGATAAATTAGTTCAGACTCAATGATTGGCTAGATTGATATGGAAGGTATTAAACCACAAAGTTATATGCAACGAGCCAGAGGTCAGATTGATTTCAAAATGAGCGGGCCTAACGTAACCCATCTATATCAGTCTGGTTGTAGTAAATTGATGTTGCCTAAAACATATGGGATTATGAAAGAGGCTGTATTGCTTAATACCGCCGGCGGCATCACCGGTGGGGATGCTCTCAATATAAACATAACTGCGTCAGATTGTAATGTTGTTGTGACCAGTCAAACAGCAGAGCGATTTTATCGCAGCAACATGCAACCTGCGTCAATTTCCATTTTTTTGAAAGCTGATAATGGGGCTAAATTGCACTGGATACCGCAAGAGACAATTCTGTTTGAAGGTGCTGCTGTCGATAGAACAATTAAGCTGGATATGGCAAACGATTGTGACTGTTTGTTAGCAGAGACGATTGTTCTTGGTAGGGAGGCAATGGGTGAGAAAATACAGAAGTGTCATTTTACCGATCAATGGCGATTATATGAAGAAGGCAAGCTTTTTCACTCGGAAGCCATGCGAATGACTGGAGATATGGAAAAGCTTCTTGAATCAAAAGCAGGTGCACATGGAGCTAGAATAATATCAACTATTATTTGTGCAGGACCAAATACTGAACTTCTTTGGCCAATTGTAGAAAAAAAATTGTTATCGATGCGGTCAGTTTCTGCTGCTAGTTTTTTTAATGGAAAGATGATAATTAGACTTTTAAACGCCCATTGTTCTAATGGGAGAACTGAATTCAACCAGATGCTAATGGAGCTTCGAAGTCAGCCCATGCCGCGGGTGTGGCAGCTATAAGTATAAGGAGAATAAGGTGAAACTCAGTCCAAGAGAAAAAGATAAGTTGTTAATCTCAGTAGCGGCAATGGTAGCCCGCAATAGAAAACAAAGAGGCGTAAAGCTAAATTATCCAGAGGCTGTAGCACTTATTACAGATTTTGTAGTAGAGGGAGCACGTGATGGTCGCAGCGTAGCAGACCTCATGGCAGCCGGCGCAAATGTAGTCACACGGGAAGATTGTATGGATGGAATTGCAGAGATGATACACGATGTTCAAGTTGAGGCTACATTTCCAGATGGGACCAAGCTTGTTACTGTCCACCACCCTATTCGATAGAGGAGAATTGTTATGATACCAGGCGAGGTAATTACAGAAGGAAAGGATATTTTGTTAAATGCAGACAGAAAGGCTGTATTAATTAAGGTTGCAAATTCAGGTGACAGGCCGATACAAGTTGGCAGCCATTATCATTTTTTTGAGACCAACTCAGCTTTGGTGTTTGATAGAAAAATTAGTAGAGGGATGCGACTTGATATTGCAGCTGGCACGGCTGTTAGATTTGAACCAGGACAAGAAAGAGAGGTACAACTCGTTCCGTTTGGGGGCAAGAAAGCGGTTTACGGATTTAATCAAAAAATAATGGGAGAATTATAATGCCTATATCTCTTTCACGAAAAATCTATGCAGATATGTATGGGCCTACGACCGGCGATAGAGTGCGTCTTGCTGATACAGAACTATTTATTGAGGTTGAGAAGGATCTTACCGAATACGGTGATGAAGTAAAATTCGGTGGTGGTAAGGTTATACGTGATGGGATGGGACAATCACAGGTAACACGAGCAAATGGAGCAGTAGATACCGTGATTACCAATGCATTAATTGTAGATGTTGGAGGCATTTATAAAGCAGATATCGGTGTTAAGGACGGAATTATTTCTGCTATTGGAAAAGCGGGGAATCCAGATACGCAGCAAGGGGTAGACATTATAATTGGTCCATCAACAGAAGCTATCGCGGGTGAGGGTCACATTGTCACTGCTGGTGGTTTTGATAGTCATATTCATTTTATTTGTCCACAACAGATAGATGATGCTTTGCATTCTGGGCTGACAACGATGCTTGGTGGCGGTACGGGCCCAGCACACGGAACACTTGCGACGACATGCACACCTGGTTCATGGCATATCTCAAGAATGCTTCAATCAGCGGATAGTTTCGCGATGAATTTGGCATTCGCAGGAAAAGGGAATGCCTCAGTTCCAGCGCCACTTCAGGAACAAATTAATGCGGGCGCATGTGCCCTTAAGCTACATGAAGATTGGGGTACAACTCCAGCTGCAATAGATAATTGTCTTAGCGTTGCAGATACCATGGATATTCAGGTAATGATACACACAGACACTTTAAATGAGAGCGGATTTGTCGAGAATACAGTCGCGGCAATTAAAGGTCGCACAATTCATGCATTTCATACAGAGGGTGCTGGTGGCGGACACGCACCTGATATAATCAAGATTTGTGGCGAAAAATACGTTATTCCATCTTCCACGAATCCTACCCGGCCTTATACTGTAAATACTCTTGAGGAGCATCTGGATATGTTGATGGTTTGTCACCATCTCGATAGGTCTATACCAGAAGATGTAGCGTTTGCAGAAAGTCGAATACGAAAAGAGACAATTGCTGCGGAAGATATTTTGCATGATATGGGCGCATTTTCTATTATAGCATCCGATAGCCAGGCCATGGGAAGGGTTGGTGAAGTTATTTCACGTACTTGGCAAACTGCGCACAAAATGAAGGTTCAACGTGGCCGCCTTGCAGATGAAGTTGGGGAGAACGATAATCTGAGGGTAAAAAGATATATTGCTAAATACACCATTAATCCTGCTATTTGTCATGGACTATCAGACCATATTGGAAGTATTTCAATTGGTAAGCGTGCTGACCTGGTTATTTGGAATCCAGTTTTTTTTGGTGTCAAACCAGAAATGGTACTTCTTGGTGGAAGTATCGCTGTCGCGCAAATGGGAGACCCTAACGCGTCTATCCCAACACCTCAACCTGTATATACACGGCCTATGTTTGCATCATTTGGACGCTCCGTTGAACAATCAGCAGTTTGTTTCGTGAGCAAAGCTGCAATAGACAATAATATTGGCTTGGAGTTGGGGTTAAAAAAGCAAACTATTGCTGTTCGAAATACAAGGTCAATTTCTAAAGGAGATATGATTATGAATGATCATCTGCCTAAAATTGAAGTGCATCCGGAAACCTATGAGGTTAGAGCTGATGGAGAGCTTTTATCATGTGAGCCAGCCCAGGAGCTACCCATGGCACAACGCTACTTTATGTTTTAATTGTTTAAAAAGGGAGTTTAAAGATGCATATCTCGCAAAAAATACAGCATAATATTAAAAAAGCGAGTGCAGCTGATACAATTACATTAGATTATGAAGCTAGGTTCTTGCGACGCAAAAGGTTGACATCAGATAGTGGGGAGGCATTCTTGGTAGAACTTCAAGAGGCGCAAGCTGTGTCCGAAACAGATGGGTTTGTCTTAGATGATGGGCGTATTATTGCAATATATCTAAAGCCTGAACCAATTATGAAAATAACGTCTAGTAATCTTGCTCGGATTGCATGGCATATTGGAAATAGGCATACACCTTGCCAAATACACAAAGATCATTTGTTTATCCAGCAAGATCACGTGCTTGAAGATATGTTGATACTATTGGGAGCAAAAATCGAAAAATTAGAAGCTGCATTTATGCCTGAAAGAGGTGCTTATGGTCATGGACGAACGCATAGTCACCAGGTAACTCCGCCGGAAACTAAATACTCGCATCCAACCCATCAACACTGATAGATAGGTAATGAAAAAGCAATATCAAGATATGATGGTTCTGCAGGCTTGGTTCTCCCCTGCATTTCCCGTTGGTGCTTTTAGTTATTCTCATGGACTTGAAACAGCTATTCAGGAGGCCATGGTTGCAGAGAAGGATAGCTTGACAGAGTGGATTGCCAGCCTGTTGACATCTGGCTCTGGATGGAATGATTGTTTATTTTTAAAAGCTGCTTACGAAATGGGTGATGAGGTAAACGATTTATGCCTCTCATTTTGCACTGGTAAAGAAAGATATAGAGAAACAGTTGAGCTGGGGGCGGCTTTCACTCGAAGTGTAAATGCAAGTTACGGTACACAAATCCAAGATGGCCTCGCTTACCCAGTTGCGGTTGGGTTAGCTGCAAGGAAACATAAACTTGACATAGCACTTACGGTCCAGAGTTACCTTCAGGCATTTGCAGCAAATTTAATTTCTGTTGGAGTACGCATTATTCCAATAGGTCAACATGCAGGTCAGGACTGTCTAGTGAGTATTTGTGTTGTTATTGAGAATATGATGCCTAATTTGTTGGAAGCAGATTTGGATCAATTGGGAGGTGCAACATTCATGTCTGAAATTATGTCAATGAAGCACGAAAAAGCAAATCCTAGGATATATAGAACATGATAAAGGATAAATTGAAATATGGACCACTGCGTGTTGGTATTGGTGGCCCAGTAGGTGCTGGTAAAACAAGTATGACGGAGGCATTGTGCAAAAGCCTTGCATCCGACATCTCCATGGCAGTTATTACCAATGATATATATACAAGAGAAGATGCTGATTATCTTGTTCGCGCACAGGCTTTGTCATCTGACAGAATCTGCGGTGTTGAAACTGGTGGCTGCCCTCATACTGCCATTCGTGAGGATGCGTCCGTGAACTTAGCTGCGATGGATGAATTGAAAGGTCGTTTTCCAGATTTAGAATTGATATTATTAGAGTCAGGGGGAGATAATTTAGCCGCAACATTTAGCCCAGAGCTAGTTGATCTATCCATTTATGTAATCGATGTGTGTATGGGAGCTGACATTCCAAGGAAAAAAGGTCCGGCATTAATGAAATCTGATATGCTAGTTATCAACAAAATTGAGCTTGCCGAGCATGTACAAGTGGACCTTGAAAAGATGCGAGAAGATACCAAACAAAATAGAGGAGAACTTCCCTTTATTTTTGCTTCCATGAAGAAAGGCATTGGTCTGGAAGAACTTTCAAAATTTTTGAGGTTTCAGGGCGGATTTTTTTAACATTTAGTTTTTCTTGATTTTGTTTATACAGAATTTTTGCGCAATGCTGTTTTTTTTGCTTTATTCCAATATTTAAAAAAACGAATAAATTCGATGTTTTCGTCAATTTGGACAAAAGAGGGTGGGTAAACAAACTCTAGTTCAAACTGCTCTGAAATCTCATTTATCATAGCCATAATAGGAAGATCTGTTGTAAAGGGTGTTAGTATTTTTTCTGGTGAAATTTCTTTTATTATATTTTTTGTGTCACCATAATAAATTTCTATCGGCATTGAGCACAGAGTTTCGTAAATAAACACAAGACGCTTAAGGGAATAACATCTGCGTTTAAAAAAAGCGTCATCCCAAATAAATAACGCTTTGGAATTAGGGTTCATTCTTGAGAAAATAGGATGATGATCCCCAAGTCCTTTATCATGTATGTAGAGCAATTGCATGTTCATCACCTAATCATATTTGGAAATAATTGGTCTGTTAACGCTTCATAACTTAAATTAAGGGGTTTGTTATTTTCAGGCGAGGTATCTACCCGACCATGAAAATATTTATCTACGTTCTCCAGATTGAAAATATATGGCTTATTGCTGAAAGTGCTAGCTACCCACTGCCAGGAAAAATTATTGCTTGCTTCGTCTCCATCAAGCAAATGTTGCAAAAACCAAAAAGCACCCGACTGCCATTGAATACGTCTAAAGTGAACAATATAACTTGCTAAATACATACGCGCATGATTATGCAGATAACCTGTTTCTATTAATTCCTCTATAAATAAATTAATGCAACTTGAGTCGGTTTTGCCTTCCAATATATCTGTTGGAAGTTCCTCTGAATAATCAGAGGCGGAGAAACCTGTTTTATATTCCTCAACGTCGTTCCAAATCCATTCCGGGTGTTTAACAGCTATTCTTTGCCAGAAATCACGCCAGCCTAATTCTTGAACAAATTTCTCGGAATTCTTGACATCTGGATAAATTTTTAAGGCAAAATTTCTTACCTCATTAAGGCTTATTATACCGTGGTGAATATAGGCGGATAATTTTGTTATTTTTCCATTTCCAAAATTTCTAGTTCTACCATATTCTGCAGGATCAATGTGGTTTAATTTATCGTATGCGGGTTTTGTTCCACCGATAATATTCGAAGCATTTCCTTCGGACCATTCGGATAGTCCTTTGACATATTCAATAAGGGAGTTCCTAGACTGAAAATTCTTGATTAATTTTTTCATCGATTTCCTCCTGCAGTCTTTAGGTAGGTCATCGATAATTGAAAACTAGATAAAGAAAAAAAACTTTTTTACAAAAAATTTAAAAAAGAATACAGATTTTGTTTTATTGACCTATATTTTAGTCGATAAAAAATGAACTAATATGATTGCTACAAGATGATTAATATCCTTTGGTTTAAAAGAGATTTGCGTGTTTATGACAATGAAGCGCTAGTAAATGCAGCGAAAAATGGCATTGTTTTACCCTTATACATTTTTGAGCCAGCTCTTTGGGATATGGAAGAGATGAGTTTTAGTAAATATGAATTTTTAAAATCCAGTCTTAAAGATTTAAACGACGAATTAAAAAAACTTGGCCAGAGTCTAATTATAAAAAATGGGAATGCGATTGAAATCTTTAATAAGTTGCATAATAGCCACGGCATTCAGAGCGTTTTTTCCCACCAGGAGACTTGGAACGGCTGGTCTTACCAACGTGATACCAGCGTTCGGAGATGGTTCAAATCGAAGGGTATAAATTGGTTTGAATTTAATCAAAATGGGGTTATACGACGCCTTGAAGACAGGAACGGATGGGCTAAAAATTGGCAGTCACAAATGTCAGTAACTTCATATAAATTGCCACCAAAACTACTTCCGATTGCTGAAAAAACCGAGAAAATAAACGCCCACCCAAAAGAGGGAAATAATATAAAAAAACAAATTTTAGTTAAAGGAGGTCGGTTAGAAGGATTACATCTTTTGGATAGTTTTTTAAATGTGAGGGGAGAGAATTATACAAAGCAGATGTCTTCTCCCGTCACTGCCTATAGAAGTTGTTCACTAATATCATCTCATCTTGCTTTTGGAACTATCTCAATGCGTGAAACATTTCAGGCAGCCCAAAATCGGAAAATAGAGATTCAGAATTATAAGAAATCAGAGCGTGGTAATTGGCCATCTGCACTCAATGCATTTCTTGGTCGTCTTAGATGGCATTGTCATTTTATTCAAAAGTTAGAAGATGAACCACGAATTGAATTTGAAAATATGCATCCCTCATATGATAACCTGCGCAATGATAAATTTGATGAAGAATATTTTTTAGCTTGGAAAACTGGTAATACTGGATATCCAATGATTGATGCATGCATGCGTTCATTGATAAGCACTGGTTGGCTAAATTTCCGCATGAGGGCTATGTTAGTAAGTTTTTCCAGTTATCACCTTTGGTTACATTGGAGGCGTCCTGCAACATATTTAGCATCATTGTTTGTCGACTTTGAACCTGGAATTCATTTTAGTCAGATGCAAATGCAGTCAGGTACTACAGGTATAAATAGCGTTAGAATATATAACCCGACAAAACAGGGCCAGGATCATGATCCTGACGGAACATTTATCAAAAAATGGGTTCCTGAACTTACTAATTTACCGCCAAGCGAAATTCACGAACCATGGAAAACAAATTTAGCAAAGGCCTATCCTTCTCCAATTATTGAGGAGTCATTAGCCCGTAAAAAAGCAGCTGCCCTTATATATAATCTCCGTCGAACTAATAGCCAGCATAATAAAAAATCAAAGGAGATTGCGAATAAGCACGGAAGTCGCAAATCAGGCTTAAGAAGCAGGTCATTCAATAAAACAAAAAAAGAGTTTTTGGCTAAAACGGGTCAATTACCATTACCATTATAAAAAATATTATTTTATCATGGAGTGTTAATTTCAGAAAAAATGAGTTAGTGTTTTTCTTCGGAAAGATATAATGATAGTTTGAAGAGATGGTAAACGAAATTCCAACAAGGTTTAACTGGTCAGGCATATTCACCGAAAGTATGCAGGGAGCGTATCGTGCAGATGGCTTTCTTGTTATTGACAATTTTGCGTCTCACGAAACTTGTGACAAGCTTATGAATCAGTCAGATGCATTAATCGAAGGATTTGATGCTGAGGCACATCGGGTTGCATTTTCGGCGACAGGACAGACTCATGCAGCCTCAGATTATTTTAAGAATTCTGCTACAGACATCTCGTTTTTTTTGGAGGAAGAAGCAGTAGACGAAACTGGAAATCTATTGAAAAAAAAACAACGTGCAGTAAATAAAATCGGGCACGCTCTGCATGAGCTTGATCCAGTATTTTCAGACTTTTCTTACAGCAGAGATATAAGGACGCTCGCAAGAGGTGTCGGTCTTGAAAAACCATCTATGATACAATCAATGGTGATCTGTAAACAACCTTTTATAGGAGGTGAAGTAAACACGCATCAAGACTCCACTTTTTTATATACTGAGCCAGAAACATGTGTTGGTTTTTGGATTGCTCTTGAAGATGCAACGCAAGAAAACGGGTGCATGTGGGCGGCCGCGGGAGCCCATCTCTCATCACTGAGACAACGTTTTAGAAATAATGGTAGCCAAATGGAAATGATTACGCTGAGTGAAGAATCAATGCCGAGGTGCAATACGCCACTATCTGCGCCGAAAGGAACTCTTGTTGTTTTGCACGGGCGTTTACCGCATCATTCAGCTCCTAACCGGTCAGCAGAATCTCGCTACGCCTATGCAATGCATTTGGTAGATAAAGAGGCAAATTACGCGTCAGACAACTGGCTTCAACGTCCAGCAGAATTCAGCCTTAAACATCTTTAAATTTTTTATAGACTTCAATTGCGATTTCTGAGGCTAATTTCGCGTTATTTTTTACTAGTGAAATATTTGAGTTAACGCTTTTTCCTTGAGAGGCCGTATTTATATAATCCAGAACAAACGGAGTTATCTCTTTGCCAATTATATTTTTAGATTTTGTCTTTTGCAAAGCCTCTTTAATCCAATGTTTTACTTGTTTTTCTGGGAGCTCCTCGGAAATTGAAATAGGGTTAGTAACCAAAACCCCACCATCGAGGGGAAATTGCCATTTAATGTGTATGAAAGCCGCAATTTCCTTTGCAGTTTGAAAAGTTTGAATTCCATATATTCCAGAGGTTCGGGACCAGAAAGCCGGCAATTCCTTTGTTTGATATCCAATTACGGGGACACCATTTGTTTCTAAATATTCCATAGTGAGTTTTAGGTCTAAAATTGCTTTTGGACCGGCGCACACAACACAAACATTTGTTTTTACCAATTCCTGTAGATCAGCAGAAATATCAAAAGATGTCTCAGCGCCCTGATGTACCCCGCCAATCCCACCAGTAGCAAAAACCTTAATACCCATTTTTGCTGCAATAATCATTGTTGCAGCAACGGTTGTAGCTCCATGCCCTTTTGTTTGAAGAATTAAGGGTATATCTCGTCTACTAATTTTTTCAACTTTTGATGCTGGATCTGACAAAATTTTTAGGTCTTCTTTCTCTAAGCCGACCTTTATTTGCCCATTTATAATAGCAATCGTAGCGGGGACTGCACCTTGCTCTCGAATTTGTGTTTCAAGTGCCGCAGCTGTATCATAATTTTCTGGAAAAGGAAGACCATGCGATATTATGGTCGATTCTAATGCAACTATTGGTTTGTTTTTTTGAATAGCGTGCAATACCTCTTGGCTACAATTCATCTTTGTCATAACAAAAATTTACTCAATTCTGATATTTTCGGGTTTACTGGACCGTTGAATTCTAGTGCTTTCTCTGCTGATAAAAGTGCGAATTTTGCAGCCTCAAAAGGTGATTTGCCCTTACAAATAGCATATAAAAACCCAGAGAATAATGCATCTCCCGCGCCAGAGCTATTGCTGCTTTCAGTATTTTTTGCTGGATAATGTTGAAATCTGTAATTGGTAGCTACACCAAATCCTGCGAGTGAGTCAGATATAAGAGCGGTGCCAACCCCATAATTTATTAACTGTTCTGTTATTTGTTGTAATGATAAATTTCGATTTCCTGCAATCAGCATGTTTGCTTCTGCCTTGTTACATTTAAGATAATTAATTTTAGATAAATGAGGGCTGAAGCGTTTCGCTTTAGCAGTAGAAACGGTATCCACCGCTATTAAAGATTTATCTCCCAAAATGTCAAATATATTCGTTAGCAATTTTTCGGAGAGGTTACCATCTAGAATGACCATGTCTGCATTTTCTATTTTTTCTATTTTTTCTCGATCCTTTAAAAAGCTTGTTGGCAGGTTTTCGACCAAATATACGTCATTAACAGCAGATATAAGTTCGCCTTTTTTGTTGTAAATTGCCATATAAACATCACTAGTTTGGGTCGCGTTTCTATAAGAAAATTTTGTTGAAACACCAGCCTTTTGAAGCGATTGGTTTAAAGTGACAGCAAAATTGTCTTTGCCAAAATGCCCAACGAATTCAACATTCACTCCAAGGTATCCTAAATTTTCTGCAATGTTCCTGCCAACACCGCCGGAATGTATACTCACATTGCCGGGGTTGGAATCCCCAGATGTTGCATTGTCTGCATCAATTTGGCCATAAAGGTCTACATTAGCGCCACCAATAACAAATAATTTAATACTCATAAAAGTATAACAATCCTGCAAAATTAATAAAAGACATCATTAAATATTGGTTAAACAATAGATTAATCCTTTTATTTTAAAAAAACAAAAGCAAACAAAATTTCTCGTTCTGTTAAATTTTTAGTCATTTTTTTTATTTTAATTTTTTTATAGTTTTTTTTATCAAATATGCTTTAAACTTTTGTCATCAATAGGAAGACATATGTTATGAGTGAAGAAAAAGTTTTTAGAAAAATAGCAGTAATTTTTGTTACCGACGTTGTAAATTTTTCCACGTTGATGGAGCAGAATGAAGAACAAACGCTAAAAAATTTAAAGGCCTGTAGGCAAATACTAGATAATCTTTTTAGAGAGCATAGTGGAAGAATTTTTAACACAGCTGGGGACTCTGTTCTGGCAGAATTTCACAGTGCGGTCTCAGCAGTAATTTGTGCCAGTGAGTTTCAAAAACTCATCTCTGAGCGTAATAATTCAGTTTCCTCTTCTGAACAACTTTCCTTTAGGATTGGAATTAATATGGGTGATGTAGTGGTAGAGGGTACAAATTTGTATGGAGAGGGCGTAAACGTAGCAGCTCGTTTAGAAGCTTTGTGCAAACCTGGAGGAGTATGTTTATCAAACAATGTCCATGATTTTGTAAAACAGAAAGTGGATTTAAGCTTTCTGGATTTGGGTTCTCAACAAGTAAAAAACACTACAGTTAGAGCGTTTGAAGTTGCAGGTAAAGATAGTAGCGCTGCTTCAGCTGCTGCTGATAACAAAAAAGTGGAAGAGGACTCTGAACAAGAGAAAAGCAAGCCACCTACTATTGCAGTTCTTCCTTTTTTAAATCTTAGTAATGACCCTGAACAGGATTATTTTGCTGATGGTCTCTCAGAGGATATAATTTCCAACCTTTCCTCTTGGAGGACATTTCCCGTAATTTCAAGAAATTCGAGCTTTAGTTTTCGAAATACAGATAAGAAATCATCTGAGATAGCAAAAGATTTGGACGCAAGATACATGGTCGAAGGAAGCGTGAGAAAAGGTGGAAATAAAATTAGGGTCACCGTTAGCCTACTCGATGCTATCGAGGATAAACAAATCTGGTCCCAAAGATGGGACAGGTCGTTGGATGATATTTTTGAAGTTCAAGATGAGATATCCCAATCTGTTGCAAGTATTATTTCGCCCACCCTTAAATCACAGGAGCAGAAGAGATTACTGACGAAAAAAACCTCAAATTTTAGCGCTTGGGATTTATACCTGAAGGGTCTTGGTTGTTATAACGATCGAGAGGCGTATCAAGCATTTAATGATAAGCGAGAGGGCGGAGATTTAATTTTAGAATATTGTGATAAAGCTATTGAACTAGACCCAGGGTTTTGCGATCCATATGTTTTAAAATGTCGTGTGCTTTTTGGTCGGATATTTAGCCATGAATATCAGGATCAGAGGTTGGAGAATGAGAGAGACTTTCACCAATATTCCCAAAAAGCATACGAACTGGATGCAGATAACCCTGAAGCTCTCGTGATGTATAGTAGGTCATATAATATTAAAAAGGACTTGGTTCAGCGCAATGAATACGCAAAAAAAGCGTTGGATGCCAACCCAAGTCATCCGGATACAAATTATGATTATGGTTTATCTCTATGCAACGAGCAAAGATTCGAAGAGGCTCTCGTTTTTATAAACAAGGCTATTGATATGGATCCAGCAAATAAAGATAGATTCGAAGGTTTCCTACCTTTGTTATTC
Source organism: uncultured SAR116 cluster alpha proteobacterium (assembly GCA_902625725.1). Lineage (GTDB taxonomy): Bacteria > Pseudomonadota > Alphaproteobacteria > Puniceispirillales > Puniceispirillaceae > UBA5951. Next base: position 15,858 of record CACOCY010000003.1, on the reverse strand, counting down.
ATGGCAATGCGTGATAACGAAAATTCGCTGAAATGGTTGTTAAAAATGCGTGAACAAGACGATCACAGTCGATATTTGGGCTGGCTCGCTTGCGTTTATGCACACATCGATGATATGGATAAAGCCAAAGAGCACTTGCAAAAATTTTTGGACGAACGCCCAGAAATCAAGACGATATCGGATTACCGCAGGGTTACTCCCGCAATAGCTGAAGAATACATTATTGATGGTTTAACGAAAGCAGGATTACCACAATAATATAATAACTTTATTTGATATAAATGTACCTAAACCAAACCAAAAAATTAGAAATTATTATTCTTGTTATGATTTATTAAAACGGTTTAATCAATTATTGCTGAAAATTAAGGCTCACTTTTCCAATGCTTGGAATGGAAACGGAAAACTCGTTGCCATTTGAGGGATGTGGTGGAATTACAGAACCAAGAAGTATAATATCTCCTTTCACAATTCCTCGTCCTAAAGCGTTTGCAATGCTATTACATTCGATAAGACCGTCTAAAATTGAACCAATTTTTGCTTCTATATCTGTTGTGGGTTCCCACGTCTGGTCGCCTTGTGTAATATGAATCTCAAGCCCTTTTGCACCATTGGACCAGCCTCTATTTGTGGATGGAAACATAACCCAACCTCTTTGAAAGATATTATCAGCCAAGATAGTTTCCGGATTGCTTGGAGGGGTATGAAAATCAATAAGTTCTATTGCTGGAACTAAACTCTCGATACTTTCCATAATTTGGTTATCAGTCGCATCTTTTGGAATGTCTGAACTTATATATGCTGCTATCTCAGCCTCTAAACTCGGTTTTGTCATTTCACGGACATCTGTTGTGGTGCCTGAGGTGATTTCACCAGCATCGAAAAGACCCCCGATAAGTGGCTTGCTGGTATTTAATGCTTTAAGTGCTGCAGGCGAGCCAAATCCGAGTTTCCAGCCAATTTGTTTTTGTCCAGCCTGTCTACGGGAATTTAGCGCTTTCTCTATAATTTCTAACTGTGCTTTATTTGTCATAATACAATATTCCTCATTTCCAGATTTAAATTTGAATGCTTCATTTCTATGTCCCATACATCCTCGATTAATTTTTGCACAAATTATAGAGAAATGAATAAATAGATTAAATGCTAGTCTTTCTATTTTAGAATAATAGCTCTAATTTTTAAAGCGATATAATCTAATTTAATTTAGTAAATCGCTCGGATGGGTAAAAGTAACAAAGAACTTTGATAATTCCAATTTACGCATATTCAATAAATGTTAATACTTGTTTGTCATAACTAATGTATCATCTAAGGCTTTTTTGAAGCGTGATATCATTAGCGCTATCTCAGTTTCTGTTATAATTAGTGGCGGGCAGAAAGAGATAGTGTCACCAATAGCTCGTATAATTAACCCATGGAATTCTGCTCTTTCGGCACAGTATTTTCCTACTCCTAGTTTTGGATCAAAAGCTTTTTTTGTTTTCTTATTAGCTACTATCTCGACCCCAGCTAATAACCCCTTGCCTCTGACCTCTCCTACCAGAGGATGAGAAGATAGCTCATTTAATCCATTAAGAAAAAAAGGTTCCATCTGCCTTACATGGTCAATGATGTTTTCTTCCTCATAAATATCCAGAGTTTCGCTTGCCACTTTGGCAGAGACTGGATGGCCAGAGTAGGTAAATGTAAGACCAAAAACACCAATCTCATTACTTTCCGTAGCCATTGCTGAAAAAACACGGTCATTTATCATGAGGGCAGAAATTGGTAAGTAAGCGCTTGATAAACCTTTGGCACATACAATCATATCTGGAACCAGCTTCATTGTAGTGGTGCCAAACATGTTTCCTGTCCGGCCAAAAGCAGTAATTACTTCATCTGCTACAAGTAAGATATCATATTTTTTTAATACAGATTGTATTTTATCGTAATAAGTATCAGGCGGGACAATCACGCCTCCAGCTCCCATAATGGGTTCTGCAAAAAAAGCAGCAATGGTATCTGAGCCCTCTTGTAGTATTTTAGCTTCTAACTCATCAGCAAGCCTGCTTGTGAACATTTCCTCATTTTCATTTTCCTTAGAATAGCGATAATAATGAGGAGGTGTTACGTGCAAAAATCCTTCCAGTGGCAAGCCAAAAGAGGCATGATTATAAGGCATGCCAGATAAACTAGCTGAAGCAATTGTATTGCCATGATAAGCTCGTAAATGAGATATCATCTTGCGTCTTTTTGGCTGCTTTTTGTTATGCCAGTAATACCATACTATTCGCGCAGCGCTGTCGTTTCCTTCTGATCCTGAGTTTGAAAACCATATCCTCGACATTGGAACTGGGGCTATTTTGAGTAATTTTTCTGCTAGTTCAATGACAGGCTGATGGCTTTTGTGATTTGTAAGGTGATAATATGGCAGTGTTTGCAACTGCTTTGTTGCTGCTGCAACAAGTCTTTCTTGTCCGTATCCCAGTGAAAGACACCATAAGCCCGACATTCCTTCTATGTATTTTTTCCCATGTATATCAGTGACCCAAATCCCTTCTCCTTGACGAATTATAATCGGACCTTTTTCTAAATGTTCTTTTAAATTAGTTAGCGGGTGTACTATGCTTGCAGCATCTTTCGCTTCATATGAATTTGGTTGATTTGCTTGTTCCGTCATCGAAATTCACTTCTCTTTTTATAGGTAATAAACAACAAGATCTCAGTTAATATATGTTGCAGCATCTAAAATGATCTAGTCAAATCAATTTCTGTTGATAGTTTGTTGAAAGAAAATTTTGTTAATTTTGTTTTTATAGTATCATGATTCAAACAATATTTTATTTATCATTACGAGCTAATTGAATGAAAAAACAGCCAAACATTTTGTTTATTATGGCAGACGACCACGCCTCAAAGGCTATAAGCTGTTATGACGGAGGTATTAACAATACACCAAATATTGATCGGATTGCTAATGAAGGTATGCGCTTTGATCACTGTTACGTCACAAACTCAATTTGTACTCCTAGTCGTGCTGCTATTCTTACAGGAACTTATAATCATGTGAACGCAGTTACTACTCTTGAGACCCCGATTAATAATAGGTTACCAAATGTTGCTAAACATTTGAAAACAGGTGGATATCAGACGGCAATAATTGGAAAGTGGCATTTGGGGGAAGGAAGTGAACATCAGCCCACTGGTTTTGATTTTTGGTCTGTACTCCCAGGGCAGGGGGATTATTTTGACCCAGTTTTTATTGAGTTAGGTAAAGAAAAAGAAGAGAAGGGATACGTAACAGATATTATTACAGACAAAACGCTTAAATGGCTGAAGGGAACAAATAACCAAAAACCATTTTTTTTAATGTGTCACCATAAAGCCCCTCACAGAGAGTGGGAGCCTCATCCCAAAAATAGGTCTTTGTTTAAAGATGATATCGTTATACCATCAACTTTTGATGATGATTATAAAAATAGAGCTCGCGCTGCAGCCGAAGCTAAAATGAGAATAAAGGATGATTTGACTTACGATGATTTAGGTCTTGTACAACCTGAAGGTGGTTTTGAAATTGGAGAAAAAAGTAGACCATTTAGTAATAAACGAAAAATTCCCAACCCAAAAGACGTATCCGCTTTGTGTTTAATAGATAAGGATACAGGCGAGAAATTTAGCTTCAGCACAAGCGAGCAATTAAGCCATTTTAAATATCAGCGATATATAAAGCGATATTTACGCACAATTCAGTCAATTGATGAAAGCGTAGGTCTATTGCTAGATTTTCTAGATCAGAATGATATGTCTGAGGATACACTTGTAATTTATACCTCTGACCAAGGATTTTTTCTTGGTGAACACGGTTGGTTTGATAAGCGCTTTATGTATGAAGAGTCGCTTCAAATGCCTTTTCTGGTTCGGCTTCCATCAGAAGTTTCTGCACATACAGTATGCCAAGAGATAGCATGCAACGTAGATTTTGCTCCTACATTTCTTGATTTTGCAGGACTTCCAATTCCTACTTACATGCAAGGAACTAGCCTTCGTCCGCTGCTAAATCAATTGGAGATGGAGAACTGGCAAAAAGTCGCCTATCATCGTTATTGGATGCATAGGGACCCTGACCATAACGCCTATTCCCATTATGGTATTCGAACTCAGAGATATAAATTGATATATTGGTATAATGATGGATTTGATTTGCCTGGCACTAACCACGGCGGGGAAGATAAGGAATGGGAGCTATTTGATTGTGAGAAGGATCCATTGGAGTTATTTAATGTTTATAATGAGCCAGCATATCTAGAGATTGCCTCTGAATTAGTAAAGCTTTTAGAAGAAAAGATGTTTGAGATCGGGGATGAACCAGCTCACTAATTAAACATACACTAAAATTTAATGCTAGAATCTTTACCCAAACGGGTAAACAAAGTAACCTTAAATTAATCAGAAAAGCGAATTTAATTCTGAGAATTGAAAATGTTAGAGCTAGTTAACATAATCGGAGGAATATATGCTTAATAAAATGTTTAAACGTTTCGTCTTCCTGACGACATTTACAGTTGCTTCATTTGGTATGGGTTTTACTGCAGTTGCTGGGGGACACCAAGTAGTTGATTCTATTCATTTTCTTATCCCCGGCGGTGCAGGAGGGGGCTGGGACGGAACTGCTAGAGGTACAGGGGAAGCTCTCACCAAGTCTGGACTTGTAGGAAATGCTTCATATGAGAATATGTCTGGTGGTGGTGGAGGAAAGGCTATCGGCTATTTAATAGAGAATGCAGATAGCAATCACGGAACTCTAATGGTGAATTCAACACCAATTGTGATTCGTTCATTAACAGGAGTATTCCCGCATAATTTTCGTGACCTGACACTTGTTTCAGGAACAATTGGCGATTACGCTGCACTTGTGGTGAATTCAGATTCCGACATTAAATCTATGAGTGACCTGGTTTCTGCCTATAATTCAAATCCGTCTAATGTTGCAATAGGGGGTGGATCTGTTCCTGGAGGCATGGACCATTTGGTTGCAGCTATGGTAATGCAGGCAGCGGGTGCTGATCCAACAGAAGTTAAATATATACCGTATGATGCAGGTGGGAAGGCTATGGCTGCGCTTTTATCCGGAGAAATCAAAGCACTTTCTACTGGATTTTCAGAAGCTGTGGCAATGGCAAAAGCTGGAGAGGCAAACATTATAGGTGTCACATCTGATAAACGTGTGGATGCTTTCTCAGATGCTAAGACAATGAAAGAGCAAGGAATTGATACTTATTTTGTTAATTGGAGAGGCTTTTTTGCGGCTCCTGGACTTCCAGACTCAAAATTAGATGCATATCAAACAGCAATTTCTAAAATGTATGAAACCCCCGAGTGGGAAGAAGTGCGCGCAAGAAATGGTTGGGAAAACATTCATAATTCTGGCGATGATTTTATGACTTTCTTGGAGGGTCAGGAAAAAGAGATCGAGAGTTTGATGAAAAAGCTTGGTTTTCTATAATTAAAGTAAGTCATCCAGCTCAAAAGCTGGATGACTTACTTTGTCCAGGGTTGGGTTTAGGTATGGCCTTAGATAGATGGATAGCGTTAGTCTTTGCGCTTATTTTTTTAATTTACGGATATACAGCTTTTTTTGGAATGGATCATCTTCTTGCCCCGATTATGAAAAAGAATCCTATATGGCCATCTTCTTTCCCTAAGATATTATCTGTGGCAGGATTAATAATATCTATGCTTGTTCTTTTTAATATCGAAAAATCTTCCAGATTAATTGGCGATGATATGTCACTTTCTAAATGGCAACGATATCGATTATTGGATGCATCTCTTCTTGTATTAGGTATGATCTTTTATGCAATGTTTCTAAGAAACCTTGGATTTTTTGCTGCCACCTTTTTATTCTTATCTCTAAGTGGTGCTCTGCTTGGTGAGAGACGTTATCTACTGTTAATCACAATTTCTGCTGCATCAAGCTATGGAATTTGGTATTTAGTTGATACAATTTTAGGTATCTATATGACACCATATCCTCAATTTTTGAGGAACTTTGGGGGTTCTTGATGATTGAGGGAATTTTAATTGGGCTTCAAACAGTTTTCTCAATAAAAAATTTTATAATGGTTGTTGGCGGTTGTTTCGTTGGCACATTCATTGGGATGCTGCCAGGTCTTGGGCCTATGTCGATTATCGCTATAATGATACCGATAGCAGTATCTTTAGGAGACCCTGCTACTGCCTTGATTCTTCTGGCAGGCGTCTATTACGGAGCCATATTTGGTGGCTCAACCTCTTCAATCCTTATAAATGCACCAGGGGTCGCTTCAACAGTTGCCACCAGCTTTGACGGGTATCCCCTTACTCGACAGGGTAAAGCTGGGAAGGCACTTACTGTTGCAGCAATCTCATCTTTTGCTGGAGGAACAATCGGAGCTATTTTGCTTTTGCTTTTTGCTCCAGCATTAGCCTCTGTTGCACTTTTATTTCATTCCTCAGAATATTTTGCACTGATGGTTGTTGGATTGTCTGCTATTGCTGCATTTGCTGGTTCAGGCCAAGTATTTAAAGCAGTACTTATGACGCTGGTGGGTTTAATGCTTGCCACCGTAGGAGAGGGAGCACTTTTTAATATGCCTCGTTTTACTATGGGCATAATGGATTTACAGTCTGGAATTGGTTTCATAACTTTAGCAATGGCAATGTTTGCAATCCCTGAAACAATTTTTCTAATTCTTGACCCAGCACGCTCGGGAAAATCAAGTGACAGGAATTCAGATATTAGTAATTTAAGGATTTCAAAAAGTGAAGTAAAGCAGATTGCGCCTGCTATTGGAAGGCAATCAATCCAAGGTTTTATTATAGGTGTGATGCCAGGAGCTGGCGCTACAATAGCATCTTTTCTTGGTTATGCCGTTGAGCGTAACATTTCGACTAGAGAACAACGTGACGAATTTGGAAAGGGGTCTTTAAAAGGTTTGGCAGCGCCTGAAAGTGCTAATAATGCTGCTTGTACTGGTTCGTTTGTACCTTTACTTACTCTAGGAATTCCAGGTTCTGGAACTACTGCAATATTGCTAGGGGCTCTTATAGCGTTAAATGTTTCTCCAGGACCTCGCTTAATGATAGACCAACCTGAAATTTTCTGGTCAGTTATAATATCAATGTATATTGGTAATATTGTTTTATTAATTCTAAATCTTCCACTAATTCCGTATATTGCCAAAGTGTTAACTGTTCCACGAACATTTCTTATCCCATTTATATTATTTTTCACTCTAATGGGAGCTTACATAGGCCAAAATAATTCAACTGAGCTGCTTATCTTAATCGGATTAGGTGTGTTAGCTACTATACTCCGATTTGCGTCTTATCCTCTCGCGCCACTTCTTATTGGGTTTATATTAGGACCAATGTTAGAGGATAATTTCTCACGCGCAACTCAACTTTACGATGGCATTGGTTTTGTTTGGGAGCGACCAATAACCTCAGTGTTATTGGTTATAGCGGTGCTATTAATTACTTTACCTGCAATATTCTCGCGAATAAAAAAAGAAGCATATTAAATTATAATATTTTACTCTGCATCTTTTATGCTTAAAGAATAACATTCTTACTTATATTTGTGATATGTGTTTAAAACCAAGGGCAAAGTTTTTCGCTAGAATTACTGTTAAAAATTTTTCCAAATTCACAATATTTGTTTTATTTAGATGAAAAATTTTTTGATATTGAGGAAAGCTTTATTGACAAAAAATAGGTTGAAAAGATAGGAATTGTTTGTATATGTCGGAAATAGAGAGACTAAAACATTATGAAGTCAGTGAAATAATAGAAATGGCCTTATCTGATCACACAAGTTTTGCACAAATTAAAATACAGTATGGGCTTTCTGATAAACAGGTTAAGCAATTGATGAGAGAGAATTTGAAATCAAGTAGCTACAAAAATTGGCGTGCAAGAATTCGAAAATTTGGAGATAGACGGGAAAATTATAAATAGAAAATATTGTGTAATCGATTGGAGAACATGAAGAGTTGAAAATACTGCTAATGCAATCATATTTTATTTATTATACTCTGTTGATAATATCTTGGATAATTAGTTAGTTAATTTTTTTAAATCTATAAATTTTGAATAGCTTGAGCAAAATGATGCAGCCTGAAAATATTGCTATAATCGGAAGTGGTGCAATTGGAAATGCCTTTTCACAAGAATTATTATCCAGATATCCAAATAGTAGAATTAATGTATTTTCACGTAAATTGCCACGAATAAATACGAGTGCTGTAGCACATCATTTAATTGATTATGATAATATATCTTCAATGTATTCTGCTGCAGAATTAGCCTCTGCTGAAAAGCCTTTGGATTTAGTTTTAGTTGCTACTGGAATTTTGCATACTGAAAATCTGAGGCCTGAGAAATCTCTAAAAGAATTATCGAGTCAGAATTTTGAGACGGTCTTTAAGATTAACACAATTGTGCCAGCGTTAATTGCAAAATATTTTTTGCCCTTGCTTAACCGAAATAGAAGTTCAATTTTTGCTGCTTTATCTGCGCGTGTTGGCAGTATTTCTGACAATCAGTTGGGTGGATGGTATGCCTATCGGGCGTCTAAGTCAGCCCTAAATATGATTATTAAATCAGCATCTATAGAAGTAGCTCGGAAAAATGCAGGAGCAATAGTGGTCGGGCTTCACCCTGGCACTGTTGACAGTAATTTATCTAAACCATTTCAACAAAATGTAAATGCAAATAAATTATTTACGCCTTCATATGCTGCACAAAAAATGTTGATAGTTTTGGACGGGCTAACATCTGCGCAGACAGGAAAATGTTTTGCTTGGGATGGTAGTGAAATACTGCCCTGATATGAGATGATACATTTAAATTTTTAATTATTCATTTTGACGTGCTACTTAATAATATAGATAAGTTCTGCTGTGGAAATGAGGCTAACCAATTTTTGTAATACAGCTATGGTAAGTCCGTATCAATGGTAGCAAATGTGTAAAGAAAATTAATTAATATTTTTTGAGGCGTAATATGATCAAAGTAGGGCTTTTAGGAGCTGGAAGAATTGCTACCGTGCATGCAACAACAATATCAAATCACCCCTTGTCAAACTTAGCAGCTGTTGCTGATATCAATAATACAGCAGCTTTAAAAATCGCTGACAGATATGGGTGTGAGGTTAAAGAAATAGAAGAAATTCTTCGTGATCAGTCTATCAATGCAGTATTGATAGCAACCTCTACAAACACTCATTCTGATTTGTTGGTAAGGGCGACAGCTGCAGGAAAAGCTGTATTATGTGAGAAACCAGTAGATTTAGATTTGGCAAGGGCGCGTGAGTGTCAATCTCAAATCGAGAAGACTGGAATTCCAGTTATGATCGGTTTTAATAGAAGGTTTGACCCAAATTTCTCAGCACTTCAAAATGCCCTAGTAGGAGGGGAAATTGGAAAACCTGAATTACTTTCAATAACCTCTTTTGACCCCGCACCCCCACCGATTGAGTATGTAAAGTCTTCTGGTGGTTTGTTTAAAGATATGATGATACACGATTTTGATATGGCAAACTTTATTATGGGAGAAATTCCAAAGACTATTTCGGCTTTTGGGACATCCATCATAAACCCAGATATTAAAGAAGCAGGCGATATCGATACAGCTCTAGTGACCATGCAATACGCTGATGGTAAGCTAGCTATTATTAAAAATTCTAGAAGAGCAAGTTACGGGTACGACCAACGCTTAGAGTTGTTGGGGTCAGAAGGTCTACTGCAGGCACAAAATATGTCAGAAAACACAATTGTCAAATCGACAGAAAATGGTGTCTTAGGTGCAAAGCCAACTTATTTCTTTTTGGAAAGATACATGACAGCATTCATTGCAGAATGGGGAGCATTTATGAATGTAGTGACAGAAAACAAAACAATTCCAGTCACTATGGACGACGGTGTTATGGCGCTTGCTATGGCAGAAGCGGCCGCAAAGTCTCTTTCAAACGGTGCGCTAGTTCATTTATCAGAAATCTAATTTAAAGGGGTAATAAAAGATTTTAAAATTTATATGTTTCTGAACAATATATCGGGATTATATTAGTTTAAGATTAAATTATATAGGTAGGATTTTTATTAATCTTAGGAGGAATAAAATGACAAAAACTATAAGACTAACGGCAGCTCAAGCATTGGTAAAATATGTTTGCAATCAGTTAAATGAGGACGGAGAAACTTTTATTGCGGGATGTTGGGCTATTTTTGGCCATGGCAACGTCGCAGGTCTCGGAGAGGCGCTCTATCCAGCGCAACAAGAACTTCCAACCTACAGAGGACATAACGAACAAACAATGGCGCATACGGCCATAGCATATGCAAAGCAATTATGTCGGAGGCGCGCTATGGCAGTAACCTCTTCTATCGGACCTGGTGCAACTAATATGGTAACCGCTGCTGCACTCGCCCATGTAAATAGGCTTCCCATATTATTTTTACCTGGTGACGTTTTTGCAAATAGGGCCCCAGACCCAGTATTACAGCAAATTGAAAATTTTTCTGATGGAACCGCAAGTGTTAATGATTGTTTCAGGCCAGTTAGTAGATATTTTGACAGAATAATGCGACCAGAACAACTACTTACTGCACTTCCTCGAGCGTTTAGGGTGATGACGGATCCTGCTGATTGTGGTCCTGTGACCATCTCTTTGTGCCAAGATGTTCAAGCAGAAGCTTTTGACTTCCCCACGAGTTTTTTCAAAACAAAAAAATGGTTGGTGCGCCGTTTATCACCCGATGTAAATGAGGTAGAAATTGCTACATCCCTGATAAAAGGAGCAAAACTTCCAGTAATCATTGCAGGCGGTGGCACACATTATTCAAGAGCAACCTCAATACTTCAAAAGTTTTCAGAGTTGCATGAAATTCCAGTAGTAGAAACCCAAGCAGGAAAGTCATCCCTACCGTGGAACCATCCATTAAATTTTGGTCCTGTAGGTGTCACAGGAAGTGAAGCTGCTAACTCAATATGTGAGAGAGCTGATGTTATTTTAGGTGTTGGAACTCGTTTTCAGGATTTCACAACAGGTTCTTGGAGTTTGTTTAAGAACCCGGATAGGCAATTAATTAGCCTAAATATTGCTGCTTATGACGCTACTAAACATGGCGCAGTGCCGTTGTTAGCGGACGCACTCGCAGGATTAAGTTCATTATCTGAAAAACTTGGGGAACATAAGGCTAAAAAACCTCCAAAGGGCTTAAAAAATGATTGGTTTAGAAAGGTGGATGAATTAACCCAGTCGCCAGTAACAAAAAATTCACTTGCAACAGATATGCAAGTAATAGGTGCTGTTCAGCGTTCTGCACAAGATAATACTGTTGTTATGTGCGCTGCTGGAACGATGCCAGGAGAGTTACATAAATTATGGAAAGCAGGAAACGCAGGAAGCTATCACATGGAATACGGTTTTAGCTGTATGGGATACGAGATAGCGGGAGCTTTAGGTATAAAAATGGCAGAACCAAATCGTGATGTAATTTGTTTTACTGGGGATGGTACTTATATGATGGCGAATTCTGAATTAGCCACCGCTTCTATGATGAAAGCTGATTTTACCGTCATAATAACAGATAATCGTGGGTTTGGATGCATTAACAGACTTCAGATGGGGACTGGGGGAGCTGAGTTTAATAATTTGTTCGAACATGCATATATGGGGGAAAATTTATCTATCGATTTTGTGTCTCATGCCGCTTCAATGGGGGCTACATCTATAAAAGCCTCGTCTGTTAAAGAACTAGAGGAGGCTCTAACAAAACGACATTCGGTAGTAGGCCCCTATGTCATTGTTATAGATACAGATCCTTACCCTAGCACACCCTTTGGTGGCACCTGGTGGGACGTAGCCGTTCCGGAAATAAGTGAGCGAAGTAAGGTAAATGAAAAATATGATAACTATGTGCAAGACAAAGCTAAGCGTTAGCTTTTAAAACGGAGAAAAAATGGCAGATCTTTTGTTTAAGCCGAGGGGTAATCATGGGAAGGTTCATGATATCACCCCCGAGTCAGCGGGTTGGCAATTCGTAAGTTTTAGTCTGTATCATCTAAATGAAGGTGAGAGTATTTCTGAATTTAATAAGGATAAGGAAGTTTTGATCGTTATGGTTGAAGGAAAGGCTCAATTTTTCGAAGCTGATAATGAGTGGGGTATTTTAGGTGAGCGAATGGATGTATTTGATAAAACACCCCCACATTGTTTGTACTTACCTAATGGGTCTGAGTTTAAATGTATTGCAAAAACTAATTGTGTAATTGCAATTGGAAAGGCCCCTGGAAAAGGAGGCCATCCACCTAGAAAAATTGGGCCAGATGGGATCACACTTATGGAACGTGGTATAGGAACCAACAAACGTTTTATTAATAATATAGCAATGGAGAATGAGGATTATTGCGATAGTCTGCTGGTGACCGAAGTTTTTACACCAGCAGGGCATTGGTCATCTTATCCTAGTCATAGACATGATGAGGATGATTTTCCCCGTATCACTTATTTAGAAGAAACTTATTATCACCGTTTAAAGCCAGCAAATGGTTTTGGAATACAACGCGTATACACTGAAGACAATCGAATTAATGAAACGATGGCTGTTGCAGATGGTGACGTGGTTATCGTTCCAGGTGGCCATCACCCTTGTGCTGCCCCATATGGATTTGAAATGTATTATCTCAATATTATGGCTGGACCATTGCGTAAATGGCGTTTTTTACCAGATCCAGCACTTGAATGGATTTTAGAAAGAGATGGTTAACGCAATTCATCAATTATTAAGATTAAAGTGAAATAAAATTAAATTGTATTCATTTAAACATCAAAACAAAACCTGCGTTTAAGCAACAAATGATTAAGGTAAGTGTATGCATCAGAATGTAATTGCTGTTGTTCAATTTAAAACGATTAAAGACATATATCTTAATATCAGTCATTTTTTAGATCATTTTATAATGCTGATTTTTGCAAAATCAGCCTATGATGCTGGACGACATTTTGGAATGACTTATGACGAAATCATCATTTTTGGAGTGGGCGGTTTTATTTTATTCGGAGCGGTAGCACCACTCTCAGCAAGTCTTGCAGATAAATTTTCAAGGTCCCTATTATTGGTCATTTATCATTTTGGGATAGGTGGTGCGGCTATATTAGCCGGATTAACACAATCGGTCTGGCAGCTAGCTATCGCAATCAGCGCGATTGGTTTGTTTGCTTCAATCTATCATCCAGTGGGTATTGCAATGCTTATTAAAAGCAATAATAAAATAGGATTTAGGCTTGGTATAAATGGTGTATTTGGAAATATGGGAGTTGCTGCAGCTCCACTTATTGCAGGAATATTGTTAACTGTGGGTGATTGGAGGTTATGTTTTATAGTACCCGGCATATTTTGTTTGATTTATGGGTATGCTTTTATCGCTGCTTTGGAAGAAGAAAAGAAAGAACAATCTCAAAAAACCAAAAAGATACAAAACTCCGCTTTTTCACCAAACTGGAAGCTGGCATTGACAGCCGTATTTCTATCCACGGCAAGCGGAGGATTCGTTTTTAGCGCAATGACATTTGTGGTGCCTCGATATTTTGAGGTTTCGATGATTAGCTTAACGAGTTCAGTTGCAATAACTGGTTTGCTGGCGTCGCTCGTTTATGCTTGTGCCTCTTTTACTCAAATAGCAGTTGGATGGATAATTGACAGAATTGAGCCAAAATGGGTTTTATTCAGTATTGGTGTTGGCCAAATATTTTTTATTTTTCTTACCTCTCAATTCACAGATTTTGCTCTTTTCTTTGCTATGCTGATTGCAATGAGTTTTGTCTTTGGGCAGATACCTATTACAGACACTATTTTGTCTAGATATGTCTCAGATAAATGGCGTGCAAAAGCATTAAGCGTTAAGTTTATGCTGAACTTAGTAGTTGGAGCAACAGTATTACCAGTTTGTGGATTCTTGTTGCAGGCAGGTATGCTAATGAGCACGTTATTTGTTATCTTGAGCTGCGTTGCCGTTTTGGTGGTTTTATCTGGAATGATTCTCCCAATTCAAATTAAATCTGATAGACAGGATTTGTGAGTATTTTTTAAGATTTCAAAAAAAGAGCCCTTAAGGAGCTCTTTTTTGAAAAAAATTGCTAATTTAATTTGCTGCCGTTTCGTTAGCCAATTTACTATCATGTTCAAAGGTTACTGCATATAGAGCCTTGCCCTCAAATAATTCTGATAATTGTGAGCCCTCGCTTGCGAAAAACTTATGTGGCTCGATTCGGGATATAAGGCGATACCCTTTTGTAGATAGGTTCTGCTTATGAAACATAATCGCAGCTTCTGTAAAACTAGGTGCAAGTATGGTTATTTTGCTTTCTTCCCCCGCTGCCAATGGAGTTACTGCTGGAGAAGCGTCCGTATTAGTATTTTGTGGAATGTTTTTTAAATCTTGAGTAAAGTTTGTCATTTTTTTCCTCTATTCTGCAGCTTCAGTTTGCTGTTCTAAATTAGTTTCGTTTACAAATTGAGCGTTCTCAGTGCTATCTCTGAGCGCTGTAGTTGAGGGGTTTCCTCTAACTGCTACAGAAACTGCGTCAAACCAACTTGCACCGACTTCTCGTTGATGACGGTGGGCCGTAAACCCACGAGGTTCCGCTGCGAATTCTGCATTTTGTAAATCCATATATGCAGCCATGCCGCGGTCTCTGTAATCATCAGCAAGCTCAAACATTGCGTGATTAAGCGAGTGAAACCCTGCTAATGTGATAAATTGAAATTTGAAGCCCATTCGGCCGAGCTCTTTTTGAAAGTGCAGGGCTTCTTCGGAATTCATGTGAGAGGTCCAATTAAAAGAAGAACTGCAATTATAAGCTAGCATCTGTTCAGGAAATTCGCTTCTAATTGCGTCTGCAAATTCCTGTGCTTGTTTCAAGTCTGGCTTTGAGGTTTCCATCCAGAGTAAATCTGCATATGGTGCAAAGGCTAGACCGCGAGTAACACATCTGTCAAAAGCATCTTTGTCATCTAAAGTATAGAATCCCTCTTCAGTTCGACTTCCGGAAATAAAAGGCTTATCTCTTGGGTCAATGTCAGAAGTTATCAACTTCGCACTGTCTGCGTCTGTCCTTGCCATAATTATTGTGGATACACCACATACATCCGCTGCAAGTCGTGCTGCATTCAAATTACTTATAGCTTGTTGCACAGGAATAAGGACCTTACCACCCATGTGACCACATTTTTTTTCGGAGGCTAGCTGATCTTCAAAATGAACACCAGCGGCGCCGGCAGAAATATAAGATTTAGTAATTTCATAAGCGTTCAAGGCACCACCAAAGCCGGCTTCACAATCTGCAACAATGGGTGCCATCCAATTCTTAGTAGCATGTCCATTCTCTAGCACATCAACCTCATCAGCTCTCAAAAGGGTATTATTTATGCGACGAGCTAATTCAGGACCGGAGTTTGCAGGGTAAATTGATTGGTCTGGGTACATTGCACCAGCTGTATTACTATCTGCTGCCACCTGCCACCCTGACAAATAAATAGACTTTAAACCCGCGCGCACCTGCTGCAGTGCTTGGTTACCAGTCATAGCACCTAAAGTAGGAACATAATCCTCAGTTTGCAGCAAATGCCATAACGTATTGGCTCCGTTTTTTGCTAAAGTATATTCGATTTGTACAGAACCAGATAATTTTTGGACATCCTCCATAGAATAATCCCTGACAATATTTTTGAAACGATTATTACTTGAGTTCGTTTTATGTTCATATGAATTTTCCATGTTATGTCCTTTCAAGTTAATTTAATGAACCTTTCGGTGATGACACACATCTAAAGT
>CACOCY010000002.1 GCA_902625725.1 uncultured SAR116 cluster alpha proteobacterium | reverse complement strand
AAATTGTTTATTTCTATTATAGAAATAATTAATTAGGACTTTTTATATTTGTTTCGTGACTTAAAAGATAGGTCGTGTAATTCTTGCATTGACTTTATGATAATTAAAAATTGTTTTGAGTAAAATGTGAAATGAAACGTTGGCGACATTTTCTGGTTGCTATAATGATTGTTCCAGCTTTGGTAATTTATATAACAATAGCGGCACTATTGGCAGACTTTGTTACAGGGATATCACTCTTTATTGATTTTTTATATTATTTTACTGCTGGATTAATTTGGATTCCTGGTGCTGTAATTGTGATTAAATGGCTTGCAGATAACGAATCTTGATAAAATTAAAAGTATACCAAAATTGTGTTTATAAAAAAATCTGTTATTTTTTAAAGATTATTAAAATAAATTCATCGTAAATAATTTTGATTTCAGCTCTGTTTGAGATTACGGAGAACTTTTTAGTGATAGATGATATTGTTAAAATAAAGATGGAGGATATATCGAATACTGCTTATATATTTTTTGAAAAGTATGACTTAAATGATTGGTCTTTTCGTTTCGACCATGCGAAATCCCGTGTCGGTTTGTGCATTTACAATAAAAAAATTATTTCTCTTTCTCTGCATTTTGTTAAAGTGGCTACTTCAGAGGATATAAGAAACGCTTTATTACACGAAATCGCGCATGCTCTAGTTGGACATTGCCACGGCCATGACTCTGTGTGGAAGGCGAAAGCGTTGGAAATAGGGTGTAACGCTAGAAGATGTTATGAAAAACCCTTTTTTACACCTAAATGGATTATGTTTTGCCCTAACGGATGTTTTAAAATTTCCCGCCAAAGAAAAAACAAAAAGCTAATATGTAAATCGTGCAAGGTCTCAGTAAATTATGTGCTGAATAATGTTTGAAGTTACCAACGAAAAAAAAGAGAAAATCTTACATAATCTAGGTATTTTATCTTCGATAGAAAGAAAGATAATTTCTTTTCCATACTTCTCTAGTGAAGAAGTTCTGAGCTTAAGCAAATGCTGCAGTGAATTTACGTTCCGTGAAGCAACTCCAATAACAAAATCAGGGTTACCCAAGATTTTTTTGTTTGTTTTCCTGCTCCTAAGGTAGGTATGCTGGAAAAATGTATAAATCATGTTAACCTAATATTCTTATATCCGGATCTAGCGTGTTTTTTAGCTCTGTGTTTAAATTTAACAATATAGCAGTTCAAAAATATAAAAAAGGTTCCTCGGGAATTGTTATACACCGTGCTAGTCAGCGTTATCGTGAGTTGATATTAATAATTTGTCTTGCAGGTCAATCTGATTTTTTTATTGCAAATAACTGTGATGGATCATCATTACAAATAATAGACGATACTTGCAGATTAATAATGGTGGCTGGTCCTGGATTTAGAAATTTAGACAAACCTAATAACCGCCCTCTTTACGGCGTGAAAAATGTAAAAAAAGGCAGATGTTCTCTGGGGCTCCGTTTTAATTCATCTCTTTAATGAATGAATTAGTTGCCTCCCCTATTTCCTCGGGGGTCTACCCAAGCTATTGTGTTATCTTTCCTTTTATATACAAGATTTAATCCAAGGTGATTAGCATTTCTGAACATTAGACAGGATTCGTCAGAAAGCTCTAGCTGCATAACTGCTTGTTCAACTGTTAATAGCTCTATTTCATAAGATAATTGGGCAACAACTGGAAGAGCATCATTATCATTCTCAAAAGTCTGGCTTGAGGAGTGAGCGTGCCCCTCTTTATCTGGGGCATAATTGTTAAAGTTCTCAGAATTAGAGGCTGACTCATATACGGATAACGAAGCTTTAATTATTTGTTCTTCTGCTTCCAAATCTGTAAGGTTATTTCTATGGTTTTTTAATCTTCGTTTGTGCCTTCTTAGACGTTTCTCCGCGTGTGAGATGGCAGCATCTAAGGCAATATGTGCATCTTTGGAGTCATGGCCAGTTGATTCAAGGTCAATTCTTCGCGTTAAATTTACCTTCGTTTTAACAGTGAAACCCGCCAGTGTTTTTTCGAGTGTGACAGCTGCTGCAACTGCATTCGCAAAATATTTGTTTAAAACGTCCTGAAGAGCATTTTCGGCGTGGCGTTGAAATGCGATGCCTGTCTCAATATTTTTTCCGCTAATTTTAATATCCATCTGAATTTCCTTTTTAGCAAATTATTGAACGAACTAATAACATACCTACAAATTCTTCCGGCTTAATCTCCTTTCTTTTCCCCCAATTACACTGTTGTTAATATGAGTGTTACTGATTTAAGGATTGACTGCAATAGTCATAATGCAAAAGCTGTTATTTTATTAACTCATGCAAATATTTGGAGTATGTGTCTTCTTGAAGAATTGAAGCAAAAAAGTCTTCATCTACATTGCCGCCTGAAAGCAATACAATCACATCATTTCCTATTGCCTCAAAGTCTACTGCTAATGCACTTGCAAGTGCAACAGCTCCTCCAGGTTCAACCACTAGTTTAAAGTATTGATATGCAACTTTCATTGCATCACAAACTTCTTTATCACTAACGACATATCCACCTTGTACATATTTTTTTGCAATCTCGAATGGCAATTTACCAGGTGATGGCGTCATTATAGCATCACATATAGATGAACTTTCTGGTTTGTTAGACAAGATCTTGTTCGCAGCAAGTGAGCGTTTCATATCGTCAAAACCTACTGGTTCAGCCGCAAAGATTTTACACTTTGGAAATTTTCCTGATACGGAGACTGAGGTTCCAGCAATTAACCCGCCGCCGCCGCAGCATACTATTAATTGTGATGGATAAAAACCTAGCTCTTCGCATTGCTGAATAATTTCAATACCAACAGTACCCTGACCCGCAATCACTCGTTCGTCGTTAAATGGAGGAATTAAATGAGCTTTCATTTTCTTTTGAATATTTATTCCAATCTCTTCCCGATTTTCTGTTATCCGATCATAAAGATAAACAGAAGCACCATAAGAGGCGACAGACCTCAGTTTAACTAATGGTGCGTCTTTAGGCATTATCACTTTCGCTTTACGTCCCACAAGTTTAGCATTGAGTGCTATCGCTTGCGCATGATTACCTGATGAAAAAGCTAGCACTGGTGCGTTATCATCTGGCAAAGTTGATATTGCATTACATGCCCCTCTAAATTTGAAAGAGCCTGTTCGTTGCAGCATTTCACATTTAACCCAAAGCCTAAATCCAAGTTTTTGATTAAGTCTATCTGATGTGATTAGTGGGGTCTTTGTAATAGCTTTTTTGATTCTATCATAAACTGCGATAATTTGAGCATGAGTAATCATTATAATTAAAAACCGCACAAGCTAGTGTAAAAAAAGTTGCCACCTTGTTTTATAATGCATTTTGTAATATTTTCGTCAAATATATTAGAGTTGATCATCTATTAACTAAAGGAATTCAATATGACTGGGATTATTCCAGAACTCCCGTTTAGGGGTGTGAATACGGCTCTGATCACTCCATTTGCCAATGGAAAAATAGATAGAACCGCTCTTCGGAAACTTGTAAATTGGCAAATAAAACAGGGCGTTCATGGGCTTGTCCCTGTTGGTACTACTGGCGAGTCTCCTACGTTGTCACATGAAGAACATGATGAAGTTATTGAGATAACGGTATCAGAGGCTGCTGGTCGTGTGCCTGTAATAGCAGGTGCAGGCTCAAATAACACGTCGGAAGCTATCCGGCTTGCCAAGCATGCTGAAAAAGTTGGCGCGAATGCTGTGCTAATAGTATCGCCTTACTATAACAAACCAACACAACAAGGTTTGAAAGCACATTTTACGTCAATCGCGGATGAGTTATCCTCAATACCTCTTATAATTTACGATATTCCAGGACGTTCAATTGTTAGCGTTGAAGATGGTTTATTAACTGAGCTGGCGAGGCATAATAATATTGTAGGTATAAAAGATGCAACCGGTGATGCAGCTAGACCAGCTAGATTATGTAATCTCATCGGAGACAATTTTTGTCAACTATCTGGTGATGATGCAACTGCATTCTCTTACCTTGCATCCGGTGGGCATGGCATGATTTCAGTTGTAAGCAATATAGCACCAAAACTATATTCAGATATGTTCAACTCTTTCTGTTCTGGTGATATCAAAGTTGGAATGGAGATTAATAAAAAACTCATGGCCCTTCATGATGGTTTGTTTTGTGAGGCTAGTCCGGGTCCTGTTAAATATGCCGCCGAGCAATTAGGATTATGTAAATCAGATGTAAGGTTACCGCTTGTGCCTTTGTCTTCAGAGGCCAAAAGGATTGTGGATAGCGCATTGCTTATAGCAGGATTACTTTAAAAATTAAAAGATAATGAAAAACGTATCAAAGAAAATTGGCCGGGTGGCGGAGAATCGTCGTGCACGAAATGATTACCAGATAGAAGAAACATTGGAGGTGGGGCTTGTCCTTCTAGGAAGCGAAGTTAAATCCTTACGTTCTGGAAGAGCTTCTATATCGGAGTCATATGCTAGTGAGAATAAGGGTTGCCTTGTTTTGATTAATTCAAATATTCCAATTTATCCTGCGGCTAGAGAAAATCATGAACCAAAAAGAATGCGTCAGCTTCTGCTCAAAGCTAAAGAGAGAGATAAATATTTAAATATGATTCGTCGTGAAGGATATACATTAGTTCCGCTCGCTCTATATTTTAACATGAATGGTATTGTAAAGCTCACACTTGGTATCGCAAAAGGACGCAAGAAACAAGATAAGCGTGACTTAAACAAGCAGCGTGATTGGGATCGTCAAAAACAAAGAATTCTAAAACAGTATTAATTTACAATAATTTCTTTTAGGCTAACAAAAACATCATTAAACATAACTTCCGTCAGTCTATTTGTATTAATATTGTACCTTGAACAGTGGTAAGAATTCAAAAGCCTTAAGTTCGATGTTATTAAATGTTGTTTGCAGTGCTCAAAAATATAATTTTTAGCAGGTAATTTAAAATGCCGAACTAGTGTGTTATGGGCAATTCTACCAAGACATAAAATAACTTTTAAATTAGACATGCGGTTTATTTCTTTAGATAAAAAGGCCCTGCAATTATTGATTTCAATTCCAGTAGGTTTGTTCCCCGGCGGCACACAACGAACAGCATTTGTTATCCTAACATTCTTTAAAGTAAGTTTGTCGTTACCATTTTCCTTATAGAACTTTGAAGCAAAGCCGTGCGATAATAAAGTTTGGTATAATACCTTCCCAGCAAAATCCCCTGTAAATGGTCGGCCAGTTCTATTGGCACCACGCAGACCGGGTGCTAGCCCAATAATTAGGACTTCCGCATCAATAGAACCAAAAGAAGGAACAGGTCCATTAAACCATTTTGGATTTTCTTTTTTAGACTCACACAAGTATTCTACAAGTCTTGGACATCTGTCACAAGAAATTGGGGCTATATGTTCAATTTGTGGGTTGGTGTCCATAAATTCCTCTGATGAAACTAGCTTTCTTGATTTAATATTTAATTAATTTCAAATTTGTCACGAGTTAAATTTATATGATGGAATTTAAAACTAAAACGAAAAAATATTCAAAGAACATTTAAATTTTTTTAAAACCCGTTTATTAGTGATTCACATTAGGATAAAACAAAATTTTCAAATTTAAAATGTGAGATATGTGAGGAAAAGTGCTGAATAAAATATTAATCGGAATTGGAGCTAATCTCATCCCAAAGGGTTTCTCAACGATACAAGACGGGCTTTTGGCCGCCATGAATATGTTATATGAATATGAGATTGAGAATGTACAATGCTCCTCATGGTATAAAACGACCCCTGTACCAAGGTCGAGTCAACCACTTTTTATTAATGCAGTGTTTTCAGCCACTTGCGATGCCGAGCCCCGTCAACTTCTCTCTTATTTAAATGAAATAGAAGCAAGGATTGGTCGCGTCAGAACAGAAAAAAATGAAGCTCGAGTGATAGATTTGGATATTTTGGATTTCAATTCAATGAATATTGAACTTGAAAATCTCATCATTCCTCATCCAAGAATGCATCAACGTGCGTTTGTACTTGTTCCACTGCATGAAATTAGAAAAGATTATATTCACCCTTCGACAAAAGAACCAATATTAAGTCTGATTAAGAAGCTACCAGTGGATCAGGATATCTCAAGAATATAAGTTTGAGATAAGGTGAAATAAAATACAAATTTTTTCTTTTTTCTTTAAAAGACAAAAAAAACATTATCTTGCTAAATTGATAGTTTTATATTATGCAATATAGCAATTTTTCGTTAAAATAAGAGATTAGATATGGCACGAGTAACTGTAGAAGATTGTATAGAAAAAATCCCAAATCGTTTTGAACTAGTTCTTACCGCAGGTCAACGCGCTAGAGCGATACAAAAGGGTGAAAATTTAACTATCGATAGGGACAATGATAAGAATCCAGTTGTTGCTTTAAGAGAAATTGCTGCAGAAACAATTGATAAGGAAAAAGTTCAAGACGCAATTATCAGAGGACTTCAGCGTCTTAATGAACGTGAAGAAGAGATGTTATCAGATGAGGCTGCAGACGAAGCTCGTGCTGAAATGGACACGCTCTCTGCACAGTATGAGGGTGATTTATATGGAGAACAATCCGGAATGCAGGTAGGACATTCGGATGATATAGATTCTACCGGTTTTCAGGATGTTGACATTAATTTGTTGAAAACAGATGATTAAAAATAAATAGTGGCTATCACTCATCTAGGGGTGTTGAATTGGCAGTTACTGCTAAAGCAGCAATTATAACGATTGAGAATTCGTTTAGTAACCTTCTAAACCGAATTAAAGCCTACAATCCATTCGTTGATTTAGCTAAGCTAAATGCTGCATTTGAATTTGGAAAAAAATCGCACGAAGGTCAATATAGAGCTTCGGGAGAAACGTATTTTTCTCACCCAATTTCAGTTGCACACTTGTTAGCAGATATGCATTTAGACGTTGATACCATTATAACCGCACTGCTTCATGACACAGTTGAAGATTGTGATATTACTCTTGAAGATATTTCAGCTAAGTTCGGAGAAGAAATAACTAGTCTGGTAGACGGCGTCACAAAATTAAGTCGAATTGAAAATCAATCACCAGATAAGCGTCATGCTGAAAATTTTCAAAAACTAATGGTAGCGATTAGTTTAGATATTAGAGTTCTGTTGGTTAAATTAGCCGATAGGTTGCATAACATGCAGACCATAGATTCCATCCATAGATTGGATAAAAAAGAGCGTATAGCAAAAGAGACACTTGAAGTCTTTGCGCCATTAGCCGAGCGCCTAGGTATAACCCAATTTCAGACTGAATTAGAGGATACGGCATTTAAAATACTGTACCCTGAAATGCGAGAGTCCATCCAGAATAGGCTTGAATATTTGGCAGCAGAAACTGAAAATATTGTTCCAAGAATTTGTCAGGAATTGCAATCACGAATTTATGATTCTGGGATAGAGTGTCAAGTCTCAGGACGAAGAAAGTCTGCCTACTCCATTTGGCGTAAAATGCAGCGTCGACAAATTTCAATAGACCAGCTGGCAGATATTATGGCTTTCAGAGTAATAGTTCCAAATATTTCACAATGCTACGAAGCGCTAGGAATTGTTCACACGAATTATCCGATGGTTATGGGTAGAATGAAAGACTATATCTCAACCCCTAAGAGAAATGGGTACCGTTCTATTCATACTGGAGTAATTGGCCCCCTCAACAGACGTATAGAGATTCAAATTCGAACTGCTGAGATGCATGATTTAGCTGAGCGTGGAGTTGCCGCTCACTGGGATTATAAAACAGGACATTTAGAAAGGACAGAGGGCTCATTTGGTTGGGTTCAAGAATTAATAAGTTTAATCGAAATGAATAGTGGTGCTGACGAATTTTTAGAATATACAAAAATGGATATGTATACTGATCAGGTTTTTTGTTTCACTCCGAGAGGTGACTTAATAGGCCTTCCTTCTGGAGCGACAGCTGTAGATTTTGCATTTGCTGTTCATTCAAACGTGGGCAGGCATTGCTTTGGTGTCGAAATAAACGGAAAAAATAGACAGTTAGCAACGGAGTTGAATAATGGAGATCAAGTTTTAATCAAGACAGACCCCCAAGCCAAGCCAAAAGCCGAATGGGAGGAGTTCGTTGCAACTGGCAGAGCACGTTCTGCTATTAGGCGATTTGTTCGTGACGAACATATTGCGGAATTTAGCCGTGTTGGGAGAGCATTATTAGAAAAGGAGTATCGATTTCATAATGTGCCTCTTAAAGAGACAGCAATAAAAGCATCTCTAAGCTCTTTTAAGGTCTCAAGAACTGAAGAATTATTCGCATTAATTGCGGAGGGTAAAATAAATGTTTTAGAGGTGATGAATAGACTTAATCCTGAACTTAGAAAAACAAAAAAATTGGGTAAAACTTATCAAAGTAATAGAAACAAAAACCCTAAAGAAACTTCAGCTGCCTTCAATATCAGTGGTCTGAACACAGGAATGGCTCTTCATGTTGCAAACTGTTGCCATCCTGTGCCAGGAGATAAAATAATTGGTATTTTAACTACTGGTAAAGGTTTGACGGTACATTCTAGAGAATGTCTAACACTTACTAAATTTACTGATGTCCCTGAACTATGGGTTAAGGTAGATTGGCAGCGCAACGATAATAAACGTTTTGCTGGAAGAATAAGAGTGACGTTATTAAACGAACCAGGAGCACTGGCAGCACTATCAACAATAATCGCTCAGCAAGCTGGAAATATATCTTATATGCAGATAACAAAAAGAACATTAGATTTTTTTACCCTAATTACAGATGTGGATGTTGTTAATTTGGCACAATTCAAGTCTATTATCACAGTCGTTAGGTCGAGCCAATTCGTTGAGTCTGTCGAGCGGATTGTGAATTAATAAGTTGGTCGAATGAAATTATCTTATGTTGTTTAAACGAAAAACACCATTATCATTTTTTGATAAATTATGGCAAATAATGCGTCCCCAAAAAGGTTATATTCGGACGATCGATTACCTTAAAAAACGTTTTTACAGAATGTCAGAGTCTAATTATTCAATGGCAATGGGTTTTACTTGCGGTGCTATGTTAAGTTTCACCCCCTTTGTAGGGTTTCATTTTATTATAGCTGGTTTTATAGCTTACTCGATCAATGCCAGTATTTTTATGGCTGCGATTGGAACACTAGTTGGAAATCCATGGACTTTTCCAATTATGTGGTGGGCAAGTATAAAACTTGGTAAATGGACTCTCGATCATGCTGGTTTAGATATGTTAAACCAAACTTCGGAAATAAAAACTATTGTTTCGGATATCTATTTAATAATTATTCCGTGGATAGTCGGTTCTTTCTTACTTTCAGCTATTTTAGGTCCACCAACATTTTTTCTCATATATTGGTTAGTGAAAGAATTGCGCCAGAAGTTTTATAAAAAATTACAAAGAAAAGGAGATGAGAAACAGTTTTTTTAATTTTATTATATTACTAATACAAATTCTTAAAGAACTGAAATAAATTAGAACCTCCTTATTTCTAACAAGGATTTTTGCTTAAAGAATGTATTTTTAAAAAAATGTAATTGGAGCTTTTAGATGAAAAATATTCGCTTGGGAATAAATATTGACCATGTTGCAACCTTGCGAAATGCACGCGGGGGAATGCATCCAGATCCAATTCGAGCTGTAAAAATTTTAGAAGAGGTTCATGCGGACGGCATTACAGTTCATTTGAGAGAGGATAGACGTCACATAAAAGACGAAGATGTAAAAAACATAATTCAGGAAACTTTTTTACCTGTGAATCTTGAATTAGCTGGAAATAATGAAATGATAAATATAGCTTGTTTATTAAAACCTAACGCAGTTTGTCTTGTCCCCGAAAATAGAGCTGAGGTAACCACAGAGGGAGGCTTAGCAGTTGCGGGGCAAGAGAAAAAATTAAAACCGCTTATTCAGAAATTGAAGAAGGAAAAAATTCGAGTGTCTTTATTCGTAGATCCAAAAAATGAAGAAATAGAAGCAGCTGCGAATATCGGTGCAGATATTGTTGAATTACATACCGGTCGATATAGTGATACGATATCTAATATCAAAAAAAAAGAACTATCTCATTTGATAAAAGCGGCCAAAATAGCAGATAATTATGGTATAGAAGTTCATGCAGGTCATGGCCTTAATTTCTCTAATGTCGCAAAAATAGCGTCTATAAAACAAATAAAAGAATTAAATATTGGTCATTTTCTTATTGGAGAAGCCATTTTCTCAGGGCTTGGCAATGTAATTCAAAAAATGCGTTCTATTATAGATGATGCTAGGAAATAGTATTGATGCGAGATGAAATTTGATATTGGGTATTGGAATAGATCTATGCAGCATAACGCGCATTGAAAAGGTGCGTAGAATGTTTCCTGAAAAATTCGAAAGAAAGATTCTCTCTAACAGGGAGATAAAAGAGCTGGAAAATCGTATTCATAGAGATGCGTATTTAGCAAAACGTTTTGCTGCTAAGGAAGCGATTTATAAGGCGTTTAGCTTCATGGATCAGAATAATTTAACTTGGCAGGAAGTTGAGATACTTAACCAAGGAAAAAGTGGCGCACCTACTGTATCGCTTCGAGGAACTTGTCTTAAAAAATTTAAGGAGAAATTAGGTTGTGATTTTGAAGGAAATATTCATCTTTCCTTAACAGACGAATATCCATATGTTATGGCCTATGTCATAATAGAAAAAGTTGTCAAATCTAAATCTGAATTGTTGAAAAATCAGGAAAAAAGTTAATGGCCGACAGAAAACAAGATTATAAGTTGCCAAAGCTAGCATCAAACAAAAAGGGTTCTGGAATTGTCGAAACAATTAAGACGATATTCTTAGCGGGATTAATAGCATTAACTTTTCGCTCTTTGGTAGCTGAACCTTTCAATATTCCATCAGGTTCAATGATACCTACATTGTTAGTTGGAGACTATTTGTTTGTTTCTAAATATTCTTATGGTTACACCAAATATTCTTTCCCATTTGCAGCAGTGCCCATAAAAGATAGAATTGCTGCAAGTATTCCTGAACGTGGTGATGTCGTAGTTTTTAGGCTACCGTCGGATGTTACAATTGATTATATCAAGCGTGTTGTTGGTCTTCCTGGCGATAGAATACAAGTTATTGGGGGAATTTTATATATAAATGGAAATAAAGTTTTAAGACGACAAATTGGCGAAAAAAATGTACTGAATGGTGTTTCAGAAATACGCGCTGTTGTTTATGAAGAGACATTTCCAAATGGCCATAAGCATATAATTCAAGAATTAAGGGATGATTTGTCATTTGATAATACCCCTGAATTTAAGGTGCCTGAGGGTCATTTATTCATGATGGGAGATAACCGAGATAATTCAAGAGATAGTAGAAGTCGGGCTGTTGGATTTGTTCCTGTGCGAAACTTAATTGGCAAGGCCGAATTCATGTTTTTTAGCCATAACAATACAGCCAGCCTTTTTGAAATTTGGAAATGGCCATTTGCTATAAGATATAGCAGGATTGGAAAAGGCATTAATTGATGGAGAATAGTAGGCTTTCAGAGCTTCAAAAGTTACTAGGATATCAATTTAAGAACAAATCTTTGTTACGTAAGGCTCTTTCTCACCGAAGTATTTTGTCTGCTTATTTATCATACGAGCGCCTTGAGTTTTTGGGAGATAGAGTTTTAGGATTAATTCTTGCCGAACATCTTTTTTTAGACTTTAAAGATGAAGATCAAGGAAAACTCTCGAAACGATTCCATGCGCAGGCAAAACAATCAAATCTATACGATATTTCTTTAAAGATTGGTTTGCAAAACTTTATAGTAGCAGAAAAAGGAATAGACCTTATTGCTCAACCTTCAATTTTGGCAGATGTAGTGGAATCCATAATTGCAGCACTCTATTTAGATGGTGGATT
This sequence comes from uncultured SAR116 cluster alpha proteobacterium, assembly GCA_902625725.1. Taxonomy (GTDB): domain Bacteria; phylum Pseudomonadota; class Alphaproteobacteria; order Puniceispirillales; family Puniceispirillaceae; genus UBA5951. The sequence goes on along the minus strand of CACOCY010000002.1, from coordinate 216,748 downwards.
AAAAACAGCAGAAGATTTTGTACTAAATCACTGGGATTGGAACGGCAATGTGCCTGAAGATATAGTGCATAATCCTAAATCTGCGCTTCAAGAATGGGCAGAGTCTAAAGGTCTGGGGTTGCCTGTGTATGAGCTCATAAAAAAAACCGGACCGGACCATATGGCAAGTTTTACTTCCAGAGTTATTGTTGAGGGGTTTGACCCTTCTATCGGCACTGGTCCTTCAAAGAAAATATCAGAACAGAATGCTGCAAAACTATTGATGGCCATTTTATCTAAACAAAGTATTTAACTCAAAGATGACAAACGATTACAAATCTTTATCAAATCAAAATAGCAGAGCCGGCTTTGTAGCACTTATTGGAGCGCCAAATGCTGGGAAATCTACCTTAATAAATTCTGTGGTTGGGGCAAAGGTGTCTATAGTTACCCCAAAGGTACAGACAACCAGAACAAGAATAAAGGGTATCGCTATGGCTGGAGATTCACAAATTATTTTCGTAGATACACCGGGCATATTTGCACCAAAACGCAGATTGGACAGAGCGATGATTCATGCAGCCTGGCAGGGAACAGATAATGCAGATGTGACCTTACTAATTCATGATAGTGCTCGCGCAAGTATTGGCATTGATACAGATATAATAATTAAGCAGCTACAAAAAATTAAGCGTAGTGCACCTAATAAAATTATTGCTCTTATTTTAAATAAAATTGACCTTATACAGCCAGAAACTTTGCTTGAACGATCTGCCGAGCTTGCAGAGAAATTAGAATTCGAAAAAACATTCATGATATCTGCAGAAAAAGGGAGGGGAGTTAATGACCTCGTCCAATGGCTCAAAAAGCAGATGCCACAAAGTCCATTCTTGTTTGACCCAAACGATCTATCAGATTTACCACAACGTCAACTCGCAGCTGAAATATTAAGAGAAAAATTATTTATAAATTTACATCAAGAATTACCGTATCAGCTGACTGTTGAAACTGACAGTTGGCAAGATAAAGACGATAGAAGTGCTGAAATTCATATGAGCATTTATGTTGCGAGAGAGGGACATCGCGGTATCATATTAGGAAAGAAAGGGCAAACAATGAGACGAATTGGTCAGGCTGCTAGACTGGAATTAGAATTAATGTTTGATAGAAAAATTCATTTGTTTACTCATATTAAATTTCGCAAAGATTGGATGAGCGACCCAAATAGATATCTGAATTGGGATTTGGAATTTGATGCCTGATTGGCAGGATGAAGGTATAATTTTAAGCAACAAGCCATATGCGGAATCGCATAGCATTGCCTCTATACTTACAAAAAAAAACGGACGTCATGCAGGGCTGGTGCTTGCAGGGCAATCGGGCAAAAAACGTCCTATGTTACAACCTGGCAGTATAGTTCACGCTCAATGGCGCGCGAGATTACTGGAACAATTAGGCACCTTCAAATTGGAGCTTTCAAAGAATTATTCAGCGGTTTTAATAGACACGCCTATTCGCCTAGCTGCACTTACAAGTATTTGTAGTTTGCTTGAAGCAAGTCTTCCCGAACGAGAACCTCAAGCAGCATTATGGGAAGCGACAAAAGCGATATTAGAAATTTTATCGCTTAGTGAAGATGAAGCTAAATGGTTACCATTTTTTATCAAATGGGAATTAGGACTATTGCAGGAATTGGGTTTTGCCCTAAATTTAGATAGTTGTGCTGTAACAGGTTCTTCTCAAAAGCTTGCCTACGTAAGTCCAAAAACAGGAAGAGCTGTAAGTAGACAGGCTGCAGGCATTTATGCAGACAGGCTATTAGTTTTACCGGTATTTCTAGGGGGTTATTTAGAAACCACAAATGAGTTTGCAGAAGGCCTAAAAATTACCGGGCATTTTTTACGAAAGCATATATTTAACACTACTGAAAAAAAAATACCCAGTTCTAGGCAGAGGCTAGCATATTTAGTAGAAACCTTAAATAAGTAACTCTAGATATTGTATTCTTATCGAGATAACGTTATCAACATAACATGGTAGATTTTAACAATATAAATAAGGATAATAGTAGAGGGTTAGCGGCAGCAGATTTTGCATCCGCACTATCTGATCGTTATTTAGCCTACGCATTATCTACCATTACCTCTCGCTCTTTACCTGATGTAAGAGATGGATTGAAGCCAGTGCACCGTAGGTTATTATTTGCAATGTTGCAATTAAAGCTTGATCCAGAAAATTCCTTTAAAAAATCAGCCCGTGTTGTTGGTGATGTCATCGGTAAATATCATCCACATGGAGATAGTGCTATTTATGACGCAATGGTTAGGTTAGCACAAGAATTTGCTATGAGGTATCCGCTAGTCGACGGGCAAGGTAACTTTGGTAATATTGATGGAGACAATGCCGCAGCTATGCGATATACTGAAGCCCGCCTTACAAGAGTCTCAAGTCTTTTACTTGACGGTATTAGTGAAAATGCTGTCGATTTTAGGCAGACATACGACGGCGATTCTGAAGAGCCAGTTTTATTGCCAGCTGCTTTCCCAAATTTACTCGCAAATGGAGCGCAGGGTATTGCCGTTGGGATGGCAACTAGTATTCCACCGCACAATGTAATAGAGCTCGTTGACGCCGCTAAACACCTAATTAAACGCCCTGGAGCGTTAATTGAAACATTAATGAATTTCGTGAAAGGTCCGGATTTTCCAACTGGTGGTGTTTTGGTCGAACCAGAAAGTTCAATATTATCCGCTTACAAGACGGGAAAAGGGAGTTTTAGACTTAGAGCAAATTATAGCGTTGAAAAAGAAAAAAATGGTCTTTGGCGAATTATTGTGAATCAAATACCTTACCAAATTCAAAAGTCTCGACTTATCGAAAAACTTGCTGATGCACTGCAGCAAAAAAAATTACCAATGCTCTCAGATATTCGGGATGAATCCGCTGAGGATATCCGAATTTTGCTTGAGCCAAAATCACGAAGATTATCACCAGAGGCTGTTATGGAAAGCCTTTTTCAGGTGACAGAACTTGAAATCAAGATACCACTAAACCTTAATGTGTTAGACTGCGAAAACAAACCAAATGTTTTAAGTTTAAAAGATGCGTTACAGCAATGGCTTGACCATCGAAAAAACGTACTATTGCGCCGTGCGCAATTTAGATTAAATGCAATTGCAAAAAGATTAGAAATAATAGCAGGCTATTTGGTAGTATATTCTAATTTAGACGAAGTGATTGAGATTATTCGAAACGATGAACAACCGAGAAAACGCCTAATCTCACGTTTTTCACTCACTGAATTTCAGGCAAATACTATTTTAGACATGCGGCTTCGTTCTCTCAGAAGGCTTGAAGAAGAGGGATTGCGAGATGAAGAGGGCATTTTAAAGAAAGAACAAGGTGGTTTATTTTCTTTAATTAACGATGAAAAGACGCAATGGCAAAAAATATATGATGAGTTAGACCGCTTGAAGTCTGATTTTATTAACAGCGAAAGTAGGTTGACTAAAGTAAAGACAGCCCCAATGATCGATTTTGATCCAAAAGAGATGCTTGTTGAACGAGAACCTTTAACGGTGATTTGCTCCGAAAAGGGATGGGCTAGAGCAATGAGAGGACATCTAGATTTAGCGGCTGATTATAAATTTAAGGAGGGAGATGGTCCTAAATTTATTTTGCATGCAGAAACAACTGATAAATTACTTATATTGAGCGATAGAGGTCGTTTTTACACTATTACATGTGATTCTCTGCCGAAAGGTCGTGGTTTTGGGGAGCCCTTAAATCTTTTTTTCGACATGCCAAAGGAGCATTCTATTGTTTCGATGCTTAAATCAGATTCTGAACAGTTATTGCTAGTTTCTAATAAGGGTTTCGGTTTACGTGTGCAGACTTCTAATGTTATTGCACAAACAAAAAACGGTAAACAGATATTAAATCTCCACTCAAATGAAAGTGCACAAATTTGCTTGCCGGTTAAGGCAGATATGGTGGCAAGTATTGGAAAAAATAGGAAGTTACTAATTTTTCCAGTTTCCGAGATACCTCAAATCAATAAAGGTAGGGGAGTTATTTTGCAGCGTTTTAAAGACGGTGACTTGGCAGATCTGACTCTTTTTGATAGTGAGGTTGGTCTAACTTGGAAGACAAATGGCAATCGAATGCGCCATCTAACGGATTATTCGTTTTGGCGGGGTAAAAGGGGCTCGACTGGAAAGTTACCTCCGAACGGTTTCCCAAGACCAGCTAGATTTACATAAAAAGTCAAATTTTTACTCAGGGTCAACCCAAAACCCATTTAAATAAAGTTGATGAGGCTTGAACCTAGCTTTATATGCCATTTTTTGACTATTTCTCACGAGGTAACCAAGATAGAGCCATTTTTTGGACGATTTTTTTGTTAAATCGATGGCACTCAAGACAAGGAAAGTCCCAAGAGATTGCTGTTTCAGGTTTGGATCAAAGAAACTATACACAGCGCTAAGGCCATCTCTTTGCGCATCCATTAAAAGGCAGGCCGTTAAAGTATTATTTTGGTTTCGATACTTTAGCATGAATGTTTCGATAGGCGAATTATGAATCATTGAATGGAAGTCACTATAGGACATTGTTGCCATTTGGCCGTCCTTATGCCTAGACTTTAAATAAGTCTTGAATAATTCGAAGGATTCTTCATCTGCATTTTTATCATTCAGTGACATTTGAAATTGTGAATTTTTGAGTAAAATACGCCGCATATTTTTTGACAAAATAAAATTTTGAGCGTCAATCCGAATTGGTAAACATGAATTACATTCGTTGCACACAGGGCGGTATACCCAGTTTTCTACGCGCCTGAAACCGCTTTCTGCAAGCTGGTCATGCAACTCAGGAACTTCGGAAATATCCGCTGCAAGTCTTTGTTCTTCCCTATTTTCAAGATAAGCACATTCATGGCTTCTAGTAATCCGAAGATTAAGTAATTTTTGTTGAAACTTTATTTTTGTTTGATCCATGTTTTAGTTTATCCGCTAATTTATTTGGGATGCAAAATAATTCTAATATAATTGTTAGGCTTTACATAAATTATTATACCTGAAGTTTGATAATCTAATCGGTCCTGAAATAATCGTCTAATATTTGAACCTCAAAATCTAGAGTTCTTAGGGAGGATATAATATCATTGGAATGGTCAGGCCCTCTTGTTTCAATAACGACGTCTATCTTAGCAAGCTTAGCAGGCACATTATAAAATAATCTTTGATGATAAACTTCTATTATGTTGCCATGATTCAAACTAATTGAATGGGCAATTTTTGCAAGCATACCAGGCTCATCGCTTATGCCAATGCGTATTCTTACCAGCCGACCGTCAGAGATTAATGCCCTATTTAAAATAGTTCCAAGCAAACGAGAATCAATATTTCCTCCACAAATTACGATTCCAATTGTTTTGTTTTTAAATTTCTCGTGTGATGCGTAAATTGCCGCAAGACCTGCGGCACCTGCACCCTCGACGATTAATCTCTGGTGTTCCATCATAGCACTAATTGCCCATTCAATCTGTTGTTCATTTACAAGAATAATCTCATCAACTAGATTTTCCACGATTGGTTTTGTAAGTGTGCCGACTGTCTTAACCGCAATTCCTTCCGCTAAAGTGTCTCCACCCGATTGGGGTGATAATCCAGCAATTGAACGGCTCATAGAGGGATAAAGCTCACTTTCGACACCAATAATTTTTAGTTCTGGATTAATGGATTTAGCTGCTATGCTTATACCTGAAATAAGTCCACCACCACCAATTGGTACAACAAGATAGTCAAGGTCTGGGACGGATTCAATAATTTCTAGTCCTATTGTGCCCTGACCAGCGATTATGTTCGGATTATCAAAAGGGTGGATAAAATGAAACCCATTTTCGTTGATTAGTTGTTCAACTTTGGATTTAGCATCATCTAATGTTCTGCCTGTTAAAACAATTTCTGCGCCATAAGATTTTGTTTTTGATATTTTTGTGAATGGTGTCTGCTCTGGCATAACAATTATTGATTTAATTTTCTCTTGCTGTGAACGGAAAGCTAAAGCTTGTGCGTGATTACCAGCAGACATAGTAATTACCCCGGTTTTCTTGCTTTCATTACTTAGCGCTTGTAAGGCAATAAATGCGCCTCGGGATTTGAAAGAGGAAGTAAGTTGCAGATTCTCTAACTTTAAATGCAATGAAAGCCCAAATAATTTAGATAACGATTGAGCAAAAATGGTTGGTGTTGGGATAATATTTCCAAAAAGTTTTTCGGAAGATGATTTTATTCGTTTTATATCAATACCATGAAATTCCGGCGTTTCATTAGCCATTTCGAAATCCATTTTCTTTTAGTTCTAGATTAAGAGAATGATATTAATTTAACAAAATATATCCGCTATACGACCATTAGCGGACAATTTGCGTTGGATTGTTCTAGATTTGCCCTTGTTTCAAATTTTCAGCTATTACTGGCGCAAAATATGTTAGGATTGCAGAGGCACCTGCGCGTTTTATACCCAAAATAGATTCACTTATTATATCATTTTCAGATAACCAGCCATTTTGGATAGCAGCAATCAACATGCTGTATTCTCCCGACACCTGATATGCGAAGCAAGGAATATCAAAGTTATCACTGATTTGTTTAATAATGTCTAAATATGGCATCGCAGGCTTAACCATAACAATATCTGCACCCTCATTTATATCTAACGCTACTTCAGATATTGCTTCTGACTTATTTCTAGGGTCCATTTGATAGGTAGCTTTACCTTCATCTCCAAGTAATTTCCCAGCACCTACGGCATCCCTGAATGGACCATAAAATGCAGAGGCATATTTAGCAGCATAAGATAATATAATCATATCTTTAAAGTTATTTTTCTCTAATGCGTTTCGAATCTTTCCAATTCTTCCATCCATCATGTCTGAGGGTGCGATAATGTCACAGCCAGCTGCTGCCAGTGTTAATGACTGTTTAATAAGGCTATCATTTGTTTCATCATTTAGTATCACGTCATCTTTCAGAATCCCGTCATGACCATGGCTAGTATATGGATCAAGTGCAACATCACATATTACAATTAACTCTGGAAAATGCTTTTTAACATCTCTTACGCAACGACAAATAAGATTATTTTCATCATTAGCATTGCTTCCAAATGGATCTTTTTTATCTTTTTCAATTTTTGGGAAAAGTGCTACCATGTTTATGCCGAGTTCTAGGGCCTTCTCACATTGAAATAGTATTTTATCTACAGTATGACGTTTAACCCCTGGCATTGTTTCTATAGGTTGCGTATTGTTGCTACCTTCCATTACAAATAGTGGCCAAATAAGGTCTGTGGATAAAAGATTGGTTTCAGCAACAACGGAGCGAATGGCTTTCTTGCTACGAAGTCTTCTTAATCTAGTTGATGGAAATTTTCTTGATGTCATTTAAAATCTCAAATATGTAATCATGGAGTATATATTACTAAAAGTGAGGTTGCAAACTGCTAAATAATAAATAATTAAGTTTGGTAATTGAACAAATTCAAAACAATCAAGTTAAGTAATATTTTTCCTATGAGAGACTTTCATGCGATTTTATGGTATGAATTTTCTGAAATTTAAAAATAATTTAGGTGAATGATGTCAGAACTTGTTCATTTCCTGAAAATTGGTAACGCAGGAATCGTGGAGCTAGATAGACCAGAGGCATTAAATGCTCTTAACTTGCATATGGTTGAGCAAATAAAAAAGCATCTTTTAGATTGGCGACATGATAAAAATGTGGGGCATATTATTATATGTTCCACTGGTAACAGAGCGTTCTGTTCTGGTGGGGATGTAAGGCAGGCTGTCTCTTTTGTAAAAAAAGAACCCGACGGGCTCTCCGCAGAACCTTATTTTAGAGCTGAATATAGTCTTGATATCATTATTGCGACATATCCAAAACCGATTATATCACTTGTAAATGGGATAGTCATGGGCGGTGGACTAGGTCTCTGTCGAAATAGCGCGATTACAGTGGTGAGCGAGTCAATCAAATGTGCGATGCCGGAAACTGCAATTGGATTATTTCCAGATGTTGGAGCAAGCCTTTTTTTACGGGAACCCGGGATTTCCGTTGGTTTAATGCTTGGCATGACAGGCCAGATTATTGGTTCTGGAGATGCCATTTTTTGGCAAATTGCCAACAAATGTGTTTTGCTTAAAAATTTTGATACTCTCAAACATGACTTATGCTTCAGTGATAGTGATAAATTATCACTTGAGGCCGTCATAGCAAAGTTTGAGATTATACCTCAACCCTTCTTAGCCAAACAGGAGTCTTTAATAAATGATTTGTTTAACGGCTCAGTTTTGAAAATAGAGCAAAATGTTGGAAAATATGCTGATAAAAGTGAAGACGCAAAACGATGGCATCATGCTTTATCAACCAGATGTCCGACATCAATCGCAGTTATCCACCACCTACTTATTAAAATGCCGCCGGCAGAAACGATTACTGAGGCTTTGCAAATGGATTTTCAAATTGCTTGTAAAATGATGCGTCGTTCTGATTTTTCAGAAGGGGTTAGAGCAATTTTGATAGATAAAGATAATTATCCGGTCTGGTTTCCAGATAAGTTGGCTTTGATAACTAAAACTGAATTAGAAGCCATTTTTGAATTTGACTCATCTTTGAGTTTGAATACAACCTTTTAACAGATTGTTGTTTTCTAAGAACTATTCGGCAAAAACATTAGAGAATTAAATGAGACTTTCAAAATATTTTTTACCTGTCCTAAAAGAAAATCCCAAGGAGGCACAAATACTATCGCATAGATTGATGCTTCGCGCGGGAATGATACAGCAATCCAGTGCTGGAATATATTCTTGGTTGCCGCTTGGCTTAAAAGTACTCAGCAAAATAGAGAAAATAGTGCGCGAGGAGCAGGATAAAGCCGGTGCTTTAGAAATTAAAATGCCAACAATACAGCCAGCCGAAATATGGAAAGAGTCTGGACGATATAATGATTATGGCCTGGAAATGCTGCGTATTAAAGATAGGCATGATAGAGCTATGTTGTATGGTCCAACAAATGAAGAACAAGTCACAGATATTTGTCGTGCTCATGTTAAAAGTTATCGGGCACTGCCACTAAATTTATATCACATACAATGGAAATTTCGAGATGAGGTGAGGCCAAGATTCGGTGTAATGAGAGGACGTGAATTCTTAATGAAAGACGCTTATTCTTTTGATTTTGACGAAAAGACCGCGCGAGCTGCTTACAATAAAATGTTTGTCTCTTATCTCAAAACATTTGCAAGAATGGGATTAACTGCGATCCCGATGGAGGCAGATACAGGGCCAATAGGTGGAGATATGAGCCATGAATTTATAATTTTAGCTGATACTGGAGAGTCAGGCGTATATTTTCATAAAGATTGGCTGAAAACAGATTTAGTAACCGATATTGATTATTCAGCAGATTTAGAGCCAATTATAAATAAATTTACCAAAATTTATGCTAGAACTGATGAAAAACATGACCCAATTAATTGTCCTATTGAAAAAAAAGACCTTATCGAGGGACGAGGTGTGGAGGTAGGTCACATATTCTATTTTGGGACAAAATACTCTAAATCCATGGGAGCTTCTGTCTCGGGACCAGATGGTAAACCTATAGACTTGCATATGGGATCTTACGGAATAGGTGTCTCAAGGTTGGTAGGTGGCATAATAGAGGCTAGTCACGATAATAAAGGTATCATATGGCCAGAGGAGGTTTCGCCTTTTGATGTCGCAATAATTAATCTGAAATCTGGTAATCAGATGGTTGATGATTTAAGTGAAAAGCTTTATCAATTAGGTTTGAGCAACAAACACGATTGTTTATTTGATGATAGTAACTATAGCGCTGGAGAAAAATTAGCAACTATGGACCTAATAGGTATTCCATGGCAGTTAGTTATTGGTCCAAAAGGACTAAAACGAAATATTATTGAATTGAAAAATCGTAAATCAGGACGCGTCACTGAAATCACGCCAGAACAGGCAATGAAGTTTGTTTCAAGTCAAGGCAGTCTGAGTTTACCCCAGCCTGATGAATTTAAAGGACAATAAATAAAATGTTTACCCCGCTGGAACGACTTGTCGCATTTAGATATTTACGATCGCGCAGAGCGGATGGTTTTATTTCAGTTATTGCTTGGTTCTCATTTGTTGGTATCACTTTAGGAGTTGCAACTTTAATCATTGTGATGTCTGTAATGAACGGCTTCAGAACTGAGTTGGTGAATCGTATATTGGGACTTAATGGACATCTTGGTGTAAGCAGTTTGCACGGAACCTATATTTCTGATTATGAGTCTCTAACTGCAACCATTGCTGAAAACCCAAGTGTACTAGCTGCATCACCACAAATAGAGTCGCAAGTCTTAATATTATCTGATTATGCTACTTTTGGTGGCATCGTTCGAGGTATAATCTGGTCTGATCTGGCAGTTAGAACCCCTTTGTGGGAGAGTTTAAAGGAAGATGTTATTATTCGATTTAAAGAAAACGATGTTGTCTTAATAGGAAAAACAATGGCTCGTAAACTCAATCTGAGCGAGGGAGACAGTTTGACTTTGCTTGCACCAAAAGGAAAAACTACCGCATTTGGAACACTGCCTTCAAGACAAAGTTTTATAATTGGAGGTATATTTGATGTTGGGATGCATGAATATGACTCTAATTTTGTATTTATGCCACTCTCCTCTGCCCAAAATTTCTTTTCAATGGAGAAGAAAGTAAATGGCATAGAATTATATATAAAAAGTCCGGACAATGCACCAGTTGTCAAAAACGATTTAAGTAAAAATCTATCAGAAAACCTTTTAATTTTTGATTGGATAGACAGAAATAAAAATTTTCTCAATGCACTTCAGGTCGAACGAAACGTTATGTTTTTAATACTTACCCTTATCATATTAGTTGCTGCCTTAAATATTGTTTCATCTATGATTATGCTTGTTCGGTCCAAAAACGCAGATATTGCTGTACTTAGAACAATGGGGTTAGGGAGAGTAAGCTTGCTGAAAATATTTTTACTCACAGGTATGTCAATTGGAATAATAGGCACTCTTTTCGGAAGTTTCCTTGGGCTGCTTTTTTGCTGGAATATAGACACTATTAAAACGGCAATCGAAAAATTTACTGGTTCAGAATTATTTTCAGCAGAAATATATTTCTTATCAAAACTGCCAGCGGTCGTTGATCCAAGAGAGGTCGGAGTAATAATGCTAATGGCATTGATTTTAAGTCTTCTCGCGTCTGTCTATCCAGCTTGGAGAGCTTCTTCAATCGCGCCTGCTGAAGTACTTCGTTATGAATAATTCTCCCCTTAAGCTTTTCAGGGTAAATCGACGTTTCAAGCAGGGTGAGGAATATTTGCATGTTCTGAGCTCTGTCAACCTATCACTTTCCCCCGGCAAACTTACTGCGTTGGTTGGCCCTTCTGGTTCGGGGAAGACTACTTTATTAAATATAGCGGGATTATTAGAAAATCCTAATGGTGGAGAAGTTTGGGTAAACGGCAAAAACGTTACTAAATTATCAGAAAATCATCGAACGGTCTTTAGACGAAAAAATATAGGATACGTGTTTCAGGTCCATCGGCTGCTTCCAGAATTCAATGCGCTAGAAAATATAGTTATTCCACAAATGATTAATGGTATGAGTCGAAGTGCTGCAGAAGATAGGGGCATGCAACTCTTGAAAATGGTAAATCTTGAAAATAGAAAATTGCATCTTCCTGGTCTGCTGTCTGGGGGTGAGCAACAGCGTATTTCTATCGCGCGCGCACTTTCAAACACACCATCCATTTTGCTCGCAGACGAGCCCACTGGTAATTTAGACCCAGCAACTGCATCGGATGTTTTCAAATATCTTAAGAAAATTATCTATGCTAGCAATACTGCAGCACTTATTGTAACGCATAATATGAAGCTTGCAGCCAACATGGACGAAATGCTAGAATTACGAAATGGAACTATTGTAAAAGTGATGGGTTAATGAACTACAAATTTGTTCATCTTCGCGTGCATACAGTATATTCGCTGTCTGAATCTACACTTCGTATTTCAAAATTATCTGAATTGGCAAAAAATGATCGCCAACCAGCTATGGCAATTACAGACAGTCAAAATATATTCGGGGGCTATGAATTTTCAAAAACAATGGCTGAGTCAGGTATTCAACCAATAATTGGTTCTTCTGTTATCATCAAAGATGAAAATGGTATCGGCGAAGTTGTTTTGTTGGCTCAAAATGAGACAGGGTATAAAAATCTGAGTAAGCTAATGTCAGATTCGTGGATAAAAAGTGACGGTTCTGACAAACCATTAGTTGAGCTAATTGAGCTTCTCAATTTATCAGAGGGACTAATTCTTTTGACAGGGGGAGTAAGAGAAGGATTTATAGCAAGCGTTGCGAATTCATCTCCTGAATTAGCTGAGACAAGACTGCGTTTACTCGCTGCGAAAATGCCAAGTCGGGTATATATTGAATTGCAAAGGCATGAACTTCAATCAGAGAAAGAGGCGGAAGAAAAGCTAATACTATTTGCTGACCTCTTAAAGCTTCCCTTAGTAGCAACAAATGATTGTCATTTTGATAATGAAGAAATGTTTGAACCCCAGAAAATACTCACCTGTATTGCCTCAAATCAAAGACTAGGCAGCATGAGTAGTTATCATCAAAGTGTTCACCATCGTTTTAAAACAGCAAAAGAGATGCATGATTTGTTTCAGGATATTCCAGAAGCTATCATGAACACCCTCATTATAGCTAAGCGATGTGCTTTCATGATTCAGGATAGGGCGCCTATTTTACCAGCATATATCGACCCAGAAGGCAGAGCACCAGAAAAGGTTTTGCAATTAAAAGCAGAAGAAGGTTTGAGAAAACGTTTAAGGGCTTTAAGGAGTAAAGGTAAATTAGACTTAATTGAGGATAATTATTTCACGAGGTTGAATTACGAATTAAAGATTATCATCGAAATGGGATTTCAGGGTTATTTTTTAATAGTTTCTGATTTCATCAGTTGGGCAAACAAAAATAAGATCCCAGTAGGGCCAGGAAGGGGTTCTGGAGCAGGTTCTGTGGTTGCTTGGGCCTTGAAAATAACTGGGTTAGATCCGTTAAAATGGGGATTGCTTTTTGAGAGATTTCTAAATCCTGAGCGAATATCAATGCCGGATTTTGATATAGATTTCTGCCAAGAGAGAAGAGATGAAGTAATTCATTATGTCCAAGAAAGATACGGTAAGGAGAGAGTTGCACAAATAATCACTTTTGGAAAATTACAAGCACGTGCTGCTGTTAGAGACGTTGGGCGAGTGCTTGATATGCCATATTCCCAAGTTGATAAAATTGCTAAATTGATTCCAAATAATCCAGCAAATCCAATGACCATTTCTCAAGCATTAGAGAACCAAGAAGAGTTAGTTAAGCTTTTTGAAGATGACGAGCAAGTAAACACACTATTAAACACTGCTATGAAGCTTGAGGGACTATATAGACATGCTTCGACGCATGCAGCAGGCTTAGTGATTGGAGACAGAGCACTTCCAGAATTAGTTCCAATTTATCGTGACCCTCGTTCGGAAATACCAGTAACCCAATTTAATATGAAATATGTTGAGCAGGTGGGATTGGTTAAGTTTGATTTTCTTGGTTTGAAAACTCTTACTGTCATTGAAAAAGCACTATCTCTGATAGAGGAAAATGGCTGTTCAATTGACCTTGAGACTTTGCCTCTTGATGATGAAGCTACCTACGCCATCTTGGCAGAGGGTGATACAGTCGGGGTATTCCAATTAGAATCATCTGGTATGCGAGAGGTCTTAAGAGGCTTAAAACCAGATAGGTTTGAGGATATTATCGCCGTGGTTGCACTTTATCGCCCAGGACCAATGGATAATATCCCCACTTATATTAGTAGAAAACATCAGCGAGAGCCTGTTGTCTATATGCATAAAAAGCTAGAGCCAATTTTAGCTGAAACTTATGGAATTATGATTTACCAAGAGCAGGTTCAGCAAGCGGCGCGTGATTTAGCCGGATATACTTTAGGAGGTGCTGATATTCTTAGACGTGCAATGGGTAAAAAAATTCAATCCGAAATGGACGCTCAACGGGTTAAATTCATAGAGGGAGCTGCTAAAAATGATATTAGTAAGGAATTAGCTTCATCAATTTTTGACCAAATCTCCGCGTTTGCTGGTTATGGATTTAACAAGTCACACGCGGCTGCATACGCGATGATAGCTTACCAAACTGCCTACCTTAAAGCGAACTACCCTGTTCAATTCATGGCAGCTTTAATGGCATTAGATATAGGTAATCTTGAAAAACTTGCTGTTTTCAAAAGAGATTGTATTAGAGAGAAAATTGATGTTTTACCACCAGATATTAACATTTCCCACGCAAGTTTTTCGGTAGAAAAAAAGGAAAATGGCGAATCGGCTATTCGTTATGGGCTCGGCGCTATAAAAAACGTCGGTGAAGAGGCAATGAGACAATTGTGTGAAGTTCGCTCGTCTTTGGGTAAGTTTCACTCGGTTGAGGAATTTGCCCACCATGCACCACGAGAGGTTGCCAATAAAAGGCAGTTAGAGAATCTAGTAAATGCAGGTGCTTTTGATACTTTACATTCAAACCGAAACCAACTTTTCCAAGCGATAGATACGATTTTAAGTACGTCTAATTTAGTCAGAAAAGAGAATAGTTCAAAACAAAATAATCTGTTTTCAAACACTCAAAATGAGCTTCAATATACAGATATCCGGTTTACAAATCATCCAGAATGGAGCCAGGGGGAAAAGATGACAAGAGAGTTTGAGGCGCTTGGCTTTTATTTGAGTGCTCATCCTCTTGACCAATATGAAACTCAGCTAGCCAAGTTAAATGTTAAGTCATCAACTTATTTGAACAACTTTTATGCTGATAGGGTAAGTGATCGGATAATGTTGGCTGGTCAATTGATATCAATACAAGAGCGGGTTTCACAAAAAGGAAATAGATTTGCGTTTCTTCAATTTACAGATAAGTCTGGAATTTTTGAAGTTGTGTGTTTTTCAGATTTGCTGAATAGTAAAAAGGATATCTTATATGAGGGAAATATACTCATAGTTCATGTAGAGGCAAAGATTGAAAATGGGGCAGTCAGACTTTTGGCTCAGCGATTACGAAGTCTAGAGGACAAAATTGCATCAGCGAATAGCGGATTAGGTATCTGGGTTGAGACATCTGATTGCCTAAAAGATATAAAGTCAATTTTGGCTGACGATGGTGAGGGCAGAGCACAAGTTGAGATACATATAAAAGATTCAACATCACACATTAAAATGCTTTTGCCTAATTGCTTTCAACTATCGGGAACGTGTAGAGAAAAATTAAAATCTGTTCCTGGTATATTGAAGATTGAAAATATATTAGAAAATGCCTAGTATGGATGATTGTTTCTGTTTGCAATATCAATAAATAAAGAGTAACAACAGTAATTATAATTCACACATGAAGGTTTGGTTGTTGGTAAGTCCCGACGTAAAAGCCGTCCGGTGGGAGTATATCTCTTTCACACTTCATGGAGGTTTAACCGGAGAACAGGAGGTTTAAAATGGCTCTCCCTACATTTACTATGCGACAGTTGCTTGAAGCGGGCGTGCACTTCGGCCATCATACAAGAAGATGGGATCCACGGATGGGACCATTCATTTTTGGTGAACGAAATAACGTTCATATTTTAGACTTACAGCAAACAGTTCCTTTGCTGCATCAGGCTATAAAAGCATTACGAGACACTACCGCTAAAGGCGGAAGGGTGTTATTTGTAGGCACTAAAAGAGTTGCGTCTGAGAAACTCGCAGAGACTGCAAAAGAGTGTGGTCAATATTTTGTAAATCACCGTTGGCTCGGAGGTATGTTAACAAACTGGGCAACTGTAACTCAATCCATTCGGCGCTTACGCGATTTAGAAAAAAAGTTAGAAAGTGAAGAGATTAATCAACTTACAAAAAAGGAGGTTCTTCAGCTAACTCGAGAGCGTGACAAGCTGGAATTAACTCTTGGTGGTATCAAAGATATGGGCGGCCTGCCTGATATGTTATTTATCTTGGATACAAACAAAGAGGATATAGCGGTGGCAGAGGCAAATAAGCTTGGCATCCCTGTTGTTGCAGTGGTAGATAGCAACGCCAGTCCATTAGGTATTGATTTTCCAGTACCCGGCAATGATGATGCTATGCGTGCCATATCTTTATATTGTGAGCTCGCAAGAGATGCAATTTTAGATGGCCTGCAGCAAGAGTTAGCCGCAAGTGGTCATGATATAGGAACTGATACTATTGCGCCTTCTGAGGAATTGGTGGACGATACATCCAAAAGTGATTCTCGTGAGGCTGATGTAGAAAAGGGCGAAAAAACTAAAGAAAATAAGTCTGAAAAGAAAGTAGTTGAAAGGGTAAAAAAGAAAAACTTTGAAACTACCATTGAATCAGAAGAAGATGGAGATGAAAAGGTAGAGGGAAATGACAACAGTTCTTCTTCCGGGTCAATATCGTCAAAAGAGTCGTCTGTCTCAATTTCTGAAAATAAGGAAAGCTCTGAATAGCTTGCTGATGCCAAGAAAGTATTCACTTTGAGCAAAATTGATTTAATTTTTAAAAAAAATATAAAGGATAAAGAGGATGGCTGTTACTGCTGCATTAGTTAAGCAACTGCGTGAGATGTCAGGTGCTGGTATGATGGATTGTAAAAAGGCACTTGAAGAAACCAACGCAGACATTGAAGCAGCTGTTGATTGGCTCCGTACGAAAGGACTTGCTACCGCGGCGAAAAAATCTGGCCGGGTAGCATCCGAAGGACTCATTGCTGTTCATTTGGAAGGGAATACAGCTGCAATGATTGAGTTAAATGCAGAAACCGATTTTGTATCTCGAAATGATGCTTTCAAATTACTAGCTTCAAATTTGGCAAGGCTTGCTAATAGCGCACAAAATTTAGAAGAGCTATGTGAACTCTCTTTTCCAAATACAGATCGAACAGTAGCAGATGAAATTACACACAATATTGCAACAATTGGCGAGAACATGAAGCTTAGACGCATGAAAAATATCACCGTAGATAAAGGTGCCGTTGTTTCTTATATACACAACGCTGCAGCAGAGGGATTGGGTCGAATAGGTGTTTTGGTAGCTTTGGAGTCAGACGCAGATATTGAAATTCTTAATAGTCTGGGTAAGCAAATTGCAATGCATGTTGCCGCTACAAAACCTGCTTCGCTTTCTGTTGATTCACTTGATCCTGCCCTCGTTCAAAGAGAGAGGGAGGTACTTATTGAGCAAGCTAAGGAATCTGGAAAACCTCGGGAGATTGCCGAAAAAATGGTCGAGGGTAGGATTCGCAAATTCTATCAAGAAGTTGTATTGTTGGAGCAGACTTTTGTAATTGACGGAGAAAGTAAAGTAATTGACGTCCTGAAAAAAGCGGCTAGCGATTGTGGTAGTGAGATTGTTTTAGTGGATTTTAGCATTTTCGTTCTTGGCGACGGTGTGGAAAAAGAAGAGACAGATTTCGCAGCAGAGGTTGCTGCTCAATTAAATAAGTAAGCGCTTGATTAACATATGGTTTGATACGGTAAATGGTGGAGTTTAAATATAAAAGAGTATTGTTAAAAATATCAGGGGAATCTCTTATGGGGAGTCTAGAGTATGGCATAGACTCTGCCATGGTAAGTCGGGTTGCGGGCGAAATAGCTGATGTAGTATCACAAGATATACAGATTTGTTTGGTGATTGGAGGAGGAAACATATTCAGGGGGATATCAGCCGCTGGGGACGGAATGGAGCGGTCTACTGGCGATTATATGGGCATGTTAGCGACAGTGATGAATGCGCTTGCTATGCAAAACGCTTTAGAGAAGTTAGAAATTGCTACCCGCGTTCAGTCAGCTTTGCCTATAAGCGCTGTGTGTGAGCCATATATCAGGCGACGAGCCATGCGTCATATGGAGAAAGGAAGGGTTGTTATTTTTGCTGCTGGAACTGGTAACCCATTTTTTACAACTGACACAGCAGCAGCTTTACGTGCATCTGAAATGAACTGTGATGTTCTAATGAAAGGGACGCGGGTCGATGGCGTTTATTCCGCTGATCCTGAAAAGCAATCAGATGCCATTAGATATGATAGATTAAAATACCTTGATGTTCTGTCAAAAGATTTAAAAGTAATGGATGCGACTGCAATTTCGCTAGCACGCGAAAATAAAATTCCTATACTTGTGTTTTCCGTGACACAAACTGGAGGATTTGTTAAAGCTTTAAGACATCAAGGTGCTTTCACTCTTGTTACGGAATAGATGTGGAAAAAGGGAGAAAAAATGTCATCGTTAGATATGGAAGACATCAAACGCCGTATGGAAGGAGCAATTTCTAACCTAGGCAGTGATTTTTCTGGGTTACGTGCAGGCAGAGCCTCTGTTGCTATGCTCGACCCTGTTATTGTAGACGCCTATGGTTCTAAAATGCCCCTTAGTCAGCTTAGCAACATATCAGTTCCAGAACCTCGATTATTATCTGTTTCTGTCTGGGATGCGTCCCTCGTGACTTCAGTGGAAAAAGCTATCCGCGAGTCGGGCCTCGGTTTGAATCCTCAGGTGGAAGGTTTGGTTATAAGAGTACCTGTTCCGGAATTATCAGAGGATAGGAGAAAGGATATGGTAAAAGTTGCTAGTAAATACTCAGAAGCAGCCCGTATCTCTGTGCGTAACATCAGACGAGATGCGATCGAAACTATACGCAAAGATGAAAAAGCAGGTACCATTTCTGAGGATGAGCGCCACAATTATGAGTCGGACGTTCAAAAAGTTACAGATAATTTTGTTGGTGAAATTGATGCAATGTTAGTAAAGAAAGAAAACGATATCACAAGCATTTAAAATATTTCTTTAAGGTGATTTAGAACATGAAGCATTTAGCTATAATCATGGATGGAAATAGACGGTGGGCTCAAGAGAATGCGTTTTCTGTAATATCCGGCCATGATAAAGGTGCGCAAACGTTGACAAAAATCGGACGTGAAGTTGCTCGGCTCAAAATTCCTTTTCTCACCGTTTTTGCATTTTCATCTGAAAATTGGCGTCGTTCAAAAAAAGAAATAAATGCTCTATTAGGATTGATGAAACGATATCTAAAACAAGAAACCGTTAATTTGATGTCCGAGGGTATTAGGTTAAAAATAATTGGAGATTTATCGCTGTTTCCAAGAGATTTGCAAACTTTATTTATAAATGCAGAGAATTTGACTAAGCATAATACCAACATGACTCTAACAGTTGCGGTAAACTATGGGGGTCTTCAAGATATTGTAAACGCAGCTTCAAATTATGAAATTAAAGATATTGATTTATCATCAGGAGAAATAATTAACGCATTTAAATCTAAACTCATGACCTCATTTCTTCCCTCTGTTGATATGCTAATTCGTACTGGTAAGGAAAAACGGATATCAAATTTCTTGATTTGGGATTGTGCTTACGCAGAACTCTACTTTTCAGATAGCTATTGGCCTGATTTTGGGGTTGATGAATTGCATGCAGCGATAAAAGATTGGAATTCCAGAGTAAGGCGTTTTGGAGGTAGTGTAAATGAAAAAACAATGGAAATCAGTGAGGCTACAGATGCCATAATTCAAGAACGAAAAAAAACTGTTAATGAAAGATAAGCTCTCGGACATTGCTCGACGTATGACAGGCACAATGTTGCTTCTTCCCTTGATGCTTCTTTTTTTTGTCGGCGAGCCGTATTCGAAAATTACGGTCTTCATATGTGCACTGGTAATGCTTTTAGAATTTTCATTATTAGTGACAAAAAGTTTCGGCATTAGATGTATTCTTTTCGTCTTTATATGTTTATATAGTTCTACGAGCCTATTTTTATTTGAACCACTTTATCAAATAATTAGTCTAATCTTAATCTTGGTTTTATTAACCAGAATTCTTCCTTTTCAAAGTAGTTTCATGGGCATTTGTTTAGCGGTACTTTTGTATAGCATTGGAAAGCTCTCATATTATCAGTCGTTTCAAGAAATTATGACTTACATTGTAGTCACTATCATTAGTGTTGACACCGGAGCCTATATTATTGGTCGCTTTGTAGGGGGACCAAAACTTCTGCCGCTTGTAAGTCCAGCTAAAACGATATCAGGTGCTGTTGGCGGAATAATCAGCGGTATATTTTCGGGCACATGCATTTTTTATTTTTTGAATGTTAAAGTTACATTATGGCTTATTTTATTGACGATATTTATTACGGTATTAGCTCAAGTTGGAGATATAACAGAGTCATATTTTAAGAGAACAATAAATAAAAAAGATAGCGCTAAAATCATACCTGGTCATGGAGGATTTATGGATAGATTTGATGGATATTTATATGTTATTCCATTTGTTGCGTTGTCACCGGTCCACGGAATATTTGTTTAATGAGAAAGTTAGTAACAGTGCTCGGAGCCACTGGAATAGTAGGTTCAAAAGCCCTAGAAATAATAAGAAAACATAAAGAAAAATTTTATGTTATCGGAATTTCTGGACATTCAAACGTTTCCTTGTTGGTCCGTTTGGCAATTGAATTTTCACCAAAATATGTCGTTGTTTCAAATTTGCATTTAAGCTCAGAATTAGAGCAAAAATTAAATAATTTTGATATTGAAATACTTTGCGGAAAGGAAGGACTAGCTTTTTTAGCGTCACAAAAAACAGATATTCTCGTAGCAGCGATCACGGGTTTTGCTGGGTTTGAGCCTATTTTTAGGGCAATTAATTCTGGAACAGATATTGCGCTTGCAAACAAAGAAGCGCTTGTTGCTGGTGGACATTTGCTAATGCCACTCGCAAAGCAAAAAGGTGTAAATATAATTCCCGTTGACTCTGAACATAACGCTATTTTTCAATGTATGATGGGTCAAAATTGGAACGACGTGGATAGTATTACGCTTACTGCTTCAGGAGGCCCCTTTCTATCAATGAATTCTAAAGAAACACAAAAAATCCCGCCGAGCGAGGCGCTTAAGCATCCTACTTGGAGCATGGGAGCAAAGATATCTATTGACAGTGCTACAATGATGAACAAGGGATTAGAAACGATCGAGGCTGCTTGGTTATTTGATATTGGAAAAGAAAAAATATCGGCTTTGATCCACCCTCAATCTATTATCCATGGTATTGTAAAATTTAAAGATAAATCAATAATTTCTCATATGGCGCCAACTGACATGAAGGTACCTATCTCCCAAGCTATGGCATGGCCAGAAAGATTAAAAATAGAAATTAAAGAAATTGATTTGTTGGAAGTTGAAAGTTTTAATTTTCAGGATATAGATGCCAGTAAATTTCCGTGTTTTAAGCTTGCGTATCAATTAATTGAGGAAGATCCGTGTTACTCTGTTGCCCTAAACGCTGCAAATGAGATAGCTGTGCACCTTTATTTAGACCATAAGTTGGAATTTGGTAATATTTATACTCTTGTTGCTAGAACAATAGATATGATTGAGACGACTAATCTAGATGATTATCAGTCTATCATTGACTATGATAAATATGCGCGCAATATTGCCATCTCAATGAGGCTTTAATTAATACACAAATTAGACAATAAACTGCTTAGATAACTAAATTTTATGCTCTCCTTTGGAATTTTTGAAATAATTGTATCATTTATTTTAGTCTTGACGCCCATTGTTTTTATTCATGAACTTGGACATTTTTTAGTTGCTAGAAAAAATGGGGTTGTGGTGGATGTCTTTTCAATTGGATTTGGCAAAGAGATTTTTGGATGGACTGATTTGCATGGTACAAGATGGCGCGTTGCATGGATACCACTCGGTGGCTATGTAAGAATGAGAGGAGATGAGAATTCTGCAAGTGGCAACTCCAAAGATGCCAGAAAGTTAGAGGGTAGTTTCGCTAATGCTAGTCTTTTATCAAGAGTTTTAATTGTTGCTGCTGGCCCCTTTGCTAATTTCATTCTGGCATTTGTCTTATTTGTTGGTCTTTATGTGGGAGCTGGAAAATTATTCGTTCCACCAATTATTGATGAGGTTATGCCGAATAGTCCAGCAGAGCGGGCAGGACTAGAAGCAAACGACAGAGTCCTAAAAATAAATACTAACAATATTTCCGATTTTAATGATTTTAGAGTTTTTATATTTGAGTCTCCCGAAAAACCGATAAACTTACAAATTGAAAGGTCAGGAAATATTTTAGATATAGTGGCTGTTCCTGATTCAGTATATCTTGAAGAGTTGGATATTTATGCAGGTCGATTAGGTATTCGTTCTTCTACGGGAGAGTTTCGGAAACTTGGTTTGCTTGAGGCGATGAAAGAGTCTAGACATGAATGCTGGTCGATTACTGTAGGAATGTTGCGGGGTATCACAAGAATTGTTACCGGTAACGCTCAGTTAGGTGAAATTGGTGGTCCAGTTCGAATAGCGCAATTCTCACGAGATGCAGCATTACAGGGATTAACCAGTTTGGTATTTTTTATTGCTCTTATTTCAATTAATTTGGGGCTAGTTAATCTACTACCCATACCAGCGCTTGACGGTGGACACCTTACATTTTTTATGATTGAAGCTATGATTGGAAAACCTTTACCCGACGCTTGGCAAAATATTTTAATGAGAGGAGGTATTGCTTTTTTGCTATCTTTGATGCTGTTTGTTACGATTTATGATATTGTAAGAGGAATGAATAATTAAACTAGCTAGTTGTTGGAGACTAGAACCGGAAACTTGAGTGCGTTATGATTCCCAATTTAGCTAAAGCGAGAGGTATAAAAAATGACTAGAATTAGACAACTTCGCAAGGGTTTCTTTTCGTTTCTTACACTTTTATTTTTGTCTAGCTTTATTGATACGCAAGCTTTAGGAGAGGTAGTTTCTGATATTTCAGTGAATGGAAATCAGCGTGTGTCAGAGGGCACTGTTAGATCGTATTTACCAATCGATATTGGTGACGAGATCTCACCTAATATTTTAGATAAAGCAATAGATCGATTATTCTCCACTAATTTATTCAGTGACGTCGATATTTCTATTGAAAATGGTCTGGTAAATATCGTTTTAAAAGAAAATCCCATTATAAATAGAGTTGTAGTAGAAGGTAACGATGTTCTAGATGCTGATTTACTTTTGGCCCATTTGGACATTCAACCACGACGTGTATACACTAAAAAAGTAGCAATTGATGGCATGCAAAAGCTACTTGAAATTTATGAATTGTCTGGACGTTTTGGAGCCTCAATTGAGCCTGCTATTATTGAATTAGAAAATAATCGCGTGGATCTAATTTTTGTAGTCGATGAAGGCCCATTGATTAAGATTACCTCGATTAAATTTAATGGTAATGAGAGATTTTCAGACAGAAAACTCAAACAGATCATTGCTAGTAGAGAAAAACGTTGGTGGGCTTTTGCATCTTCATCAGATAAATATGATGAAGGTAGATTAAATTATGACATTCGTCTCCTTCGTCAATTTTATCAAACAAGAGGTTATGCTGATATTAACGTTAAAAGGGCTCGTGGAGGATTGCTCCCTGACAGGACAGGTTTTGCAATCTCTTTCATTTTGGAAGAGGGACCAATATATAATTTTGATAAGATTAACGTTGTATCAAAAATTGAGGGTATGGATGATGAAACACTATTAGAAACCGTCTCATTTAAAACTGGTGAAAGATACGATATAAGGAGATTGGAAGAGAGCCTGCTCAATATCACAAATAAACTAGGAGATTTTGGCTATGCTTTTGTTAATGTAACTCCCGACATTAAAACAAATCCTCAAAAAGCAACATTGGATATACAGTTTAACGTAGATACCGCTAGGAAAAATTATGTAGAACGTATTGAAATAATAGATAATTCCCGCACAGCAGATTTTGTTGTCAGGAGAGAAATGCAAATAGTAGAGGGGGATGCTTATAATCAGGTGAAACTAAATGAGTCGCTAAGAAATATTAGAAATTTAGGTTTTTTTAGCGATGTTTTGGTTGAAACAAAACCTGGCAGTTCAGCTGACCAGTCAATTATAGAAATTGGTGTTAAAGAACAGTCTACTGGTTCTCTGGCAATAGGTTTTGGCTACTCGAGTATTGATAAGTCTTCATTATCTCTAGGGATAAATGAAAGAAACTTTTTAGGAACAGGAAGGTCTGTTGGGTTTTCGGCATCTTTGTCTGAAAAAAAATCTAATTTTAATCTTTCTCTAACAGAACCTTTTTTTCTTAATAGAAATCTCAGCGCATCATCTAACATTTTCACAAATAAAGTTGAAAGTGGCTCGGCCACGACAAGTTCCAGGGGTTTTGGGTTTGGCCTAGGTTTTAATGCAGCAAACGATGTGTATCATAGAATAAGTTACAATTTAGCGGAAAATAAAACCAATCAGAATACTAATAATTCCTCTTCTTCAACAGGCGAAAATAACAAAAAACTTGTCAGTTCTTCTATAGGTTACCGATTAGGCGTGGAAAAGAGAGATGACCGATTTGACCCATCTGATGGTTTTTTTGCAGAAATTTCAGAAACTTATTCTGGCATTGGAGGAGATGTAATATTTCTAAGAAGCATACTACGAGGAGCATACTATAAGCCCATCTCCTTCGATAGATTTGTCCTTGGTGCTCGTGCTGAAACTGGCAATATAAATGGTTTAGGTGAAAATGTGACACAATCTAATCGATTTCTTCTTGGAGGAAATAAGGTTCGTGGCTTTGACGGAGCGGGAATAGGTCCAAGAGATAACACAAGTGGGGGTGCGGTCGGCGGTAATAATTATTACGCTGGTAGCTTCGAAGTAATAAGTGACGTTGGATTAAACCCTGATTTAGGAGTTCGTTGGACATTATTTGCTGATTATGGCTCTGCGTGGGGCACAGATTTTCCGTCAGGTGTTGAAGGTTCGGACGATGATAGCATGAGACAGTCCATAGGTTTTGGGTTGCTTTGGGATACTGCCATTGGTCCACTTTCTTTTTACTGGGCAGATCCCATTTCTATGCAATCCTATGATAAATTGAGAGAATTTCAGTTTACAATTGGCACAAGGCTCTAAACATAATATTATTAGTATGTTCGGCTCATAGAAAGGAAATGTTGGATATGTTAAATATTCAAATTCGCTTGATAAACGCGTTATTTTGTTTCTTTATGTTATTTTTAATATCAAGCCATCAAGTCCATTCACAAGATAAATCATATGAGCTGCCGCAGGTAAGCTTCAATGTTGAAAGAGTGGCTGTTGTAAATATGGATAGGGTATTAAAGGATGCAAAAGCTACGGAACGTGTAAGAGAATTATTAGATGATAAACGGGAGGAATTTCAAAATGATTTCGCAACCCGAGAAGCCAGCCTCTTACAAATAGAAAAAGATTTGCAATCAAAAAGAACAATACTATCTGAGGAAGCTTATAGAGCGGAAGTTAATCAGTTTCAAAACGAGGTAGCATCAATACAGCAAGAAATTCAATTTAAGCGTCAAGCGCTTGATAAGGCATTTCAGGAAGCGCAAGATGAAATTAAATCTTTGGCAGCTGAGATTGTCGCTGAAATTGCAGGGCAACAAAAATTGGATGCGGTGCTCAACAAAAGCTCAGCATTAGTTTTTAGGCAAGATTTAGATATCACGGAGTATGTTATTAGTAAGTTAAATGAGCGCACCAAAAACGCCAGATTAGAAATACAGGAAGAATAACTTAGTGATTATTGATCATAGTTTTTTTCCTGAACCAAAGCCGGTATCAATTGCCAAAATATTAGAATTTGGTTCTTGTCTTCTGCATAGGGGTGCTCCTAGTTTTATTGTTCAAAATGTTGGGCAGACAAAACAAGCTGCTCCAAATATTTTGGTTTTTGCGTTAAGTGAAGAGATAATTGCTTCTCTAAGATATTCTGCCGGCTACGCAGTAATCTGTACATCGCATATGGCAGAGCATTTCGGGAATGACATACTATCTGGTGCTGAGGTTATATTGATTTCAGATAACCCTAAATATGCATTCGCGCAGGTATGCTCATACATGTATCCCGATGAAAAAGACAATCCAGGTGTCGTGCACCCAACAGCTCAGATTGATAATAGAGCAAAAATTGGGAAAAATGTCTCAATTGGTCCATTCTGCAATATAGCCTCTGGGGTGATTATTGGGAGTGGCAGTATATTGGGCGTTGGGGTAAGTTGCAAAAGTGCGGTGAGGATAGGAAAGAATTGTCAAATTAATGATTATGTTACGATAGAAAAGGCAGTTATCGATGATAACGTATCGATAGGGCATCATACGGTTATTGGCAAGGCAGGATTTGGTTTTGAAACAAAAGACGAACATATTTTGAAGGTTCCTCATCTTGGTCGTGTGCTAATTGGAAGTAAATCTATTATTGGGGCGAATTGCTGTATTGATAGGGGCACTCTGCAAGACACAAGAATTGCAGAGCTTGTTATGATTGATAATTTCGTCCATATTTCTCACAATGTGCAGATTGAGAAAAAAACCTTCATTCTAGCACAGGTTGGAATTGCTGGTAGTACCATCGTAAAAGAAAATTGCATTATTGGTGGTCAAGTAGGAATAGCTGATCACATAGAAATTGCACCAAACACAGTGATTTTGTCTCATTCGGGGGTAACAAAAACAATAACTACTGCAGATGCTTATGTAGGCTTTCCAGCCAAAGTTTCGAAGAAATTTTGGCGTGAGCAGGCAAAACTGAGTCAATTAGCCAAAATTCCAAAAAAGAAAAGGATCAATAAATGAGTGAATTATTTGAGATGGATTATCGTGATATTGAGCTTACAATTCCGCATCGTCCACCATTCCTTCTCATAGATAAGGTAATTAACATTGTCCCCGGACAATCAGCTACTGGGGTTAAGGCAGTCAGCGGAGGCGAGCCATACTTTACAGGTCATTTTCCAGGCAACCCTGTTATGCCAGGAGTTCTCATAATCGAATCATTCGCGCAAGTCGCAAGCTGCATGTTTTCAAAGTTTTTGCCAGACGAAACTGAGGGAAAATTATTCTTCTTAACATCTGTTGATAAAGCTAGGTTCAGAAAACCTGTTCGACCAGGTGATATGCTTTATCTCAAAATTGTAAAAAAAGGAGGAAAAGGTACATTGCAAAAATTTATAGGTCTAGCGGAGGTAGATGGTAAAAAAATGGCTGAAGCAGAAATATCGGCGATGACTGTATCTGCAAAAGCATAATATTAATTTTAAACTATAGTGGGAATATAAATGTCTCCAAATATTCATCCAAATGCGATTATACATAGAAATGCTCAGATTGGGAAAAATGTTAAGATCGGCCCATTTTGTGTCATTGGAGATAAGGTAATCTTGCATGACGGTGTATGTTTATATTCAAACGTTGTAATTGAAGGGCCAACCTCCATTGGCCAAAACACACAGGTTTTTCAGTTTGCAGTATTAGGCACTCGGGCACAGCATATTCTTTTTAAAGGAGAGCCAGCTATATTAGAAATCGGTAAGAATAATATAATTCGAGAAAAAGTTACTATTCATAGAGGTACCAGAGTTGGTGGCATGAAAACAACTATTGGAAATAATAATTTTATACTTGCTGATTGTCATATAGCTCATGACTGTAGAGTTGGAAATAATAATATCATGGCTAATGGTGTAGCTTTGGGAGGACATGTTACTTTAGGTAATGATTGCAATATTGGTGCTTTTTCTGCTGTGCATCAGTTCGTTAGAATTGGTGATATCGTGATGGTAGGTGCAATGACGAAAGTAACTGAGGATATTATTCCATACACAATAGCAGATGGATCACCTTGTAGATTAAGGCGTATAAATAGTTTTGGGCTCAAGCGTCAAGATTATACAAAAGAGCAGATTTCAAAAGTGAGAGATATTTTTAAAATGTTGTTTAAAAATGAGGGAGAATTTTCATCACGAGTTTTAGAGGCTTACAAATCTACTGCTGATGATGACAGTATTACCAAAAATATACTTGAATTTATAAAATCGTCAAAAAATAGGCCTATTTGCAAAAAGGCACAATTAAACGAATCAAAAATGGGCGAATAAATGTCAAATATGCACAAATCATTTTGCAAATATGGTTTGATTTGCGGCGCAGGCAGAGAGCCACTTAATTTAGCTAAAACATTAACTGAAGCCGGGTGTTCTGTTTTCGTGATAAAGATATTCGGTGAGGCTGACGCTGATTATACCAGTTTTTATCATGTTGAGTTAAATCTCGGCCAGCTTAATAAAATGGTGAGAGAACTTAAACACTCTAAATGCACAGAGGTAATTTTATCTGGAAAAATAAATAACTTTTCTCTTTTTAGTATAAAACCAGATTTTTCTGCATTGAAAATTCTAGCTCAAAAAGGTCAGTTAGGAGACAATAACCTATTGCAAGAGGTGGCAGGATTTTTTAGCAAAAAAGGTTTTAACGTTATTCCTCAAGATAAAATTAGCCCAAGAGAATTTCTCCCTATCGGGTACAGATATGGAAAATCACTAAGTAAACGAATGCTCGATGATATTAATATAGGTATACGCTATTTAGAACAAGCTAGCTCCTTTGATATAGGGCAGTCAGTAATCATTCAAGCAGGTAGAATTATCGCTATAGAGGCGGTGGAAGGCACTGACAAGATGATAAAAAGAGCGGCAAAATTAATCGATAGTGATAACTCACCTGCAATTTTTATTAAAATGGCAAAAAAGAAACAGTCCTTGACACACGATTTACCCGTATTTGGGCTAAAAACTATAAAACAGCTAAATGCTAGTAACATTAGTTTTGTCTGTCTGCACGCCAAAAACTGTAAACTCGCAGTCACTTTAAACCAAATTGAAAAAGCTATATCAAAAGTGGGGATTAGTCTGTATTCCGTTGATTATGGATAGAGAGTGCTATTATATCATTGCTGGAGAAACTTCATCAGATATGCTGGCGGCACATCTAATGCGTGCTGTGCAACAAACTGTTAAACAGCCAGTCAGTTGGATGGGTATTGGTGGTGAACAAATGCAAAAGGTCGGTCTCCATTCTAGTATACCTATTTCGAAGCTATCTGTAATCGGTGTTCTAGATGCAATATTCTCTTATAATGCATTATTACAAATAGCAAAAGATCAGGTTAAGCAAATAATTCTATCCCGTCCAAAAGCAATCTTTACGGTTGATACCAAACAATTTTCATTAAAATTTGCATCGCTGCTCCGTATAGAGATGGATAAAATTGGCTGGCATGTTCCAATTATCCAATTAGTTGCTCCAACAGTTTGGGCATGGGGAGCATGGCGTACTAAAAAGTTTGAAAAAATATTTGATGCTATCTTATGTTTATTTCCGTTCGAACCATCTTATTTTAATCAAAAACACACATCTGCTGTTTTTGTAGGACATCCTGAAGCATATAAGGTCAGAAATAATTATAAACAAAGTCCCACTCTCAAACTGACAAATCAAACTAGTTTGATTGGGCTTATGCCAGGAAGTAGAGTTAGAGAAATTTCTTTTAACCTTATTGATATAATGCGTTCTGCAGAATTATTTTTTAAAAATTTTCCAAAATGCCGATTTATACTTCCCACAACGGCAAAGCTTGAACCACTCATAATGGAACAAATAAAAAATTACGATTTACCACTAAAGGTTGTTATAGGTAGAGAAGCATTTGAAAATAGTTTATTAACGATGTCTGCTGCTATCTGTGTTTCAGGCACTGCGACGTTGCAACTAAGTTTGAGTGGTGTCCCAGCAGTGACCTGTTATAAGACTAACGCCTTAAATTTTTTATTAATGAAACTTTTTTTCAAACAAAAAGACCCTATTTTACCAAATATACTTTTACAAAAAGAAGTTTATCCTTGTTACCTTCAGTCTGCACAAACTCCCGCTAACCTATCAACTGCTTTGATTGATATTTATAACAACATTTCTTTTTACCAAGAACAAATGAGCTACAATGCTAATGTCCTCAAACAACTACTAATAGGCAAGGAAAAAAATTTCGAGGACTCTGTAGCATATCAACTTAAAAAAAATAACTTATTATAAATTTACTTTCTTTCACTTATAGGCGTAAATGCTCTCAATTTAGGGCCATTATAAAGCTGTCTTGGTCTCCCTATTCGATACATTGGATCTTCTATCATTTCTTTCCACTGAGATATCCAACCTACTGTTCTTGCAAGAGCAAAAAGAACTGTAAACATCGATGTTGGAAATCCCATCGCTTTTAGAATGATGCCTGAATAGAAGTCAACATTAGGGTAAAGTTTCTTATCAATAAAATATTGGTCATTGAGAGCAATTTCCTCTAACTCCATAGCAAGTTCAAGGAGAGGGTCATTTATTCCGAGCTTATTCAAGACATCATGACATGATTGTCTCATCACTTTGGCGCGTGGGTCAAAGTTTTTGTAAACCCGGTGTCCAAAACCAAATAAGCGAAAAGCATCATTTTTATCTCTTGCGCGATTTACATATTCGGAAATTTTTGATTTATCCCCAATTTCTTGTAGCATATTTAACACGGCTTCATTTGCGCCACCGTGTGCTGGTCCCCAGAGCGATGCAATTCCTGCAGCAATGCAGGCGAACGGATTTGCACCAGAAGAGCCGGCAAGCCGAACTGTTGATGTAGATGCGTTCTGCTCATGATCGGCGTGTAATATTAATATCTTATCCATAGCATTTGAAATTGTTGGATCTGGGATATAATCCTCTGCTGGCACAGAAAAACACATCTGAAGAAAATTTTCAGAATAATTTAAGTGGTTTTTTGGGTAATTGAATGGTTGGCCTATTGAGTATTTATAAGCCATTGCCGCAAGTGTTGGCATTTTTGCGATTAGCCTGCGCGATGCAATCATCCTTTGGTGGGGATCTTGAATATCAGTAGAGTCGTGATAAAAGGCTGATAAAGCACCTGTAACTCCGCATAAAATTGCCATCGGATGAGCATCTCTACGGAAGCCCCTAAAAAATGTGGATATCTGTTCATGAACCATTGTGTGATGGGTAATCGCGTTAACAAATTCTTCTTTTTCACCTATTTTTGGCAGTTCGCCGTTTAAGAGCAGGTAAGCTACTTCTAAAAAATCTGACTTCTCTGCTAACTCTTCGATAGCATATCCACGATGAAGTAGAATTCCTTCATCGCCGTCTATATAAGTTAGTTCAGAAATACAAGAGCCAGTGACACCGTATCCTGGATCGAAGGTAAATTTATTTGCTAATGCATAAAGCGTACGCACATCTATCACATCTGGGCCAATTGTCCCTTTTATTATTGGGAGTTTAATAGACTCGCCGGTTACGTTGTCTGTAAGTGTTATAGTATGTTCGTTGTGCGGCATATCATCCATTTTTTTCCCCAGAACCGATTTTGTTATTGATACCTTAGGAAGGCTTTACAAGTTATGTTTAAGAATATCGATATTTTGTGTTATTATATTCATAATAGCTTATTAATTGCAAATTTCATTAATCCTAGAACTTACTTCCTTAAGCCCTAATGATTGAATAAGATCAAAAATGGAGGGAGCAGTTTTACCCCCCGTCAACACGATTCTTAACGGAATTCCCAAATCTTGCATTTTTATTTTTTGCTTTGTAAGCCAATCATCAATAAAAATCTGGAAGGATGTAGCATCAGAGGGGAGTTCATGCAAAATATTAGAAAATAATTGTAATACATTACAACTCTGATCATTCAAAAATTTGTTAGCTTCACTATTAATTTCGGGTCTGCCATCATAAATTAGATAATCTATCTCAGAGGCGAGTTCGCTTATTATAGAATTTCTCTCTAAAAGGTGAGGTAGCAATATTTTTAATCTCTCTTTAAATTTATCGCTGATTTTTTTATTTTTTTGCAGAGTATGATATTCTAGTATTTGCGTATGCAGGCGCTCAAAACTCTCCTTTTTTAACCATTGAGCATTCACCGCAACTAGTTTTTGCAAATCGAATCTTGCTGGAGATCGACCTAGGGAACTGCCATCAAACCAAGATATTGCTTGCTCTTGCGAAAAATATTCCTCATTTCCGTGAGACCAGCCAAGTCTTGCTAAATAATTTTTCACCGCTTCCGGGTAGAAACCCATATTTTTATAGGCCTCCACACCTACGGCACCATGACGTTTTGATAGTTTAGCCCCATCACTTCCATGAATAAGTGGTATATGACCGAAAACTGGGGGTTGCCAATTAAGTGCTTCGTAGATTTTGGTTTGCCTAATGGCGTTATTCAGATGATCATCACCTCTGAGGATATGGGTGATGCCCATATCATGATCATCTACAACAACTGCAAGCATGTAAGTAGGCGAATCATCACTTCGCATCAGCACAAAGTCATCTAACTGTTGGTTAGCAACGTTAATGTTGCCTTGTACAAGATCCAGTATATTCGTTTGTCCTGTATCTGGCATGCGAATTCTTAAAACTGGTTTTCCAATCCGCTCTCCGCGATAGTAAGGATCTCTCCAAGGAGAACGAAAAGGCTTCCCCTGAAGTTTATTTTGTTTGCGAATAGTTTCCAATTCTAATTGAGAAAGATAACAATAATAAGCTTTATCAGAAATAGCTAGTTTATTAGCAATTTCTTTATGTTTATCTATCTGATTTGATTGATAAATAGCGGGCTGATCTCCGATGAGACCAAGCCATTTTAATCCTTCAAAAATAGACTCCAACGATTTATCTGTAGATCTATCCTTATCTGTATCTTCAATCCTAAGCAAGTAACTACCATTGTAGTGTTTGGCATATAAATAATTGAAAAGAGCGGTACGTGCGCCACCAATATGCAGAAGCCCAGTGGGTGATGGTGCAAATCTGGTTACAACTTTCATTTTTCGTAATCCTCATGTGTGGAATGCTTACACAGCGAAGCTTATTTTAGTGATTTTATAACTCAATAAACATGTTGTATCATTATAGTGGCTATTTTTAGTTTGCATTACTCAAAATATGTTCAATGAATGCATTAAAGGTAAAGGGTACATGTTCTCTAACTTATCAATTTGACATTAAATTTGGAAAATTATTTGGATACCTGCTTATAAATCAAATAAGCATATAAAAGCTGTGATGACACTATCATAAATATTTATTTGTTTGAATTATTAATTGTGAAAATAATTACTTATAAAAAAACTCTAAATCAGTTTAACTACTATTGAATGTCTCTTGAGAAGTTTTTAACCATATTTTCGAATTAAACCACTTAACTTGCCTTGGATAGTTACTTGATTAGAAGTAAAATAACGTGTTTCATACAATGGGTTTGCCGCCTCAAGCGCCACACGTCCAGATACTCGCCTAAAAGTTTTTAAAGTTGCTTCCTGACCGTCCACTAGTGCTACCACGATATCACCATTTGTTGCTTCTTCCGTTTTACGGATAATAACAGTATCACCGTCATAAATTCCTGCATTTATCATAGAGTCACCAACTATCTCAAGCGCAAAGTGTTCTCCAGAGTTAATTAAATTTTGAGGTACAGACAGAAAGGAAGTAGGGTCGGAAATAGCCTCAATTGGAGTTCCCGCAGCAATTCTGCCTAGCAGCGGAATTTCTATTTGTGAGGAGATACCGGACTCAGCTTTAACAACATTTAATCCATTTTTATTATGCGAACTCATCTTTTTTAAATGGATTTCATTTTTTGTAATTTCTATGGCTCTAGCACGATTGGCGAGGCGACGAATGAAACCTCGCTCTTCAAGTCCGCCTATTAAACGATGAATTCCAGATTTAGAGGCAAGTCCTAAGGCTTCTCGCATTTCGTCAAATGATGGTGAGGCCTTATACTTGTTGTCGTATGCCTCAAGGAAGTTCAATAATTCTCTTTGTTTTATAGTCAACATAGCACGCCTTTTCAAATTGTTCTCTATTTGTTCTAACACAAAAATAAAACAAATCAAGAATATTTAAAATAAATTTGGAAAATTTAGTATTGATACTGTTGAGCTTTTTTTAATTTTTGGAGCAAAGGCAGGGCGCAGTATTAAACAGTCTGCTTCATTCAATGTCGCGAGCATAGACGAATCCTGTCTAATTGCTGGAGTGACATGACGAATACCTTCATCATCTGTCACAAGTTTTGCGCG
This sequence comes from uncultured SAR116 cluster alpha proteobacterium, assembly GCA_902625725.1. Taxonomy (GTDB): domain Bacteria; phylum Pseudomonadota; class Alphaproteobacteria; order Puniceispirillales; family Puniceispirillaceae; genus UBA5951. The sequence goes on along the minus strand of CACOCY010000002.1, from coordinate 182,571 downwards.
CAAGTATTCTTCTCTTCTGTCATTTTTAGATAAATCTTCAGTAATCAATGCTTTGGAGTAGGAAAGACTAGGATTTAGTCTTAAAAATTTTTTAATAACAGGTGCTAGAAATAGAACTGCACACACACCAGCAGAAACTGGATTGCCAGGTAATCCAAGTACGGGAGTGTTTTCGTATTTTCCAAATAGAAGTGGCTTGCCAGGCCGCATTGCTATCTTCCAGAAAGATAAAGCAGCATTGGGATTATTTTTGATATCATTAGTAATAAAGTCATGGTCGCCGACTGATGCTCCCCCAGTTGTTACAACTAAATCAAGATTAGGTGAGTTTTTTAATGTTTCTATCAATGCACCTGATTTATCTGCCAATATACCAAGGTCGATAGGCTCGCCGCCGGAGGCTTTGATTAATGAGCTCAGAAGAATGTTATTGGAATTAATTAATTGTCCAGATTTGGGAATTTGACCAGGTGCGACTAATTCGTCACCGCTCGTTAATATGCCGATTTTAGGTTTTCTGATCACAGGAAGTTCGCTCAATCCTGCAAGTGCAATCAAGGCACAAGATCTAGCGGTAAGTATACTATTTTTTGAAACAATTTTTTGTCCTGCTGAAAAATCAAGGCCTGGGTAACGAATAAATTGTCCTAATTTTGGAAGCTCATTTATTTGAATTTTGCCCAGAACGTTTTGTGTGTCCTCTTGTAATATCACGGTATCGCAGCCTTGAGGAATGACTGCCCCAGTAAAAATTCGAACTAACTGTCCTGCTAAAAGTGGTTTTTTATATGCATAACCTGCTCTCGATGTGCCGACCTCTGGTAAACATGTTGGTATATTTACAATATCAGATAACCTTGCTGCATATCCATCCATTGACGATACCGCCTCAGCAGGATGAGATATCAAGGCAAATAAATCCTCGGCTACGATGCGATTATGTGCAGCAAAAATTGAACATTTTTCACTTGATAACGGCGAGATAGCTTGCAACATCTTCTCTCGCGCAATTGACACAGATAAAAGCTTATTATTCTGCATTAAAAATTCCAGATTTTCCACCTGATTTGTGCGTCAAACGGATATCACCAATTTGCATTTTCTTATCCACAGATTTACACATGTCATATATCGTAAGAGCCGCTATACTCACAGCGGTCAAGGCCTCCATTTCTACTCCAGTTTTTCCATTAACAGAGCATTTTGCTGTAATTTCAATAGCTTTTGATTTATTATCAATGCTAAATGATAAGTCAACGTGGTCAAGCCCTAATGGATGACAAAGTGGGATAAGGTTAGCGGTCTGTTTGGCTCCTACGATGCCAGCGATTTGTGCTACATTTAAAACGTTGCCTTTGGAAAATGCATTCCGTTTAATTTTGTCTATTGTAGACATGGCCATGAATATTCGGGCTTTGGCAATGGCCTCTCTTTTTGTATTAGTCTTATTGCCTATATCAACTATATGAGCCTGACCGTCAGAATTGAAATGAGTGAATTGATCCTTCATTCTAGCCAGCTATTTTATGTGGATCTGAGAGTAATAACTTAGTAGCCTTAGTTACATCGTCATGACGCATTAAAGACTCACCTATTAAAAAACACCGCGCGCCTGCTCTTGCCATTTTTTCTAAGTCATCTGGTGTAAATAATCCTGACTCAGCGACAGCAATTTTATTTTTCGGCAGTTTTGGAAGTAAAGAAAGTCCGACTTCAAGCGAAATATCCATTGTCTTAAGATTACGATTATTGATACCTATTAGCGGAGAAGATAACAACATTGCTCGTTCAAGCTCTGAGTCATTATGAATTTCAACGAGTATATCCATGCCATACGAAATCGCAACTGCTTCTAACTCTTTTGCCTGTTTATCACTTAATGATGCCATTATCAGTAAGACACAATCAGCGCCTAAGGCACGTGATTCAACAATTTGGGTTGGGTCAATCATAAAATCTTTTCGCAACACCGGTAGTGAGGTTGCTGCTCTAGCAAGTTGAAGATTTGTATTGCTTCCTCTAAACCACGTTTCGTCTGTTAAAACGGATAAACATGCTGCTCCGCCTTGCTCATATTGACTTGCTAAGATAACAGGATCAAAATCAGGTCTGATAAGGCCTCTTGAGGGGGAGGCTTTTTTAAGTTCTGCGATTAGGCCGTAGCCGTTTTTAGAAGCACTTTCCAAAGCTTTTTTAAATCCACGCGGAGCATCTGCTATTGCAGCATTTAACTCAAGTTGCTCTAATGAAATTTTTTGCTTAAGCTTTTTTATCTCTTCTCTTTTTTGAGCGTTTATGGCATCCAAGACATTTGTCATTTTTTTATCATCATAGGTTAGGAATTTGTAATATGCACAAGTTGATTCAAAGCGTTCTTTGCTGCGCCTGTTTCAATAGAAGTCTCAGCTCGCTTAAACGCATCATTTAGTTTTTTCTCATGATTTGTTGCAACAAGTGCTGTTGCCGCATTAATACAGGCAATATCACGGTAGGCACTAATTTCACCATCTAATAACTCGCGTAGTTTGCGTGCATTATACTTCGCATCGCCTCCTCTAATGGATTCAAGTGGCTGGTTTTTTACACCAAAATCAGAGGGGTTAATAATAAAGCTTGAAATTTTACCTGAATTAAGAGCATGTACTTTCGTTGGGCCAGATAAAGAAACCTCATCAATTCCACCTTCCCCGTGAACTACAAAAGCATGCTTTGTTCCAAGTACTTTAAGTGCTTCTACAAAAGGGTGGCCCCATTTGTCATCATACACCCCAATTAGTGCTTTATCCACTAGTGCAGGGTTTGATAATGGACCAAGAAGATTAAATATTGTTCGAATTCCTAATTCAACTCTGGTTGGCCCAACATGGCGAAGAGCAGGGTGATGCTTCGGCGCCATTAAAAAACCAATCTTTGCGGATTTGATTGCCTTTTCAATCAAGCCAAAATCACATTCTAGGTTGATCCCCAATTCATTTAATATATCAGCAGCACCACTTTTGGACGACACAGCTTTATTACCATGCTTCGCGACAGGCACTCCGCAGCCTGCGACAATTATTGCAGCTGCAGTAGATATATTTAAGCTTTGTGCCCCATCACCCCCTGTACCAACAATATCAATTGCATTCAGCGGCGCTTCTATTAACTTCGCATTAGCTCTCATTTGTGAAGCTCCTGCAGCAATATCAGCAGAGGTTTCGCCCCGCATTTTTAATGAAATCATAAAGCTAGTCATTTGCGCTACAGTAGCGTCTCCGCTCATTAAAATTGAAAATGCAGTTTGCATTTCTTCAAAAGAGAGTTGTTCGGCGTCACATAATCTTGAAAGAAGTGGTTTTAAAATATCAGACATGAATTTGTTCAGGAAAGCGAATATCCAGCCTCAATGTTTGTTTTTCAAGCTTTTTAATTAATGTTTCTGCGATAATTTTTTTTCCTGCCTTTGACAGAAAATTCGCTAATATTCTATATCCTCCAACCGAGGCAATTGATTCTGGATGAAATTGAACTCCCATGCAATGATAAGTTCTATGTTGTAATCCCATTATAAGGCCGTCGGCGGTCTGAGCGGTCACCTCTAGTTCATCTGGCAAATCTTGTTTATCAACTATGAGTGAATGGTATCTGGTTACTGAAAAGGATTGCTCCAATCCCTCAAAAATACCCTTATTTTTATGTTTGATGAGAGACAATTTGCCATGTACCGGCGGTGAGATTAAACGCAAAGAGCCACCAAATGCTGTAGCAATACTTTGATGTCCAAGACAAACCCCCAATATAGGGATGTTTGGAGCAGCCTCTGTAATTAATTCTTCGCAGACACCTGCTTGTTCCGGTCTTCCTGGCCCTGGAGAAATTACAATTCCTGCAGGCGCCATTTTTATAATCTCCTTTACAGTCAATGTATTGTTGCGAATTGTAATAACCTCTTCCCCAAGGTCAGACAAAAAATGCCACAGGTTCCATGTAAAACTATCATAATTGTCAATTAATATAATCATGGGCTTTATATGATTTGTTAACACGCTCTCAGGATATAAAACATTTCATTTTATACGCAATTTGAATTACTACGGTCAATTTCCTTTTTTGTGTCATATTATGGTATTATAATACCCTAATATTAAATTATTGAATTTTATATGTAAATATGATTAAAATCAAAAAAAGCGTTGACTATTTGCAACAAAATTTTTTATATTATGTAATTATAGTTTCCAAATTGGGAGTTTTTTATGACATTGCCAAGAACTTACATGGCGACACCTAAGAATATTGAAAAAAAATGGGTGTTAATCGATGCAAACGAAATTGTTCTGGGGAGACTTGCTTCGATAATAGCAATGCGTCTTCGTGGAAAACATAAAGCAAATTTTACCCCAAATATGGACTGTGGGGATAATGTAATCGTGATTAATGCTGATAAAGTAAAGCTTACAGGAAACAAGCGTACACAAAAAACGTTTTATTGGCATACTGGATACCCAGGGGGTATAAAATCTATTACAGCTGACAAGATTCTAGATGGCAGGTTTCCAGAACGATTACTTTTTAAATCTGTTGAAAGAATGGTACCCCGTGGGCCTCTTGGTCGCAAGGTACTGAGGCATTTGCACATCTATTCAGGTAAGGTACATCCACATGAAGCGCAACAGCCAGAATTTTTGAATGTTGCTGAATTAAATTCTAAAAATAAGAGGTAGGTATGTCTGAAGAAGTTACAGCACAGGAGAATAAAAAAGAGGGATTAGCCAGCCTTGCAGCCTTGCAAGATTCTGAGAAGCAAGAAGAAACGAAGGAAGCTATTAGGGAACCTAAAATAGATGAGCAAGGCCGTTCATACGCTACGGGGAGACGTAAAAATGCCTCTGCTCGTGTATGGGTGAAGCGAGGATCTGGAAATATAGTCATTAACGGAAAGATAATGCCACAATACTTTGCACGCCCGGTTTTACAAATGTTATTGGTTCAGCCCTTTCAGGCAGCAAGTAGAGAAGGCGAATTCGACGTTTTTGCAACTGTTAAAGGAGGTGGTCTCTCTGGACAAGCCGGTGCTGTCCGTCACGGCATAAGTAGAGCCCTTGTTAATTTTGAGCCAGATCTTAGACCGTCTTTAAAAGCAGGCGGATTTCTTACACGTGATCCTCGTGTGGTTGAGCGAAAAAAATACGGCAAAGCAAAAGCACGTCGTTCATTCCAATTTTCAAAGCGTTAGACAGCTTATTTCAGAATATACTGTAATTCGTGGGACCAGAAAACATCGTAGCCCGTTATATATTTTTGATTTAAATTTTTCGCTTAAAGCTAGATTATACTGGTGAAGAATAAGCACGCTCATATTGCTGAGGCACCTTTATTGGATGTTGCAAAGCTTTCGATGCATCCCAACCCCACCTTGGATTTGCCAAAAAAGCTCGTGCTAGCGCAACTATATCTGCTCTCTCTTCAACTATGATGTTATTTGCTTGTTCAGCTGTTGTAATAAGACCAACAGTGCGAATTGGAATAGAAACAACACTTTTTATTGCTGTAGCAAGGTGCACTTGATAATTTGGTGCTACTGGTATGTTGAGTCCTGCTGTAATTCCACCACTCGAAATGCATAGGTAATCTGCCCCATGTTTCTCAAAGCTCTGAGCTACTTTTTTTGAATCCTCGATTGAAAGACCATTTTCAAGCCAATCCGTTCCGGTTAACCGTATGCCTAATGCAACATCTGATGGTATTATTTTCCGAACGTTGGTAAATATCTCCAGTGGAAATTTCATTCGGTTGGTTAATGATCCACCGTATTCATCTTTTCTCTGATTTGAAACTGGAGAAATAAATTCATGGATTAGATAACCATGAGCGCCATGAAGCTCTATGGCAGAAAAACCTAGTCGGATAGCACGCTTTGTGGCGTCAATAAAATTTTGAATAATTTTTTGCATCTCATCTTTATCTAATGCCTCAGGTAGATGAGAGCCTTGTGTAAATGGTAGAGCCGAAGGAGCTACTGTAGTCCAAGCATCTTCAGAATTTAACAAAGCTTGCCCACCTCGCCAAGGCACATGATGAGAACCTTTTCTGCCGGCATGGCTAAGCTGAATAGCAAATTTTAAATCATTAGTCGCAACTGAACGAGCTGCATCTAATACGTGTTTCATTGCATTTTCATTTTGGTTTGAGTATAGACCTGCACAATGATGTGTAATTCGACCACGTCTTTCCACCGCGGTCGCCTCAAAAACAAACATTCCTGCTCCGCTCATTGCCATCTGCATTGCATGCTGCAGATGCCAATTATTCATACTTCCGTCATCTGCAGAATATTGGCACATGGGAGAGACCACTATTCGATTAGTTAGAGATACTGAACCAATCTTTATGGGAGAAAAAAGCATCACAGAATCCTTGAGATGAGCGATAACAATTTTTCAGGTTGCTGTATCTGAGGGCAATGCCCACTATCTTCAATTTCATGGTAATTGGCTTGAGTTATTTGTTTATATAGCTCAATGGACATACTTGGAGGTGTTGTTTCGTCCTGCATACCTGCGATTATGTCTACGTCGCAGGTTATCTGATTTGCCTTTGATAAATAATCTAACTGGGAGAGTGCTTGACAAGCTGTAGCAAATTGCTCTGGATCAGCTGTTAGCAACTTACTCTTGCGTTCTGATATAATGCTCGGATTTGCTTGCCTAAAAGCATCAGGAAACATCCGACTCATTGCAATATCTAACACAGCGCTAATACCCTCACTTCGGACTTTTTGTGCCATTCCGAGTAAAGGTATTTTTCTTTCTTCTGGAAATGAACCACCACTATTTGCAATAATAAGATGCGACATTAGTTCAGCATGCCTCAAACATAAACCAATGGATACAAAACCACCAAATCCGTTAGAAAACACGGAAATTTTTTTGCTTTTATTGTTGTTTAGATTTAGAGCATGAAAGAGTTCAGCCGTCCAATCTGCATAATCATCAATACTATTGCACGTTCCCGTCGAACCGCCATATCCAGGAAAATGAAATCTAGTTACATAAAATTTTTCAGCAAGTTTGTCGATTATGCCGTCATATACAGAGCAATCAGCAAGTAAAGTGTGAAAAAGTACAAGATTGGGGTTCTCACTATTTCCTTTTGTTTGATAAATGGCAGTGCCTGCTTTTGTATTTATTTGTTGCATCTATTTATTTCCCTATTTTAGTACTTTAAGAGTTAATCACCTGATATATACTTTTTTTATCTAATTTATAACCTATTGAATGATAGCAGTGGATTGGAGATAGTTCCAGTTTAGATTATCGATATTCTTGCTTTAACATTTCTAATTATCTAAACTAGACAAAAGAAGATTATATAGAAGTAGTGTTAGCATCTTACTTAATTTGGACAAATTCGCAAAACGACGGAGGGTCTTTTGAAACCAGTTTTATTTAGTTTTTGGAGATCCCTTGCGGCGTGGCGGGTCCGTATTGCTCTCAATTTAAAAAAAATCGATTATGATTTATCCATTGTAGATTTGCTTGAAGGAGAACAGTTTAAAGATAGCTTTACTAGTCATAATCCTGAACATTCAGTGCCTGTAATGCAGCTAGGGGAAGATGTTTTTGCTCAATCACTAGCTATTATAGAATACCTGGATGAGAAATATCACAAGAATCCACTTCTTCCTGCTGACATCAAGCAAAGATATTTATGCAGAAGATTTAGCTTGGTAAGTGCGGCTGATTCCCATCCTGTGATTGTGCCAAGAGTACGTCGTTTACTCGCCACTAAATATGGCTTTGATGATGCACAGGTGAACGATTTTTGTGGATATTTTATGAAGCGTGGCTGCGAAGCTATGGAAAAGTTATTGTCACACGAAGAATATTTATCCCATCAAAACGAGGGGCCTTATGTCCTTGGAAGAAACATTTCTATCGCAGATTTATGTCTAATACCACACCTACAAGGGGCTCGTAATTTTGGAGTTGATGTGTCTATATATGAAAGATTGATATCAGTCGAAACTGCGTTATATGACAATGTAGAGGTTGAGAAGGCACATCCTAAATATCATCCTGGTTTTGTAAAACCAGCATAACGGTAAGTTAAAATGTTTTATTCAGAAGTTAGGAGATTTTAATTGGAATTAGAAAATAGGTTTATTGTCCCTCTTGAAAGGACAGATGCAATGAAGGTATTGACAGACGTGCCAAGAATTGCACCATGCATTCCAGGAGCAAGTCTTACTGGGGAAGAAAACGGGCTGTTTAGTGGACAAGCAAACGTAAGACTAGGGCCAGTTGCTTTAAGCTTTGCAGGGTCAGCATCCATCACGTCAATTGATAACGATACTCATACAGCTCAAGTTAAAGCTCAAGGTTCAGACAAAAAAGGTCGTGGACAGGCAGAGGCAACAATGACATTTGTGCTTGAAGAGGCAGAAAATAACCATACAGAAGTAATTGTTCGGACAGACGTTACACTATCTGGGTCGATTGCCCAATATGGCAGAGCAAGCGGACTTATAAATGTTGTTGCTGGTCAAATAGTGTCTGATTTTTCTCAAAACTTAAAAGCAGACATATTAGACAAGCAAACAGAAGTAAACATGCAGGTACAAAGCACTGAATCAGGCACAGAAAAATTGACTACAGGTAAAATTACAGAACAACCAAAAAAAACTAATACCGCTAAAGCTTCAAAAAATGAATTAAACGCATTTACACTTTTATTAGCAATTATAAAAAGTTGGTTTAGCAGAACAAAATAAAAATTGTTTTTGTTTTGATTAGATTATAACCAATTGGGTACTCTGTGTCTTGCAACTAAAGCTACTGGCAGTTAAAAACTAAAAAAGATGATATCAGAAAGGTTTGGTTTCAATGTCGGTTTTTCGAATTGGTATTGCTGGTTTAGGTGTGGTTGGCGCTGAGACAGCCAGACAAATTCTAACAAAGCAGGATAGACTCTCAAAAAGAGCAGGTAAAAACCTTAAGATAATTGCAGTTAGTGCTCGGGATAGATTAAAGGACCGCGGTTTTAAGCTAGAAGAGGTTTTCTTTTATAAAGACCCGCTTAAGCTTGTAGAACATGACGAAATAGATGTAATAATTGAACTTATAGGTGGCGAGAGTGGAATAGCGTTTGATTTGTGTAGGAAAGCACTTCAAGCAGGAAAGCACGTAGTGACAGCCAATAAAGCCATGATTGCACATCATGGATTAAGTTTGTCTAAACTTGCAGAGGAAAATGACGTGACAATTCAATTCGAGGCTGCAGTAGCAGGAGGCATTCCAGCGGTCAAAATTCTAAGAGAGGGACTCGCAGGTAATAAAATAGATACAGTTGCTGGTATTCTGAATGGGACATGTAATTACATCCTATCAAAAATGACCTCCTCTCAAAGCACTTTTCAGGACGTATTGGAGGAGGCGCAGCAAAAAGGCTTTGCTGAAGCAGACCCTAGCTTTGATATTGACGGTGTAGATGCTGCTCACAAATTGGCGATTTTATCCTCAATTGCCTTTAAGCAAAAAATTAAATTTTCCAGCCTTTCCATATCCGGGATAAGGCATGTTTCAGCTATTGATGTGATGTATGCAGGAAAATTAGGCTTTTCTTTAAAGTTACTTGGTATTGCTAGAAGAGATAGTACTGCTGAAATAACAATGGCACTTATACCTTCTGAAGAGCAACTTGCTTCCGTAAATGGTGCTCTTAATGCAGTGAGCTATCGGGGTAATCCGGTCGAGTCTTCTATTTGCATTGGACCTGGTGCCGGCGCTGGACCAACATCCTCTGCCGTCTTAGCAGACTTAATTGATGTTGCAACTGGACTTGCCAATTTTGCTTACGGCAGTCCTGTTGAAACACTCTCAGAGCAGAAATTGGATGAAAATAAATTATCTCAGCAGTGTTATTATCTCCGAATAGCAGTAACAGATAGGCCAGGGGTGTTGTCAGAAATTTCGGCAATATTAAGAGACTACGAATTATCAGTTGCTTCAATGATCCAAAATAGTCATTCAAACGATGGGTCGGTGTTTTTAGTGCTTACGACTCACAAATGCACTAAAAAAATTATCGAAACGGCAGTTAGTAAGATTAGCCTCTCTGAGCATGTGTTGGATAGTCCAATGCTCATACCAATATATGATAGTGGTTCTTTCGGTTAAGAATGATTGATAATACGCATTCTTCCGCTTTGAAACTTATGAGTGTTTCCACTTCTTTGTCTGGTGCAAAATGGATAAGCGAACCCTCACACTTTAAACCCGATGTAGTGAGCCGTCAGGCATTGCGGATACAAGAAATGTATGGTTTACCTCCAGCAATCTGCCTATATTTAGCTAGAAGAGGAATTTTTTCTGAAAAAGTAGAAAGCTATCTAGAGCCAAAGCTAAAATTACTTTTGCCTGAACCCAATTCTTTCAAGGGTATGGAAGAGGCGACCAACAGACTGTTGCAAGCAGTTTTACAAAAAGAAAAAATTGGAATTTTTGGTGATTATGATGTTGATGGTGCTTGTTCTGCTGCTCTATTTTATAAGGTTTTAACTCTTTTGGGGTGCAGAGTTGATATTCACATTCCAGATCGATTTACAGAGGGTTATGGGCCAAACCTTGAAGCTCTGCAGAAACTTAGAGATAATAACGCCTCACTCATATTAACATTAGATTGTGGTATCACCGCTCACGAACCTCTGAAAGCAGTCCATGATGATGGGCTGGATGTTATAGTAATTGACCATCATCTTGCGGGACCCGTTTTGCCGAATGCAATGGCTGTTGTAAACCCCAATCGCCTTGATGATGAAAGCGGATTTGGCTACTTATGTGCATCTGGAGTTTGCTTCATAACATGCGTTTCTCTGCTTCGAGCTTTACGTAAATTAGGACATACTGATTTACCTGATTTATTATCTTTTCTCGATTTGATTGGTCTTGCCACATTATGTGACGTGGTTCCCGTGAAAGAATTGAACCGGGCATTTATTAGACAAGGGCTTAAGGTGATGCGTCATCGCCAGAATACAGGTCTTGCAGCTCTTGCAGATATAGCTGGTTTGGATAAGGCTGTTGGTGAATATGAATGTAGTTTTGTGCTAGGGCCTCGAATTAATGCGGCAGGAAGAATGGGAAAATCTGATATTGGGGTTAAGTTACTGATAGAAGAAGAGCATCAAAATTCTATATCCTTGGCAATCCAGTTAGATCAATTGAATAAGCAAAGGCGAGCTATTGAGCAAGAAATTACCGCAGATGCTATTGAACAGGCGGAAGCTCAATTGAGACAAAACCCAAAGCTCCTTGCATTAGTTATCGTAAATAATAATTATCATGAGGGTGTGTTAGGAATTGTAGCTGGAAGATTGAAAGAAATATATGCAATGCCTGTATTTGTGATGGCAATTTCTAAGGATAAAATAGCAAAAGGCTCTGGAAGGAGTATACCTTCAATCCCTCTTGGAAGTCTAGTTTTGGCAGCAAGACAAAGTGGTATTTTAATTACTGGCGGTGGTCATGACATGGCTGCTGGAGCGAGTCTCGAATTAGACCAGTTAGAAACATTTAGAGAATTTTTAAGAAAAAAAATATCATCCCGATTTTCTTTTCTCCCTCAAAAAAAATATGAGATCACATCTACAATTTCCGTTGCTGGCTGCAATTCTGATTTGGCTGATGATATTATAAAATGTGGACCTTTTGGTGCAGAGCAACCAGAGCCTAATTTATTGCTTTCCCATATATCAGTAAATAATGTTAAATGGGTTGGTTCGTCAAAATCTCATTTTAGCGCATTCTTGGATGACGGTACGTCAAAACCCATTAAGGCTATCATGTTTAATGCAGCTAACACATCAATAGGTGACATATTAAAAAATGTAAATGAACTGGGTCCTTTAAAAGTTTTAGGTAAGCTAAAAAAAGATGAATGGCGTGGTGGAAGGTCAGTTCAGTTCGTTATAGAGGATATTGCTAAACAATTTGATTAATTAAATAATTTGCGGTCTGTTTTTCTCCCAAATATAACGGTAAATAAAGTGGATAAGTTTAAAAATATGTTGATTTATACATTTATTATAATTAAATACAGTGAGGGTTTCTGTAATGTGTCCCGTTCGTCTAGGGGTCTAGGACACCGCCCTTTCACGGCGGCAACAGGGGTTCGAATCCCCTACGGGATGCCATAGAAATTTCATTATTTCAATGGGTAACAGCGTTTTGTTACCAGTTGTGTTACCACTTTTAGCCACTCACTGCGATTTTAGGAAATTTTGTAGCATTTGGCTAGAATGGTCACTTGCATTGCCCATATGGTCTGAATGAAAATGTGTGTGATGCTCTTCGGTGATTAACCTTTTAGCATAAGCAATCTGCCTTGAAATTTAGAGTTTTTTTTGTTATCTCTTGTGAATTTTTCTTGCATAACTCGGCATGAAATTTTATTTGACATGTTATTTTAATAAAAAAAACACAATATTTATCTAATTTTAATCTAAAAACCTGTCCCATAATGCATTTACACCCATCAACTCGTCTTAAAAAATATTGAATGAATTTAAGTACTTAAGTGAGCTAAAATGGTTAAAAGTTCACATGAGTTTTAGATATATTTCGACCGGTTTTTTTGGTTCAAGCTATGTTAATAATTAGGGTTAACAGCAATTTTTTTTCATCAATGACATATTTTTTAAGCTGTTTCTTCTGCTAAGTATTTTTAATTAGTGAAAAAACGTTCAAACACACTTGCATTTATTTGGTCTGTAATTTATTCACACCGTATATATATTCGAACATTTGTTTGGGTTGAAGGGGGCTATTTTTAACATGGATATGTATTTATCCGAATATTTACCAATCGCTGTTTTTTTAGTAATCGCTATTGGGTTATCAGCAGCATTTGTTTTAGGGTCTGTATTATTGGGAAGAAGTGAGCCTGACATTGAAAAACTTACTGCATATGAGTGTGGTTTTGATGCTTTCAATGACTCCCGTAAGCCATTTGATGTAAGATTTTACCTTGTTGCTATTTTGTTTATTATTTTCGATCTTGAAATTGCATTCCTTTTTCCTTGGGCAGTTGCATTGGGCGAAATAGGGTTGTTGGGTTTTTGGTCAATGATGATTTTCTTGGCAGTTCTGACCATTGGATTTGTATATGAGTGGAAAAAAGGAGCTTTAGAATGGGAGTAATTCCTTCTAATTTGGATAAACCTATTCCTTCAGGTGAAGATCAGGATCATATTTTGAATGCGGTCAGTGATGAGATTGTTAATAAGGGTTTTGTTATCGCAAGCGCAGACAAACTCTTTAATTGGGCTAGATCAGGTTCTCTGTGGCCTATGACATTTGGTTTGGCTTGTTGTGCGGTAGAAATGATTCATTCTGCGGCAGCCCGATACGATCTAGACCGATACGGAATGTTGTTCAGACCAAGCCCAAGACAATCTGATGTTATGATTGTAGCTGGGACCTTAACGAACAAAATGGCACCTGCATTACGAAGAGTTTATGACCAAATGCCAGAGCCAAGATGGGTTTTATCTATGGGTTCATGCGCTAATGGAGGAGGTTATTACCATTACTCCTATGCTGTCGTTCGTGGATGTGACCGCATCGTCCCTGTTGACGTTTATGTGCCTGGTTGTCCTCCAACTGCTGAAGCTTTGGTCTATGGTCTGTTACAATTACAGAAAAAAATTAAACGAACAGAGACAATTTCTCGTAGATAAAATTCAATTTATAAATTTACTCTAAAGGTTTTTAATTCGGTGAATAAAACAGAGAATTCTAAGAAAACTTCAACTTATGCTGAAGAACAAATATGTTTCGATAAAATTTTATCAGCTGCGTTAGAAAACATCGCGAAGCGTGAGCCGTCAACTAATAGTCAGCTTGTTTTTAAATGCGAACTCGAAAATTTAATCCAGACTTTAACGATTTTGAAAACAAATGAAACACTTGGTTTCAGCCAGTTAACTGACCTAACAGCGGTAGATTACCCAGAGCGTCCCTTACGGTTCCAACTTGTTTATCAGCTGCTATCTATGACAAACAACAAGCGTGTAAGAATTATTTGCCCAATTGATGACGGACAAATTATTCCCTCTATAACCGGAATTTATAAATCTGCTGAATGGCCAGAAAGAGAAGTTTGGGATATGTACGGTTTGTTTTTCTCAGAGCATCCTGACCTCAGGAGATTATTAACTGATTATGGTTTTGAAGGACACCCTCTCCGGAAGGACTTTCCCTTAACAGGATATGTTGAGGTTCGATATGACGATATAGATAGGCGCGTAGCTTATCAACCTGTTCAGCTTACACAGGAATATAGAGATTTTGATTTTTTGAGTCCTTGGGAAGGAGACCAAGAGTTGGTTTTTAATTCTTTAGAAGATACGGTTGAGAAAGATATAACGTCTGATGGACTCGGAGAAAGCTAAATCATGGGCGAAATGCAAATTAGACCATTGACACTCAATTTTGGACCTCAGCATCCCGCAGCTCACGGTGTTCTCAGGCTTGTGCTCGAGATGGATGGAGAGGTTATACAAAGGGCAGACCCGCACGTAGGACTGCTTCATCGGGGCACCGAGAAGTTGATAGAACAAAAAACATATTTACAAGCGCTACCTTATTTTGATCGATTAGATTATGTTTCGCCAATGAACCAAGAGCATGTATGGGCTTTAGCTATCGAAAATGCGCTACAAATTGATGTTCCAAGAAGGGCGCAACTTATCAGAGTGATGTTTTGCGAAATTGGAAGAATATTAAACCATCTTTTAAATTTAACAACATTTGCGATTGATGTAGGTGCAATGACACCGTTATTATGGGGCTTTGAAGAGAGAGAGCAGCTCATGGAATTTTGTGAAAGAGCATCTGGAGCTCGCTTGCATGCCGCATATTTTCGTCCAGGTGGCGTACATCAGGATATACCAGATGGACTAACAGATGATATTTTAGCTTGGTGTGAAAGGTTTCCAAAATTCATCATGGATTTAGAGACTCTGCTAACAGATAATCGTATTTTTAAACAAAGAACCGTCGATATTGGAATTCTTTCTGATAAGCAAGCACTTGATTTAGGAATGAGTGGGCCAGTAATTCGTGCCTCTGGAATTGCATGGGACCTTAGAAAATCGAATCCCTATGATGCATATAAGGAAATGAATTTTGATATTCCTGTTGGAAAAACTGGAGATTGTTATGCTAGATATCTAGTCCGTGTAGAGGAGATGAAACAATCTTTGTCTATCATCAAACAGTCTATTGACAAAATGAAACCGGGACCGGTGTTAGCCCAAAATAATAAAATTACACCCCCCCGTCGGAGTGACATGAAAATGTCTATGGAGTCATTAATTCATCATTTCAAAATCTATACAGAGGGTTTTCATGTACCAGCCTCTGAGAGTTATACAGCTGTTGAGGCTCCAAAAGGAGAATTTGGTGTTTATTTGGTCTCTGATGGCAGTAATAAACCATATCGTTGCAAAATAAGAGCACCTGGATATTTCTTCATGGCAGCAGTTGACGAAATGTCGAGAGGACACATGTTGGCAGACTCTGTTGCGATTATTGGTTCTCTTGACGTGGTGTTTGGTGAGATAGATAGATGAGTATTCATGACTTAGTCGCAAAAGAGCAGCCAGATGAATTTGTTTTTTCGCCTGAAAACGAATTGCTCATTGAAAAGATTGTTGCAAAATATCCAAAAGGTAAGCAGGCCTCTGCAGTCATGCCGTTGCTTGATTTAGCTCAAAGACAGCATAATAATTGGATTCCAATGAAGGCAATAGAGTTAATAGCCGAGCGGCTTCAAATGGCAAAAATTAGAGTTTTGGAAGTGGCTAGTTTTTATACCATGTACAATTTAAAACCGGTGGGCAAATATTTTCTTCAGTTGTGTGGAACAACCCCCTGTATGCTTAGAGGATCTGATGATTTGTCACGTTGCATTGAGGACAAACTAGGAATTAGCTCCGGAGAGATGACGGAAGACGGAAAATTTAGCGTTCTTGAAGTAGAATGTCTTGGTGCCTGTGTGAATGCGCCTATAGTTCAAGTTAATGATGATTTTTATGAAGACCTTGATTATGATTCCATGAGTTCATTGATTGAATCTTTAAATAAAAATTCTCCTTTGCCAATCGGGTCGGTAAAGTGTCGTTTTGGTTCACAAGCGGAAACTGGTCCAACTTCATTAATCAAATTAACTAAGAAATCTAGTTTTAAAAAATCATCAAAAAAGTTAGATAAAAAAGCTGACACTTTTGCCAAACAAGCCGGGAACAAATTTAATGCTCAAAGATAAAGATCGTATTTTTACTAATATTTATGGATGGAACGAAGCAGGTTTATCAGAAGCAAAAAAGCGTGGAGATTGGGATAACACAAAATCAATACTGGAGCTTGGTCACGATGAAATTGTCGAAAGAATGAAATTATCTGGGCTTCGCGGTAGAGGCGGTGCTGGTTTTCCTACTGGTATAAAGTGGTCTTTCATGCCTAAAGAGATAACAAATAGACCGCATTATTTGGTCGTAAATGCAGATGAATCAGAGCCCGGCACTTGCAAAGATAGAGATATTATTAGGAACGAGCCACATAAGCTTATTGAAGGCTGTTTGATTGCCGGTTTTGCAATGAGGGCGCACGTGGCGTACATTTATATTAGGGGCGAATTCTTCAATGAATATAAAGTGTTACAGAATGCGATTGATGAGTGTTATAAAGAAGGTCTGCTTGGTAATAATGCGGTTAAATCTGGATGGTCTTTTGATATTTTCGTGCATCGAGGAGCGGGTGCTTATATCTGCGGAGAAGAAACAGCATTATTAGAGTCCCTTGAGGGTAAAAAAGGTCAGCCTAGATTAAAACCACCTTTCCCCGCTGGTGTTGGGTTGTACGGTTGTCCAACGACTGTGAACAATGTTGAATCAATTGCCGTAGCACCCACTATACTTCGGCGTGGAGCTCAATGGTTTTCTAAACTTGGTAAAGAAAATAATACAGGCACTAAACTTTTTTGCATATCTGGTCATGTTAATTCACCCTGCAATGTGGAAGAGGAAATGGGAATTCCATTAAAAGACCTTTTAGAAAAACATGCAGGTGGTGTTCGGGGTGGATGGGAAAATTTATTAGCAGTTATTCCCGGAGGTTCATCAACACCGCTTATAACAAAAACTGTTTGTGAAACTATGACAATGGATTTTGATTCATTAAAAGCGGCCGGCACTGGCCTCGGAACAGCTGGCGTAATTGTCATGGACAAAAGTACGGATATTGTTCGTGCAATTAGCCGTCTTTCTTATTTTTATAAGCATGAAAGCTGTGGTCAGTGTACGCCATGTAGAGAAGGTACTGGCTGGATGTGGCGTATGATGGATAGGTTAGTAAGAGGTCAAGCAGAGCCGCATGAAATAGATACATTGTATGAAATTACTAAACAGGTTGAGGGCCATACAATATGCGCCCTTGGTGATGCTGCTGCATGGCCTATTCAAGGTTTAATTAAAAATTTTCGTCCAGAAATTGAGAGACGTATTTTAGCAAATAAAACTGTTACACAAGCCGCGGAATAGAGATAAAACAGATGCCAAAATTGACAGTTAATTCAGTTGAAGTCGAAGTCGAAGAGGGAGCTAGCGTTCTGCAAGCGTGTGAGGAGGCGGGTTTCGAAATACCACGATTTTGTTATCATGAACGACTATCCATTGCCGGTAATTGTCGCATGTGCCTAGTTGACATGGAGCGTGCCCCTAAGCCCATAGCTAGCTGTGCTATGCCTGCATCAGACGGTATGGTTATTGACACACAGTCTGATAGGGTAAAAAAAGCGCGGGAAGGCGTAATGGAATTTTTGCTATTAAATCATCCTCTTGATTGTCCTATTTGCGATCAGGGGGGTGAATGTGATCTGCAGGATCAAGCTATGGGATATGGTCAAGATGGTTCACGTTATAAAGAAACAAAACGAGCCGTTGAAGAAAAGCAAATGGGTCCATTAATCAAAACGATAATGACAAGATGTATCCACTGCACCCGGTGTGTACGCTTTGCAACTGAGGTAGCAGGGGTGCCCGACCTTGGAGCGATTGGAAGAGGAGAACAAGTAGAAATTACAACCTATCTTGAAAAAACCATTGCATCTGAGTTAAGTGCCAATGTTATAGATTTGTGCCCTGTCGGAGCGCTTACCAGTAAGCCTTATGCTTTTATTTCAAGGCCGTGGGAGCTAAGCAAGACAGAATCAGTTGATGTGATGGATGCGCAGGGTTCAAATATTCGCATTGACTCCCGGGGAAATCAAGTTTTGCGGATTATGCCTCGGCTAAATGAAGAAGTAAATGAAGAATGGATATCAGATAAAGCGCGATTTGCTATAGATGGTCTCAGGAATCAGCGGTTAGACAGACCATATATCAAAAGCACCAATGGTAAATTAGAACCTTGTAGTTGGGACACGGCGTTTAAAGTTATTGCAAAACAGCTAAAAAAGGTGAAACCAGATAATTTTGGTGTTATAGCCGGTGACCAGATTGATGCTGAAACGATGTTCGCAATGAAGCTCTTAATGGAGAAAATTGGGTCCCCTCACATGGATTGTAGGCAAGATGGTGTCAATATTGATAGCACTTCCCGAGCCGGATATATATTTAATTCTACAATAGCGGGAATTGATGATGCTGAAGCTTTGTTAATAATTGGCACCAATCCCCGTATTGAGGCTCCAGTTATGAACGCAAGAATTAGAAAGCGTTATTTATCTGCTGGTATACCTATAGGTTATATTGGAGAGCCAGTTGACCTAACTTATCCTGCCGACTTTCTTGGAAATGACCCACTACTGTTAGATGAAATTAATAAAAAGAAGCATCCTTTTAGTCAAATTCTTAAATCAGCAAAAAAACCATTAATAATAGTAGGAAATGGTGTTCTGGTTCGTGATGATGCTAAAGCACTGCTTCACATTATATCTGAGATTGTTAAAAATTTCGAAGTCATACATAAAGGTTGGAATGGCTTTAATGTTTTGCATAATGCTGCTTCGCGTGTTGCTGGTCTTGATATTGGTTTTTTACCTGGAAAGACAGGAAAATCTGCTAAGAAAATGTTGAATGATGCGTCAGCAAAGATGGGTATGATTTGGCTTTTAGGAGCCGATGAAATAGAGCCCACTAAACTTAAAGACACATTTGTTGTTTATCAAGGACATCATGGTGACGTAGGTGCTCATTGTGCAGATGTAATTTTGCCGGGTGCTGCTTACACGGAGAAAAATGGAATATACTTAAATTTTGAGGGACGTGTACAAGAGGTAAAGCGCGCTACATTTCCACCGGGTGAAGCAAAGGATGACTGGTCAATTATAAGAGCTTTTTCCGGCTTTATAGGTCATCCACTGAGTTTTGATAGTCATGATGCGTGCCGCCAAATGCTGGTGACTAGTTATCCACATTTTGCAGATATTGGTCAGCTTCAAAAGTCAAGGTGGAAAAAAATTGGTAAGTCAGGTAAAGTTTTTCACAATCCCATTTTGCCAGCTCTGAAAGAATTCTACATGACTTGTCCTATCAGTAGGGCATCCCAAACAATGGCTAATAGCCGAACATCTCGTGAAAATAACACTAAACCTGTGGCTGCAGAATAGGACTCTAATGAACGGGCTTAATTTGACATATCTTTTTGAATTAGGCTGGATTGTGATTCAGATTTTTGCCGTGGTAGTGCCTCTTTTAATTGGCGTAGCGTATCTTACTCTTGCCGAAAGAAGGGTAATCGGTTTTATGCAATTACGAAAAGGTCCAAATGTTGTTGGTCCTTTTGGGTTGCTGCAACCATTCGCAGACGCTTTAAAATTACTTTCAAAGGAGACTATTCTTCCGGCAGGTGCCGATAAAGTGACATTTGTTATTGCGCCTATGCTTACTTTCGTTCTGGCATTGGTGGCTTGGGCTGTTATCCCATTTGGTGATGCTCTTGTTATAGCTGACATAAATGTTGGAATTTTGTATTTGTTTGCTATTTCATCACTTGGTGTGTACGGCGTTATTATGGCTGGTTGGGCCAGTAATTCAAAATACGCATTCTTAGGGGCTTTGCGTTCAGCCGCTCAAATGGTTTCATATGAGGTCTCAATGGGATTGGTGATAATAAATGTTCTATTATGCGTTGGTTCTCTCAATCTCTCTGACATTATTGAGGCCCAAAAAAATGTGTGGTTTGCCTTACCTCTATTTCCAATGTTCATCATTTTCTTTATTTCGACGTTGGCTGAAACAAATAGAGCGCCTTTTGATCTGCCAGAAGGTGAGTCCGAATTAGTTGCAGGTTACTTCGTCGAATACAGCTCAATGAGTTTTGCTCTATTTTTCCTTGGAGAATACGCAAATATGATCTTGATGAGTGCAATGACGACTATCTTATTTTTAGGTGGCTGGCTGCCGCCGCTGGATATATATCCGCTAAATATGGTTCCTGGTCCAATCTGGTTTATCCTAAAAATTTGTTTTGTTTTATTTGTTTTTTTATGGATGAGAGCTACAACACCAAGATACAGGTATGACCAATTAATGCGCTTGGGATGGAAAGTATTTCTTCCATTCTCTCTAATTTGGGTTGTTTTAACTGCTGGATTTCTAATTTGTTTTGATATGCTACCAGTATCTGCTGAGATTAGTTGATTTAAGGAGTATGAATATGCACGCTGCATTGAATGCGATAAGATCATTTCTATTGCTTGAGATTCTTCAGGGTTTGGCTCTTACCTTAAGGTATTTTTTTAAGCCAAAAGTTACTTTGAATTATCCATATGAAAAGGGTCACTTATCCCCTCGTTTTCGTGGTGAGCACGCTCTTCGCCGGTATGCAAATGGAGAGGAGAGATGTATTGCGTGTAAGTTGTGCGAAGCTGTCTGCCCGGCACAGGCAATAACCATAGAAGCGGAACCAAGGGAAGATGGCTCGCGTCGCACAACCCGCTATGATATTGATATGACAAAATGTATATATTGTGGTTTTTGTCAAGAGGCCTGCCCTGTTGATGCTATTGTGGAAGGACCAAATTTTGAATTTGCAACCGAAACCCGTGAAGAGCTTTTTTATGATAAAGACAAACTTCTAGCCAATGGCGACAGGTGGGAGGGAGAAATAGCACGCAATTTGTCATTAGATTCAAAGTGGAGATAATGTTATTTATTATATAGTTAGATAATTAATTTAGCTTTATTTTATATGTCTCGAGGTTAAGAATTTTGAATGATTGAAACAATTTTTTTCTATCTCTTTGCAACTGTGACCTGTCTTGCTGGTTTGATGGTTATTACCTCTCGTAATCCAGTTCATTCAGTACTTTTCCTAATTTTAGCGTTTTTCAATGCTGCCGGTTTGTTTATTTTGTTAGGAGCAGAGTTTCTAGCAATGCTACTTGTTGTTGTGTATGTGGGCGCAGTCGCTGTATTATTTTTATTCGTTGTTATGATGCTTGACATTAATTTCGCTGAATTAAGAGATGGCTTTCAGCGTTATATGCCGTTAGGGCTTGGCGTTGGCGGAATATTACTAGCTGAAATTCTCTTTGTTTTATTTAATCGTGAAAATATCATAGAAGGTTCTGTTTTAGCTACGGATGTAAGCAACACACGTGCACTTGGAAGAGTTCTGTATACAGATTATATATTCCTTTTTCAGCTTGCGGGTTTAATTTTACTAGTGGCAATGATAGGTGCAATTACACTTACTCTTCGAAAAAGGGAAAATGTTCGAAAACAGTCTATCAATATGCAAAATGAACGAAAGCGCGAAAGTACTATTGAAGTTGTATCAGTACCCACTGGCGCCGGTGTGAGGAAATCCTAAAATGATGGAAATCTCATTATCTCATTACCTCACGGTGTCAGCAATATTATTTGTGTTCGGTGTGTTTGGTATTTTTATTAACCGAAAAAATGTTATCACAATATTGATGTCGATCGAATTAATTTTGCTTTCAGTAAATATAAATTTGGTCGCTTTTTCAGCCTTTACTGGCACATTATCCGGTCAAATTTTTTCACTTTTTGTTTTAACAGTAGCAGCAGCAGAAGCTGCTATTGGGCTGGCAATAATCGTAATATATTTCAGAAATAGAGGTTCTATCGCAGTCGAAGACCTCAATGTGATGAAGGGCTAGTATGACGCTATATCATGCCATCGTTTTTCTGCCATTAATTGGTGCCATTGTCTCCGGTATTCTCTCTATAAAGCAGCATCATGTACCTGCTGAAATAATTTCAGTGTTTTGTGTGTGTTCCTCTTTCTTGTTATCTTGTTTTGCTTTTTATTTTATTGCGATTTCACATAATGTACTAACTTTGGAAATTGCTCGATGGATAAATTCCGCTGACTTTGTTGCAAATTGGTCATTACGCTTTGACACACTCACAGCAGTTATGTTGATTGTGGTGACATCTGTTTCATCTTGTGTTCACATATATTCGATTGGCTATATGCACCATGATAAAGCTCGTGCTCGCTTTATGTCCTATTTAAGCCTGTTCACTTTTGCCATGTTGATGCTTGTAACTGCTGATAATTTGCTTCAATTGTTTTTTGGATGGGAGGGTGTTGGGGTTGCCTCTTATCTATTAATTGGTTTTTGGTATCACAAGCCTTCCGCTCATAAAGCAGCAATGAAAGCTTTCATTGTCAATAGAGTAGGTGATTTTGGATTTGCTCTCGGCATTTTTGTAATATTTTATTTGTTTGATAGTATCCAGTTTGACGATATCTTTGAAAACGCTTTTAAATACGCAGATGTTTCAATTTTATTTTTAGGGATTGAGATGCCTGTATTGGAAGTTGCTTCAATATTATTATTTATTGGCGCAATGGGCAAATCGGCACAGCTTGGTTTGCATACCTGGCTACCTGACGCAATGGAGGGACCCACTCCGGTATCAGCACTTATTCATGCCGCAACAATGGTAACGGCTGGTGTATTTCTTGTATGTCGAATGTCTCCTGTAATTGAATATTCTCCTATCGCGCTTGATATAATAACTATTGTTGGGGCGTCCACTGCAATATTCGCAGCTACAATTGGTATGACCCAGTTTGATATTAAGCGTGTTATCGCGTATTCCACCTGTTCACAATTAGGGTATATGTTTTTTGCAGCAGGGGTTTCCGCCTATCCCGCAGCCATGTTTCATCTTACTACGCACGCATTTTTTAAAGCTTTACTTTTCTTAGGAGCTGGCTCAGTTATTCATGCTCTCTCAGATGAGCAGGATTTACGAAAAATGGGCGGCATCTGGCAAAAAATTCCCTTAACTTACAGCTTAATGTGGATTGGCTCTCTGGCATTGGCAGGATTTCCCTTTTTTTCAGGATATTATTCAAAAGATATGATCTTAGAGGCTGCTTGGGCCTCTAATAGTTTTACAGGTATTATTGCATTTTGGCTTGGTTGTATAGCGGCTTTACTCACAGCTTATTATAGCTGGCGACTATTGATCTTAGCATTCCATGGGAAGCCTCGCTGCAGCACAGAAGTTTTTAAACACGTCCATGAATCCCCACCTATTATGATATTACCATTAATACCACTTGCTCTTGGTGCAATTTTTGCTGGTTGGTTTGGATACCAACTATTTGTTGGTTATGACATGGCTTACTTCTGGGGAGACTCACTTTTTATTTTATCTGAACACCGAGCGATGGCAGAGGCTCACAATGTTCCAGAATGGGTAAAAAGACTTCCTGTTGCTTTAGCAGCAATAGGCGTTATTTCAGCTACTTTTGCTTATCTTATATTTCCATCCATTCCCTCAATTGTGATTTCTATTGCCAAACCAATTCATACACTGTTTTCTAACAAATGGTTTTTTGACGAACTATATGACATATTATTTGTTCGTTCATTTGTGAGGTTCGGCAAAATTCTTTGGATTAGGGGTGACCGTGGAACAATAGATGCGTTAGGACCTGATGGAGTCTCTAAACTTGTTTTAACCAGTTCTAATAGGCTTTCAAAATTACAATCAGGATACGTTTATCACTATGCATTTGCAATGATGATTGGTGTGGTGATTCTTCTGTCTTGGTATTTCAGCGGCTTTGGGAGTTAGAATAATGCTATCTACTTGGCCAATTTTATCAATAGTGACATTTTTACCCCTCCTTGGAGTGCTATTTATTTTAATAGCAAGCAGGGATAATAAATCTTCGGAACATAATTGCAAGATGCTAGCTATGTGGGTTTCCAGCTTTACATTTCTTTTATCCCTACTTCTTTATTATGGATTTGATCTAAACACTTCTGGATATCAATTTGAAGAACATTTTGACTGGATTGCTGGAAGTGGGATTTCTTACCATTTGGGCGTGGATGGAATTTCGATGCCCTTCATTTTGCTCTCTACATTCCTAACACCGCTATCTATTTTAGCTAGCTGGCATTCCATTAAGCATCGGGTACGTGAATTTATGATAGCCTTTCTGGTGCTTGAAACAATGATGGTAGGAATGTTTGCCTCATTAGATATGATGATGTTCTATTTGTTTTTCGAGGGTGTTTTAATCCCTATGTTCTTAATCATTGGGATATGGGGAGGACAAAGACGCGTTTATGCAGCTTTTAAGTTTTTTTTATACACTCTTTTTGGTTCTGTTCTGATGCTTGTTTGCATCTTATTTATATACCTAGAAGTGGGAACAACAGATATCCCAACCCTATCCAAGTTTAGTTTTATGCCAGAATATCAATTTTGGTTATTCATTGGATTTTTTGCATCATTTGCGGTTAAAGTCCCGATGTGGCCGGTGCATACATGGCTTCCAGACGCGCATGTGGAGGCTCCAACAGCTGGGTCAATGATTTTGGCCGGTGTTTTATTAAAAATGGGTGGATATGGATTTATACGATTTTCATTGCCAATGTTTCCTGATGCGTCTGCATATTTTGCACCCTTCATTTTCGCGCTATCAATAATTGCAATCATATATACGTCACTTGTTGCGTTGGCCCAAACAGATATGAAAAAGCTAATTGCTTACTCCTCTGTAGCGCATATGGGCTTCGTTACAATTGGCATATTTACCCTTAATGAACAGGGTATCTCAGGCGCGATGTTTCAGATGATAAGTCATGGGCTTATATCAGCTGCGTTATTCTTCTGTGTTGGGATTGTGTACGATAGGCTACATACCCGAGATATTGATGCTTATGGAGGTGTTGCTGATATAATGCCAAATTATGCTGTGTTTTTCATGATTATGATGCTGGCATCTGTTGGATTGCCAGGAACCTCTGGATTTGTCGGTGAAATATTAGTTTTGATTGGTGCTTATAAATCAAGTTCTTTAGTTGCATGTTTTGCAGCAACAGGTCTCGTGCTTGGTGCAACCTATATGTTATGGCTTTATCGGCGTGTAGTTTTTGGAAGAGCCGAAAAGGGGGAGGTTATAAGAATGCCTGAGCTTAATAACAGGGAAATAAGTATTTTGACACCTCTAACTATATTTATTTTATGGTTTGGTGTCTATCCAGCACCGCTTCTGGACATTTTAAACCCGGTAGTGACAAGCCTCAGTGAAACATTAGCGAGCACAATAGCAATAGCCTCTCTTAAATAAAAGGAACTAATCTATAAAATGCTGTTTACTCAAATGACATTTCAAGCTGCTTTGCCGGAATATGTACTGGCCTTGACGGCTCTTGCCTTAGTTTTAATGGCAGCTTTTTCAGGTGACACAAATAGTTCTAAGAGATTGGTAAAATTAACAGCATTAGCAGGGTACCTGCTGGCTATTTTAGCGACTTTTGCACTGCCATCTGATAGTCAATCGATTTATTTTGGTCTTTTTAAGGTGAATAATTTTCTTATTTATATGAAAGTGCTTGTGCTTATAGGAGCTTTCTTTGCCTGCTGGATGGTGAACGGTGACTGGACCGATGGTATTGATAAGCCAGAATATCAAATTCTTGTTATGTTAGCTACTTTAGGTATGTTATTAATGATATCAGCTAATGACCTGATTTCTTTGTATATGGGTTTAGAGTTACAGTCTTTGCCTCTCTATGTAATTGCGGCAATAAATACTCGTTCTTTAAAATCATCAGAGGCTGGTTTAAAATATTTTCTTTTAGGAGCACTCTCATCCGGTATGCTTCTTTATGGTGCTTCTTTGGTGTATGGTTATACAGGGTTCACCAATTTTGACCAAATAGCCTCTTTTATTTCTCAAAATGAAGCATCACCGGGTATAATTGTTGGTGTGGTGTTTATGCTCTCTGGGCTGGCGTTTAAAATTTCTGCGGCACCCTTTCATATGTGGACACCAGATGTATATGAGGGCGCACCCACTCCAGTGACAGCTTTATTTGCAATCGCACCTAAAGTTGCCGCTACAACTTTGTTGTTAAATGTTACATATTTTGTTTTTGCCGATATCAGGTTTGAATGGATGCAAGTCATTATTGCCCTTTCTGTGGCTTCAATGCTCGTTGGTGCATTCGGCGCAATTATGCAAAAAGACCTAAAGCGTATGATGGCATACTCTTCCATTGCTCATATGGGCTATGCACTTGCTGGACTTGCAGCCGGAACATATGAGGGAGCCGCTGGTGTAATGATATATATGACAACTTATATATTCATGGGTGCTGGTACGTTTTCTATTATTCTAATGATGAGGCGTGATGGACTACCAGTTCAAAAATTAGCTGACTTGTCTGGTCTTTCCTCAACCCATCCCTATTGGTCATTTGGGCTTATGATAATTATGTTTTCTATGGCTGGAATTCCTCCATTAGCTGGATTTTTTGCAAAATGGTATGTCTTTTTAGCCGCTATTAACTCAGGATTAATACCCTTAGCTGTAATTGGTGTTTTAACTTCCGTTGTAGGTGCTTTTTATTATTTGCGTATCATTAAATTGATGTATTTTGAAGATGTTGATCAGCCTTTAGATGAGGGAGCTCCTACAGAAAATATGATAATTCTCTCATTGTCGATAATCGTAACAGTATTATTTCTGCTTATTGTTGGCCCTCTCCGTGAGTGGAGTTATGTTATTTCACAGAACTTTTCTGTATACGGTATTTTGTAATGAGGGATTTTATGACTGAACAGAATTCGAAAAAGTGGGAACTTCACTCTACGGAAAGGGCTACCTCAGCATTAGACTTGGCAAAGGAATTTATTAAAAACTCGGAACTCCTTCCAGAGGGAAATGCATTTCTTGTATCAGAACAAACTCAGGGACGTGGGCGTATGGGGCGCGTATGGATTTCACGGAAGAATGATGGGATGTATTTATCGGTTATCCTTTCACCAAAACGACCTCAATCTGAATGGCCAACATTATCATTCGTTGCTTCTCTTGCAGCTATGCAGACAATAAACACAATTTGTCCTGACGTGCCTGTTTCCTTGAAATGGCCCAATGATCTAATGGCAGAAAACAGAAAAATGGGTGGTATATTGCTTGAGGGTGATGGAACTCATGCGATAATCGGATGTGGAATAAATTTAAAAAATGCTCCAGATTTATCTGATTCAAAAGTGCTATCAACTGATATAGCTAAATATCAATCGAGCATACCAAAAGCAGATAAACTTGCAACTTCTTATCTTTTGATTTTAGAGGGTCTGTATTCAATTTGGCAAGATTGTGGACCGGCTCCCTTAATAGCACGATGGCAAGACAAATCCAAAATTATAGGTAGGGAGCTTACAGTCAAATTATCTGACAGGTCTGTTACTGGTATTTGTGATGCTTTGGAACCAGATGGGCGGTTAAATTTAGTAGATATCGATGGTAATGTTCATCTCATCACTGTTGGAGACGTGGTGCTGATGGGAGAGGTAAATGCTTCTCGTAATTGATTGTGGAAATACAGACGTAGTTTTTGGTATCTTTAAGGACTCTAAATTATTTCATTGTTGGCGTGTTAAGACATTTACCACTATCAATAAAAAAGATTTTTTGTCTCAGCTTCTTGAACAGTTGGGGAATATAAATATCTCACCAAATCAAATAAAATACGTTATTTTTGCTTCTGTTGTTAACGAAGCATCTGCTTGTTTTAGCTTCCTAGAAAGTTCCTTTTCGATCCCTTTTGCTTCAATTTCTGACCCGTCAATAAAACTGCCGATAGATATAGACGTGCCTGACCCATCGCAAGTTGGAGAGGATAGAATTGTTAATGCTGTTGCTGGTTCAACATTAGCAAATTCAGATGTGATTATTGTTGATTTTGGCACGGCCACCACTTTTGACATTGTAAAAATTGTTTACGGCAGGCCGATTTATAGCGGTGGTATAATTGCGCCTGGCGTCAACCTTTCTTTACAAGCACTTAGTAAAGTCGCGTCAAAACTTCCCAATATAAATATTAATAAATATCCGGATAGGGTTCCTATAATAGGTAAAAATACCCAAGATGCAATGTGGTCTGGGATTATATGGGGATATGTTGGTTTAATAGAGGGAATTATTAATAAAATAAAAAGTGAAGCAGATAGTAACTTCGAAATAATAGCTACAGGAGGGTTAGCAGGATTGTATTTACCCTATAGCGAACTAATTAATAGACAGGAAAAAGACCTAACATTATTAGGGCTACATGAAATTGCTGAAAATAACGGATTTATATAGATGAACTTTTCAAAAGATGAACTTATCTATGTTCCGCTGGGGGGCTCAGGTGAAATCGGAATGAATGTGAATTTGTACCATTATAAATCTGATTGGTTGATGATTGACCTTGGTATAACTTTTGGTGATGAGGCAATTCCTGGTGTGGACGTAATTTTGCCAGACATAAAATTTGCAGAGAAACACAAAGAAAACATTAAAGCAATAATTCTAACCCATGCACATGAAGATCATTTCGGTGCAATACCATTTTTATGGGATAAACTTCGCGTACCTATTTATGGCACATCATTTACCTTAAACCTATTGAGACGTAAGTTATCAGACGCAAATATATTAGATTGTATGGAATTAAATGAGATTAAATATAATACGGACTATAGTTTTGGTGCCTTCACAATAGAATTTGTTGCCTTAGCTCATTCGATACCTGACCCATCAGCGGTCATTTTAAAAACAGATAACGGTAACATATTACATACAGGAGATTGGAAGCTTGACGAGTCACCAATGCTCGGTGGTAAAACTGATGTTAATAGACTAAAAGAGATAGGAGATGAAGGGGTTCTCGCCTTAATAGGTGACTCAACCAATGCTTTGGTTAATGGTAGAACACCCTCGGAGGCCGTTGCTTGTGAGGGTTTAACCAAAGTTATAAGAGATGCCCAATATACGATAGCTGTAACCTGTTTTGCTAGCAATGTGGCTAGAATTGCATCAATCGTCTTTGCTGCAAAAGCTAATGATAGACATGTATGCGTTGTTGGACGTGCGCTTCATCGTGCTATCTCTGCTGCAAGAGATACGGGTTATCTTACCGATTTACCAGAATTTATTTCAGAGCAAGATGTTGGTTTAATACCAAGAAAAAATTTAGTGATAATTTGTACTGGTTCTCAAGGAGAGACACGTGCTGCACTTGCGAAAATAGCCAATGGCACGCATGAAAACATTACACTAAAAATCGGAGATACTGTAATTTTTTCTTCAAGGCAGATTCCAGGTAATGAAAATGCAATAGCTAAAGTACAAAATTTGTTTCTACGGAGAAAAATAAAAATAGTAACCGATGAAGATGCTCCAGTTCATGTATCTGGACATCCTGCCAGAGACGAATTAGTAGATTTATATAATATTATCAAGCCAAAAATTGCTATACCCGTGCATGGAACTGTGAGACACCTTGAAGCACATGCAAAGTTGGCGAATTCCTGCCAGATTGCGCAAATTTTAATTCCAGAAAATGGAAATGTAATTAGTTTTCAAAATCGTGAAGCAAAGGTGATAGATAACATTCAGGTGTCTCAATTCACTCATGTGTCAGGTAATGTTGTTGATTTACAATCTGACATGTTACGTTCCAGGAGACAGATGCTCTGGAATGGTTCTGTAAGTGTTTCAGTTTTATTAGACCAGATGGGCACTCTAATGCAGGCTCCAACTGTAACTCAAGACGGAGTTTGCATTATGGAAGAAGAAGGAGATTATTTAGCTAGTATAAGTATGATGGTGGATAACAAACTTGAAAAAGCTAATATAAATGTACTTGAAGATGATAGTGCTATTGAAGCAATGATCATTGGAAAAGTAAAGAGTGCTACTAAATCGCGGTTTCGTATCAGACCAAAGGTTCACGCTCACGTAATTCGTTTTGCTGGGTAACTTAAGAGGTTATTTACAGTGGATTTGGTGTCATCGGTTGTTGTTTATATATTACTTTGGTGGTGGACTTTTTTGATGGCGCTTCCCTTTGGAAGCGCTCCACCTGAAAAACCTGCAAAAGGTCATGCTAGCTCAGCACCTGCCAATCCAAGTATTTTTAAAAAAGTAATAGCAGCAACTGTTATTTCAGGCTTCTTTTTTATTATTTTGAAACTAGTAATCGAATCGGGTGTTTTTTCATTTAGATAAAAAAAAACAAGGCTTAGTGCCTTGTTTTTTCTACAACACTAAATATAGTGCGTTTTCTCCCTAAACTCGGACCCACTTTTCAATTAGTTCCGATTTATATAAAGATAATGGATAGACCTATTACTGTCACCAGAAAAAAGATTTATTATTGTATGGTGGAATAAAATTTTATATATAATTAATTGAGCGTTCTGAACATTCGTATAAAATATAAAAGTATTTCTATAAATTTATGATTAAATTTACAACTAAGGATAAGTGTTGACATTAAAGGTATTAATAGCAAGCGATCATGGTGGTGTGAATCTTAAATCAGTTATAGTCAGGCAATTGAAAGCAGATGGAATAAATTTTATCGACCTTGGGCCTAAAAACGCTGACAATTCAGTGGATTATCCAGATTACGCAGCTAAATTAGCTAATTTGATGACACAATCTAATACGAAAGGAATACTAATTTGCGGCTCTGGAATAGGAATGTCCATAGCAGTAAATCGTTACGATTGGATAAGGGGAGCGTTAGTTCATGATGAGACAACAGCCCGATTGTCACGTGAACATAACGATGCTAATGTCATCATCTTCGGTGAACGATTAGTTGGCGAGTTAATTGCACTCTCTTGTGTAAGTTTATTTCTTAAAACCCCCTTTTTAGAGGGTCGACATCGTAAACGTATAGAAAAACTTGGTAAGTCTTAAAAACAATTAAAACCGCAGGAGACAAAGAATGCGACAGGATAGAGAAATGTTTTTTGATAATTTAGCTGTTGGGGATCCGGCCGTTGCGGAGGCAATACAGCATGAATTAGTTCGTCAACAAGACCAATTAGAGATGATTGCGTCAGAAAATATTGTATCTTCATCTGTGCTTGAAGCGCAAGGCTCCGTTTTAACAAATAAATATGCTGAGGGTTACTCTGGAAAGCGTTATTATGGTGGTTGCGAATATATAGATGTTGTAGAAACACTGGCAATTGAAAGAGCTAAAAAATTATTTGATTGCGATTTTGTAAACGTTCAACCTCATTCTGGAGCTCAAGCAAACCAAGCCGTATTTCTTGCTTTGTTGTCACCAAACGATACTGTTTTAGGAATGTCTCTAGCGTCTGGTGGACATCTCACACACGGCAGTGCTCCAAACCTTTCTGGAAAATGGTTTAATGCCGTTCAATATGGTGTAAGTCGACAAACAGATTTAATTGATTTTGACGAGGTGCGTGATATTGCAAAAAAGCATAAACCAAGAATGATATTAGCGGGTGCATCTGCTTATCCAAGGCAAATCGATTTCTCAAAATTTCGTGAGATTGCTGATGAGGTTGGTGCATTATTAATGGTTGATATGGCCCATATTTCGGGTTTGGTTGCCGCTGGTTTACACCCAAATCCTGTCCCATACGCAGATATTGTCACTTCTACAACCCATAAAACATTGAGAGCTGGTAGAGGGGGTATTATTCTTTCTAATAATGTTGAGCTTGGAAAAAAAATAAATTCTGCTGTTTTTCCTGGATTGCAAGGGGGGCCATTGATGCACGCAATAGCCGGTAAAGCTGTTGGGTTCAAAGAGGCTTTGGAACCAGATTTTAAATTATACATTCAATCTGTGATTAATAACGCTATTAAATTGGGAGAAGTGCTAAAAAAACGTGGTCTAGAACTAGTATCCGATGGAACAGATACCCATCTCCTGTTAGTTGATTTAAGACCAAAAGGACTCACAGGAAATATTGCTGAGGTCAGCCTGGAGGCTGCTGGCATAACCTGTAACAAAAATGGAGTGCCTTTCGACCCTGAAAAGCCAATGATTACTTCTGGTATCAGACTAGGTACGCCCGCAGGTACCACAAGGGGATTAGGTTTAGCAGAATTCGAGCAAGTTGGTCATATTATAGGAGATGTGCTTGATGCACTTTCCTCTAATAAGAGTAATAACTCAATTGCAGAAAAGAAGGCTAGAAAGCAAATATTTGATTTATGTCAGCGTTTTCCCATTTATTAATCGCAAATAATTGCTATAGGACATTTGATAAGAAACAGGTTGCGTTAAATGTTATGCCCATTTTGTAAATCAGAAGATACACAGGTAAAAGATTCACGTCCATCGGAAGACGGAACAGCAATTAGAAGACGTAGGCAATGTAATCGTTGTGATGCAAGATTCACTACTTTTGAAAGAGTACAGTTACGCGAGGTATCTGTTATTAAAAGAGACGGTAGTAAAGCATTATTCGATAGAGATAAGTTAGCAAAGTCTTTCAATGTTGCTTTACGTAAAAGAGATATTGCGCCAGAAAGAATAGATATTGATATCAATGAAATAGTAAAGAAGCTTGAATCAACAGGTGAACCTGACATTGCTTCGGAATACATCGGATCGCTTGTTATGAAGGCTTTGTCTAAACTTGATAAGGTTGGTTACATAAGATACGCTTCTGTCTACAGAAATTTTGCTGACCCCGAAGAATTTGAGGAATTCGTTAATGAGTTAAAAAAGTGATTGTTTCATCTTATATAGAGGATATAGACAAAAAATGGATGAAATTTGCTATTACATTAAGCCAAAAATCACAAGGTTTTACCGCAGAAAATCCTAATGTGGGCTGTGTTATTGTTGATGTCAACGGATTAATATGTGGGAGTGGTTTCACGGAGAAGGGTGGCCGGCCGCATGCAGAGACGATAGCGATAGAAAATGCTGGTCAAAAAGCTGTGGGAGGAACCCTCTATGTTACCTTGGAACCGTGCTCTCATTATGGTAAAACACCGCCCTGCGCGGAAGCTATTATAAAGGCGGGAATAAGGAAAGTAGTAATTGGCCAATTAGATCCTGATGTTAGGGTTAATGGATCAGGAATTCAATTTTTAAAAAAGGCTGGTCTCGAAGTGGAAGTGGGTCTAATGCAGGAAGAAGTGAGAAATTATATGCCCTCGTTTCTGGCTAGAAATGGTTATTTTCAGAATAATCAGAAATCTCAAAAAAGTGATCGACCATATATTACCATCAAAATTGCGCATAGCCTTGATGGATTTATAAGTGAAGCTAAAGGAAAAGGCGGCCAAATATCTAATAAGACATCCGCTGCTTTTGTGCATGATTTAAGAAGCAGGGTGGATGCTGTATTAATAAGTCAAAGGACAGCATTAATCGATAATCCGATTTTAACAAGTAGAATTAATGGTTTAAAGACTTATACTACGAGAATAGTATTGGATAGAGAATTAGAAATAAGTGAGTCAAGCATGCTTGTAAAGACAAGTAGCATACACCCTCTCATTATTGTAACACAAAATAAACCAATTGAAACACACTGGATTTATAAAAAAAAAACACACAAAAAAATTAGTCTCATAGTAATGGGTAGTAAATATAAACTAGAAAATATTTTTAGAGCGTTACTAAACCAAGGGATAGGTCATGTTTTAGTGGAACCCGGTCCACGATTACTAGCTTCACTTTTATCTATGAAAAGCGTAGATGAATTCATCGAAATAATCAGTCAAAAGAAATTAAGAAGTGGGCTTTCCATAATGAATACAGAACAAACTGTAGAATTTTTACCGCCTTCGTTCTATATGTTGTCAAAACAATTTAATCTAGTTGACGATATTGTTAAAATTTGGAAATTGCAGAAATAGTAAATGTTTACAGGGTTAATTACGGATATTGGCGAGGTTGTCTCCCTGAAAAAGCAGGGTGATTGGCAATTGAGAATAAAAACTAGCTGGAATACAAGTGATATAAAGATTGGGGCCTCAATTGCGTGTTCAGGCATTTGTTTAACTGTGTTAAAGCTTGGAAGTAATTTTTTTGATGTTGCGGCTTCAATGGAAACTGTTAGTGTTACTACTCTTCAAAATTGGCAGACTGGAAAAAAAATAAATTTAGAGAGATCTCTAAAATTTGGCGATGAGTTAGGAGGACACATTGTTTCTGGTCACGTTGATGGTGTTGCTACTATTTCTCAGATAAAGCAAGAAAAGGATTCGTTTCGGATAAAATTTCTAGTAGATGATATGATAAAAGGTCTTGTCGCTACTAAAGGTTCTGTTGCCATCGACGGAATATCTTTGACAGTCAATTCAGTGATTGATAGGAGCTTTGAGGTCAATATTATTTCACATACTTGGCAAGAAACTACACTAGGATTTAACAGGGTTGGAGATACAGCAAACCTTGAAGTGGATATGTTGGCTCGTTATGTTGCTAGATTATTAGAAACAAAAAGTTAACAATCGAATTAAACTAAGAATTGAAAAAAGGAACCAAATTGTGTCTGAATTTAATGCAATAGGTATAAACCCAATTGATGAAGTTATAGCCGACGCAAAGGCTGGTAAATTATTTATACTTGTTGATGATCAAGACAGAGAAAACGAAGGTGACTTGTGTGTTATAGCTGAATATGCCTCCGCAGACGCAATTAATTTTATGGCTACACATGGTAGAGGCTTAATATGTCTTGCACTAACACGAGAGAAAGCTGATGAATTGAGCCTGAGTCTTATGGAGCGAAGAAATGAGTCACGTCATGCCACAGCATTTACTGTATCTATAGAAGCAAGAGAGGGTGTAACCACAGGTATTTCTGCTCACGACAGGTCTCATACCATTAAGGTAGCAATTAAACCAAACGCCACTCTTAATGACATTACTACTCCGGGTCATATTTTTCCATTAGTTGCTCGTGACGGAGGAACCCTTGTAAGGGCAGGACACACCGAGGCAATTATAGATATCGCTAAAGCTGCAAAAAAAAATGCAAGCGGAGTGATATGTGAAATTATGAATGATGATGGTAGGATGGCAAGATTGCCAGATTTAATTACTTTTGCAAAAAAGCATTCGTTAAAAATCGGCTCAATCGCAGATTTAATTGCATGGCGTAGAGGTAATGAGACCCTTGTCTCCAGAATATCTGAGACTATCATAAATTCAAGTTTTGGTGGTGATTGGAGAATGATGGTTTATCAGAATGATATAACTGGCGTAGAGCATATAGCCCTACTAAAAGGAGACTTTTTATCAAATGAACCTGTTTTGGTAAGGATGCATGCACTCGATATGATGGTAGATGTTTTAGCTGAAACAAACCAACAAAGAGTATTTGGAGAGTTACACGAGGCTATGAATATAATTGCTAAAAAAGGAAGAGGTCTTATTGTCTTATTACGGGAATCTAATTCTAGTAGTATATCTAGTCTAATCGCTTCTAGAATTGGAACAGAACAAGAAAAAGTGAATAGTCCGGAGCTTCGCGACTATGGAGTTGGAGCACAAATTCTTGGTGACTTAGACGTACGGGATATGATTTTATTAACTAATTCGAGACCAAATATAATAGCACTTGAGGGTTATGGTTTAACTATATCTGGTTGGGAACCTATTTCCATGGTTTAAATTTTATAAAATATAGACAATATAAAGGATAAAGATGATTAATAAATTTCTTATCATTGAAGCTAGATTTTATAATGATATAGTAGACAGTCTTGTTGAAGGTGCCATACATCAGTTAGAAAATAACAATTTTAATTATGAACGTTTGGAAGTGCCAGGTGCACTTGAAATACCTGCGGCTATTGCTTTGGCTGCGAATACAGGGCTTTTTCTTGGTTTTGTTGCTCTCGGTTGTATAATTAGGGGTGAGACCACTCACTATGATACGGTTAGCAATGAGTCAGCAAGAGGATTAATGTTACTTTCCATAGAGAAATCTCTTGCTATAGGGAATGGAATAATTACAGTTGAAAATCAAGAACAGGCATGGGAGCGTGCACTCATCTCAAAAAAAAATAAGGGTGGGGATGCTGCGCTTGCGGCTATTAGGATGCACTCAATTAAAGAACATTACAGTCAATGAATGACAATCATTTTAAAATAAAAAATTATCCAATTCCTATGCGTCAAAAGAGTGCTGCACGTATAGCAGCGGTTCAATTCAGTTTTCAACGTTTATTTGTGGAGGACATATCGGAAATAACTTTTACTGACTTTCTTGAATACTATGCGCCTGATGTTGCAGAAGATTTGCACGTAAAAGAAATAGATATTTCTCACTTTCAGCAATTAGTGTTCAGTTTTGATATAAATAGACCAATGGTTGAAGAGTTAATATCTCGCTCACTTAGTTCTGGTTGGAGTGTAGAGCGATTATCAAAAGCTGAATTTACAATACTTTTTGTGGCAATTTGTGAGCTCAAATTTGTAATGAAAACACCTACTAAGGTGATATTGGCAGAATACATAGCTATAGCCGATGCCTATAATTGTGATATTGGCTTTATTAATGCGATTTTAGATAAAAATGCAAAATTGTTAAGACAAAATGAAATATTATCTTCTTTTAAACAATGAACAAAAAATAAAATTTAGTCGTTATATTTAGCAAAACTTATTCTGTACTTTGTCTTCGTTGAAGGTTAAAAAATATTTGTTCTAAAATACCTAGTTGAACTCCAGGGGCATCGGTTTTTTCTGCGTCATAATCTATTGAATTCGGTAATTCTTGAAGGGTGTTCATATCAAGAAGGATATCATTTTTATCAAAAGCGAACACGAATAATTCACTAGAATTTATAACAGCTTGTCTTCCAAGAGGGGATTGTCTTCGAACATTAGAATAATATAGCTTTCCAGAATCAAAGCTTCCCTTAAAACTAGGAGGTCCTAAAATTAGTTGAAGGTCTTTTTTGCTTGTAATTCCAATCTGAATCTTGTCTATATTAATTTTATCAATTTGATTTCCATGAGTGGTTTCTTGCGCCGAGCATGATAAAAAAAATAATAGCGCTAAAGCTGAACAAATATTGCCGCATAACAGTCTGTATTTTCTGAATAAAATACATATAATTTTGGGTTCTTTGTAGCAAATATGAATGTATACTGGGAACAATTTAATTTTATTCATTTGCGGTTTCCTGCATTGTCATTTTGATGAGTGCTTACTTCTTTAGCTAAAGTCAATATATTATAAGGATGATTTGTAATGGAAAAAACGTTTATTAACAAGATATCTAACGTTTTGTTCAGGACTCCACAAACTGAATTAGATCTACATCAAAAAACATACTATAAATGTCTGCAAGCAAGCAGGAGGCCTGAATTCTATACTGAATTTGAGGTGGCAGACACTTTTGATGGAAGGTTTGATATGCTTTGCCTCATAATTAGTATTTTTATGCAAAAGTTAAGTCAAGACACTCAACGAACAAAAACATTTAACCAACTTTTATTTGATGCGATGTTCAAAGATATAGATTTAACTTTACGCGAAATGGGAGCGGGAGACTTAGGAGTAGGAAAAAGGGTTAAAATCATGTCAGAGAGTTTTATAGGAAGATTAACTAATTACTCAAAAAGTATAGAAAATAAAGATGCATCATTACTTGCAGATACTCTTTCTAGAAATTTATATCGTCAAGATGGTAAAGTTACCAAAGATAGTAGTATCACCAAATTGGTTTTGAAAATTCACCACAAAATTAAAAGTTTAAAAATGGATCATGTTATGTCAGATGAATTTGATATAAATGATTTAATTTCGGGTTGTTTAACAGAGGTTCACAACGACACTTAAAGAGATGGGTCATGCAAATATTGAAATTTGATAAAAACATAGACCTTTTATCGATAAATAATGGTAATCCTAGATTTAAACTTATAGGAATGCTAGATGGCGACGCCTGTTTACAACTGAAGAATAGGTTTAACTTTCTAAATATATCAGAAGTGATCCTATCTGTGATTATTATAAAGTTTTTCGAGGATAGCTGGGAGTTGACAGGGAACTTGCAGGCTCAGATAACACAAAGTTGTGTAGTCACCGGGAAACCTGTAAAAGAAATACTGGATATAGAGTTAGAAGAAAGATATGTTCTCCAAAACAAGAGCGTCTCGGTAATCAATGAGATTAATGTGGGTGCTCCTCACATAGAAGTTCTCGAAACAAGTATGTTAGAAATTGGAGAGTTGATAGCACAAATAATTGGAGTAGAGGCAGAATCTTTTCCAAAGATTAAAAATGCCCCTGAAGCGCAATGTTTTGGAAGTCAAGACAAGAAAGTTAATCCGTTCGACAAACTTGCTGTTTTTAAAAAGTGAAGCAACTGAATTTTTGTTCTTGATAAAAAAAAGGAGTCTTACAAAGTGTCATCAAATGTAAGAATTGCTTTAGACGCTATGGGTGGCGATAACGCGCCAGATATCGTGATTGCAGGTGCAAGCATAGCACGTAAACGACATCCTTATTTAAATTTGAGTTTTATTGGTGAGACTAGAAAACTTAAAGCTCTTATCAAAAAATACAAAAATTTGAGTGATGCTAAGATCATTCATGCAGACGAAACTGTAGCATCAGACGCGAGACCTGCACAGGCACTAAGGCATGGTAAAAAGACGTCAATGTGGTTGGCTGTAAATGAGGTAGCAATGGAAAATGCTGATGCTATTGTATCAGCAGGAAATACAGGCGCGTTGATGGCCATATCTAAATTACAATTAAGGATGATTAGTGGCGTTACTCGACCTGCCATTGCAGGGTTTATACCTACATTAAAAGGGTTGTGTTGCATGCTTGATCTTGGTGCAAATATAGAGGTGGATGAAAAAAATTTAGTTCAATTTGGAATTATGGGAGCCTCATTTTGTTCAGCAATAACAGGTAAAAAAAGAGCATCAGTCGGCATTCTTAATGTGGGTGAGGAGGACCAAAAAGGGTTTGATTACTTGAGAAGAGCCGGAACAAGTCTATCAAATAAAACATTAAATCTAAATTATGTCGGTTTTATTGAAGGTTCTGATATTATAAAAGGGAATACCGACGTGATAGTAACAGACGGATTTACTGGTAATATAGCTCTCAAAACAGCGGAAGGTACAGCTAAGTTCTTCATGTATCATTTAAGACAAACATTTCGAAGTTCAATTTTTAGCAGGATTGGTTTTTTGCTTTCGCGAAATGCTTTTATGAAAATGCGAAGAACTATTGACCCGCGCTATTACAACGGTGCTATTTTGTTGGGTTTAAATGGTGTTTGTGTTAAATCCCATGGAGGTACGGATTCTGTGGGTTTCTCAAATGCGATAGAGGTCGCTTGCGACTTGGTAAAACATGAGTTCATCCCAAATGTTAATGAATCAATCTCCGCAGCAGAACAAGTTATTCAAAGTAAGGCAGACTAAAGTATATATTTTATGAAACAGGTTTTAATGACAGGGGTAGGCGCCTATTTGCCAGAAAAAATTCTCACTAATGACGAATTAAGTCAATTTGTGGATACGGATGATAACTGGATTAGGCAGCGAACAGGAATTGTTTCAAGAAGGAAAGCAAGTTCAGACGAACTTACGTCAGACTTAGCTGTAAAAGCTGCTAATCAGGCTCTGAGAAGTGCAGGGGTTACTATAACTGACATAGATTGTATAATTCTAGCTACCACAACTCCAGATTATACTTTCCCATCAACGGCCACAATAGTTCAACAAAAGCTTGGTGCTGAAAATGCATTTGCATTTGATGTTCAGGCAGTATGTGCAGGTTTTGTTTATGCTCTCACCGTCGCAAACGGTTTAATGTGTTCTGGTCAGGGGAAAACGGCATTGGTAATAGGCGCTGAAACTTTCACAAAATTGCTAGATTGGAAGGATCGGTCAACGTGCGTTTTATTTGGTGATGGTGCTGGCGCAGTGGTGTTACAGACAGATAATAGCAACAAAGGCTTTGGTATCTTAGCTAATAAACTATATTCAGATGGTCGGTATAGGGATATATTATATGTTGATGGTGGCGTATCTACTACTGGAACTGTCGGTCACGTGAAAATGAAAGGACGCGACGTATTCAAGCACGCTGTCGAAAAGCTTGCGGATGCAATGGATGAAGTATTGAAACTGGCAAAATTAACTTCCAGTGATATTGACTGGCTTGTTCCTCATCAAGCTAATATAAGAATTATCAATGCGATGCAAAAAAAACTTAATTTACCAGATGAGAAAGTTATTAAAACAGTGTCTGCTCACGCAAATACA
This sequence comes from uncultured SAR116 cluster alpha proteobacterium, assembly GCA_902625725.1. Classification (GTDB taxonomy): domain Bacteria; phylum Pseudomonadota; class Alphaproteobacteria; order Puniceispirillales; family Puniceispirillaceae; genus UBA5951. Next base: position 141,987 of record CACOCY010000002.1, on the reverse strand, counting down.
TCTGCTGCTTCTATACCATTAGCACTTAATTATGGGGTAACGAGTGGAAAAATTAAATCTGGCCATTTACTGGCATTAGAAGCAATTGGAGGTGGTTTAAGCTGGGGCGCCAGTCTGGTTAGATATGGTCGTCCAGATTAATTGTAAAAACCACACAAAATTTCAAAGAGTTGACTTGCTTAAATGACGATGTTAATTTTTAATTTATGAATAAAACATTAACAAGATCGGATCTAGCACAGGCTGTGCACTTAGAAGTTGGGCTCTCTAGGAATGAATCCTCTCAACTGGTTGAGGACGTTCTTGAAAAAATGACTGATTGTTTTATTAATGGTGAGAATGTTAAGTTGTCATCTTTTGGAACATTTAGTGTTCGTTCAAAAAAAGAGAGAATTGGAAGAAATCCTAAAACTGGGATAGAAGCACGTATTACACCCCGACGCGTATTATCTTTTCACCCCTCCATTTCTTTGCGTCAAAGGGTAAACAAATGATAACTGAGAAATCGGTTGGCGCATACAAAACAATATCAGAAGTATCAAAAAAAGTGGACGTTCCGTCACACGTACTCCGATTTTGGGAGACTAAATTTACGCAAGTAAAGCCTATAAAGCGCAGTGGAGGAAGACGTTATTATCGTTCAGAGGATATTGAGGTGCTGAACCAAATAAGAACACTTTTGTATCAAGAGGGTTACACTATAAAGGGTGCGCAAAAAGTTCTTAAACTTAATATAAAATCCAATCCAGAAAAAACAGAAGTGAAAAGCAAGAAATCAGCTATTGTAAAGGATAGCGCCAATAGTTTGCATACTTCAATGAGGTTTACAGAAGATTCAGAAGTTAGTGAAAAAATATTGAAGGTACTTAAAGATAGTGAATCAAGGTTAGGGGAGCTTATCTCTAAGTTCTCTAAATAGCTCATTTTTTATTAAATCTGCTTTTAAAGTTTAACATATTGGACGACGGAGCGTAGCGCAGCCTGGTAGCGCACTACACTGGGGGTGTAGGGGTCGTGGGTTCGAATCCCGCCGCTCCGACCAAATTTCTTCAATTAGTACAAGATATTAAATGTATTTCTTCAAAGATATATTTTGGCCAAAAAGATATTCTGGTGCAAAATCAGAACTCTTGAATAAAACAAATTATAAGATGATTAAATTTATAAAATCATATCGTGCTAGTTTTGTTCCCGTTTATGATGTTGTACTTCGCATAAGATAGGAATGAGAGTGCAGTTTTTGTGGTTCATAAAAAGGGTGGGGTCAGCTTTTTGTAGATAACGAGGTTGCTCCGGTTTCTGTTCGCTACATTAATCCATCCTTTAGCTGATGTACTAGCATCAGTGCTTCTCTATCACCTGATCCATAACTAAGTATTTGATGCTCTACGATTATGTTGTCATTTTCATAAATACAGCGATGTTTTTCTACGTTCGCAGCAACTATCCATTCCATCATTTGATCCCAGTCTATATCCTCCATCTTTTTGACTTCTCCAGTTGAGTGAATAACTAACTCATAATCATCATGATGACACTCCACAAAGGCAGAAATATTTTTTTCATTCCACGCTTTTGTATACTTTTCGAAAAGACTCTTTTTTCCCTTTTGGCGTTTTTAGATTTTGTTACTGTAAAGACTTGCCTATCCGTAGTCCATCTTGCTCCACGATATTTATTATATTTTTTTATAGAAGCGCTTTTCGCAGTTTATTAACTAATATCTTAATAAAAACACAGTATAAGACATTCTTTTTATTTATTTCTTGTCTCAACTAGATTGCGCATATGACAAAGTAAGCTTTCTTCTCCAGCAAGTCATTTGTTCAAAGAAATTACGCTTTTTCTCTCCTATCTCTGTTTGGTGACAATATTATAAAAGTAATAATTTTTTAGGTAAAAGCGATTTAAAAAAACAGTTTAGCAAACGTATTTCCAGAACTGATAGGAATTTTGAATATTAGATGTATTTAAACTTTTTTAAGAGTGAGAGTTTTTATGAGTGAAAAAGACCAACTGTAGAAGTCCAATTAAAATGGACCCTAAAAGAAAATAAAAACCAATTTCAATTTTTGCGTTAAATATTAAAGAAAATTTACTCGCAAATATGACGAAACTCATCAAGAATATATCTAACATAGAAAATTTGTGTAATGGAAGCTTATTTAAGGACGGAATACTCAATAATCTGCCTGTAATCTTAATTAATGGAACTATCACGCCAAAAACGGTTATTACGGTACTTAGCAGGTATTCACCATTCATGAGCAGGCCTATTACTATATTAATGAGTGAAATTTCATTCCTAAAAAACCAGAACTCCTGTACGACTATTAAAGGCAGGCTTATGCCTAAAAGAAAAAATAATAATTCTAAAATTGCTAGACATTTCTTTAGCATTTGATACCTGTAATGTCAGAGATTTCATTAGTTGGGTAATTCTTTAAAATAGCAATAGTTATGATCTTTATCATTAAAAGTTCTCAGTGCGACTATAATTGCCGTTTATTAGAAAAATATTGATAGTGGTTAAGACAAAAAGCTCAACCAGATTACACTTATAAGAATAGACTTAAATATTGATATTTAACTAATTGATTTCACTTATTTCCTTTAATTACTCAAGGCCTGCTTTTCGTATTCCATCCAATAAAATATTTTTGACCTCTTGGTTCACGCCTGGAACCACTTTCTCGTAATCCTCTAATGTTTTAATCTCTGGTCTATTTTTCTGATATTTTTCAAGCCATAGTTTGCTCTCTTCAATCTTACCTTCATGTGCTAAAATAATAGCTTTAAAAGCATGAAACCTGCTATGATCGTTTTCTCGCATACTTCTATCTACCGACTGATGAGCACTATTCCAATCATTCTTCCCTAAATGACAGAATAAGAGCATAATTTCAAAAAAAGGCACCGTTTTTGGGTTGGTTTCATAAGCCCTATTCAATAACTCAATTGAATTATCATAATCACACTCATTTAAATAAAGCATCCCTTTTGCTGATAATGACCTCGGATGATGGGGGTTTATTTCAACTGCTTTGTAAACAAATTCCCGATATTTGACTTCATCATCTGATATTCGATACAAATATGCCATATTCATTACAGAATCAGGATTGTTGGGGTCAAGGCTATAACTTATTTCAGCAACCCTTTTAAATCTGGTTTCATTTTTCTCTCGGTCATGTTGAAGAGAAGATTCTAACCTTAGAAAAAATAAGCTTGATGCAAGAACATTATACGCATCGGTTAATTTGTTATCGAGTGCGATCGATTTTTCTGCATGCTCTATTGCCTCGTAAATATATTTGATTTTTTCTTCAACAATTTTAGCCTCGCCATTTTTGTCATAAGAGTTTAATGCATGAAGATATTCATCCCAAGCGCTAAAAATCTCCAGTTTCTTATTATTTAACGTATTTTGTTCGTTAATTATGATTACTGGCTGAGCTAGAGCAGAAACCTTTTGTGATACTTCATCCTGCACTTCAAATACATCGTCTAAAATTCTATCCCAAGTTTGAGACCAAATTTGAATATCTTCAAGTACATCTGTAAGTTTCACCGATATTCTTACTTTATTTCCACCTTTTCGAATGCTACCCTGTACCAAATAATTTGCGTTTAAATCATTCGCTATATCTTTTGTTGATTCTTTTGTGTTCTTATATTTCAAAACTGAATTCAATGAAACGACTGGAAATGTCTTTGATTTTGAAAAATAAGAGATTGTATCTTCTGTTATCCCATCCGCAAAAAACTCTTGCTCTGGATCAGTGCTCAAATTTATAAAAGGTAAAACAGCAATGGTTGGTGGCACGCTACCTTCTTTAATTTTTGCAGATGCAGCAGCAGTAACAGTTTCATCAATATTAGAACGCTTTTCTAAATCAGGATTATTAAGATCAAATGCATGGACAATAGTATTTTTTACTTTTTGTTCTCCTAAATCATTGAAAAGAAATTCTGTTTTTTTATTTACAAAGTCCATTATACTTTTAGATAAACAAACTCCACCCGACTGAGAAAGAGCCTCTAATCTTGCTGCAACATTAACACCGTCACCATAAAGATTTTCTCCTTCGACGATAACATCTCCCATATTAATACCAACTCTAAAATATATTTTATAATCATTTGTTAATGTATCATTTCTTTCTTTTATAAGTTTCTGAAATTCACTTGCACAAACAACCGCTGAAACTGCACTCTGAAATTCTGCTAAAACGGAATCTCCAGCAGTATTAAAAATCCTTCCACCATGCTCTGAAAATAAATTATCTAATATATCTCTACAGGCCCTAAAACTCTTTAATGTTTTATCCTCACTAATCTCCATTAATTTACTAAAGCCAACAACGTCTGTAACAAATATGACTGCAATTTTGCGTTCTATAACCTGATTGAAATTATTTTCTAATTTTACAACATTTTCATTCATAGAAATACTGATACTTTGTTTCAATTTTTGGAATTTCATCTTATTTTATAAGCACAGCTATAATAATTAAAGCTATAAAAATAGACTATATTATTTTTTATTTTATTAAAAATAAAATTACCTCCATGTATGAAATATGATAAAAATTTTGACTCTTTTTCAAAGAGGATTCAAAAATAGGTTAAAAATAAAATATGATAGTTTATTTGTCATTTTAATTAATCACAGTTTGAGGAGACTCTCAAAAGCCTCTTAAACCCAAAGTAAATTTATAAAGGAATTTTATGACAGGTCTTTTTTTTATTTTTTTTTATTACTTAAGCCGACCAATATTTATTAAATTTGATATATCAGACCGCATTCGATTTTTTGCTGCTTTGACACTTGGTTTAATATTAGAAACGGCCCTTTTTTTCATAACTGGTGATGCAGGATACTATTTTAATGATTTTTATTTGTAGGATTCCTCCAAAAAACTATCCTAAATAAGAACTGCCTTTGTGTTGTGCATTTTTTATGGCACTATTGTTTCAAAAGTGGATCATGCTAGCAACTTTTGATTTACATAAAATTAACCATATGCGGTCTAAGGATTGGAGGGTGTAATGACAACGCAACGTATAAGTTATGTTGAACCTGAAACAATAAAAGATGAAGACATGCGTGCCGAATTAGAGAGATGTAAAGTTAGAGGCACACCAAGGCCAGAAAGCCAAGCAATTAGAGCTCACGTTCCTGCAGCCTTTTGGTCTTTTGCAAACACTTGGCAAACGGTTTTCCATGAGGGAATTGCCGAACATACGATTAAAGAACTTTGCAGAGTATACGTATCACATTCAGTGAAATGTGAATATTGTGGCAATCAACGTTCAATCCAATCTAAAAATAAAGGTCTTATAGAGAAAGATTATAAAGATTTGCTCAATTTTGAAAAATCAGACAGATATAATGAAAAACAAAAGGCTGCTTTGAGATACACTCAGGCAATTGTATGGGATTTAGAGTGTGATGATAGTTTGTGGGAACAATTATATCAGTATTTTTCGGAAGCAGAGATTGTTGAGATTGGATATTTCGTTTCAATTACAATGGGTCAGCAAAGATGGCTTAGAACACTAAATATTGATCATCACAAAGTACTAACAGGAACAAGTGCATCTATGATAGAGGGAGCTGAGACAGCAGAAAAATGGCAAGAGTTCAAGAATTCTGAAGATTATTGGGCCAAGCAAGTTTAGCACGAAGTTATTTACCATATTTTGATTATTTTTTCTCTTCGTTAAATTAATCTCTTCTCTCGGGTGTGAGTTTTTTGGTAAATGGGAGATCTTATGGAAGAGAATTAATTTTTATTACATGGTTTTTGTCTGATAGGAAAATAACGTAAATCTATTTAATTAGGGGTTAATTACATAAATTTTATTGGAGAAATAAATTGAGTAAACATTCCGGTGGTTGTCATTGTGGCGCCGTAAAATTAGAGACCGAATTAGAACCAATGGTGGTTAATCTTTGTAATTGCAATAGATGCAGAATTCTATTTGGTTCAGTTGCAATAGCAGCTTTGTATGCAGATGAGGAGATAAGAGTAACTGGTGAAACCACAGTTTATAACTATTTAGGTGGTAGCGGCATGGAAGTAAGTGCGCATTTTTGCCCAATTTGCGGCTGCAGAATAGTCTCTATAGCAGAGGCATTCCCTGGAATGGGAGCATATCCAATAGGTATTTTTGAAAAATCAATTGAATTCAAACCTAAAAGTGAAATTTTTACCAATTATAAGTTACCTTGGTTAGAAAACGACGGTTGTATTGTTGAAAGCTTTGAAGAAGCAGCAGTTGGGGAGAGATTAATGCTTTTGCTTGAGGAGTTAGAAAACAGATAAACGTATTTTTATTTCTATTATAATGCGTATATTCAATAGTTTATAACAAGGATTTCATTTCATAAATGATTAGCTATGTATCACCATAATCTAAATCCATTATTTGGTGTTATATCCCGATGATAGCTTTTACCTCTAGAAACTCCTCTAATCCCCACTTATCTTTCTCACGACCGTTTCCAGATTGTTTATAACCTCCAAACGGCGCTTTTGCTCCACCTGAACCATAATTTAGATGTATTTGTCCAGCACGTAGTCGTCTGGCAATACCGTGTAGTTGATCGTTATCATTTCCAGATACATAAGCAGCTAATCCGTAATCAGTGTCATTTGCAATAGATACTGCGTTATTAATGTTCTCATAGGGTATTATGGAGAGCACTGGTCCAAATATTTCCTCTTGTGCAATGGTCATATCATTTCTAACATCACCAAAAACTGTAGGTTTTACATAAAAGCCAATTTTTAATCCATCTGGCTTTCCAGTTCCTCCCGTCAGTAATTTAGCTCCTTCCTCTATTCCAACTTGAATAAGTTTTTGCACTCTCTCAAATTGAACCTCACTTACAACAGGTCCGATATTCGTCTCATTATCGTCGGGGGCTCCCGTAACGATATTCTTGGCCACCTCTTTAGCGATTGAATAGGCTTCATCTTTTCGATGAACGGGCACAAGCATGCGAGTTGGGGAATTGCAGGACTGGCCTGTATTTTCCATACATTCCTGCACACCCATCTTAATCGATTTCTCAAATATTTCGTCATCAAGAATGATATTTGCCGACTTTCCTCCTAATTCTTGACACACTCTTTTAACACTATCAGCAGATGCTTTAGCTACAGCAATGCCAGCCTTCGTTGAACCTGTAAACGACATCATATCAATATCAGTATGGGAAGACATTGCCTCTCCAACAACTGCGCCAGTGCCATTAATAAGATTAAAAACACCTTTAGGCACTTTTGCTTCATCTAGTATTTCACATATCACGAGAGACGACAGAGGTGCTATTTCAGAGGGTTTTAAAATAGCGGTGCATCCAGAAGCAAGACATGGAGCTAGTTTAGACAAAACTTGATTTATTGGCCAATTCCAGGGTGTGATTAAACCACATACTCCTATAGGTTCATGTCTAACTATAAAGTCCCCATATTTATATTCTGTCTCGTGAGATTTCAGTGCTTCTATTGCTGCCTTAAGATGCCCCAAACCGACTTTGGCTTGTGCTCCATAGGCAAGATGATTGGGCGCCCCCATTTCAATCTGAATTGCGTGAGCAACATCATCTAATCTACGTTTATAAATTTCTCTTATGGTAGTTAACAGGTCTAATCTAAAATTGACTGAAGTTTGTGAGTAAGTTTCAAATGATTGGCGCGCAGCAAGGACAGCTTTTTCAACATCCTGTTTGTTGCCGAGTCTAATTTTAGCAACGCTTTGTTCAGTAGCAGGATTAATAACATCGAGTTCAACTGAACTTTCTGATTTTACCCAATCTCCATTTATATAAAAATCATGTTGCGTCATCATTTTTCTTTCCTGATTATTCTGAGGATATTTTTACATTTTCTTTTATTTTTTTTTAAATTTATAGCTAGAATTATTCTATATTATAAGGCTAAAATTCAGATTGTGTCATGAAAATAGTAATAATAACATCTTTAGCTTAATTCTTTATAAAAGGAACAGTAGGCCTAACAAATGCAGGTTCAACAACAGAGCCTTTCCACACAGAAAACATGATAGCATTAACAGCTCCCGAGCAATCTGGATATAAAAATCACTTTACTTTTGGGGAAGGTCAGAAAAATTATAATTTTTCTTTGTTAAACGACGCTTTAGAAGCGAGATTAGGAAAAAAATACCAACGTTTTGAATTGCGTAATGGAGATTGTTTTCCAATGGATGGTTGGAATGACTGTGAGAGAGATTTGAATTTTCAAGTAGGCCCAGACAAAAGCCGGAGGGTAAACAATGCTATTTCTATAGTATAAAGCTGTCTCCTGAATTCATTGACTTGCATCCAACAAATACAGATTTAGGGCAAGTTCACCAAAGAGGTGGTCCAGAGGGAAAGACTGGGGGATAAAATCGTTTCCTTCTTTGATACAAACTGGTGCTTAAAAAGGAAAACTTGTTTTCAAATGGCACAGACTTTCTGGTGATCCGAATAATGTAAGGGATATGACCTTAGATAAAACATTAGCACACCTAAAAGACATGAAATCTAAATGGACTGATATTTCATTTTGTCTTGATTATGAAGGTAGTAAAATAAAGGCTTGGGTGAATGGTCGTAAGAAGTTTAGAATTAATGAAAATCCAATATATTTTTTTTCCAAAGGATACGTATTTTAAATATGGAATTTATAGGAGTTTTATAAGTAAATATAAGAAAATGAAAAAAACAAATGAGTTGCCCACACAGGTGGTTTTTTATGATGAAATAAGAAGGGGAACTTCTATCGAGCAAGTAGATATAAATCAAAATAAAAAACTTAAACCAATAGATTAATTCTATATTATAACCAAATACAATATTATATTTTATTTTTAAAAATATTTTGGCCCTTTTTCGTTTGATAATTAGATATTAATCATTATTGCTGTATCCCACCCAAAAATGTAATTAAAATAGACGTTTTTTTTCCATTTAATAAAGGTATTAGAAATAAGGACAAGACTTTGTAATATAGAATAATTTATGGTTATCTCTAAATGAAGTGGTAAATTAGATAGGCTTATTGAAAGTGGACTTCTTGCTAATTACAAAGTTTTGGATTTTGTCACTCATACATTTGGGCTTAATATTTGGACTGTCGAGAATCGCATTGTATTATAAAGAGCCACTATTTTTATTAAAAAGGTTAAATGTTAAAGTGTATAAACTACCATTAGCTGTTAACTTTTTGGTCGTTTCAATAGTGATGGCTTTAAGTATATTAACATTAACGCAGAGTAAGCTAACTTTCTTTATTTTAAACGCAGCATTTTTATCCATCTGGTTTTTAGAACTGGGGGTAATATCTGGTAAACATTTCTTTTCATCACTGTTAGGTAATGATTTACCAAAAGAAATTTGTATCTTTGTTGGTTTTATTTTGGCTATCAATGGTGGCTATTTTACTTTAATGTTTATAGTGAGGTTATTTAGCTCATCATCATTTTGAAAGTCTGTAAATGGATAATAAGACCATTTGTGAACTCTTTGAAAGTTCAGTTGAAGCGTCCGATTTTAAAAAATCGTTCATGTGCGCACAAGAGTCTTTGAGAGAGGGCTTAATGAGCAGCCCATGGCCAGTGTTGGTCTATGCACTTAGTGTCATTTTTGTGGCATTTTTAATTCAGCGCGTGGCAACTAGTAATTCAAATCAAAGCAAGAAAAATTAATGGTTAAAGTTTTTAGATAGTTTCTAAACTTTTTCATTTTGGGATATGTTTTTTGCAAATTCTTGCATGCCTTTAAGTAGGCCACTAAAGACTTCCGGGAACTCTTTTTGAAGTTGTTTTCTTACCTTGCCAAGTAATAATTTTGAGACTAAGTTGGTGCTCTGTACATCACCAGTTCTTATTTTCATAATACACCCATCATCAGTGCCAATAAATTCATTTGTTTGATGTAGAATAATTCCAAAAGGCAACGAATGTTTAATTGAGATATACTCGCCAGGGTTCCAGTCCGTAATCTGCATTTTGAATACTTCTTTGCCGTGATGACAATGGAGTTGGGTACCTTCTCCTTGAGTTTTTTTGCCTTTATTGAATATATCTATTTTATCAGCATGAAGATTTTGCTTGCGCCATTCTGGTTTAGTGTACATAAGAAATGCAATGTCAGGAGAAACGCTCAAATTAATAGATAGCTCATCAATTAACTGTTTTTCGTCTCTTTCAATATAATGTTTTTTTACCTTTTTATTCTGTTTCCATTTCTCATTCAAATCTTGAATCAGGAATTTAACTTCCCCGATATGCTCGTATTTTTCTAGCCCAGCTAAGGGATCATCCACACTGAAAGTAATTTTCATCGCTTCGAGAGCTTTTTCCGTTATCAGCAAATAAGCTTCAACATTTTTTGTTTCGACTACACTATTCTTCATTAATCTAAAGATGGTATTAACATCTGAACCAGCTAATTCCTTGTTTCCATTAAATTCCTGAACTCCATACTCCCCATGATGTAAAAACATTTTTAAATCGAGTTCATTCATGTGTTTGCAAGCATTACATTCACAATCCGTATTAATATCGATCAGTTCCTTTCTATCGGCGAAAGCGGCATAAATTCGACTTGAAAAATCAATCATAAATTGAGAATTTTCATAGGCAGTATTTTCCGAATGTGCAAAGATTGCGTCTCCCATAAATTTGGAAATTGTAACAGATTTGTTAAATACAGGAACTATTGCATCAAATAGGTCTTTTATTATTCCATTGGCATGTTCAAGCTCAGTATCTGCTAAAAATCTAGTATAACCAGATATGTCTGCAACTAACAAAAACCCTTTTTTAATTTCTAAACTCATGAGTTACCCAAAACACCAATAATTGCTTCTAGGTAAAATCATGGATAATAGGAGCATTTAAGTCAATAAGTAGAATAGTTGGTTGTAACCAAAATATTAATATTTTACTCTTATTGTGAAAGATAATTGAAATCATCTAGTATTTGCAAAGCATGTTGCTCTGGAATTAAGCTATTCACCTTTAAATGATCAACGTCATATTTATAAAAACCATTATTATCTAACTTAATACCTACATCTGAAAGAGTGATCTTTTCTGTTTTATTCTCACTAGAATTTCCTGAAACAATATATGTCATAATTTCTTGCATTATTTTGTTTTCAGGCACTAGACTTGGAAAAAATTGTAATGTGTTTTCGTTTATTGGTTGTTTTAAAGCATTTACGTCCTGAGAGGATAATGTTTGTAAAATTTGGTTTAATCTCTCTGTCGCCTCAATCAAGATTAAATCAAGAGATTGGTAGGGAAATAGCTTATGTGTTTCTTCTAATTGTGCATTTAAATCTGCTAACTCGGGTAGTGCTTGTTTAAATAACTGAATTCCCTCTTTACTATTTAATATTTCATTTGAAAGCAAAATCCCGCTTTGTCTCTGCTCTCTTAAAGCCGTTTGTAACTCTGAAATTTGTAGGATATTTTCTTCAGTCATAGCATTTTCTGAAAACTGTAAACTATTAATATTTCTCAAAAAATTTGCATAATTATCAAACCATACAGAAATTTTTTTGCTAAGATTGTTGTCTTTTTCAAATAATTTGGTGTTTTCTTCAGTGTAACCTTCTATTAAGTTATACAGTTTATTCAACTCTGATGCTTCTCGTTTGATTTTTTCGATTGACAGTTCTGGCGTGATAGATGTAACGGATGTATTTGAGACAATTTGATTGTTAATAATTATTTTTTTTTGTTCCATAAATTTTATAAATTCATCAATTTGTGACATTACTTTGCCCGTCATATTTATAGTTAAGTTACTTCCTTTCTTATCGATAGTGTTAGAAAGCAATTCCTGGTCTGACTGAGCATAAAAGGATAATTGCGACTGTAAAATTTTAAAGTTATTGGCGAAATTTCCATTAGTTTCTGCAAAAATATTTTTTTTATTCTTCAGAATATTTCTAATCTGATTAGAAAAGTCTGATGGTAACAAGTAATAATCCTCAATTTTGCTATTTGTCTCATTCAAATCGTTGAAAGCAAATTTAACGTCTGTTTCGGTGAAGGGTGAAGATAGCTTCAATTCAATTTTAGGGGTGTTTGAGTTTTTTCCTAATGCTTGTTGACTGAAATTTATAAAATCAATCATTTCTAGCCTTTTAGTTAAGGAGCCAACAAGGCGTTTGTTACATATTTCAAAAGTGGATTGGCAATTAGCTTGTTCTGGAATATTTTCTGTCTCAGAAACCAAACCCGAAAACCTACGTTCCGATGTAGTAATTATAAAATCAAGTGCTGATAATGTTATAAAATCATCTGCGGGATTGGAAGGAACAAATCGATAATAAGAGGTGTCAGCTATGGTTTTTTCCAAATCCTTTATCACTTTGGATAGTTCAGTTTTCGGCTCCTCTTGTAAAACTGGTTCAATCTTTGTACGTTCGGAGGTCACGGTAATCTCTGTACGATAATCACCCTGTTTAACTCTTCTATTTTTTTCTTTTTCTATTTTAGGTTTTATTAACGTTTGATCCTGTTGAGGTTTCTGGTTCGAAATATCTTTCTCTGGGGCCTTTTTGTTTGGAAACGTTTGCTCTTCATACACGGGGGTGAGTTGATATTCTTTGGGAGTGTTTTCACTAAGGATGGAATTAGCAGACTTGACGAGTATGCCTAAGACTAAAATAGCAGTAAAAAGAATTTTTATTGTTTTAAGTTGATACACATCAAAACTCCTAATTAAGCCCTTACGACAAAAAAAGAATATATTTAATTGTGGTTGAAAAAATTTAAAAGTATTTTAAATTTAATTTAATAAAAATCTCTTCTTTGCAATAAAAAGAGCTATGTTTTTATTGACCAAAATTTGTGGATACGGAGTAATTATGACGATTGCAAAAATTTATAAACCATCAAAGACCTCTATGCAATCTGGGCGAGCTAAATCCAAGCAATGGATTCTAGAATTTGTAAGAAAAACACCTGCTATCCCAGAACCTTTAATGGGTTGGCAATCCAGCGGGGATACCCAAAAACAAATAAAAATCGCATTTTCAAGTAAAGAAGCAGCAATTCAGTATGCTGAAAAGCAGGAAATAGATTATGAATTGATTAATCCACAAAAACGAAAATTAAATATAAAATCATATGCAGATAATTTCTCCTCAGAACGCAAAGTTTCCTGGACTCATTAACTATTTTGCTATGAAATTTTTATTTTTTATCTCATTGTTAGGAAATCATCATTTGATTGTATATTGTAGTTTTAGATATCCGTTAAAAAAACGATAATTTTTTCAGTCTGAGGTTCACAATCTACTTTTAACCAAGAGTTTGAAATTTGATTTCAATTATGAGAGAAAAATGAGATTTGGTTTATTTGGAAGTGCAAAAGCTGTTCGTGGTGGGTTAGATATTGATAGCTCGTTAGGCTATAAAGAATGGCTTAATTATAATGTAGAGGCCGAGGCTTTAGGATACTATAGTAGTTTCACGGTGGAACACCATTTTACTGGATTTGGTCAGGTATCAGCTTCTTTAAATTTACTTTCCTATCTAGCTGCGCTTACATCTAACATACGGCTTGGTACAGCAGTTATGACTCTTCCATGGCACAATCCTGTATTGCTTGCCGAACAAGCTGCTACACTGGACTTACTATCTGAAGGAAGACTCGATTTTGGGGTCGGCAAGGGATATCGATTTAATGAGTTTAGCAGCTTTGGCATATCAATGGATGAGGCAGAACCAAGATTTTTTGAATCGATAGAAATAATGAAGAGATGCTGGTCAAATGATAAAAGATGGTCCTACGAAGGAAAGTTTTGGAAATTTAAAGATGTAATAGTTGAACCACCATGTTTTCAGGAGCCTTACCCACCTTTGTGGCTGGCAGCCGGTCATCCCGAAGCTATTATTACTGTAGCCAATATGGGAGCTAATTTGCTGCTTGACCAATTTTCACCAGTCAACTCGGTTTTTGAACGCGTTCGCATTTTTAATACTGCTCTAGAAAATAATAATTCTGAGAGTGCTGGAGGCAATATAGCGTTAGCGCGCGCTCTATATATTGCAAGAAATGAAGAAGATAAAAATAAAGCAATAGAAAGTAGGATGAAAGCACGTGCAAAAGTTGACCTGCTCTCACAAAGACCTGATGGAAGGAATAGAGCAAGCATAATGCTGCATAAAGGTGCTGAAGAAGCGCTTCATGGCGCTTTAATTGGCACAATAGACGAAATAGTAGTTCGTTTGCACGAGCTAAAAGCAGGTGGTATAAATTACATTTTGTTGGTAGATGCAGGTGGTGGTATCGAAGGATTAAAGAGCTTTTCTAAAAATATAATTCCACAAATAAATTAAACTTAAATTAAATTTCAAATGGATAATTTGTTTTCGTATATCTTTCCTGCTAAATAAATGAGAATATAGTTTCTATTGAATTAATAGCGTTTATATTATATTGGGTTGAAGCATATTCGCCCGCAAAAAGGTAGCAAATAAGTTCAGCTTGCATAGCAGCCGACTGATTTGCTTCAGTGTCTTCTACAGCTATCGCCTGACTTGCATCTAATTTAAGTTTACTAAGTGCAAAGTTATAAACTTCAAAGTCTGGTTTTTCATTAGCAACATCGTTCTTTGTGGTAATCAAATCAAACGAATCAAAACTAAAGTGTTTTTTCAGTGAGTTAGATAGAGAATCTAACATCTGAGGTGTGGTCGTGGTGATTAGTCCAATTTTAATATTATTTTGCTTACAGAGGTTTATACATTCAACAATACCTTCTCTAGGCTGAATACCACTCTCAATTTTAGAGTCAAAAATAGATTGTCTTGTTTTGTGAATTTTCAATATAGTTTCTGCATCAATTAAATGACCACCAAATGTGGTCAATCGTTTTACACCACCAGGTTTTTTTAATAATTCACAATAATTGGCAACGTTCCAATACCAATCCAAACCATGATACTCAAAAGCCTCATTGTAGGACTGCCGCTGTAGTTCAGATGTCTCAGTAATGACCCCGATTGAACCGAGTAAAATAGCTTCCATTTTAAAATCTGCTTATAACTTATTATCCTTGAGTAAGAAAATGAGATGTTCTTGGGCGAGAGTCTCCAGATTTTCTATTTCCTCTAATGTACATATCTTTTTACTATTTCGCCATTTCATTGCGAGTGTTTCTCGATTGATAGTAAGCCCCTCTGGCCTGTTGAAAAGTTCGCTTGGTGTTATTTGTAATTCAATAGCAGTCTTAGAAAATTCTACCATGTCATTATTAAATTGTGCAACTCGTATAAATCGTAAATTTTGTTCAATGATAAAGAAATTATCCAGCTTTGGGTCAGGTAAATTTCCTCTACAGTATAATCCGATAGTCCAATTTAATGTTTCTGTTTTTGCAAATTTAATTGGACCGATAATTGCTAAGATTAAAACTAATAAAAAAAAGCTCAAAACTCTTGAGAGCTTTTCAAGATATTCTTTTAAAATTGGGACAAAAATCATTTTATTCATTCCGACAGTCAATTATAATGTTGCCAATTGTTTCTCCAGATTCTAAGGCTAAATGGGCATCAGCCGTTTTCTCTAAATGATAAATTTTAGCAACAAAGGGTTTAATTCCTGAATTTACCTGCCATTTTCTAATAAATTCCAAAGCATTTTGCATCATATCATCAGTTAACACATACATAAAAACACTGTATATTGTAAGGTTCATCAATAAAAATTTCTGAAAGGGTACTTCAGCAATTGCTTTTTTGTCAGAAGCATAAGTTGATATAATTCCATGGTCTTTAATAAGATCTAAATGGGCTTCCAAATTAATTCCAAAAGCCACATCAAATATCAGATCTATTTTCCTTCTATTGGTTGTGCTCAATATATCTTCAACTAGATTTTTAGAATCATATCGAAAAACATGATCAGCCCCAGCATTAAGAGCAGCTTTCATCTTTTTATCACTACTAACAGTAGAAATTACTTTTGCGCCTGCATGTTTCGCCATTTGAATAGCGCAGTTGCCAACACTTCCCGCTCCACCAGTTATTAAAACTATCTTATTTTTTATTTCACCGTATTTAAATAAGCCTGCATAGGCTGTTAAAGCGGGTATGCCAATTGTAGCCCCAATTTCTAGAGATGTAGTATCGGCTAACTTTATAGCAAGATTAGATGGAACGCAGACAAAATTTGCTGCTGTACCATACGGCCTCTGCCATTGAGCTGAATATATCCAAACTTTTTGACCTATCCTTTTTGAATCAACATTATTACCCACAGCTTCAATTACTCCCGAACCATCGCTATGAGGGATAATTGTTTGAAACGCGTGTTTTTGTCCTCTGAAGCCAACACGCCGTTTTGTATCAGAAGGATTTAAACCTGAAAAATGTATTTTTACTAGTACTTCATTAGATGCTGGTGTAGGCTTTTCAACTTCACCATAAGTAAGAACGTCTAACGCATCTCCCTGTTTTTCGTACCATATTGCTTTCATTTCAAATCCTCATACTTTTAAAGCTAATAATAATTTTGATTAAAGTTGTTTGGTTGGGCCACATATAGCCTCAAAACCAATTGTTTGATTTATCCTTATAACGATATATTTAAAATACCATTTTTCATTGTTTTTATGCGAAAAAATATCTCTCTGAAGAAAAGCACTTTTTGAGGTAAGATTATGATATTCGTTAGCATATATATTATTCATATAATTTTCAAATGTACCACTTAAAACGATAGAGCCTTCAGGCGGCATATTAATCACTAACATTGATTGATTATCGGTTTTTATTGAAAAATTTGATTTAATTTTGAAAAAACCAGTATCTGTAATTTCATTCGTAATTTCACAATCAAGTTGCAAGGCTGTTGCATAAGAAGAGGTATTTGCCATTATAATAATGGCTAAAACAACCAAATAATTTTTAAAATTAAACATATCCTAGTTTGTATCTACAGGTTTAAAAAAGTAGAATTTTCTCTACATTGAGTGTTATCTTCTGAATAATAATAGCCTAATGAGTCTCCAAATTCCTCTTAATAAAAAAGAACGAAATAAAGGATTGGTAAAAATGCTTCTAGATATGGTTTTAAGCAGAGGGATAAAACGTTTTAACAGCAAAAATGCCAAACATATAAGTATCGCAACGATTATAATTTTTAGCATATACATTTAATCATTTCTCTAGTTTATTTCGAAGCTGGTGAATATCATTAGCTAAATCGTCAAGTTGCTTTTTCAGCAACTTATATTCTTTCATTGTTATATCTGCATTATCTAATTCATTCTCAGTTTCGTCTTGAGTTTGTGCAACTTGCATTGAATCAACAATAATACCAATAAAAAAATTTAATACAGCGAAACTAGTTATTATGATAAATGGAATGAAAAATGCCCAAGCCCAAGGAAAAATTTCCATCGTAGGACGTACTACTCCCATAGACCAGCTTTCCAATGTCATTATTTGAAATAAAGTATAAGCTGATGCGCCAATACTTCCAAACCATTCTTGCATGTAAGGGTCCGGATGTATTCCGAATAATTTTGTAGCAAGAACTGAAGCTACGTAAAATATAAGGCCCAAAACACCTACTACTGAAACCATACCAGGAATAGAGTATCCTATTGCTGAGACAACGCGCCGTAATTGTGGAACAACTGAGATTAGTCTTAAAACACGCAAAATTCTAAGTGCACGTAAAACCGTTAATGCTCCACTAGTGGGTAGCCAAGCAATTATTACTATTGTTAAATCGAATACATTCCAGCCAGAATAGAAAAATTTTAGCCTATATACGTAAAGTTTAATTAGTAGTTCCACTGAGAAAAGAACAAGAATAAATTTATCAACCCAATTTAAAGCGTCCCCAAATTGGCTAGCAAAGTATAAATCCGTTTCCAATCCCAAAATTATTGCGTTTATGAGAATTAAAACCGTAATCACCACAGTAGTAATGCTACTCTCTATTATCGTTTTAAGTTTTTTAGGCAATAGGTGTCCTGAGATTGTTTTCATTGATTTCATTTAAATTCAATTTAGCTTTTTGCTTAAAGATAAAATCGCTAAAATTTCCTTTTTTACTATTCTTGTACATTTCTATTATATTAATATTTAATACTGTCTTATTAAAATGGGATTTAAAATAAGTTATCAATATTTTATTTTGGAAAAGTAAAATCAATTTCAAAAATTTTAATTGCATTAAATGCGTGAATGCATTCTTTCAATGTTTCAATTTTGCGTGTAATTTTCGATGCCCAGATACGCAATTTTTGATTCAGGGGAGGGGGTAGTTATAAACAACCTATAATATTGGTTTTCTTTTTTAAAAAAATTTGATGCCCGCTCACATCCATACATTCCAAAATTGGTTTCGATAAAATTTTCAGAAGCTTTTTCAAAGGACTCGTTATTCATGTTGAGATAAATAGATTTTAGCTGTGGGTAATCACAAGCCATCCAGGGGTTGTAATAGCCCTGGACTAACCCATATATATCCTTTGTACCGTCTTTATTTATATCAGCTTTTTCAATTCTAAACGCATCATTTATACTAGTTTTTAAAACCTGATGTTTTTCAAAATTTTTGTCATCTATATTTTTAAAAATGTAAAGAGCAGCGATATCATTGCAATCTCCTGCACTCCTGTTAAACGGTTGGTCATTTTTTTTTCTTTTACAAAAAACTTCCTTTTCTATTGCTACGCTATCGATAAAACCGTCTTCATTAAAATCAATAGAGGCAGACATCCAGGCCCTGTCAGCCATTTTAAACTCTTTTTTCTTTGATCCCTCTACCCAATAACCTGACTTATCATTTATGTCGCCAGTCCAAATTTTAAATTTTGCTTTTGCTTTTGGTTTTGGCTTAAAATGATGTTGATCTATTTTAGAAAGAGTAATTTGATTATCATTGAATTCTAAACCACTCCAGCAAAATGACGTATCGCCTAATCCTGGGCAACCCCCGAATATAATGGCTCCATTTTTTGAGGGAAAAATATGATTAAATCCTATGTCAACGAAATTACCAATTTCTTCAGAAAGTATACATTTTATGTTCTTTAAATCACATATCTCAACCGCAGCAGGTTTTCCTCCACCATAAAAATAGTCAATTATTTCAACATATCCATCTTTATTAAAGTCAAAACTCATTAGATCATGAGAAAAATGTGGAGAACCAAAACGTCTTAAAGTTTTTTCATTAAGGTCAAATATGTAATTAAAATCTCTCCAGCTATTTTTCCTATTTCTTCCATCCTCTCTATTACTTAAATAAACAATTTCTTTGTTTCCATCTTTATCTATATCCAAAGTATCAATCCGTCTAGCGGTGAGCGGAAGACTTATATGTTCTGAAAAGATTTGTCCTGGATTGCTATTAAATAGATCAAGAAAATCTGGTATTTCAAGTATTACTAAATGCGATAATGGTTGTTCGTCAGAGTTGCCACCCCATTCAACTATGTTATTCCATGTATGAGCCAGAATTTTTCCACCTGCATTGTTATCAAGATATCTTAGCAGTAGTGGTTTATTCCAAGTGTTTGGGTCTATTTTTTGAGGCCTGACACGATACTCATTACTCAGCTCTTGAATAATCAAGCAGTCATTTAGCTTATTTATTCTCAAGTATTCGGTATCAAGTTTTTGACAATCAAACGGATTAAATATTTTTGTGTCAGAGTTAAGTAGTTCGACCACAGAGTATTCGTTATCTAGTTGCGAATTAGCAATTTCTTGAAGGCCTTTTTTTTGTAAAGTAGATGCCTCACAAAAAATGGGTAGAAATAAAAATATTAGGGAAAGAAAACTTTTCATAATGTATCAATTTTACACCAAAAAATCATTCAAAAATACTCTTAATTTATATGGTATGATAGTTACTCAAATATAATTTGTTGAACGTTTATAGTTTTCAAGTTAAAAAGCCAAAAGCGGTCCTGTAGCTCAACTGGATAGAGCAGCTGACTTCTAATCAGCAGGTTGGGGGTTCGAGTCCTCCCGGGATCGCCAAATTTTTATAGAAGCCATAGTTTAAGTGCTAATATTTTATTCATTAAGCGTCTTGAAGTTTCTAAACTTTAGGAAATCGATAGAGAGTTTATTGCCAAAAACTCGAAATAAATTGTCTGAAGATATTAGATTAATTTTTGTCATTTCAGGTAAATTGAAGAAAATAATCAATATGTATTTGATAAATTTAAAAGCCACAAAGGTTTTATAATCCTAACACCTTACGTTAAATTCGTTTAAATGGAGGTCAGAAAATTCACCTAATAAATACTTTTCGCACACTAAAGTGTTAAAAATATTATTTGCGTAGTCATATATCTCTCTTGTTTCGCTATTTTTATCAAACTGCATGTTTGAGTCTTGCTTTAAACTTTTTAACTTTTGTCCAATTTCCAATAATCTCTCTCTCAATTTCTCGTTTTCATGGATAAGGATAATAATTTTATCTCCATTTGATGAATTAAATTCTTTATTTAATTTATTAATTTCCTTTATTATTTTTTCAGAATTTTCATCAAGTATTTCAGTAAGATTTACTTCCGAGTTCACATTTGCAGGGATAAAAAATAGAAAAAAAACAAATATAAATTTGGTAATTTGAGCATGTAAGTATGGAAGAGAAAGATTAATCATTTTAAAAATTTAATTTTAATTGGTTTCTATTGGAGCTGACGAACTGCCCCATTCTGACCAACTTCCATCATATACAATAGTTCCAGTGACTCCAATTAAACTCAAAGCCAAGGCTATTCCAGTTGCTGTAACTCCAGAGCCACAGGTTGTAATAATTGGTTTGTCTAATTTTATATCGGCATTAGCTAATATATTTCTTATTTCTGAGTCAGATACGATTTCACCAGTTGTTGTATTTAAAAATGATGTCAAAGGTACATTGCAGGATTTTGGAATATGACCCGAACGAAGCCCAGCGCGTGGTTCTGCTTCTTTTCCAATAAAGCGAGCATAAGACCTTGCGTCTAAAATTTGTACATCCTCTGCAGAAAATACCTTTTCATACAATTCATCAAATTTGATAACATCTGTATCAATTGGATTTGATGCTTTAAAATTTGATTTTAGAGAAGTTTTTCCTTCGCCTTTTTCTGTTTGACCTCCCAAAGTTTTATATCTATTTAAGCCTCCATCGAGCACAAATACTTTTTCATGCCCAAACATTCGCAACAGCCACCAAGCCCTAGCAGCAGATAAAAAGGGAGAATTATCGTAAAAAACAATCAAATCATCATTTTGAAACCCTAAATGCTGCATATGGTTTTCAAATTGATCAGGGGAGGGCAGCATGTGGGGCAAATCAGAGTTTGGGTCCTTTATAGCATCGATGTCAAAACGAACTGCATTTTGAATGTGTTCATTGAGATATTCAGCCTCGGCATCTCGATTATGTGTCGACAAAAAATAGGTAGCATCACCTATTTTAAGATTTTTAAGATTTATATTTTCTATCAACCATTCGGCAGTTACTAAATTTTTTATACGTGACATCTTTTAAATCCATGAGGGTAGGGGAAGATTTTTTGCTTTTAAAAATTCTGAATTCCAAACTTTTGACTGATAACGTTGCCCAGAATCGCATAAAATCGTAACAATGGTATGACCTTTTCCTAACTTTTTAGCAAGTTGAATAGCGCCTGCGACATTAATTGCGCTTGAGCCCCCTAAATAGAGACCTTCTTGTGACATAAGATCAAATAAAATGGGAAGAGCCATCTCATCAGAGATCTGAAAACAATAATCTGGTTCAAATTCTTTTAGATTAGCAGTAATTCGACCTTGACCTATCCCCTCTGATATGGAGTTGCCTTCAGCTTTAAATTCGCCATTTGTATAATAACTAAACAAGGCACTACCAAGGGGATCTGCCAACCCAATAGCTATATTTTCATTGCACGATTTAAGAAAGTCAGAAACACCAGCAATAGTGCCTCCAGAACCTACTGCGCAAATAAAACCGTCAATCTCACCATTAGTTTGTTTCCAAATTTCTGGTCCAGTAGTTGAAAAATGACCATTTTTATTGGCAACATTATCAAATTGGTTTGCCCAGATTACATTAGCATCTGGTGATTTTTGCATCTCTTCAGCCATTGTTTGTGAAACGCGTATATAGTTACCGGGATCACGGTAGGGCAAAGCGGGAACTAGTTTTAAATCAGCTTTGGCAACTTTTAAGGCATCTTTTTTTTCCTGACTTTGCGTTTCCGGCATTACAATAATTGTTTTATATCCTCTTGAATTAGCTGCTAATGAAAGGCTAATTCCTGTATTGCCAGCAGTGCCCTCGATTATTGTTCCCCCCTCAGATATTTCTCCATTCGCTTCTGCCGCCTCGATTATAGCCTTAGCAGCTCTGTCTTTAACTGAACCTCCAGGATTTGCAAACTCTGCTTTACCATAAATGTTGCAGCCTGTTACCTCAGATGCAGCACGAAGTTTAATGAGTGGTGTGTTACCAACTAAATCAAGGAAGTTTTCTGCAGTTCTCATTGTAACACTCTATTTTTTTCGTTACTTATATTAAATCTTTTAGTATGTTGTATTACTTGAATTTCTTCAAGAAAATTAATTATATTAAAAATCTAATATAATTTGCTTTTTTACCTGTAATGAAATTGAGAGGAATTATGTTTTATCAACAAGCGAGTAATCTTCCATTTACTCTTTTTAAAAATATGGAAGTGTCGCCAGCCAGTCTTCTTTTTTTTGATAAAAAATCAGATGAGTGGGTTGGACAAAGTTGGCAAGAAATTGGTCAGAGAACACATGATATAGCTAAGTTTCTTATTTCTATTGGTATTAAGGCAAATGATAAAGTGATGATATCGTCTGAAAACCGGTCTGAATGGGCAATTGCAAATATAGCTGTAATGTCTATTGGTGCAGTAGCAGTGCCGGCATACACCACTCTCACGCAATCAGATTATGAGTTTTTAATTCAACACAGTGAAACACGTTGCATTTTCACCTCATCTGGCAATCTTGCAAAAACATTACGACTAGCGGCAGAAAAAGTTGGGAATGTAGAGGCAATTATTTATTTTGATAAAATTTTAAAGCTAAACAAAAATGCTTCAATTCAGGAATATGATCTTTCAAACGTCACACCAAATCATAAACTAGACAGAAAATTTCTCGCTGCAGTAAAAAAAATTCCAACTGAAAATGTTTGTTGCATTATTTATACCTCTGGAACGGCCGGTACACCGAAAGGTGTAATGTTAACCCATAAATCTATTCAGGCAAACATTAGGGGAGCTTCAGAATTACTTGATGAAGGCAATTCTCTTAACAATGCAAGGTTTTTATCTCTTTTACCCCTATCACACTCTTATGAGCATACTGTAGGATTACATCTACCATTATCCATTGGCGCAAATGTATGGTTTTGCAGCAGTCCGGAACGATTTGCTCAGGATCTACAGGAGGTAAAGCCAACTATCATGACGGCAGTTCCAAGATTATATGAGGTTTTATTCAATAGAATAAACTCTGGTGTTACTGCAAAAGGAGGTATTTCTCAAGTTCTTTTTGAGAAATCAGTCAAAATTGGAACTAAGAAAATCTTAAAAGAGCGTATTAGCTTATTTGAATATATATTAGATCAATTTTTAAACATTCTCGTTAGACGAAAAATATCCAAACGATTGGGGGGGAGGTTGAAATTTTTTGTTTCAGGGGGGGCAGCACTCAATCCAGACATTGGAAGGTTTTTTCTAAGCTTAGGTGTTCAGTTATTACAAGGATATGGGCAGACTGAGGCATCGCCACTTATTTCTGCTAATCGTCCAAACTCTATCCGAATAGAGACCGTTGGTCCTCCTGTTAAAGGTGTCAAGGTGAAGTTATCTAAAAAATCAGAATTACTCGTTAAGGGGGATTGTTTGATGGAGGGATATTGGAAGGATTCGAGAGCTACAAAAGATGCGCTGAAGGAGGGATGGTTGCATACAGGAGACTTAGCCAGCATTCACAAAGACGGTTTTATTGAAATAACCGGAAGAGTAAAAGAAATAATAGTTAATTCAGGTGGTGATAATATTTCTCCATCTAGAGTTGAGTCTATGCTCTGTTTTCAGCCAGAAATAGAAGCAGCCGTTGTGGTTGGTGATAAAAGGCCATGGCTTTGTGGCATTATAAGTACAACTGATGAGTTCAATAGCCAATTTCAATCGAAGGAAGAAATACATAAACACATTAGTGAAATAATTGACGTTGTTAATAAGTCATTGTCTCAAGCAGAAAAGATTAGAAAATTTATATTAACAGACGAGCCCTTTACAGTATCCAATAAGATGTTAACACCAACATTAAAAGTTAGGCGTAGTCAGGTATTTAATAATTATAAAAAACAGATAGATAAATTGTATAATTAAACTTATTATCTAATAATATTCATTATTTTTGTATATTGGGACGATTATGATGGATATGTTTTATAACTTCTAATCGAGCTTTCACCCCATCGAAATTCCTAAATGCATCTATAATTTTATAATGTGAATTAGCTACTTCTAATAAGTCTCTTTCATCTCTATTTACGATTAAAAATGTTTTAATTTGAATGTGCAATGTTTGCCAAGTTTTTAGTAATATTTCATTACCCGCATTCTTAATAATCACTGAATGAAATTCATGGTTAATGGAAGCGAAAGACATAAGGTCGTCTTTTTTTGCAGAATCAATCATCCTTGCCACTGTTTCTGTTAATTCTTCAACTATTGAGGTT
Organism: uncultured SAR116 cluster alpha proteobacterium; assembly: GCA_902625725.1. Taxonomy (GTDB): domain Bacteria; phylum Pseudomonadota; class Alphaproteobacteria; order Puniceispirillales; family Puniceispirillaceae; genus UBA5951. Next base: position 117,197 of record CACOCY010000002.1, on the reverse strand, counting down.
TGTTTTTGACAGATTATTTCCGCAGCATATCCTTCGAGTTGTGCCCTTACGTCATAGATATCTGAGAGCTCTTGATTACTGACTTCACGAACCCTTGAACCACGATTAGGTAAAGTTTCTAGCAATCCCGTAGACTCCAATTCTCTAATTGCTTCTCTAACAGGGGCCTGGCTAGTTTGCATCAGGTGTGCAATTTTCATTTCTATTAGGCGTTCACCTGGCTCAAACTCGCCATTGAGTATTTTTGTAAGGATATAGTCCCTGACTTGACCAGATAAAGTACCACTATTTTTTTTTGTTATTGTTTCCATAACATATTATATTATCACGTTTTTTATTACAGATTGACGAATTTCTTATAATTTTTCTATTACCAAGTATGACTCATTAAGTTTAAATATCAAGTAGGTTAAATAATTAGGTCTAACTTAAAACAAAACATGCAAATCAAATAATTAATAATTCATTTTATTTAATTTCGTCAGGTGTCCATAATATATTAGAAGTTTTTGAACGTTCGTCTCTCATTTCCCATCTGCCTGCATCTACTCGTGCTAAAAAATCTCCTAATACCTGATTAAAAAGTGCTGGTTCTTCGAGATTGATTAAATGACCTGACCTAGGCAAAAGTACTAAAGCTGAGGAGTGAATATTTCGCTTCATAAAAAGCGCAACATCAAGGCACGGGTCATCTTCATCACCATTCATAATCAAAGTAGGTATTGTAAGATTTTGCATTTCTTTTGAAAAATTATATAAAGATGGTCGTTTGCCTTGAATAGAGCTCATTGTATTTGCAGAGCCAGTTGTTGAGTGGTCTTTTAATTGGTTTGCAAATTTTCTCCAACCATGAGGATCTTTGTTAGCAAATTGAACCCTAGTAGGTCCAATCGAATAAATCTCAGCAAATTTTTCCATTGTATCTGCTTTTATTCGGCTTGCAACTTGCTTTGTCTCTTCTGCGAATTGTTTATGCACTTCTGGATGAGCGCCGTAGCCAGCACCAGCAATAGTTAGCGATAAAGCACGATTAGGAAAATTAAAGCCAAAATGAAGTGTTGCAAAACCACCCATAGACAAACCAACGATATGAGCTTTATCAATCTTCAAAGCGTCGAGTACATCTAATATATCGGCAGTAGCTCTCATTTGACTGTATAAACTATCATCTTCTGGTACATCCGATGGAGGATAACCTCTGGCGTTAAAAGCAATTACTCGATAATTTCTAGCAAAATGACGAACTTGTAAGTCCCAACTTCTACTATCTCCACCAAATTCATGAGCTAAAATCAAAGGTGTACCTTTGCCAGCCTCTTCAAAAAATAGTTTAATGTTATCACTAGTTGTTATAAACGACATATTATAATCCTTTGTTTTGTTTCGGTAATAGTCGGGATATATAATTTATTTTCAATAATTATTTTAACTTAAACTTACACCAAGAATTTATGTCAATTATTTTGATTTTTAAAAAATGGCAATTTGAATATTGAAAATTGAGGATATAACAGAAATCTTCGATACTTGACCAAGTTGTGATTTTATATTTTACTACAATACCACGTTATTCTAAAAATTTTGTCGTCAAGGAAATATGCCGCACGATTCTTTTAAAATGGGTCCACACGATGTTGGCGGTGAGGCATCACATCCAATTGATACACAAGACCATGGCATGACCTATTGGGAAAAGTTTTCTAACGGTCTAAGGATGGCTGTATCTTCTACAAAAATCATTACTTTAGACGAACTGCGTCTGACTGCTGAGCGTTTTGGTAAAGATTATTTTGAAATGGAATATTTTCATAGAAATGCTCGCGCTTTAGTTGAAATTTGTAAAAAGAGAGATTTATTCACAGATAAAGAATTTCAAAAAGAAGTTCAACGCCAGAAACAAACATTTAAAGTCCCAATTATTGAACTTCCCAATCCGGAAAAAATTAGCCACTTGCATGATGCGGTTGAACACAAACATGGCCGTTCAGATTTTCAGGAAGACGAGACTGGGGAAGGGCCACCACAATTTTATTTTGATATGCTGGCTACTGCATCGATTCTACAAAGAAAAAACATTATATCCGTTTCAGATATTCAATCAAGGATTGAGAAATTTGATAATGTATTTCCTTTTAGAGGTATTTCTGTAGTTGCAAAGGCCTGGGTTGACCCAGAATTTAGAGAACATCTGTTAAGTGATGCCAAAAATGCTATAAAAGAAATGGGGATTAATCTTGAATCATTCGCAGATATAATATGTTTTGCACAATCAGAAAAGATTCATCATATGGTGGTATGCACTTTGTGTTCGTGTTATCCGAGAACTCTTCTCGGCATGCCACCAACCTGGTATAAATCACGAACATATAGATCAAGAGTAGTGCATGAGCCAAGAACTGTTCTTGAAGAATTTGGAACCATTCTCCCAAAAAATAAAGAATTAAAAGTACATGACTCAAATGCTGATATGAGATATCTGATCTTGCCTCAAAGGCCAACTGGTACAGAAGGATGGAGCGAGGAGAACCTAGTTAAACTTATTTCTAGAGACCATCTAGTGGGTGTAAGGATTCCAGAAAATGTCATATAGTAATTCCGTTGAACCAAGTCCAAAATTCGAATTAGGTGATAAAATTTCTGTCTCAAGAAGAAGTTCTACAGGACATTGCAGAACCCCTGCTTATATCAGGGGAAAAACTGGTTTAATAGAACGTAATTGTGGAAATTTTCGAAACCCTGAACAGTTAGCAGAAAACATTAAAAATGCGGATATTATTCCCTTATATAGATGTGTTTTTAAACAACATGACATATGGGATAATTATGATGGTCCAGAAACTGATACTCTTGAACTTGAAATATATGAGCATTGGATTGAAAAAACATCATAGGAGTGTGGACGTATCATAATCGGCCTAGTTTAATACACTTATTGGTAATGTTCCGAAGAAACTATTCATCTGATTTTCTATCGCCTTACAAAATCCTAGGAGTTGTCTATCTTTGTTTTCTGGTCCAATTATTTGTATTCCTATAGGTAGGTTGTTAGTCCCAAGAAAAAAGGGAAGATTAATGCATGGTACGTACATTAGCGTCCATAAATGATTAAAACTATATTTAGGAATTTCCATAAGGTCTCTTGAAGCCTCACCAATTGCGCTAGGTGTTATAATTATATCAACGTCACTGAAAATTCTTTTAAGAGAAGCCCTTGTGTATTCTGCCTCTTCCAATGCCTCTTGATAATCAGCAAAAGTGATATCTTCCAAAAAATGGATGGCCCATTTAAACCAGGGATTAAACTTTTCAAAATGCTCTTTAATTTCGTGTTTATGTGCCTCACGCAACTCCCAAGAATATATAACCTGAAAAGCACGCTCCATTACTTTTTCAAATTCTGAAGGAAGTATTATTTCATCTATATTACAACCTGTTACAGTTAAGGATTGAATAGATTTATTAATTGCCTGTTTTGTGTCGTGACTAGCTGCATGCCAACTTGATGTCTTACATATTCCAATTTTTCTCGGAAGATTTCCACTTTCCAAACTTAATGAATGTTTATCCTTTGTTAGTATTTGCCTTAACAGTTCAATATCCTCTAAGCATCTTGCAAAGTGTCCAACCGTGTCTATCGATGGCTTCAAATGTTTGATGCCTGTACCCGTAATATGTCCAAAACTTCCTTTGTAACCATAAACACCGCAAAAAGATGCGGGCCTTATTATTGAACCACCTGTTTGTGTTCCATTCGAGATTGGAACCATAAAATCCGCAACGCTAGCTGCTGACCCCATTGAAGAAACACCTGTTGTTCGGTTCAGATCATGGGGATTTAATGTTGGACCTGGGAACGGGCCAGCGAATTCAGAAGTAATTGTCTTGCCAACAAATATCACGCCTGCTTTTCTTAATATTTTGATACATTCTGTATCTTTTTCTGTCTGAAAGTCGGGATAAATAGATGTTCCGTATTCTGTAGGCATATCCCTGGTATCAAAATTATCTTTAATAGCCATTGGAATGCCTGCCAAAGGTGATGGATCTTTTATCTTATTTAAATTTTCCAACTGTTGTTCGATTTTAGTCTCATTAATATATTTCCATGCTTTAATGGAGGGATCTCTCAATTTTATTCTTTGAAGACAATCACGGATAATATCTGTAGGCCTGCAACGCTCCTCACAAAGTAAGGACACTAACTCTGAAGCAGTAAAATAATTTAGCGTTTTATTCGATTGATATGACATGTTAAATTAAAGAATAATTTTGTAAAAGCTTGACCTAAAATTTTTGATCCATTGTAATTAACTCTTTAGTAAATAGTATAGCATAGTCTATCAACCATAAGCTAAGGAATAAACAAACAAATGCCGCATGATAATCTTAAAATGGGTCCACATGATGTTGGGGGCGAAATTGATGTTAAAATAAATACTCATGATTATGGAATGACCTATTGGGAAAAATTTTCGAATGGCTTGGTTTTATGTGTACCAGAAACGGGCTTAATAAAATTGGATGAATTAAGAAAAACAGCCGAATCCTTTGGCGATGATTATTTTAAAATGGATTATTTTATGAGAGTGGGACTATCACTTGTGGAACTATGTGTTCAGAGAAAAATATTTAGTAAAAGTGATTTAGAGAATGAAAAAAGAATTGCTAAACAAGATTTTCAAGTACCCATTGTAGATCTGCCAGAAACAAAATTAATTGCTCATATTCATGATGAAGTTGAGCATCCTCATCAAGAAGCTGATTTTCAAGAAGATGAATGCGGTGAGGGCCCACCAGAATATTATTTTGATATGTTGGCAACGGCACGAATACTCAAGAAAAAAAATATCATCTCTATGGAAGATATCCAAAAAAAAATAGATAATTTTGAAAAAACATATCCAGAACGAGGAATCTCGGTTGTTACAAAAGCATGGACAGACCCTAAGTTCAAAAAAGCGTTAATTAAAGATGCAAAAGCTGCGATTTTTGATATTGGAATTCAACTTGAATCATTCGCTGATATTATATGTTTTGCACATGACGAGAAGACACATCATGTCGTGGTTTGTACACTTTGTTCATGTTATCCCAGAACTTTGCTTGGTATGCCACCTTCATGGTACAAATCACGCAGCTATCGTTCTCGCGTAGTTCACGAACCTAGAAAGGTTCTTGCAGAATTTGGTACAATTATATCTGACAGTAAAGAGGTTAAGGTCCACGATTCAAATGCCGACATGCGTTATTTAATTCTACCTGAAAGGCCAATTGGAACGGAAGGATGGAGTGAAGAAGATTTGTCCAGGCTAATATCACGAGACCATCTAGTGGGTATCAGAGTTCCAACAATATAACTTCAGTAGAAGTAAATGAAAAACAGTTTGTATTAAATCAGTAAAATTTTTATTGCTTTTAGCTTGCAATTTTGTTGTAGGGTCCATGTAAACCATCAATTACTTTTGGCATTGTTTGGTCTATATTCATGATTGGTAGACCATGAGTAGGCGCAATACATTTAATATTAAGGTCTTTAATAAGTTTTATAAGTCTTTCTGAATAGATACTCATATCTACAAAATTTGTCCAAAATAGAGCAAGCTCAGCAAACACAGAGGTTACCTCAGACAAATCAAGTGAATCTGCCTCTTCCGCTGTTTTTCCGCAATGTCCATCCCAATGATAGTGACTGTAAGCAAATCCATCGCCAGGGAATAATATCTGATGAGGATAAATATATCCCCATAAAGACGTCCTAATATCCCTCACAACTGGTTCCGCTGCGACAAATTGCATTTCCCCCAAATCAATTTTATCACCAACTTCCATTGGCTTTAAGTTATCTTTAAACATAGGAAATGCCATATGATAATCACTTATATCTCCGAAAACTTTTACTTCTGGATATAAATTGAGGAAACGTGCAATCCCACCGGCATGAGGGGTTTCTTGATGTGTAGTAAAAATATATTTCAGGGAAACTTGCTTTTTTTTAAGAATCTGCGTCATTTGTTCATGAAGAACGTTAAAATCTTTTGGATGTCCAGTTTCCACAAGAAGCGCTCCCTTATGTCCAACAATAAGATAGGATGAGTTATATGAATGATATGTTTTACCTTGATATCGTTGTATAAGACAGTCACCTAACCAAAATATATTCTCTAAAATTTCTCTTGGTAATCCATTAATATGCATTTTTTACCTCAAATGATTTCTAGAAATGTAATATGCTTGTGTTTTTGAAACATCAAATTCCGAAAGTATAGAATCTAATTTTATAAATTGTTTTTGTACTAAATCTTTTCCTTGAATTAACTTACCATAACCAGGGGCAATCGTAGTGATATCATATTTATCAAATATACGCTTTATATTTTTTCTTAACAAAGTTGTTTTAGCTCCCTCTAACCACCAATACCTAGTATTCAACATGAATGATTTAATAAACTGATTATCACAAACTTGATCCTCTTTTTGGAGAATCCATTTATCATCTGGTTTTTCAGAAAGACCATAGGTAAACATATCAGAAGTAAATAATGTTTTGCTCATTTTATCGTAAACCCAAGCTGTATTTATGAGCCTGAGAGGAGCTGGCATAATTTCAACAAGTCTATCTGTTTTTAACCCGATTTGAAACTCTATGTGTTTTCCAATTACATGTGTTGGAATTTTTTGAAGACTAGAGTCCCGTTCTTTATCTGTAAAGTCAAACCAGTCTGGAGCATCTGGTTGTGCAAGATAATACCCTATAACGTTAAATTTTTGAGAGATAGACTTCACATTACCAACGGACATAAACTCATTAACCCGGGAAGGAAGTATTAATAACGGTGTTTTTTTAGATATTATTTTTGATAGCTGATTGATAATAGATTGCTCATGATAAAGATAACCAGTATCGATCATAAAAGCACCGGTATCCTCTTTTAATATGTAACAATTTAACGGTGCAAACCCAGTTTGATTTGGTGGGAATGCTATAAGTCGTCCGTCTAATTTAACTATATTTTGAAGAACAAATAATTTATCTTTTACAAGCTCTAAAATCTCTCCGTAATTGTCTACGTCCATATTTATTAACTTTTTTGTCTTGTTACGAGTTTGCCGATAAATTAAGCAAAAACTTTATCACTATATTATTGAAAATATCTGGTTGTTCTATATTTGAAAGATGACCTGCGCCCGGGATTATTTCCAATTTCGCGTTAGGTATTTCATTTGCTATCTCTTTTGCTAAGTCGGGCGGAGTGAGGGTATCAAGTTCTCCAACAACAACTAGTGTTGGAACATCTATTTTGTTTAAAATATCTGTATGATCACTTTTGACAGATGCTTCAATTGACTTTATGTAGCTAAATTTATGTAGCCTATTCATAGAGTCTACTAACTGTTCATAGACATATTTATTTTTTATATCTCCGATTAGTGTTTTTGCGACGGTAGGTGCTATATCACTTGGCTCTTTTCCCGAAATAAGGGGCTCTTTTCTGAGCCTTATAAATTCAGCCTGCTGCTCTGCTGTAAAATGTTTGAAGCCTTTGTGGGTGTCACACAGTACAAGTGAAGCAACTTTTGACGGAAAGTTTTTAAAAAAGGTAAATGCTATTCGTCCGCCCATCGATAAACCTACAATATGAGCTTTTTCGCACGAAAAGTATTTTATTACTTTGTTTAAATCTTCAGAAAAATCATCAAAATTTAGCTCTCCCTCATAGTCGTCGCTTTCTCCATAACCCCTTGCATCCCAAGCAACCGTTTTGAAATGTTTTGAAAAACTTTCAAAATTTGGTAACCAATTTCTTTTATTTCCTCCAATCCCATGGAGAAATATCACTAAATCCCCTTCTCCATATTCATCAACAGAAATGAAGGGAGCAGGGCCTATTTTATGTGTCTGTTTTTGCAAACTATATCTCCTTTAAATTCATAGAATACCTAACGGCAAGAGGTTTTAATATCAAAAAGTCTATTATCGAAAAAAGAAAAACAATGAGTAAACAAACTGCAAGCACTTTCTCAGAGTCGGCATTATTTTGAGCCTGTTGAAGCAACCAACCGAGCCCTGAGCTTGCGCCAAATAATTCCGCTACAATGGCTATTTTCCATGCAATTCCATAGGAAATTCTTACACCTGCCACAATAAAAGGAAGTGCAAGTGGTAAGTCAATTTTAAAGAATGTTAAAATACGGTTCCTTGAAAAGCTCACTCCCATTTCTTTAATTTCTTGATCTATCTGACGAAAACCTTGAATACAATTTATTAGGCAAAAAGGTATTATAATCATTATCTCAACAAACATAACTGTGGCATCTGAGATAGAAAACCAAATAACACCAAGAATGGCCCAACCAATTGAAGGAAAACTATTTAAGACAATCAATATGTTATGTTCAATTATTACGGTAAAAACATAGCTTGTTCTTGATAAAATAGCTAAAGTGACTGATACAAAGGTTGCAGCTATAAGAGCGCATGTGACTCTAGATAAACTTACCACAATATGATGAAAGCTATCCTGGTTAATTATTAGATTGAAAAGGCCAATAAATACTTCTGTGGGCTCAGGTAATATAAAATCTGGTATATCCTTTGCAATAAACCACCAAAAAATACAGAACAGGACTATTATTGTTTCCGAAATAGGATTTAAGATTTTTAATGGTTTAATCACGAATATATCTTTTATCTAAATGCTTTTGTATTGGTGAAAAAAATATAACTTCTGCAATTATTACAAATGCAATGATGAATGCTATCACTGCAAATATCATTTCCGTTTCAAATTCTTGCCTGGACTTGTTTAGAATGTATCCCATACCTCCAGCTCCACCAAACAGTTCTGCTGTCAAAACAACTTTCCAGCTTACGCCAAAGCTTGTTCTAAGAGTTGCGAAGCCATATGGAAACAGCATTGGAGCGCCAAGAGTAAAAAACAATTTTTTCGACTTTCTTGTAAGACTTTTTCCAAGTTCCAAGATCTCACTATCCATTTCTAAAATTCCGGTCCTAAGATTAATAATCGCAAACGGTATCAATACCATTGTTACAGCAAAAATTACCGTAAAAGAGTTTATTCCAAACCACAAAATTGCAATAAACAACCAGCCAACCCCTGAAAATGAATTTAAAAAAGGCGTCAAGCGATAGTCTATAAAATGCTCAAAATATGTGTTATAAAATGGCAGAAGAGCAAGAAACGAACCTACCAAAAAGGCTATTAAGATTGCCGTAGTTATGTGAAAAAGGGATAAGCCAATTTGTTTTATTAAATCAACATCTACCACTACATTTAACATAGCTGCAAAAACCATCATTGGAGACGGTAGTTGATATGAAGGCATAAACCCTGAATAAATATACCAAGTTATCAGCAGAAAAACCCAGAAAATTGATGAGATTATCAATTTTGAGTAATTAAAAATAAATTTCATTTTAAAGCAATTTTCTGGGTATATTTTTATTAATCTACTATAATCGTTTCTGTCCAGACTGTATCACGGACGTTTGGTGCTGATTTTAGCATCCCTAATTTCACTGATTCATCCCACAACATTTGTATTGCTTTCATATCATCATTACTCATTAAAACAGGAAAATCGCTATATTCTGCGAACCAACGCTGAAGAAATTTTTCATCAGTATCATTTTCTTTTGCTACAGCTGTAAAAACTTCGTCAGGGTTTGATTTTGCATACTCTACTGATTGGTGAAGAAGACGGAGAAATTCTTTATGAATATCTGGATTTTTATCTAGTTTTTCCCCATATCCAGCAAGAACAGCGGAAACACCCCTCACTCCAAAACTTTTATAATTATCTGGAGCTGTAGATACAATCGAGCGAAAAGTATTTGTATTCTGTGCTTGATATGCCTGTGAGTGTATTAGTGTGGCAGCGTCTATAGTACCGGACTCAAGGGCTCCGGGCATAGCTGGGGGTGGCATTTCAACGAACTCAACATCACCACTTTCTAGGTCTACATTGAACCCATGGGCGTTTGCAAGTGCTATCCTTATAAGTGTAATACCAGATGAGCCTAGAGAATAAACGGCTAACTTTTTACCTTTAAGGTCTGAAGCGGACTGCAAAGGACTATCGTTTTTTACCCAAATGTCTGCACCCTCTCCTCCAGTATGGTAACGAAGAGCAGTTCCAACAATTCTAAGGTCTAAACCTTTCGAACGTGCTCTAGGTATAGCCATTCCAGCCGTCTGAATTACGTCATAAGTTTTTGACACTGTTGCTTGTATTAAAGCCGGTATTTGAAGTGCATCCGCTTTGACCTCTATTGTTTCTGATTTGACTTTCCCATTTTTCAAGGCCCACATAACTGCTTCGTGACTAGGATCAGCCAGATAACCAAACTTTATCAACTCTTTTGCCGTTAATGACGGACTAAGGAAGATGATAAAAGAGAATGCTAAAAATATCTTTTTCATTTAATTCACCTTTGTTATTGCCAGTTTTTCAAATAATAATATTAATTCTTTTTTAATATCGCGCAATTCTTCGCAGATATCTACATTTCTCGGTCGATTTTCTTTAGGAGTGATTATTTTTTCCACTTTTGACGGACGCGTGCCGAGTACGATTACTCTGTCACCTAATTCTAAAGCCTCGTCGATATCATGCGTGACAAATATAATTGTCATTCCAATATCTTGCCAAAGTTGCACAAGTTGGGAACGAAGAAGTCTCCTCGTATTTGGATCTAAAGCAGAAAATGGCTCATCCATAAGAATTATTTCAGGCTCCAGTGCAAGCGCTCTTGCAAGGGAAACACGCTGTCTTTCACCGCCTGATAACATTAGAGGCATTTTTTTGATGTCACTACCAAGCCCAACTTTTTTTAGTTGCTCCAAAGCAATTTCATTCCTTCTTTCTTTGCTTATGTTGGGATGTCTCATTTCCAATCCAAATGCTGCATTATCAAGTGTATTTTTCCATGGCAAAAGTCTAGGATTTTGGAATACATAAGCCATTTGTTGCCAACATTCACTGGGAGGCATGCCCGATATGGTAATCATCCCAGAATAATTTTTTAACAAATCACCGATCAGCCTTAAAGTAGTAGATTTTCCGCAACCCGAAGGACCTAAAACGCAAAAAAATTCCCCTTTCTTTATTGAAAAACTTAAATCTTCAATAATTCGGGTCTCTCCAAAGCATAGATTAACATTTTTAAATTCTATCATTTTTAAAACTTACTTTAAGCCCTATGGTCAAAAATCTGCACCACTAAAAAAAAGTAATCAAATCATTACAATGACTTCTAGAAATCTAATTCTTAATTTTCCCAGAAGCTTGCCTTACAATTCTGAAAATAACAATATATTACATAAAATTTTAACTCTTACTCATTGAATAAATTTTTAATTTCAATTATTAAATAAAGATATTTTAAATGAGTTTACTCCAACTTAAATGTTATTTTTTCTCCAATTTCGTGTATTGTTTATTGTTGCCAAAGGTCGAATCATTTCTGGTACAAATTCTAACAAAGCTTTATTCGAGCGAATATAATTAGGAAGATTTGGATTGGCTATTGCTCCTTTTCCGACAGCTACAATGTCTGCCTCATTATTTTTTAGAATATTTTCAGCCTTTTCTGGATTATGGAGACCCCCGCAAGCAATCACCAAACCCTCAAAATATTTTTTTGCATAGTACGCGAGATTATGTTCAGTTTGCCAAACTGGTTCCAAGCCCTTGTGTGTGCTAATGTGAATATAGCTTGGTCCTAAAGATTTCATTTTGTTAAATATAAAACTTGCATCCTCTTCACCACCCGGCCATTCATATTCAAAATTATTTACTTTTGTCTGCGAAATTCTCATACCAACAGGTATTTTGCCATTAGTAACATCTAAGACAGACTGTAAAACCTCACAATGAAACCGAATTCGATTATCAATATTTCCTCCGTATTCATCGTCACGTTGATTGGAAAAAACTGTAAGAAACTGGTCTAGTAAATAACCGTTTGCCCCATGGATCTCTATCCCGTCAAATCCTGCCTCCATTGCATTTTTCGCGGCTAACCCAAAATTTGCGACTGTTTCCTTAATTTGCTTTGTTGTTATTTTCTTTGGTACTGGAAATTTTCCTTGTCCATAATAATGTGGAAGCATTTTTCCTAGTAGTTCTGTCTCAGAAGGAGCAATAGCTCGGCTTTTATATCTATTTTCTTGAATTAGACCACCTGCATGGATTAATTGAAGAAAAATTGGCGTGTTAGTTTTGTGCACAGCATCTACAATCTTTCTCCAACTTTGAATATGTTGTTTATTTGCTATTCCAGGCTGATTTCGATAGCCCTGTGAAAACTGTTCATCGATATAAGTTCCTTCTGTGATAACTAAACCCCAGCCGCCCTCTGAATAATCCTGATAGTGTTGTTTCATTACATCTGTGGGCACACCCTCTGGGGATGCGCTAACGCGTGTCATTGGAGCAACAACAAGCCTGTTTTTTATTACGAGACTATCAATATTTATCTCTGAAAATAATCTTGAAAAAGTTGGCATAATCGATGACCTTCTAAAAATCTATTTAATTATTACTAACTTATAGATTAAGATTATTAAATTCACTATTTATTTAATTCAAATACATTCTTCTATTGAAGTTCGTATGCATTCATAGGCTTTTTATGTTTAGTAACCTAGTACTTTTAGGAATCATGTTTGCAAGCCTATCTGCTATTCTGGGTGGCGGTGGGTTAGTATTTACGCGACTGGCTTTACCTCAGACAGATGCATTTACATTAAGTTTTTTGCGCTGGTTTATACTAGCAGTAATATTATTTACAATTTATTGGGGGCAATTAAATTTTAGTAAAATAGGTAGATTAGACCGATTTCGAATTTCTTTGCTTGGACTGATTTATTTTGCAGGTTTCCCAATTTTATTAACATTGGGTTTGACATTTACAACAGCTGGACGGGCAGGGCTTGTATTCGCAACAATGCCCATTTGGACATTAATTATCTCCTCGATTTTCCAGATTGAGTCTATAACTAAGATTAAGTCATTTGCAATATTTGTTGCAATTCTTGGAGTATTTATTGCATTAGGCAATAATTTTAACGAAACAAATATTCTTCTTTTTACCGGTGATGCTATTGTGATGTTAGGTGTAATTTGCTCATCAATTTTTGCAGCTTTGTCTTCTAACTATATTGAAAAATACGGCAATATTAACGTTTTACTTTTTGCTTTAATTTCTGGTGTTTCTGCCGTATTTGTTTTTGCACTGCTGTTGGGTACCCCTTTTAATGGATCCTTGGATTTAAATCCTTTAGGTTGGTTTTATGTTTCAGTGCTTGGAATACCCTGTGGGGCAGTCATGATTTTTTGCTGGGGAAAAGCTTTGCAACATGCAAGTCCCACTCAGGCAACTTTATGCATGGGGTTTCATCCTCTTACAGCCATGCTTCTTGGCTCTTTAATGTTGGAAGAGCAAATCACCTTAAGCCTTTTTATTGGTTTTTTTCTAGTGTTTATTGCAATCCTTTTTATACAAATAAAATCAGAAAGCTAATTTGATGGAATTATAGGTAATAGAATATAACTATTGTATATCTCTCCTGAATAAATAGTAGTGTTACCACCAAAGATTTCTTTTGGTCTGTCATATGGGTCATTATGTAAAAATGGTCCTGACCCTCGACAAGGCATGTAATCTCCAACCGATTCACCAGGCCTATCAAAATCTTGTCCAGAAATATTTATTCCAATTTGGTATCCCTTCGGAAGTATTATACTTTGAGGCCAAATTTCAATATCTAGTTCATAAACTTCATTTGGTATTAGCATTTGTTTTTCGTCGTGGGAATGATACGGCCTCCAGAAAATTGATTTCTCAGAATCAAGTTTTCTATGTGAAGCTCTTAGCCAACCTTGAGCAAGTGGTGTTCTTGGGTCAACAGTACCTTGAAAAAAAACTTCGTTACCAGTTTCAGAAAAAGCTTGCATTGTAATAAAAATATCGCAATCTGATGTGGAGGATGAAACAAATAATTTTGCAACTAAAGGACCCGTTATTTCTGTCTCATGCTCTAAAGGTTTCGACAAAATAGAAATCCCTCTAGATTCTGCTGAGAAATCAATTTGACTCGTTTTTTTCGGTTCTTCCCATTGTAAGCAACCGCCCTGGTCTGCATTTATAAATAGTTTGGTCCAATTAGTGCGTTTAAGAGGCCATTCATTTTCTTTTCTAAGTTCTACCTCGTTAGTAAAAGGTCTTCTTAAATTAAGCCACACTTTTGGTTCGCTGTCCCAACCATTTTTTTCGCCTTTCAAATAGTAATCAAAAAATCTTTTTTGTAGTTGCATTCCATACTCAAGATAAAACCATTCTTCATGCCTACCAGGATGCACTTCTAACCATTTTTCAGCAGATTTTGCCTGAGTGAATGCCTCAAAGTTACCTCTTGGGTGTAAACCGAAACCTGCCCAGCTTGCAGCACTTAAAAATGGTACTTCAACATTTTCCCAATTTGGTGACCTGTTTTGATACCATTCATCATCTAATTCTCGTGCTCTAAAATTTTCTAGTGTGTGTGCATGATTTTCTTTTCTTTGTCTTTCTGATAATATTTTTGGCCCAGTTGACAAATACTCTTCACCTCGCTCCTCAGTTAACCAATGATCTATTGGTCCAGCAGGATTTCCATTTTGAATAGCTAGCACTTGAGAGGGGAACCAAAATTCCATGAAATAATTGGATAATATCCCTCCATGACGAGCCCAATCTCGATAATGGTCAGCTGCACCCTCCCAGGGTATCATTGCTTTTAAATGCTTTGGTTTTAGCGCGGCAACTTGCCATTGATTAATCGCGTAATAGGAAATTCCATTTAAACCTACTGCACCATTCGACCATGTCTGTGATCCTGACCATTCAATCACAGTTGCAAAATCTTCTGTTTCTCTTGGAGAAAAAATATCTAAATATCCTTCTGAACGACCAGCACCCCTTGAATCAAATCTCACGCACGCATAGCCCCATGGAACCCAGATCTCAGGATCAACAGTTTCCCATGTAAGATATTTTTTTGAGGAATTCTTCAATACATCAGGATGCATCTCTACCAGTGAGTCCCATAAACGTTTGTAGTGTTCTTGATACTTAACACCCTTTCCGTAGGGTCCACCAGCTAAAATAATAGGAACTTTTTGAGCCGTTTTCGGTCGATAAATGTCCGCTTTAAGCAATAACCCGTCACTCATTGGGATTTCAACATCTCTGTCTATAATCATTAACTAGCTCCTCAAATAATTTTTACTTTTTGTGTTAAATAAATCTTTGATCATTTATCAAGTTAATAGATAAATAGTGATGGAATTTTATGCTTTTTTCAATAGTACAACCTTAAATCCCGCACATTTATGTTTCAAAAGTTTAAAAATATTCGCAGCTAATTGAAAATATGACTTTTAACAAATGAAGGATAGGATGTGTGTTAAATTTCTATAGACCCTAAATGTCAAAAATTTAAATTTTTTAACTCTGATTAAATAATTATAGTAAATTATGTAATGAGTAAATAATACCAAATAACGAATTATAAAAAAACAAATTAATTGACTAGTAATTAG
This sequence comes from uncultured SAR116 cluster alpha proteobacterium, assembly GCA_902625725.1. Taxonomy (GTDB): domain Bacteria; phylum Pseudomonadota; class Alphaproteobacteria; order Puniceispirillales; family Puniceispirillaceae; genus UBA5951. Next base: position 101,591 of record CACOCY010000002.1, on the reverse strand, counting down.
TAATTTGAGATGTATTTTATGTGGTCGGTCACTAGCCCACTATAAAAAAAGGCCTTTTAAATTATATAAAGGGTACAACAATGGCTGAAGAACCGTCAAAGTTACAATTAAATGGTCAGGGTTTTTTTGATAAGTGTACTGGTAAGAAATATGTGTGCCTATCTGCTACTGAACTTGGAGGTATACAGCATTATAGATTAAAATCAGAGGAAACCGAAGATACACTTCTGTTGTCTGAAAGTGGCTTAAAAATTCGTTTTCATGATAAACCAGATAAAGGCATCAAAAATATTAAGAATCTATTCTTGAAAGCTGTTTATAAAAAATGAATTTACATATTTTTTTAGTTGTTTTCCAGCAATTTTATTTTATTTCATATTGAGCATAAAGTTTGTGAGAAAAAAATGAAATATTTTGATGTATGTATTATCGGTGGGGGGCACACTGGTTTAGTTTCTGCACTTGCATTTGCCAAAAATAATTTCAATGTCCTGTGTATCGAAAAGGAAAGTTACTTTGAAACCGGTGCAACAAGATTAGAGTTACGTACTACAGCTCATCTTATGCCTGCGGTGAAATTCTTAGATAGTGTAGGTATATGGGAACATCTAAAAAAATACAGCTGTCCTTTGAAGACCCTAAAAATAATTAATAATTATACCGTCACAAGCAAGGCCTCCTCAAAGGCATCAGAAAATATTTTCGAGTCCGAAGAAATCAGAAAAAATTGTTTCGGTTACAATGTACCATTAGGACAAAGTATCAAGACTTTGCGACAACTCGTTTCATCAAATGAAAATATTGAATTATATAATTCTACTTCTTTAGTATCATCCAGAATAGATGATGAACTGAGATTGGTACAACTATCTAATGGTGAAATTATTAAAACAAAATTACTTATTGGTGCTGATGGCTCTAGGTCAGCTGTAAGGAATTTGTTTAATATATCTGTTTTTGAGAAAAATACTCAGCAAATTGCTCTAACTTTCAATGTAAAACATGGAATAGAACATAGTAATATTTCCTATGAAATTTATAAAGAGGGAGGACCACTTACAACTGTTCCAATGGCGGATGATGCTGGCGGCATGCATTCATCGATTGTTTGGATGAACAAAAAGCAAGTTGCTGACGACTTATTGAAATTGAACAAAAAAGATTTTTTAGAAGTTTTAAACGAGCGCTCGCATTTTTGTCTTGGACCAATGGAGCCGATATCTAAAATAAAAGATATCCCTGTAAAGTTTATGATTGCTAAGCAAATCACCAGCGAAAGGGTAGCAATTATTGGAGAAGCAGCTCACAAACTACCACCTATAGGCGCGCAAGGCTTTAACATGAGTGTTAAAGATATTGAAATTCTATTGGATCTATCTCTAAGAAATCCAGAGGCAATTGGTAGCTTTGAAATGCTAAATAGGTATCAAATTAAAAGATATCCTGAGATATTAAGTAAATCAGGTTCCGTTGGGATGCTTAATCTACTAGCATATTCAGAACAAATGCCTTTTCAAAAAATGAGAGCCTTTGGACTCGATGCAATTAATTCTTTTTCACCGTTAAAAAGAATAATTATGCGATTTGGATTGGGATAAAAACAATTTTTTTGTTAATTTTATGATAAATAAACCCCTAAAAATGTGCTTAAAGTTTGGAGAGTCTTTCGGTTAACAAGTCAAAAAAACCTCTTGAATCAACATTACCGATAAAAGTTGCGTTTGCCTTTCGACAGGACACACCCCACCAATCTGCTACTGTCATGCCTAATGTTAATTGAGATTCTGTTTCAATTTCCACATTGACGAATTTACCTGAGAATAAATTGGGCTCTAAAAGATAAGCAATCACAGATGGATCGTGTAAAGGAGCAGCATCAGTTCCATATTTTTGCCTATCGAATCTCTCAGAAAACTCAAGCATATCCGAAACAGCTTCTCCAACCGGGGAGGCTAGATTTCTAAATGCTTGGATTTTATCTCTCGTTACCAATATCTTATGAGTGACATCCAAAGGTAACAAAGTCTTTTTGACAGGTGAGTTTAAAACAATTTGAGCAGCTTCAGGATCTACATATACATTAAATTCTGCAGTTGGTGTAATATTACCTACCTCAAAGTATGCACCAGCCATCATTACTATTTCTTTTAATTTTGATACTATTTCCGGTTCTCTCTTGAAAGCTACAGCTATATTGGTTAGAGGACCTAAACAACATAACGTAATCGAATTTGACTCATGAACTTTAAGAGTTTCAATGATAAAATCAACACCGTTCATTTCCTGCAAAGGCATTTTTGGCTCTGGAAGAGTAGGGCCATCCAAACCAGTTTTTCCGTGCACATGTTCAGCGGTTATTAAAGGACGAATTATAGGGAATTCACACCCAGCAAAAACCAATAAATCTTTTCTTCCCGCTAATTCACACACAATTCTTGCGTTTTTACTTGTCAATTCTAATGGAACATTACCTGCTACCGAAGTTATTCCAAGCACATCCAATTCGTCAGGGCTTGCTAATGCAAGCAAAATAGCAACAGCGTCATCTTGACCAGGATCGGTGTCGATAATTATTTTTTTTTGAGGCACAACACATCCAATCAAAAGTTACTTTTTGAAAAGATTATAACAAAAGTTTTATAGTAATCTAAGTTTCTTTTGATATTTATTGCCATTTCTCTCGACTCATGTATGCAAATTGTTTGTTATCAGTTATTTATAGAACAATCTATCAACTTTCAGTGAAAAAAAATTTCAATCAAATTTATTAGTTCCACAAAAATTTATTTAAAAAAATGTTGGGAGCAGCAGATGCAAATAAAATACTTTTCCAAACAAAAAATGATAATTTTTCTATTTTTCTTAATTTTTTTTGGAAAATCCGCACTGTCCAACTGTCCAAATATTACTGATATTAAGGCTGCTGAGAGCTTTGGGGTTCAAATTTGTGCGATGCCAAAGGTGGATGAAAAATATCTAATTCATGCAAAAAAAGTTATGGATGAATTAATCGATTATAACAATGACGGCGCAGTGGACAACCAAAAGGTGATAGACGAAATAATTAAAAGTAAGAGTGTATTTGCAATATTTAGGAGTGAAAGAGAAGTAAATAAATTTGAAAATGCCTTTTATACAGAAGAAGTCATGGAAGAAATGGAAAAGATAACAAAACAAAACGGACTGGATTTCGATAGAGATGAGGATGAGGATAAAATTGAAGCTCTTTTAGAACAAAAATTCGGCACTTTTTTGACTGTTTTTACTGGAGAAATGAACCTTAGTAGTCGTGGTAAAACTTGGGATGCAACTATCGAAGAAGCCTTACATTTAATTACTCATATGGGATACGCGCAAGCTTACCCCGTTATTTTTGGACAAAATAAAGACTCTCAGATAGCTAAATTAATGGATGAAGCTAGGGGGGGATACTTTGAAAAAGGTAGACGAAGCTATCCCTCAAGAGCGTATTACACTTATAATGACAAAACTTGCACCTACGCTTGCCAAGTAACTGAGTTTATGTATTGGGCTATCACATCATTAAGAGGCCAACAATCTGAAAGAGGTAATGAAATATTCAATGAATGGAAATTAAATACTCCTGAAAAAATACGAAAGATGGCTCCCAAGCTAGAGGAACTTCTTATGAATGAAGAGTATAGGATATATTTTTAAACTTAATATTATTTATTAATAAAAAATTTTAATTTGTTATACTAATTCATTATTATTATAATTAATCTTATTCAAAAAAGGCTTGAGAATTTTTTTTATGAATTCGAGGTAAGAGAAGAAAGAAATGAAATCAGAACATAGTTGTTTAGCTCCATTTGAATGGGGGAATGGCAAGCATACATTGGAAATGTTCCTTGAGCCAACATGTCCGTATTCTGCCAAAGCTTTTAATAAAATTGATGCATTGCTTGCACAAGCTAATGAAAATCAGCTAAAAATTATTGTACGTTTTCAATCACAACCGTGGCATTTATTCTCAGGTATTATCATCAGAGCTATTCTAGCGGCATCAATTATGGATGATGGCAGAAATAAAGCAATTTCAGTGATGAAGGCTATTTTTGCTCATCGTGAAGAATTTGAATTTGTCGATCACTGCTGTGGTCCAAATATGGCAACTACTCCTAAAGAGATTATCAAAAGAATTTTTGATCTAAGCGGTTGCAATGTTTCAGATGCTTTCCAAAATAAAGATCTTCAAAACCAGATTAAATGGCATGCAAAATATTCTAGACAAAATGGCATTCACGTTAGCCCAACATTTATGGTTGACGGGGTTGTAGCTCAAAAAATGAGTAGTGGAGATGATATTGATGAGTGGTTATCTGAAATTGAATGTTATATAAGATGAATTCGGAAAAAATATTTATGAAAATATAAAAGGGTTAAATTTTAAAATACTTCCTATGATTACCTTCTCGTTATAACCATAACATTTCAAAAGAAGGAATAACGTTTAGGTGAGGTGTGAAACATGAATTCTTTAGTAAAAAAAAATGTTATTGTATGTACACTTTTTCTAATTTCTTCTCCTGCTTAATCTGAAATAATTATCGAGGACAAATTTGATTCTAAAAAATTGAGTCAATATGACCTCAGTCACATTCAATTGTCATCTTTAGACTACCTCACCGAAACAAATGGGAATAAATTTGTACGACTTACTACCAAAATTGGTCAGCTTTCACACTTTAATGAAGGGGACACTAAATACATAAAAGACCGGATAGAGCTTGGTACAAAAAGAAACAGAATATCTAAAACTTGGTCAGATATAGACGGGGTGACATTATGGTGGAGTTTTGATGTAAAAAAACCAATAAATATGCAACATATTAGTGGTAATGAAATCACATTCACTCAATTGAAGACTATTGATAAAGATAAAAAGAAAAAGCAGTGTCATCCAGGTATGCCGTTCAGAATAAATTATCAAAATGATTATTCCTGGATAGCGGTTACCAATGGTTGGGACAGAAAATTGGCAAGAAAAATATATAAGGAGGATATACTTGATAACCAATGGACTAATTTTAAAGTGATGTATCATTTTTCCAAAACCTCAGGTGAAGTTGAAGTTTTTAGAAACGGACGAATTATTTTTTCATATTCAGGAAACACAATTTTTGACGATTATCCTGAATGTACCCCAATAAGTGATCTAGATACGTATGTTAGAATTGGTATTTACAGAAGCTCCGAGAGAACACCACAATATTTTTCCCCATATCCTTTTGAAAGATCAAAAGATGATGCGTTAGATTTTGATAATTTTATTATCTGTAAAGGTAAGGAAAAGGAGTGTCCAATAAAAACAAACGTGGATTTTGATATTCAATTGATACCAACCATGGTAAAAAATTTGCCTTCTAATGCAAAAATGATTTGCACTAATGCTCTTTCAGAATGGAATAGAAACAAAGTAAAAGGGGCTTGGATCTCTAAAGCTGAAAATTTAGGTTTGGTAGATAGTGAATGTCGAAATATCTTAAACAAGTAACAAAAAGATGATACGTCAACTTAAAACAAAAAAAACCTCGAAAAACTGATGCATAATGCGTCGTAATATGTTGTTTTAATATATTAAAGTGGCGGAGGAGGTGGGATTCGAACCCACGATGGGCTTCCACCCATGCCGGTTTTCAAGACCGGTGCATTCAACCACTCTGCCACCCCTCCGAAGGACAAATAAGTCACTATAAATAATCTTAGATTCCATTTGAAAAAAGAAATACTGATAATTTCATATAATTAAAGTTATTTATGTAAAAATTCAACTAAATTCAGTAATCCAATTAAAGCTAGATGATTAATGCTCTTTTTTTTTAATAGAACTGCATAATGGGTTTAGGTAATCCCATAATAGGAAAATAGTCTATCTTGTGTATAGTGTTTTTAGAAGACTTATAACTCAAATATTTTAAATATATGGTTCATTATTTAAGATATAATAGTTTGATTTTTTCAACAGCATGAAAAAGACTTGCTTAAAGTTTTTGTCACATTTTTTAGGGAGAAAAAATTATGCGGAATAAATCTTTGACATGGGTCAAATTTATCCCCATTTACATTATATTTTCTATCATATTGGTGAGTTTTTTATCAATTCATGTTCCAAATGCTTATGCGAGCGAGCAGGAAAAAATAAATTTATGGCTGATCGAATTAAAGCATGATGCCTTAGCCAAGGGAATATCAGAAAATACTTTCGACGAAGCATTAGCAGACTTTGTGCCCAATGAACGCGTTATTGAGCTAGACAGAAATCAACCTGAATTCACTATAACTTTGGATGATTACCTTAAAAGACGGGTAACTGCTGTAAAAATTGCTAAAGCAAAGGAATTGCTTGTTAAGCATAAGAAAATATTAGCTCAAATTTCACAACATTATAACGTCCAACCTCGTTTTATAGTTGCTATATGGGGATTGGAAACAAATTTCGGACAGTATCTAGGAAAATTCCATACTCCTAACGCGCTTGCAACACTTGCTTATGACGGCAGAAGAGGAAAGTTTTTTCGAAAGGAACTTTTTAATGCTTTGCAGATCGCAGATGAAGGTCATATTTCCGTTGATGACATGTATGGCGCTTGGGCAGGCGCAATTGGTCAGGTTCAATTTTTACCATCTAGTTTTGTTAATTATGCGCAAGATTGGGATAGGGACGGCAAAAAAGATATTTGGACCAATGAACAAGATGTATTTGCTTCAATAGCCTTTTACCTAAAATCTGTTGGCTGGAGAGATGACATCACTTGGGGACGGCAAGTGATTTTTCCAAATAAAGCAGAATTTTCTGAACTAACAAAAGATAAGAAACGCCTGACTATGCGTGAATGGGAGAAACTAGGTATGAAAAAGTTAGATGGGGGCAAATTACCAAAACGAAATTTGTTAGCCCGGTTGATAACATCACCTTCAAGTGACTTAGTATTTTTAGGATACAGTAATTTTGATTCTATTTTAAGATGGAATCGTTCCATATATTTTGCGACATCAGTTGGACGATTATCTGACGCAATCAAGTAAATAAATTTCTTTCAAACCTTATTTTTGTGTAAATTTTTAAACCAATTATTGAGATGGAATACATATCAGGATATGTTAGGACTGTGCCCATAGATATTTACAAGTCATAATCACGTTATTGGTTTAAGTGTCTCTAAAATGAAGTTAAATAGACAAATCCTATCAAAACATATGGTAATTTTAGCTACAAGCACAATTTTATCGGGATGCGCTGTTACCGAAGTTGCTGTTAATTTAGCAAAGACAGGGAATACGGAACAAACTGAAGAAAAAGATATCACTAACACACATTTAGAAGCCAATGAGACTGAATTGAACTCAAGCAGCCAACTAAAAAATAACGATATTATAAAAGATAATTCCAACACTTCTGATAGTTTAGTTTTACCTGAAATTAAAAAAGAGCCAATGGTGGTGGCTAATCCACAGTATAAAATAGGCGAACCATATGAAGTGTTTGGGAAATGGTATTACCCAGAACGAGACTTAAGGTATGACAAAACAGGGATTGCGTCTTGGTATGGTGATGAATGGGCTGGAAAACTAACAGCTAATGGTGAGATATTTGAGCCGTCATTGGTTTCAGCCGCTCATAAAACATTACCCATGCCTTCTGTTGTGCGTGTTACAAATCTTGAAAATGGAAAATCACTAGTTGTAAGATTAAATGACAGAGGCCCATTCGTGGCTGGGCGAATTATAGATTTGTCTACTGAAGCTGCTAGAAGACTAGGATTTTTAAAAAAAGGGATTGCTAAAGTCAGGGTGCAAATCTTAGCTGAACAAAGTCTAGCATTAGAAAGAGAGGCAAAAAATAATAAATTTCCGCTTTTGCTCTCAAATGAAGAGATGCCGCCAATCATCGCTGATAATGTGCCTCAGGTAAATTTGGATGCTATCACTACAAGAAAAATAAAGAGCTTACCAAAGAATCGGACCTCTGCAATTGAGTTGCTTGCTCAATCACGAATTGGAGAAGTTATTGAAATTCCTGTCACAGAAACTAAAATCTGGGTCCAAATTGGTGCTTTTTATAATAAGGAAAGTGCCTTATCAGTTTTAGATAAATATGAAAAAATGATTGGCTCAGTCTCAGAAAATCTTCATAATGGTAAGCCTATTTATAGAGCACGATTAGGCCCAATTAAAAGTGTAGAAGATGCGGATATAATATTAGCTGATGTTTTAGCTTTTGGTTTTGAAGGAGCACATATAATTGTGGACTAACTTTATTTTTTTAATGCAGTTAGTATTTAATTTATTGTTTTTGTCAAAAGGAGCAAGGATGAAAATCATAATTAAAACCTTATTAATTTTTTGTTTGCTTGGATTTGGAACGAGTATTCGTGCTAATGAACACATTAACACAATGGCTGATTTCGCACATGTTGTCGATTTTGAGACTAATAGAGTATTATTATCAAAAAATGCTGATAGTCCAATGAAACCTGCATCTATGGCAAAAATTATGACCTTATATATTGCATTCTCTAGGATAGCAGAAGGCTCGTTAACACTTCAGGACAAATTTTTGGTGAGTGAAAAAGCATGGAAAATGGGAGGTTCCAGAAGCTTTTTAGATGTTGGTACGAGGGTTAGTGTTGAAGAATTAATAAACGGTATTGCTGTTCAGTCAGGGAATGACGCAGCAGTTGTAATTGCTGAAGGAATATCAGGATCTGAGGAACTATTTGCAGATGAAATGAATAGCTTTGCTTTGCAAATAGGAATGAAAGATACAAACTTTACTAATTCAACTGGTTGGCCAGATGATATGCTGACAACAACAGCAAGGGATTTAACAATATTGACGGCAGCATTAATCAGAGATTTTCCAATCAACGAGTTTCCATATCTCTATCCAGTATTTGCTAAACCTAATTACACTTACAATAACATTAAACAACCTAATAGAAACCCTTTGATTAATAGAAGCCCCGGAGCAGACGGATTGAAGACTGGTTCAACAAGAGAATCAGGCTATGGATTAGTTGGCTCTGCAGAGCGAAATGGCCAGCGAATAATCTTGGTGCTAAACGGTTTAGAATCCAAAAAACAACGTTCATTTGAAGCTAATAGGCTTATGGATTTTATGTTCAGGGAATATAAAAATTATACTTTTTTCGAAGCAGGTGAAACTGTATCAACAGCAAATATTTGGCTTGGTAAAGAAGCCTCCATACCTCTAGTTTTAGAAAATAAATTGTCGAGAGTCTTATCTAGATCTGAGAGAAATAGTACCAAACTCACCGTAAATTATAATAACCCTATTCAAGCGCCGGTTTTGATGGGTGATGAAGTCGGTACACTTTGGATTGAAGTTAACGGTGTAAGAGAGGAGGTTCCATTGATAGCTGGTAAGGATGTGTTACAACTACCTGTATTTAGCCGTGTCACTGAGGCTATAAAATATTTAATTTTTGGAGCAGCACCTTCGATAAATTAAATTCTTTTGATATTTTTTCAGGAATATGAAATGACTTCCAAATATACTCACGACTCTATGGGGATTTTTATTACTTTTGAAGGAGGTGAGGGTAGCGGAAAATCAACGCAAATAAAGTGCCTAAAAGATAAACTATTAAGTTTGAGGCCAGACCTAGAAATAGTGATTTCAAGGGAACCTGGAGGAACTGAAGTAGCAGAACAAATTAGAAATATTTTAGTTAATGGGGCAGCGGATAAATTATCAGTAAAAACAGAAGCCTTGCTAATGATCGCAGCAAGAGCTGAGCACATTGACCGTGTAATTTTGCCAGCACTGCAACGTGGGGCTATGGTTTTGTGTGATAGGTTCAAAGACTCTTCCATTGTTTATCAAGGACTTGCAAATGACATTCCTAAAGAAGAAATAGACAAAATTCATGAATTTGCTCTAAAAAAATGTGAACCTGATTTAACAATACTCTTAGATATTCCATTTGAAACAGGCATAAAGAGAGCTTTAGATAGAAATGAAATTGACCAAAGATTTGAGAAAAAAGGGGAAGACTTTCATAAAAAAATTAGGGACGGATATCTAGAGATTGCCTCTTTAAATCCAAAGCGAATTAAAAAGATAAACGCGTCAAATTCAATTCACAATATTTCAGATGAGATTTACCAACTTGTTAAACCGTTGATTTTGCGAAGTAAAAATAAATGAACTCTGATAAAAGTAACGATTTTCAAAACCAATTACACGGGCATGTAGAATTTTTAAGTCAATTTTGTAAGGCCAAGGTCGCAAATAATCTTCATCACGCTTATTTATTATATGGAAGCGTTGGAATTGGAAAATCTTTGCTGGCAAGACAGTTAGCGGCATATCTACTTGAAAATGACACCAAACATAATCTACTTGAAAATGCTAATAAAGTAAGTGAAGTCGAATTTGTCTTGAGTTTAAACCACAATAATCCTGTCTGGAGACAGGTTTTTTACCACTCTCATCCAGATATGATTTATCTTTCGGCCAATAAATCTGAGCAAAATAAGTCTGGTCAAATTAAAATTGATGACATTAAATCAATTATGGGAGTAACTAATCATCAGTCTGGTAGAGGTGGTTGGCGAATTATTATTATCGATAGCATTGACGAAACAAACAGAAATGGGGCTAATGCTATTCTTAAAACATTGGAAGAACCCCCTAATAAAACAATTTTTTTTTTAATCAGCCATAATATTTCTAACGTTATCCCAACAATTCGCTCTAGATGCCAGAGGGTGAAAATCAGTCCACTTACAAATAAAGAAACTCGCTTAGTTTTAGAGCAACACATCCAAGATTTAAGCGATGCACAACTAGAACAGCTTGTGATACTATGTGAGGGTTCACCAGGTATGGCAATATCTATCCATGAATCAGGAGTGGATTCATATTTAGAAGAACTCAATCATATATTGAAAAAAGGTAAGTCAGGACTAGAAAATATTCTAAAACTTGGAATTAAATGGGGCAATAATATCTCAAAAAAACCAGAGCTTTACTCTTCCACTAGTTTCATCTTTGATAAATTATTTTCCGAGTCAGCCTTGTTAGCAATAAAAAATAGCAGTTATTCTTCTTTTCACACGGAGCCCACGTCAACAAATATGTCAAAAATGGTTTTTTTTCTCTCACAAAACTATACAGCAGAAGAACTTACAAACCTACATTTGGATTGGCAAAAAGAATTTCGCACCGCCCAAACTAATTATCTTGATATGAGTGTTTTTATGCAACAGACATTTTACAAAATGTATAGCCAAATACACGTTAGATAGGCTATGAAACATAGCAAATACATACAGCCATTATATTGGTTCATGTGAGAAAGTATCTTAATGCACAAACAATACTACATAACCACCCCCATATATTACGTTAACGATAATCCACATATTGGACACGCTTACACGACATTAGCATGTGATGTCATAGCACGTTTTAAAAGATTAGATAATTATGAAGTTATGTTTCTAACGGGAACTGATGAACACGGCCAAAAGGTGCAGATGGCTGCAGACAAAGCAGACGTTTTACCAAAAGAATTTACTGATAGAGTATCTAAAAATTTCCAGAATTTAGCAGCTAAGATGAAGTTTTCGCATGACTATTTTATTAGAACCACTGAACCTAGACATTATGAATCTTGTCAAAAAATTTGGCAAATACTGATGGAAAAAGGACATATTACTCTCTCATCATATTCAGGATGGTATTCGGTAAGAGATGAAGCATTTTTCTCAGAAAATGAATTAGTTGACGGCAAGGCGCCAACTGGAGCACCTGTAGAATGGTTGGAGGAGCCTTCCTATTTCTTTAATCTCTCGAAATGGCAGCAACCATTACTAGACTTCTATGAAAAAAATTCCGAATTTGTTGCACCAGTTGGTAGGTTCAATGAAATTAAAAGGTTTGTAGAGGGAGGCTTAAAAGATTTATCAATCTCTAGAACAACATTTAATTGGGGGGTGCCTGTTCCAAATGATCCAGAGCATGTTATGTATGTCTGGTTAGATGCATTAACAAATTATATTACAGCCACCAATTGGACCAATAAAGAACAAAATGGGTTTGAAAAATGGTGGCCAGCTGACTTACATATGGTGGGTAAAGATATATTGCGGTTTCATGCAGTATATTGGCCTGCTTTTTTAATGGCCGCTCAGCTACCTTTGCCAAAACGAGTATTCGCGCATGGATGGTGGACAAATGAGGGTGAAAAGATCTCAAAATCCCTAGGAAATGTAATTGACCCAATATCATTAATCGATGAATACGGATTAGACCAAATTAGATATTTTCTTATGCGTGAAGTACCCTTTGGAAGAGATGGTGATTTCTCCAAAACAGCCCTTTTACACCGTATTAATAGTGACCTTGCAAATGATCTAGGTAACTTATCACAGCGCGTTTTATCACAAATTTACAAAAATTTAAACGGTGAAATTCCTGCACTTTCTGAAAAACCTCAAAAAGACGACGTCCTGTTACTAAAAAGCTTAAAAGAGCTTCCAGATGGTGTTCGTGTTGAGATAAATAAACAGGCATTTCACGAAGCTCTTCGACTGATATGGCATGTTATAGCAGAAGCTAACAGATATGTTGATAAGCAAGCGCCCTGGGCGTTAAAAAAAACAGATATAGTCAGAATGTCAGATGTGCTAGCTGTGCTTGTAGAAGTTATAAGAGGAGTCAGTTTATTATTACAGCCGTTTATGCCTGACGCCAGCGCAAAACTATTAGACCAAATACAGGTTGCACCTGAAGAACGGTTATTCATGTTTTTATCGTCTAGTAACATGTTGTCAGGACGAATTATTGAAAAACCAGAGGGTGTATTTCCTCGTTACCAGTTGTTAAAGGATGCATAAATGCGCTCACATGTGTCAATAATCGATTCTCATGCACACCTTGATTATCCAGATATTATAGACCGACTAGATGATGTAATCACAAAAGCGGGTGAGGCGGGTGTTGAAAAAATTATTTCTATCAGTGTAAAACTTAGTAAATTAAAAAATATTCAAACAATATCTGAGAGATATAAAAATGTATTCTTTTCAGCAGGTATACATCCTCATGAGGCATCTTCTGATCCTGACGCTTGTAATTTAGAAGCTATTACTAAAGCGACATCTCATCCAAAATGTGTTGCAATAGGAGAAGCTGGACTTGATTATTTTTATCATCATTCCCCACAACAAGCACAACAAGATAGTTTCAGGGTGCAAATACAAGCTGCGAGAGAATCGAATTTACCCATAATTATCCATTCTCGTGAGGCGGATAAAGATATGGCCTCAATTATAGAAGAGGAATATCACAAAGCGCCTTTTAAAGGGGTCTTGCATTGTTTCAGTTCTGGAAGGGATCTAGCAATGAGAGCATTAGATTTAGGTTTTTTTATCAGTTTTTCAGGTATTTTAACCTTTCCCAAATCGACTGAACTGCGCAAAATAGCGTCAGAGATTCCAATTGACCGAGTATTGATTGAGACAGATGCACCCTTCTTGGCACCTGCACCATTTAGGGGCAAGGTTAATGAACCAGCTTATACAGTATATACTCTTCAAACTCTGAGTGATACAATGTCAAGACCTATAAATGAAATAGCTAAACAAACCTATGAAAACACTCTTACGCTTTTCTCCAAAATAGGAGAATATGAATGAAAATTACAATATTAGGGTGTGGAACTTCTGTTGGCATTCCAGCATTAGGTCGAGCAGGCTGGGGGAGTTGTAATCCAGCAAATCCCAAAAATCGAAGACAACGCTGTGCAATTTTACTTCAAACAGAAACTACAACCATATTGGTTGACGCAGGTCCTGATATAAGAAACCAACTATTACCAACAAACGTCAGGAAGTTAGATGCAGTTCTTATTACTCACACTCATTCAGACCACGTTGCTGGCATGGATGATCTTCGCGTGTTCTACTGGCCAGATCAAAATAAAATTAGGTTTTTTGGATCAAGTGAACATGGAAATGATATTCAAACTAGGTTTCCTTACTTATTTCAAAGATCTGAATCTTCACCTAGCTATTTTATTCCTCCGTTTGAATGGAATTCTATCAAAACAGACGAACATTTTGTTATAGGAGATATAAATATAAGAACTCTATTTCAAAAACATGGAAGTGGATTTTCTCTAGGTTTTGTTTTTAATGAAAAATTTGCCTATTCAACAGATGTAAGTTCGTTAGATGATAATTATTTGGGTTCCATAGAAAATATTCCAGTATGGATTGTTGAAACCTTGCGAGAAAGTCCACACTCTGCACACGCTCACTTTGAGCTAACATTTTCCTGGATAAAAAAAGTAAAACCAAAGCAGTGCTATCTAACGCACCTTGGTCTTGAATGTGATTATGATGCGTTATTAAAGCTCTGTCCTTCGAATGTAGAACCAAGTTATGATGGTCTTGTTTTAGAGATAAATTAAAAATTAAAAATATTTTCCATAATATATATTATGCGACAAATTTATTTTACATTAATTAAAACAATCTCTTAATCAGGAAAACTAATTTTTATAAAAGCAAAATCAAAAAGGTCTTTTTAAACTTTTGATGTGATCTTCCTTCTTTTTAAAGAGGAACGAAGAAACATGGCAATAATAATCTGGTGTTTATCCGGTATAATAACGACCTACAAGTAAGTCCGCATCCATGGGAGTTTGTTTCTAAACGTTATATTTTTTTTGTGACGAAATTTTAAATAATTTATCTAACGCACTTTTTTAGGAAAAGCCGTTCTGAAGCCCAAAAATGCATTTCAATAGTTTAGAGAAACTTTGTTATTTGGTTATTAAGTTAGTCTGGCCTTTTAATTGAAAATAAATCCTCTACTCGAGAATAGTCTGAATAACCAAGCCTAGCTAGCGGTTGATATAGAGTAACATCAATCTTTCCATCTCTTATAACGCTATTTTCTATGTTAATTCCTGTTACTATGCCAATTATCATTGTAGATGAAGAGCCGTTTAAATTATCTGGAAGATTTATAGTTTTCCATAAAGTACATTCTAGAGACGCTGGTGCAAATTTTACATAAGGTACTGAGACTGTCTTCGATTGGCCCATTTTTATACCCGCCTCTTCAAATTCATTTATGCCTCTAGGATAATTTTTAGAGGTAATATTCATTTTATTACGGAATGAATAACTCACAATATTTACAACAAATTCCCCTGTTTCTTTAATGTTTAGAAGAGAGTCTTTTCCAAGTAACTTGTCTTTATGTGGAGCACTAGAAAACATAACCATAGGCGGTTGTTCTGAAACTGCGTTAAAAAAGCTATAAGGAGCAATATTTACATAACCATCGCTAGAACGTGTTGATATCCATCCTATTGGCCGTGGTGAAACTAATGCCTTAAAAGGATTATGTGATAACCCTACCTCTTTATACTTATCTGGAAATATAAACATTAAAAAGCCTCTAATAATTAACGCTATTTTAAATTAACAAAAAAAATAATAAAATCGAAAAGATAGTACTTAAGAAGTTGTTGTTTGTTACGAAATTTTAAAAATGTCCTCTTTTATTCAATTCTTCCTTAATTCAGTAGCGCCGGTGGCTTTTGTATTTTTTCTCGGTTATGCAACCGGCAAAAGAGGAACTTTTTTGAATAGTGATGCTTCTGGCATTTTTAAATTTATTGCGATTATTAGCGCACCAGCAATAATAGTAAATATTTTAATTACAACGGATATCTCTAGTTTAGACACCAATCTACTAATATTATATATAATTAGTGAACTATTAGTTTATTTATCTGCCTTTTTATTTTGTAAAATTTTTCTAAAACTTTCGCATAAAAACTCATTATTATGTGGTTTGGCCGCCTCATTTGGAAATCATGTTTTGTTTGTTTACCCGATTGTTTTATTTGCTTTCCCATCAGAATTCGTCACGCCCGTAAAAGGAATCATCACTGTCGATATTTTTATTTTTACTTTCACACTGATTTTATTGGACATTATGTCTAGACCAGAAATAAAAAAAGTTGTTGCCATCGTTGGACAAATTAAAAACCCTATATTCATGGGTCTTATAATCGGCTTACTACTTAGATTTCTTTTGCCTAATGATTATCCAATGTTAGTTCGTGGTTCTGAATTTATAGCTTATGCAGCTGCACCGTGTGGTCTTTTTGCATCTGGCATTTTATTGTCCCAAACACCTTTACTTGGAAACATAAAAATGGCTATGGTTTTAACAGTTTTTAAAATGCTTTTTCATCCGCTTATTGGTTTTGTACTTATCATTTTTATCGGAAGTTACTCTTTTGAAAAAGCGCAAACTACTTTAATGGTAACTGTTGCTCCGGTTGGAATAATGGCTGTTACATTTGCAAATCGATATAAAATAAATGCCGAAGCTGTTGCACAGTCTGTTCTTTGGAGTTTTCTAATGTCAATTTTATTTATTCCTATTATAGGTCTTCTGGGTAAAGAATTTTAGAAAAATTAATCATTGAAAGTTTTATTACATTCAAAAATTTCACTTTGAATAGATGGCTCCCTGCCATAATTTACTATAGCTGAATGAAACAATTTATTATTTGAATAAAAAAATATATCTTGTCTATCAGAGTTGTTTGCGAACGCTGTAAAACCTATGTGACCTAAAGTATCTTTGAAATGTGATATATCATAATATTCATGATAGAACACCCCTGTTCCAGTAATAGTGTTTTCAGCTATAGCAAATTCTAATTCACGGCCAGGATACGAAGGGGTCATTAGTCCAGAGTCAGCAACTGTAACTCTCTCAATTTCTTTACATATGAACTCAAAATCGGCTAGCAACCCTTTGCAGAATATTAAATTTAATAAAAATATACCTGCAGTTAAATTGTTCATAATATTCTCCAATCTAATATAATTATAGGGATAAACTCTAATTTATAACTTTAAACTTAGCATTAATTTTGCAGTAAAAACCTCAAATAAAATTAAAAATGTCGTAAATATTTTTCGGGCTGGATTTAACTATTTGTTAAATTAATCTTTCATTTAATAATAATGGGGATGACATCTATTTTTTTGAATTGAGTCAGTGCTTAACTTAATTTTTTTGTTTGTTTTTGGATATTATTATACCAGCAATGATTATTAGAAATATGCCAAGCCATTTTAGAAAATCAAGAGTTTGAGACCACAGAAGCCAGCCCCAAAAAGCCGCAAATATTAAAAAGAAATACTCATAAATAGATAAAAAGCTAGCCTCTATTTTTTGATAAGCATAGATAATTAACGCTATTGCTGTCACGTTTAAAAAGGATTGAATGACAAGCCAAAATAAAAATATAAAATCTACAGGTTTCCATCCAACAAAAAAATATTTTGAACGTTCGATATCATCTGGATTATTTAGAAATATATGAAACGCTGTTGTCATGATAAATCCAGTTATACCAAAGCATGCATAATAAGTAGCAGTAAGACCTAGCGTACTCTCATCTGAACACCATTTTTTAGTAACAGTGATTGCTAATCCATAGAAAAAGCCAGCTAATATTGGAAATAAAAGTAATACATTGAAGTTATTTAAATCTGGTTGAAGTAATACAGTTACTCCAATACTTCCAATTATAACGGCTATGAGTCTGTATAAAACAAATTTTTCCGAAAAAAGAAACCAAGAAAATATTAACACAAATATTGGTGCTGTAAATAATCCAGCTCCAGCTTCAGCTACTGAGAGGAATGACAATCCCCCAAAATGACAAAAAATTGCTAACGTATTGAATATTGCCCTTAAAAATACTTTCCAATTATTTTTTGGTAAAAGACTTATTTTTAAAAACTTAGCTAACACAAGTATCAAAAAAACTATCATTGTGCTGCGAATACAATGATACTGCCAAATACCGACTTCACCATCTATAAAAAAATATAAATTATCTGAAAGACTTAATAAGAACACGCCGAAAATCACGCATGCGATTAATTGTCCTTTTAATGAAATATATTTACTTATAGTCAATTTTGTTCCTTAACTTGAGCTAAAATAATTGCAACAAAAACAAATAATGACCCAATAAAAAATTCAAATTTTAAGCTTTCATCTAATATTAGTACACCCAATAGAGCCGCGGAGAGTGGGTTAAATGCTAAGCAAATTGATACATGTATTGGTTTTATTAGCTGAAGAGCCTTCATCCAAAACATCATCATAAGAGCGCCTCCGGGCACGACTAAAAAACCAACAGAAAGCCATCCAATAAGGTTAAAATTTAATGAGCCCGTTAATGGTTCACCAAAAAAGAGCATTAAAATAAACATGGCTAAAACTCCGGAGCTTAATGTCATACAAAGTACTGTTGAGTTTCCATATTTAGATATAAATTTACCAGAGAATACTGTAAAAACAGAAGCAAAAATGGCACCTAAAATTACAAAAACGTTTCCTATTAAATTCTGGATTATGTTACTTCCAGAATAGTTGCCTACCGCAAAATAAATACCCAAACAAGCGAGGGTAACAGCAATTTGCTTAGTTTTTGTAAATTGTTCGATTTTAAATAAAAAAGCTAGAATTACTGTCCATATTGGCATTGTAGCAAATACCAGGCTAGCATCACTTGCTTGGGTCATGGACAGTCCAATAGCAACACATACGGGAAAGCCTCCAAAATATATTATTCCCAGCATGGAAATCAGAACTAAATCTTGTTTATTAATGTTTGCAGAAATTAATTTTGGTCGGAAAATTAGAAGTAAAGTAAGAAGCATCAAAAAATATCTTAAAAAACATAATGTAAATGCATCAGACTGAGGAAGAATTAACCTTGTTAATACAAATGTACTTCCTCCTAAAGTTGCGGAAATGCACGCGCAAATGGTACCAAAAACAACGTTGGAGATATTAGGAGCAAATATCATTTATCCCTCTGTGTAAATTTTTTAAATTTTAAAAGGCTACATTTTGTGGTAAATTTTTATTAATTTATACAATATGTGGTATTTTTTTATGCGTTTGTGATAAATTAGTAGTAGTTTTTTAAGATTATTCTGTTAATGTGTCGATGAATTAAAAATTGTATTTAATCAAAAATAAAGATGGTCTTTTATGTCACTTATGAAAAATTTGAGTACTAATCAAGATAATAGCTTGATATCTAAAGAATCAATAGAAGAAAAACTATACCATGTAATCAGGCGCGATATTCAAAATGGTGACCTTTCACAGGGTACTACATTAGTTCAGGGTTTATTGGCTGAAAAATACGGTGTAAGCCGGATCCCAGTTAGAAGCGCGTTGCAACTTATAGAAAAAGACGGTTTAATCCATAAAATAAATAATAAGGGTTCTTATGTTGTAACAGAATATAATCCAGAAGAAATTTCTGAGATGATAGAATTAAGTAGGATTATAGAATTAAAAATTGTAGCCGATTCATTTGCTTCTTTAAATAATTTCGCGATTAAGCAGCTGTCATCATTGAACCGTAAAATATTAAACTGTTCAATTAATGATTTCAACGGGTTAAATTACGACTTTCACTTAACTTTATTTTCATATTCTGAAAAGAAAATTTTTAGACGTTTCGCTGTCGAGTTGAGAGATAATAGACCAATGTATATGTCTGTAAAAAATTACGCTGATGTTCAAAAAGCATATGAAGAACACGAAAGCATGTTAGAAGCTGTTAAAGACAATAATATGGATAAATTTGTAAAATTATATGAAGAACACATACGCTGGTAAAGTCATAAACCTGCCATTGCATTTGAAATATCTGAGAGATCTGCATTATCTACCACCCGATCATAGGTTATTCTTCCCCTATAAAAAATTAGAAGTCTGTTAGATAATTTTAATAGCTCGTTTAAATCTGATGAGAAAAGCATTACAGTTGTGCCTTGTTGATTCAATTCCAAAAGTCTTTTATGCACAAATTCCGCTGCTTCTACATCAAGACCCCATGTTGGATTACTAACCACAAGAAATTCCGGAGTTTGGTAAGTTTCCCTCGATAAAACTACTTTTTGCTGGTTTCCACCCGAGAGTCTAGAAACTATATTCTGCGGATTGGATGGCATAATATTGTAATTACTTATTACTGGTTCAATATCATCATATAATTTTTTCCATCTAATGAATTTTAAATTAGAATAATCATTAACGAGATCATTAAGATAAAAATTATTACAAATATCTAGATCCATTAGAAGACCTTGTAGATGTCTGTCTTCTGGAATAAAAGAAAAACCAGCCTTCCTCCTATCATGGGTATCAAAGCGTGTGACATCGACATCATTATACAACATCTGGCCACTCTCATTTTTATACTGACCAAAAATAAATTGAATTAGTTCGCGTTGACCGTTTCCTTCAACACCCCCTACTCCAATAATTTGTTGTCTTGGAACTTCAAAACTTACATCCTCTACAGCCAAAATTTTAGATGTGTTTTGTCTAATGGAGATATTCTCCATTTTCAAAATAATTTTTTGTTCATCACTTAAGTTTTTCGTTTTAGCCTGATTTCCATATAGCTGAATGTCTTTTCCAACCATCTCTCTTGCTAACATCTTTTCATCAAATTTACCTTTTTCGAGACTGCATACATTTTTTCCGTTTCTAATCACACTCACGTTATCAGCGACTTTAATGACTTCAGGTAGTTTGTGGGTAATTAACGCTACACTGCCACCTAGGTCCTTAAACGATTCGATAAAAGATAAAAGGTTATCGATTTGCTTTGGACCTAAGAGCGACGTTGGCTCATCTAATATAAGATATTTTGCGTCTTTATATAATGCTTTTAATATTTCTACTTTTTGCTGTATATCAGCTGATAATGTCCCAGCTATTTTGCTGCAGTCTATGTCAAGACCTAATTCATCACTTTTATTCTGAACAAACCTAAAACTCTCTTTTTTATTAAAATACCAACTTGTTTCAACATTAGTTCCGAGCACAACATTTTCAAATACAGTTAAATTTGGGACTAATTGAAAGTGTTGTTGAACCATGGCTATTTTATATATTATCGCTTCTTTCGGCGATATGATTTTAACCTGTTGGTTATCAATTAGTATTTTTCCGTTATCTGGTTGCTCTAATCCAAACAATATTTTCATCAATGTTGATTTTCCAGCTCCATTTTGACCTGCTAAAACATGAACTTTATTTAGCTCTAATTTAAAAGATAAATCTTCGTTAGCCTTCACATGACCATAACTTTTATTTATATTTTTAAGTTCTATCATAGCAGATCTCTTCAGAGTATTTGAGAAATTGTCGTCTAAAAATACTATTACTCATATTGTATGTATACAATATGTAAGTATAATGTATACATAGTAAGAATAAAATAAACCAATATTATTGTATTCAGTTTAGATAATGCTTTTTGATAAAAAAATAATTTTTTCATTAGTTTCAACTATTTGTATCCTTAGTTTGATAATTTTATCATTAGGAGTGAACCCTTTGGATGTACTTGTTGCATTATTAAAAGGCTCAGTTGGAAACAATTATTTTTTAAAACAAACTTTAATGACAAGCGGCATCCTAATGCTTACAGCTCTCGCGGCGGTCATTCCCTTTTCTGCAAGATTGTGGAATCTTGGCGCTGAAGGACAAATGATTTTGGGGGCAGCGACCGCATCCTATTTAGGTGTATTTTTGGTAGATAGAATGCCCGTACCCTTATCATTTGGCACAATTATATTGTTTTCTTTCCTTACAGGAGCACTAATTTCCAGTTTTTGCGGTTTTCTCAAAGTAAAATTTAACGCCAGCGAAGTAGTTTCGACGTTAATGGTAAATTTTATTGCTTTATCTGTTTCTGCCTGGATGATTTTTGAGTTAATACCGGCAAAAATGGTTCAGCGCACAATTTCAATAGGTAAAGAGTTTAGAATTAAAGACCCAGTTTCTATCTATCTAAATCCTGTTTTTATTGTAGGTATGTTATGCTGTTTACTTCTTTACGTCATAATGACACGAACTAAATATGGGTTTCAAACAAGAGCGATGGGGTCAAATATTTATGCCTCTAAATTATCTGGAATAAATCCAAGTGTAATTACTGTGATAACTTTTTTCTTCGCTGGGGGCTTTGCAGCTTTAGCAGGGACGCTCATAATTTTAGCTCGAGACTTTTCACTCTTATTAAATTTCTCGTCAAATTACGGTTATCTTGGAATTGGTGTCGCCCTGGTTGCACGATTAAACCCATTAGCTGTAATCCCAATTGCTTTTATATTTGCGATGTTAAGTGTGGGCTCAAACAGTTTACAAGCTATCACTGGGATTTCCCCCATGATTGGAAATGTATTCGTTGCCATGCTTGTTCTAAGCTTAATGTTTTTCAAAGTCATAAGATTCAAATATCCAGAGAATATAAATGGTTGACAGTATTTTTATTATAGCTTGGTTAGCAATAAGCATCCAATTAATGGTTCCAATATCAATAACGTGCTTTGGAGAACTTATTTGCGAAAAGTCAGGGACACTTAACATAGGGGTTGAAGGATGCATGCTTTTAGGTGCTTTTTCAACGGCCTTCACTGGTATTTATACAGGAAGTATCATATTAGGTTTTTTTGCTGGTATCGCAACTGGGGTTTTATGCGGTCTTTGCCTTACTCTTTTATATTTAGTCAGGAATATGGACCAAATAGTATCTGGGTTAATGTTTAACCTTTTTGCATTTGGCCTCGCAGGAGCCCTTCACTCTTCATTTTTATCAGGCCAGATGGGTCCAACATTAAAATCTTTTGGTTTTTTATCAACAACCAATAATCCTATTTTACAGATAATAAGTCAGCAGAATATCTCTCTTATTTATATGCTGCTGTTATTTGTGTTTGTCCTATTAGTAGTCAATAAAACATGGCTGGGATTGCACATTAAAGCAGCAGGGGAAAGACCGTTAGCGATAGTCAGCTCAGGAAAGAATATATTGTTAATACGATTTATTGCTTTAATGATTTGCTCAATTTTGGCAGCATCTGCCGGCAGTATATTGGTCGCCTCTTCGTCAGGTGGATTTGTGCCTGGAATGACAGCAGGTCGAGGGTTTATAGCTCTTGGTATAGTTGTGTTAGCAAGATGGAATCCTCTATCAGCTTTATTTATAAGTTTTATCTTTGCATTGATACAAGCATTACAGTTTGTTGGAAATCAAAACGATTTATTGAGTACAGTCTCTCCTCACCTTTGGAACGCTCTTCCCTATATTGCCGTAATTGGTTTATTGGTAGCTATAAAAGGAGCAGAATACCCAAAAGCTGTTGGAATACCATTAAAAAAATGACAAAAGCGCATATACATGACCCCATTTTTGATAATATTCAAATAGCAAACTTGAATATAAAAAATAGAATATTTCGAGCAGCAACTTCCGAAACCGCTGCAGAAAAAAATGGTGATGTTAGTGATAGTTTGATTGAATTTTATTCTGAGATAGCTAAAGGACAACCGGGCCTCATTTTCACTGGACATATGTTTGTAGAGAGTGAAGGACAATATGCTCCTTTTCAGACCGGAATAACACCACAAAATGACTTATTGAGATTAAAGAAGCTTGTACGTGCTGTCCATAAATTCAATGTTCCTGTAATAGCGGAACTATCTCATTGTGGTAGCCAAACAATGATGAATAATATAATAACAAAATCACCCTCAGTTTTGCCTAATTTAATCTATGGAAACCAACCGCGTGAACTAAATGAAAAAGAAATAAAAAATTTAATAGATAGATTTAAAATCTCTGCTGCCCTAGCTATGAGCGCAGGCTTTGATGGAATTCACATTCACGGAGGAAATGGTTACTTAATTTCACAGTTTAGTTCGCCAATTACTAATACAAGAGAGGATGGATGGGGAGGAAATGAAAAAAATAGAGACCAATTTTTTCTAGGAGTTTACAAAGCAATAAGAAAAGAAATTGGTCCTAACAGGTTTTTATCCGCCAGAGTTGGAATTCGAGACGTGCAAAGTAATGGTCTAAGCGTTGAAGAGGGTATCGCTAGGGTTAAAAAACTTGAATCCTGTGGTCTAAACTCTATAGAACCTACATATAACCTTATGAACACCTATAAAGATAACATTAAACCATTTGCTGGAAACGATATAATAAAGTCTCTCACAAGTGGAACATTTTTATTTGATGGTTTTAAAATTAGAGCACACAAAGAGGGTTATTATTCTGAATTATGTGAAAGCTTATCATTGTCTGGAGTTACCATACCTAAAATACTTGTTGGTGGTATCAGAACCACAAACTTTATGAGGAAAATACTGGATGAAAAAAAAGCAGATTTCTTCGCGCTCTCTAGGCCATTCATTAGAGAACCTGAGCTCGTAAACAAAATAAAGAAAGGGTATATAAAAAAGGTTGCTTGCGTTTCTTGTAATATGTGTTTTAAACATGAGGGCTTCCATCAAACCCAATGTTGGAGAAATAATATTAATAAAATAGCAAAACACCTTATTTTCACTCTTAAACACAGCTTAAATAATTAAACAAAGTCTTAATTAACTATGTTTATTATCAAATCATCAAAGGTAAATACTGGTTTCATACTCGCAATTGCTGGCGCTTTTATTTTAAGTTTAGAGGTGCTTTTTCTGCGTTCTTTTGATGGCGTTGGGGGTTTTCAGATAATGTTTTATCGCTCGATATCTGTTTCTATTTTGTTTTTTCTTTACATCTCAATGTTCACAAAGTCTAGGGAACCAATTTTTTCAATCAGAAACAACATTAAAGAAATCTTATCTGGCCTATTCCTTGGAACATCTTTTTTTTGCTATATATTTTCAATATTAAATTCATCGGTAGCCTCGAGTTTGTTAATACTATCGATTTCACCAATGTTTTCTGCCGTTTTAAGTCAAATATTTTTAAAAGATAAACTTCCAAAACATATTTTTACTATTTTAATTATTTTGATAATTGGATTATTAATTATTTTTCAAAATTCACTTTCAGATAGTCAAACGTTTGGAAATATAATCGCTTTAATAGGCGCATTCTTTTTTGCCTCTTCCGTGGTCACATCGAGGGCCATCGGCTCAGATAAGATAGCTTTCGGTGGTTTCTTTGCTGGCACATTCGCTTTGTCAATATCGTTATTGTGTCTTATATCATTTAATATTCCAATTTTTATTGATTTTAAAACTATGATTTTGATATGTGCAATGGGATTTTTAACCACCGGCATGGGCATGCTTCTCTTACTATCAAGCGCCAAATACATACTAGGACCTTATGTCAGTTTGATAGCATTATTAGAGGTTGTCTTGGCACCCATTTGGAGTTTAGTTTTTTATTCAGAAGAAATTAGATATGCAGAAATTTTTGGTGGAATTTTAATTTTAGCCTCAATTTGCTTTTTAATTGGAATTACAAATTTCAATCCAAAAAAGTAAAAATTTAGAAAGTTATTTGACAAAGTTATAAATCAGTATTCTAATAATTATACTGTATACGATATATCATTGATAAAATGAGGCTCTAAAAATGAAAATTTCTCGTTCGGAAATCTCTGAATTTCTCCCTGCCCCAAAAATTACAAATGTTGGAGACTATTTATACACCTCAACCATTTACCCATTATTTGACAACAGTGGTGTGGTAAAGGGTAACTCTAGCATGGGTAGTCTTGGTCCATCAGATGTTGAGGTTCAAACCGAAGCATGTTTTGAAATACTTTTAGATTACCTCAAAGAATTTGGAAGTGATTTTTCTAAACTTATAAAAGTGGAAGTTTGTCTTGCTAGCGAAGAAGACTTTATTGAATTTAAAGAAGTATGGCAAAACAAACTTAATCCCCTTTTTCCGGCCAGAACTACTTTAGTAGTCGGGGATACTTTTCCTCTCCCTGATTGTAAAGTTAGCATTGATGCAATTGCCTTAAGCGGTGACTCAAAAATCCAACTGCAATATTTGAATGATGAAGAAAACGAAAATAATATAATTGCTGAATGTGCGCCACACGCCGTTAGAGCTG
Organism: uncultured SAR116 cluster alpha proteobacterium; assembly: GCA_902625725.1. Lineage (GTDB taxonomy): Bacteria > Pseudomonadota > Alphaproteobacteria > Puniceispirillales > Puniceispirillaceae > UBA5951. Next base: position 75,587 of record CACOCY010000002.1, on the reverse strand, counting down.
GTGACCTTGTTTTTTGTTCTGCATTCACTGCAACAGATTTTGTAAACGGAATAGCAGTGGGCAAGCCACCAGGCTTCCCTAATTATGGTAATGATGCCGAAATGCAGATGGAGTATATTTGTTCAAGGTTAAATAGGGTTCTTGAAAAAGTAGGAACTTCATTAGAAAATTGCGTCGATAGCCAACTTTATGAAACTGACCTTTTAAATTTCCATGCTGTTGATGGAGTGACAGCAAAATATATGGGTGTTTGTCCACCAAGAAGTTCAATGGGTGTTAAAAGTCTTGTTGTGCCTGGAGCACTATGTGCACCTAACCTAACGGTTTTGATTCCAAATTCAAATCTTCAAAAAACTCAATCATTTGATGGCCTAAGATGGCACCCGGTATCTGTAAGAGGTGTAAATTTCTCTCCCACTATGCTTGCCGGTGATTGGAGATTTTTTGCAGGGCAGATACCAACCAAAGACTTTAAGTCTTACGAAGGTGTTCCGAAAGGGATGCAAATGTCCGTGTCAGATATTGAAAAGCAAACCAAATTTACCATGGAGATACTTACAGAACAATTAGAAGCCAACTCAACAAACTGGGAAGGTTGCTATCAAGTGAGACTTTATCTGACCGAGCCAGTTAGAGATTTTAGGATTTTTACCAAGGTTTGGAAAAAATTATTTCCGGACAGCAGTAAAGCCCCAGCTCTGGCATATGTTCCATCTGTTCAGCAAAATGGAAAAACCGGAATTATGTTTGACGGTCCATTAATAGAGATTGATCCTTCTTGCATTAAAAACTAGCTGACAAAGGGTTACATGAGATGAAAACAGATTTTTATTGTTATATGGAAAATAAAGAAAAGCTTATTTTACCAGATGGGGTGCCAAATAACAGCAATGCTTTTACTAAATGGTTAAATCCAGACAAAACGGCTGTTATAGAAATAGATATGCATCGTGGTCACGTAGGACCTGATGATAAACTGACATTAGCAGTGCCTAGAGCAAAAGATAGGGTTGAGAGACATAATATATTTCAGGATGCCTGTAGAAAAATGGGTATACCAATAATCCATGTTCAACATTGGCAAAGACATGGTGGTATTGATGATTTAAATACCAAAAAAAGTAATAAAATGGCCAATTGGAGAGCCCTTTACTACTTATATGTTGAAGATAATGAATTAATGGATGAACACTCTTGGGAAGGCACTAAATGGCTGGATATTATTACTGAAGAGGTTCCCGGAGATTATTATATTAGGACTAAAAAGAGATTATCTAGCTTTGTTCCAACGGATCTTGAATTTTTGCTTCGTAACCTTGACATTGATAACGTCATTTTAACAGGGACTATGACCTGCGCATGTGTTCTCTCTACAGCTTTTGATGCAGCTAATCTGGACTTCAGAGTTATAGTACCCCGAGATATTTGCGGAGGATATAGCGCTGAGTCAGAACACTCCGCGTTACAAGTTATAAGTTTACATCTTGGATTAGTTACCGATTCATCTGCGCTTTTGAGAGAATACTCTGCAATTAAAAATGCGGATGTAAATGAACAAATTAATAAATTACAACAGTGACTCTATGGAGATTTAAAATGAACATAAATAAATATTTACTCCGAACTATCCTAGCCTTTCTCGTTTGCGTTGGCCTCGGAGGTACTGCTTTTGCAGAATTCAAAGTGGCATTAATGTATCCTGGCACATCGAAAGACCTATCATGGTCAAACGCTGTGTTTGATGGCGCCATGAGCGCAAAAAATAAAGATGGCTCAATATCGATTGAAACAGTTGAATTGTTAAATGATCCTCAAGTATTTGAACAACAAGGAGTTGCGTTTGCAGCACAGGGATATGATATGATAATAATGGCCCATGGAGCTATGGTTGAGCCTGCCATAAATGTAGCGTCCAATTTTCCAAATACAAAAATTGCACTTTTCCCTCATCACCCAAATGATGAAACAAAAGGAGCCCAATCAGATAATTTGTATTGGGTTGATATAGCGCAGCATAATGCTAATTTTTTTGCTGGAGCATTAGCAGCGCTTGTATCAGAATCTGGCAAGATAGGTTCATTAAATGGTTTCGATTTTCCAGCCCTAACAAGACAAGCGGAAACGTTTCATTTAGGAGCTAGATGCATAAACTCAGATATTGAATTTACAAGCCAATATATTAATACTTGGACTGATACTGCTATATCAAAGTCAGCTGCATTAGCGATGTACGGTAATGGGATAGACGTGATTCTATCCGCAACAGATTCTGCTGTATATGGTATTATTCAGGCGAGTGCAGAACAATTAGAGAGTGGCAATCAGACTTGGGTTGTCCCTTCATATTATGAAAGTCAAGAACTAAACAAAGACGTTGTATTAACATCTGCAATCCATGGTCTTTCTTATGCAACAGAGCAACTAATATTAATGGAAAAAGACGGAAAAATCGAAAATGCTTCGTTTGTTGACTTTAATGTCATGAATAATCCGGAAATTGGCGCGCCGTTATATGATAACGTGAAAGGTCTTTTGTCTGGTGATAAACTAACCACCTGGAACAATTTTGTTTCGAATGTAAAGAACGGAAAAATTACTATTCCTGATGAAACAATCGGTGCGAATCCAGTTGGTGCTGTTGGCGCCGGTGGTAACATTTCCCTAGCATCAATTGGTTGCTCATAAACCTTATTAAAGAAAGATAAAATAATGGTATACGTAAAAGAAAAACAGGAGGTTTGGCCTGGCAATATACCAAACCCTCTTATGAAATACGCACCTGCAGTCAAAGCTGGAAACTGGGTGTTTGTAGCTGGTCAATTAGCATCGGATTTTAAAACAGGTGTTGCGCCTGAGGCGATTGTCCCCCCAGGCTTGCCAAATAACCAAGACGGCCTTGAACTGCAATCAAGATATATAATGAAAAATATTGAGGCCACATTGGAAGCTGCAGGTACTTCATATGAAGATTCAATGAGAATTATGCAGTGGTTTGTCGCGCCAGAAGATTGGGACGGTGATCCTTGGTGTGGAGTAAATATTACTCCATATTTAGAAGAGAGAAATAATTGGATTAAAGACAAACGCCCCGCTAGTACCGCAATGGGAATTAGAGAACTTTTGGTCAGGGATACTATAATTGAAGTGAATTTGATCAATATTATTCCTCAGGAGGGAGAAGAAAAAATTGCCATTTCAGCAGAAGGTGTTCCCAAACCATTGGCAGGATATTCCGAGGCTGTAAAGTGTGGTGATTGGGTGTTTATGTCTGGGGAATTGTCTACAGATTGGCAAGGAGATTATGGGAGAGCAGAAAGATATGGAGCAGATTCCTCGGTAGCTCTTGATGCAAGAACAAACCCATATTTTTGGTATGATAAACCAATACGAAGACAGACAGAGTATCAACTAAAAAAACTACAAAAAATTGCAGAGGCTGCTGGCACTAGTTTGGAACGAATGGTTAAAACAGCTGTGTATCTTCCAAGGCCACAGGATTATCCAGGTTTTGAGGAGGTATGGAAATATTGGTTTCCAAATAATCCACCTGCGCGAACAATTATACCTAATCAAGGTCTGGGAGGAAAAGGATGCCTAGTAGAAATTGCACCAAAACTATTATCAGGAGATTCTAAACTTAAGATTGAAACTATTGAGACAAGTGGTGCCCCTGAACCAGTGTTTCATGAGCCTCAAGCAATAAAGGCCGGAGATTTTCTATTTTATTCGGGCCAAATGGCTTGCAATGAAAAAGGTGTGGCTCCTGAAGCTTTAAGACATCCTAATTTTCCTTATTATGGTAATGCGGGAAAACTTCAAATGGAATATATTATGAAAAACGTTACAGCTATTAGTGAAGCTGCTGGCACCACTACTGATAATATATGTAATCGTATTGCTTTTCATGATAATTTCAATGACGGATTTCAAGAATCTATTGATACGTTTTTTGATTATCTACCTGCTGGCAAACGTGCTGCTAGTACAACACTCAATATTGGAGGTCCACTTATGGTTCCGGGCTGCAGAGTGTTATTAGATTTGATCGGTTTCGTCCCGCCCAAATAAAAGTAAAAAATTGAAAAAACACCAAGAAATTTTTCTTGGTGTTTTTTTTAACAATTAGTTACAAACAGGTTGTCAAAAGTTTCTATATGACTATTTTTGTTTTTTACTTTATCTACAAATAATTTTCTGTATTGTAATGACGCTCCGTCAGGAACACTTACATTGACTTCTGCTCTTATATGCAGAGGTATGTTTTCAGGCTTTTGTCCCTCGACAATCTCCCTGTCTTGTTCCATTATCTCGTCAAATCCCTCTGTAAAATTAGCGTTAGGCTCATTCAACTTGTAATTTCGAGCCATGAAAACAAATATTTTTGATTTATCTGCTTCAATGGGAGAAGCAATAAAGGTTAAAATCGTAGTATCACCCTCTTTACTATCACCGCGTTCTGACCAGGTTTTATGTTCATTATTTGTGTTAACAACTTTTTTGCTATCATGTACTATGAAAGGAAAATCAATCCGATATTTTCTAAGCAACTTTGAATCATAATATTCGTAGTGTATTTGATCACCAACCGTATTTACATCATGATCTTTTATTAAAGGACCGTCAGCTAATTCTGTATATCCTTTGTGCACAAAATTAAAGTGTGAAAAATCTATAGCATTTTCTGCTATTCTACCTGCGCTTGAACTCCATGTGTAACTATTTACGAGAAAAACCTCGAAATTTTTATCATTCCATGCGTCTGAAGGCCAAGTTGGAAATGGCTCCGGATGCTCACCGAGGTTTATCCAAAAAAGATCATAAGCTATTCTTGCTTGGTATTTCTCCAAACACCAGGTCCTTGGTATTTTTTTTTCTGCATTCATTGAAGGTATCAATATGCAATTGCCATGACTGTCAAATTTCCAACCATGGTATGGGCATTGTATTGCTCCATTTTCATCGACTATACCACCTGATAATTTAGCACCCCGATGCAAACATAAGTCCTTAAAAACAACGGGTTCACCATCATGAATATATATAACTAATCGCTCTCCCAGGAGATTTATCGGAGTTGGTGTATTGTTTAATTTATTTGCTACTTCAACTGGATGCCAATAATTAATTAATATATCTCTCATTATCACTTCCCTATGTAAGTCTCAATTACCAACTCATTATTTACAATTTCATCTGGTTTACCTTGTGCAATTAATTTTCCATCATTCATTACGTAAATGAAATCGGATATATCACATATAAAACGCAGATTGTGGTCTACGATCAAAAAAGTAATCCCTTCTCCGTTCAATTCTTGGATTATTTCCATAAGCTGTTCTAATAAAGCTGGATTTACTCCAGCAGCTGGCTCATCTAATAACATTATTTGGGGATTTCCCATAATTGCACGAGCAAACTCAAGAATTTTAAGTTCTGGTGCACTCAAGTCAACAACCCACTGATTTTTCTTTTCAAAAAGACCAAATTTTTTGAGTAGATTCTCTGCTTTTTCAATTTGTTCTTTATTTTGTTCATTCTTATTAAGAAAGTTTTTATAGAACTCAAAGTTATTATTCTCTGAAAAAACCAAAAGGTTTTCCAGGACTGTTAGCCTTGGGAAACCAGTAGCGGTTTGAAATGTTCTAATCATTCCTAAGTTAGCAATTTTGGAAGGAAGAAGGTTAGAAATTTCCTGACCATCAAAGTTCACGCTACCACGATCTAATTTATCAAACCCACTAATAACATTAAATAGTGTAGTCTTACCTGCTCCGTTTGTGCCAATTAGCCCAATAATTTTTCCTTTGTTTACCTCTAAAGACACGTTTTCAACTGCCTTTACGCCGCCATAGAATTTATCGACATTTGTTACCGTAAGCATTTTAATACTTTCTAATGTTTTCAAATTTTAACTATCACAATACAGTTGGTTTTTCTCGTAGAAGTCCGTTGGGTAAATATCTTAATATTAGTATTAATGCCAAACCAACCAACGCTATTCTTAATGAACTTACTACCAACGCAAGTTCAGCAGATAAATTTAAAAAACTAAGAGTTTCCAGCAAGATTACAAAAAATATAGCTCCTAAGAAAGCGCCTCTGTTATTGCCTATTCCTCCTATGATCAATGCTGTCCAAACAAAAAATGTTACATTAGGTGTAAATTGTGTTGGAACAATTAATGTGTTCAACCATACATATAGAGCTCCAGAAAATCCAGCAAGACAACCTGTAAATACATAAACACTATGATATTGCTTACTAGGTTCTATTCTTGCTGTTTTTGCCAAAGCCTCATTTTCCCTTAGCGCTTTTAAGCTTAATCCATAAGTTGAGAAAGAGAGTTTATTTACCATTTTATACACAATTACAGAGAAGCATAAAAAGATTACAAACAACAAGACGATATAATTATCTGGAGAAAAATATGATTTAAGTGGTTGCTCTATATTATAAATACCCGCAACGCCATTCGTTAACCAGTTCTCATTTGAAAAGGTAATCCTTAGCACCTCTGAAAATGCAATTGTTGTGATTAAAAAATATTCACGTCTTAATCTTAATGAAGGAAGACCGATTAAATAGGCACTAACGCCACCCAGAATTATAGCTAACACTATCCCATATATGGGATTTGATTCTAATCCAAACAAATAATGCTGGTAAGATGCAGCCTCTGGCGCCACAATTATGGCGTAAGAGTAAGCGCCAACACCAAAATAGGATACAATCCCAAGATCCCACATACCTGCAACGCCACATTCTATGTTTAAAGCGAGACACAAAATCACATAAACAAAAGCTAGGGTAAGAATGCTAATTGCAAAAATAAGAAACCCTTCCATTATGTTTCTCTCCCCTTACTTTGCCACAATGATTGAAGACCTTCTGGTCTAATTACTAAAACCAAGATTATTACTCCAAACGCTATTGCAGTTCTATAATTTGAGGAAACAAATAAAAGGCCAAACTCCATGGCAAAACCCAAAAGTAACCCTGCTAGCATTACTCCATATATACTGCCTAGGCCTCCAAGGACTGTAACTGATAAAATCATAACAATCTGTTGCCAGCCCATATTTAAATGGACAGCGCCTAAAATACCAAGAAAAATACCTCCTAAACCGGCCAATGACGACGCTATGAACCAAACTAAATCTGAGCATCTATCAGGATTAATTCCCCTAATTTTAGCAAGGTCTTGATTATCTGCTACCGCCCGAATATGCTTACCCATAATCGTATATTGCAAGAAAATATGAAGGAATATCACAGTAGCAAGCACTATCCCTAATATCATGAATTCATATGGTGTTACAAGGTAGACATCACCTACTTTTACGACTCTAGATATCGGAATATCAAAAGACAACATACGCTTTCCAGCTATCGCACCCACCAACCCATTTATTAAATACGCCAAACCAACTGATGTAAAAAGTTGTACCAAAATTCCGTTCGATTTGATTGGCTTGAATAATATTCTTTGGAAAGCAAGTCCTGTTACGCCACACAAAAGCACGCTCAAAAAAGCTGCAATTAAAAAGGGTAATCCAATGTAGGTTAATCCAAGAGTAAAATATGCTCCTAGCATTAACATTTGCCCGTGCGCGACGTTAATAAAACCCTCAGTTTTCAGAGTCATTGAAAACCCAAGTGCACATATCAACAAAATGCTACCTGTTACCAGTCCATATATAAAAATATCCATTCGATGCTCTAATTTTTTATATTTACAATTTTTATTTCTTTATTCATTAGTTTGTATACAGTATATTAAAATAGTAATGTTTGTGTTTAGCAAGTCAAAAATAAAAATAAGAAGATTAAGATGAACATTTTTTAATAATTCAATTTATCAATGGAGGGAAAATTGGAGAAAATGGTAAAAAAAGGGAAGTATTTCGTAAAATATTTATTGATTTCTTTCTTTGCTGTAAGTATTTCGACAGGAGCTCATGCCGATGTCAAATTTGGTTTTATGATTGGCTATACTGGTGATTATGCCGCTTGGGCACCGCCTCTCGATAACGCTGCAAAGTTAGCAGTAGAGGAAATTAATAATGCTGGTGGAGTAAATGGTGAAAACGTTGAGTTAGTGATTGAGGATAATCTCTCAACTATTGAAGGATCTGTAAAGGGAGCAAGAAAGCTCATTGATGTCCACAATGTTCCTGTAATAGTAGGTCCAGAAAGTGATCCGCTTGTCGCGATAATACAAATGGCACGAGATAATAAAGTGCCTGTTGTTACATCATCAGCAGGAACACAAGCAATAGACAAAGAAGGCGGAACTGGAAAATATATTTACAGAGTAAACGCATCAGACTCTTTCTTGGGAGTAGCCTATGCTAAGGTGATGTTAGAGACCCTAGGAAAAAGTAAAGTTGGGCTATTTGTAGAAAACCTCGAAGGAACAATGAGTGCCGGAGATACATTTACTAGAAACTTTTCTAGATTTGGTGGAGAGGTAGTTAAAACTGTAACATTAACCCCTGGTGCTAACAGCTATTATAACGAACTAGCTGAAATGGATAAATCAGGCGTTGATACTGTTCTTATTGCTGCAGGTCAGACTACAGGCGTTACGTTATTTAAACAAATGTACTCTAGAGGTTATGATTGGACCGTTTGCGTAACAACAGATCTACAAACTGACGACTTTGTTGCTGGAGCAGGTAATGAAGCAACTCAGGGTGTTTTTGCTCTAGTTCCTGGACAGGTTGAAAGTGAAGAAAGTTGGCAACGATTTTCCGGACTTTATGAGTCAAAATTTGGTGAAAAACCTGTTTCTGGATATTATCAGGCTGAGACCTATGACGCTATCATGGTGACCGCTTTGGCCATGCAAGCTTCTGGTGGACTAACAGGTGAAGGTGTTGACAAAAATATGATGAACATCGCTACACCTGGAGGTACAATGGTACGTTCTTTTGCAGATGGCGTCAAAGAATTAGCTGCAGGCAATGATATCGATTATCACGGTGCATCGGGTAACATCAACTACAACGAATTTGGTAATGCTGGAGCTCCCGCAATCAGATTGCTGAAAGTTGATAGTGGAGAGTGGGTAGTTTCAGAAGTGATAGACTCAGGTGCTTTCCCGCCTAGCTAAAATTAAATTTACAAATAAAATGAGTAACGCAAAGATATATTGCGTTACTCCTTCCTTTTAAAACTTTAATGAGGTTTAATTTGTTACTTCAGACAAAAAATTTGACTGCTGGATATGGGAATATCCCTATTATACGGAATATTGATGTACAATTTAAAACCGGAGAGCTTACAGCTATAATAGGTCCAAATGGTTCGGGAAAGTCTACGTTAACAAAATCACTGATAAATTCTATAAGATATTTCAGTGGAGAAATTATTTTTGATGGTGAAAATATAACAAACAAGTCTACTTTCGACATAATTGCGTCTGGAATAGCTCTTGTCCCACAGGTAAGAAATATTTTTCCATCAATGACTGTCCAAGAAAATTTAGATATATCAACAAATGCCCAAGATAAGCCCGCTAGGCAAATTGCATTCAATAAAATTTATGAGAAGTTTCCAAGGTTGAACGAAAGAATAAACGTCCGAGCAAGCAATCTTTCTGGAGGAGAGAGGCAAATGTTAGCAATAGGTTGCGCTTTGATAAATTCTCCTAAATTAATAATTTTAGATGAACCAACTACAGGGCTCTCACCTCAACTTTCTAAAGAGGTGGCCGATAGCATAAAAACCATATTAAATGACGGCACAAGCGTCGCTTGGGTAGTAGAGGAAAATCCAAAAGAGGTATTAGAAATTGCTGAGTGGGTTAATGTAATGGATGGTGGAGAGATTAGATTGTCTGATGATGCTAAAACAATACTAAACTCCAAAGATTTCAAAAAATTATTTCTTGGTATTTAACCATCTTATAGCATTTTTTCTCTTATTTTATCCGGAGTAATAGGCAACTCGTCTATAAATGTTTTTCTCGACATTAACGCATTATCTATGGCAGAGGCAATTGCCGCTCCCACAGCATTAATTCCAGCTTCTCCAGCTCCTTTAACACCTAATGGGTTACCTGTTGCCATATCGTTTTGATAAACATAACATTCAACATTAGGAATTTCATTACATGTCGGAATTTTATAATCGACAAAAGAAGTGGATAATGGCTGCATTAGGTCATCGTATTTGAATTCTTCAAAAAGTGTGCCTCCTATACCTTGTGCAACTCCTCCTACTATTTGACCTTCAATTAACATAGGATTTACACTTTTTCCAATATCATAAAAAACACAATATCTCTCAATGTTAACATCAAGCGTTAATTCATCTATTTTTGTTACAGCAAAATGCAATCCATGTGGGTAAGTCATGTGTGAGTTTTCAAAAGTCTTTTCTATAGAATTATGAGGATTTTCTTTGTAGATCTCAAATAAGATATTTTGCAAATCTATACTTGGGCCGTCAGATTTATTTATTAATTCAATTTGACCTGTGTCTGTATTTAGTTTGACATCTTTGTGTTCCTGCTGAAGTTTTTTAGAAGCAAGATCGATTATGATATCATAAAGCTCATTCACAGCTAAGAAAGTTGCTGAACCTGTCATGACAGTCACTCTAGTTGCAAACGCCCCCATCCCTCTCTCAATTAAATTGGTTTTTCCATGAATTACTGTAATATCTTCAATGCCTACGCCCAACTTTTCGCATATAATTTGAGCCATTGCCGTTTCAACACCTTGGCCGACAGATGCAGCACCTGTAATGAGTTCTAGCTTCCCAAATTTATTAACATGCAATTTTACATCATCAAACGGGCCTAATCCACTTTTTTCAATGAAATAACCAAAACCAAAACCCACAAGCTCTCCATTATTTCTTCGTGTTTCGAGCTCATCTTGAAGTTGGCTAAAACTCAGTTTTTCCAATGCGTTGTTCATTAACCTTTTATAATCACCTGAATCTAACACAACTTCAGTACCCAAAGTATCAATTCCACGTTTAAATGGCATCAAGTTGGAAGGAATAAAGTTTTTAAATCTCACTTCTACAGGATTTTTATTTAAGTGATTAGCTACAGCATCCAATATCCGTTCTCTTACGAAGGTGCTTTCAAATCTGCCTGGAGATCGATATGTACCACTTGGAGTTTTGTTTGTTAACCTAACATGACCCACACACCTGTAATTAGGAATAATGTATGGGCCGGGCAACATAGAGGCAGTTAATTCGCTAACTGTTATACCATGAGTCCTAATGTATGCGCCCTGATCAGTAAAAAACTCAACATCCAAACATTCTATAAAACCCTCATTATCAAATCCAACTTTAATAAAATGTTTTTGATCTCTTGAATGGTTTGTGGAGGTTAAGTTTTCCTTCCTATCTTCCAACCATTTTATGGGAACTTTAAGTTTCCGCGTTGCCAGAATAATAATAACGTCCTCTGGATAAATTTCTCCTCTAACTCCAAATCCGCCACCTACGTGACTTTCTATTAATTCTAATTTTTTTGAACTGATATCTAACATTTCACATAAAATATTTTTATTGGCATGAGGAACTTTAGCTGCGCCATGAAGAAAGATTGTGTCATTTTCCTCGTCAAAAAATGTTGATAGTCCTCTTGTTTCTAGCGGTACTCCGCTATGTCTTCCAACATAAAATTCTAATTCTAAGAAATTGTCGCTAGTTTTTATAACTTTATCCACATCCCCATATTTTTTTGTAACCAAACAGGCCTCATTATTGAGATGCTTAGAGAATATTAAGGGATTTTCAGTAGCTGAAATTTGCGGTTGCATTATCTCAATATTAATTTCTAGCAGCTCAGCTGCATGATCAGCTATATGGTTTTCTGTTGCAAAAATAACAGCAATTGGTTCACCAACATACCTAACTGTGCCATCTGCAAGGATAGGTTGTAGATAGTTTTCTAAATCGTTACGCCCCATCATTCTAAATTTTATTTTGGGTATTTCCTCAAAATCGGCGGCGCTCCACACATCCAAAACCCCTTCTAGATTCTTTGCCAATTCTGTGTTTATAAAATTTATTTTACCATGAGAAACATCTGAGCGAACTACCCGCATGTAAATTTGATTATCGTGATTTATATCAGCTACAAATATGCCCTTGCCAAGTAATAATGGTGGATCCTCTAAACGCTTGGTCGATGTACCTATTCCACCCATTTATTTTGCTCTATTGCCACTTGTTTTACTGATTTAATTATATTTTGATATCCGGTACATCTGCATATATTCGAGGACAGAACATCTTTGACTATATCCTCAGATAGTTCTTTAAAATTTTCAAGCATCCATTTAGTTAAGATTAAAAACCCTGGAGTACAAAACCCACATTGAAGACCATGATTTTCCCAAAAAGAATTCTGAATATCATTAAGTTCGTCATTATAAGATAGACCCTCTACAGTCTCTATCTTTTTACCATCTGCCTGAACAGCTAAGTAAAGACAACCCCTCACCGGCAAATTATCAACCAATATGGTACAGGCCCCACAAACTCCATGTTCACATCCAAGATGAGTTCCGGTAAGCGAACATTTGTCTCTAATTGCATCAGCAAGATGAGTACTTGGTCTCACAGAAATGTTGAATTTCTGCTCATTAACAAAAAATTCTATATTTTGCTCAATATTTTCTTTGCTCATGTTTCCTCAACACCTCTCTAATGTCATTTGGATGTACAGGAAAAAAATTAATCTCTTCTCCATACTGCTCCAGCGCATTATTTATTGCACTCAATATGGCGCCCGGAGCACCAATAAGTCCTCCCTCACCTAACCCTTTAGCTCCAGTCTCAGAATATTCTGTTATTGTTTCTAAATGTTTGATCTCTATTTTTGGTGTTTCATGCATGGTAGGAATTTTGAAATCTGCAAAATTAGTTGTTAATATAGTTCCATTTTTATCATATTTTATTTCTTCAAATAAAGCATTGCCTATGCCTTGAATTACTCCACCAACTATCTGCCCATCAACTATTTTTGGATTAATTAATTTTCCAGCATCTTCTATTACAAAATATTTTTCGACTAATACATTACCTGTGAGAGTATCTATTCTAATTTTTGCAATGTGGCATGCATTCGAAAATGTGCCAACAGGATCGTAAGCGCTAGAAACACGAAGTTCGCTTCCAGCTATATCCTTAACTTCATGATTAGAATGATAAACTTTTCGCCCAATTGTTTTTAAAGAGAGATTCGAATTTGTTTTCTTGTTTATGGCATATCCACCCTCCAACTCCAACTCATCTATGTCACATTGTAAGTAGAAAGAAGCTATCTCTTTAATCTTTTTAGCAAGTTTTTGAGCTGATATTTGACAAGCGCCACCCGATATAACTACAGATCTACTTGCAAATGTTCCCCATCCATAGGGTGTATTGTCTGTATCACCCTGCACAATATTTATATTTTCAACGGTAAGTCCCAAATTGTCGGCTATTATCTGAGATAATGTGGTAGCTATTCCCTGTCCGTTTGAACAAATACCAACTCTAGCAGTAATATTACCAGAGGGGTCCATGCTTAGATCACAATTCTCAAAACCTGGTGTTATTTGCATTCCTCTAGCTGCAAAAGCGCTTGTTCCGTATCCAGTTCTTTCACCAAAAACGGAGAGACCAATACCAGTTAATTCATAATTGTTTTTTTTATTATCAAACTCTAAATATTTGTTTTCCCGAAGGATAATATCTTTTGCAAATGAAAGCGTTTCCGAATAAGAACCCTCGTCAATAATTAAATTCGTGGGTGTTTTATAGGGAAATTTTTTTATCAAATTTCTATTTCGTATTTCAATTTTATCAATACCTAATATTTTAGATGCTTTATCCATAAGCCTTTCCAGAACAGCTGTTATAACTGGTCTTGAAACCCCTCTGTAAGGCGCCATCATACACGTGTTTGTGAGCACGCCAATTGCTTCAGATGAATAGGCTGAGACGTCATAAGGCCCAGTATATTCCGCGAGTGCCATCAACGGTTCTACGCCGGCTGTTACTGGATAATTTGAATAAGCGCCTACGTTAGCTTTGATATGTGTTTTTAAAGCGAGCAATTTTCCTTTTCTATCAAAGGACGCATTAACTTCATGAATTTGGTCTCTGCTATGTGCCGATGAAGAAAAATTTTCTTGACGGTCTTCAATCCAATGAAAATTTCTTTTTTTGCGCAATGCGAGCCAACAGAGAAAAACATATTCTGGAAATAATGCCATCTTCTGACCAAACGCTCCACCAACATTTAGAGCGATAACTCTTAATTTGCTCTCAGCTATATTTAAACAATCACAAATTCCTGTTCTCAACATATGTGGCATCTGAGCAGAGACATATAATTCTATTCTTTCCGTGGACACATTAAATTTTACAGCACAACCTCTTGTTTCAAGAGGCGAAGCATTTTGTCTTTTTGAATTGAATTGGATTTCAATTTTACAATCACCCTCGCCAAATTTGCTTTCAAAGTCATCAGTCTCAAATTTTCCGTGAACAACAATATTATCTTTTATATGCTCGTGAACTATGGGGGCGTTAGCTTTTAACGCATCATTGATTTCGTAAACACCTTTTTCAACTTCAAATTCAAAGAACGAAAAATCCTGTTTCAATTCTCTCCTTGGATCGTGGTTGTAAATAGCGCCGATGGCTTGACCTACATATTTTATGTCTTCAGATGGAAGAATTGGCTGAGCAATGGGAATAAAATTAAACTTATCTAACTTGCAAGATATATCATTTATCTCTTCTAATGCTTGACCAGTAATCAACTCTGTATGCTGATTCCTGTTTATTTTTTTTATTTTTCCTTTTGCTATAGGGCTTCTTATGAATTGTACTTCTGTTGAATCACTGCACATATCCGCAACAAACTTTGCCCTTCCGGTTAATAAAGAAGGGTCTTCTTTTCGTTTTTGCGATATTCCGATGGCAACCATTTTATGAGCACGCTAGCAAGGAACGGTAAGTTACGGCTTTAACAATATCTCGTTTGTATTCTTCGGAAGAATCAATGTCAGGTAAGATTTTGATATTTTCGGATGCGATAATAGCTGCTTCCCAAGATGTTTTTTGGTTAATTGCCTTACCTTGTAAAAAATTTATTGCTTCTTCAATAATTACTGGTGTTTCGGCAGCTGCACCTATGACTATATTTCCATCTTTAACTTTCTCATCAACCATATTTAATTTTGATACACACATTGCAATTGCATAATCTCCAGCTCGTCTCGCATACTCATTAAAGCCTAACTTTGTATTTTCATTAATTTCAGGAAATTTTATAGATAATAATATTTCGTCATAACCAACATTTGTTAAATAGGGAGCAATAAAAAATTCCTTGCTATCAACAATTCTTTTTTTTCTATCTTGCCCGATTACCTCAACGACTCCATCAAGAGCTAGTAAACAAGAACACCATTCTGAAGCTGGATCAGAATTAGCAACGGCCCCACAAAAAGTACCTTTAAATCTTATAGGTGTATGGGCTATATTCTTTGAAACAGTGCTTAAAAAAAGAAGCAACTTCGACGAATTTTTGCAAAACTCAATATCACCATGCGTAATTAAAGCTCCAATCTGAACTTCATTAGAGTTAGATTCTAAAATTTTAAGTTCTTCAATTTCTCCGATATCAATAATGGTTTCTGGCTGTGCCAACTTCATATTCATTGCTGCGACAAGACTTTGCCCTCCAGCCATTATCCTTGGTTCCTCATTTGATGATAGAAAAGATAAAGCTTCGTCTAAACTTTTAGGTTTCAAATAAAGAAAATTACTTGCTTTCAAAACTTTTTCCAGTTCATAACACTCATTTAATTTGTTTGATCATATTAATGTAATATGTTTCAGTATACAATATACAAAATAGCGTAAATATGCTGTTATAGTTTATGCACAGATTGCTTGTCTGATAAGTATTTTTAAATAATAGATTGGTAAAACTGTATGGAAAGTATACAAATTATAAATTCTACAAATATTGAACCTATAGTTTTTAAAAATAAAGAAATATCGCTTACACCTATCCTTACTCCAGATGATGGTGCTAAATGGAGAACATCGTTAAAAATTCATTTATCAAAAAATCAACAAACAAACTCGGTAAATTTAAGTTCTGAATGTGTCTTTTTTGTTATGAAGGGCAAAGGCGTTATTTTTGATGAAACAGAAAATCAAAAAGAAAACATTTCAGAAGATAAAATGGTATTTATAACTCCCAATACCATGTTTTGTTTTATTACCTTTGGAGATGAACTAACCTTACTCGGAGGTCCCTGTCCTTTTGATAAAAATATAATGAATATAGGTGAATAATTATGACAATCAAAATTTTTGATATAAATAATCCAAGTCTTAGATTACCTATAATCTCTAGTGACGCTCGTTTTATTGTTTGGCTTGGAGAGGACTCCGAGCATGCAAATATGAATTATGTCGTTTTAGAACCGGGCGAGGAAAACATCCCCCATATACACAAAGATTCTGAAGATACTATTTTTATAATAGAGGGGAGAGGAAGCATTAAAAATTATGACACAGGCGAAGTACATCAATTCGATAAAAACGACCTTATACACGTTCCTATTGGAATTAAACATGCGGTACGAGCAGATGGTGGAAAAAAAATCGTAAGTGTTGGAGGACCATCACCGGCAGACAAACATCTTTTAAAGAATGTTGGTAAGTTGCCTAAAAAGTATGAATTTTAATTAGGAGAAGTAAATGAAAATATATGATTTGACACATAAAATGAATATACATACCCCAGGTTGGGTTGGTTACGCCGGTAATAAAATGTTTTATGCTGCCAACCTTCAAACAAAAACAATTGTAACTCAACGGATTGATATTGCCCTACATTCTGGAACACATATAGATGGGGCAATGCACGGTACTGATGGTATGGGAGACATGGCTTCTTACTCTTTAGATTTTTTGATGGGACCCGGAGCAGTAGTGGACATATCAAAATATTGTGACGACTGGTCTGTTATCACTCCACAAATGATAGAAGACTCACCAGTTGAAGTTAAAGAAGGTGACATTCTTATTTTAAACACTGGTTTTCATAAATATTGGGAAGGGCAAGAAAATCAAGATTTAGTCAGATATTTTTGTATGCATCCAGGAGGTAAGATTGAATTATTAGAATGGATGCTTGATAAGAAAATTAAATGGTTTGGTATCGATTGTGGTTCTGGTGATCATTCCATGAATACCTCCATTAGAAACATGCGACCTGATTTAGCAAAAAAATTTGAAAAGCAAATTGGTATGTCCTGCGAAAAATTTTTTGGAGATTTTTCTTATAAACACGCTAAATCAGGGAGAGAAATAACTGACGATATTTTTCCTTTTCATACTTATGCATTTGATAGGGGTTTAACTCACGCAGAAAATATAGGCGGCGACATTGAATTAGCCTCAAATAAAAGGGGGTTAATTGGTGCCTTTCCTTGGAGATATGAAGGACTAGAAGCTTGTCCATGCAGGATTTTATTATTTGAGGACTACGATGGACCCTTGGATTTCATTGGGGATTTTGCGAACGCAAGAAATTAAAAAAAATACTACAAAAATTTATTATAAAAATTTCCATGCCGAGTAACATTTTTGTTGAATGCAAGTCAAATTTTAACGAATTTCCAAAGACGTTGGGAATTTTAGATAACTACACCTTTTCAGCAAAAGACTTATTTGATTTGAAAGGACATATTAAGAGTAATGGCCACAAGGGAAGCTTAAATAAGTTTGAACCGTCTAGTTCTACTAGTCCTATAATAACCTCGCTTATGCGTGAGGGAGCAAAACTGGTTGGACTAACTAACTGCGATGAATTTTTTTATAGTCTGACTGGCATAGAAAGCTCATTTCAACAACCTGAGAACTGGATAAATACAAAGTTAGTTCCCGGCGGGTCATCATCGGGAGCTGCCGCTTCTGTGGGTTTTGACTTAGCTGATTTTGCCCTTGGAAGTGACACGGGTGGATCGATTAGAGTACCGGCTTCCTTTTGTAGTTTGTTTGGAATTCGACCAACACATGGGAGAATCCCAACAAATGGTATGACAGCACTAGCGCCTTCACTAGATACACTTGGATGGTTAACAAAAAAACCAGAACTACTATCAAAGGTAGGACAAATACTATTAAAGAATTATAGTACACAAAAAAATAAAATAAATAAAATCATTATAATAGAGGATTTATTTAAATACAGCACGCAACAAGTTTCTGCTGATTCAAAACAGTGGATAAAAATATTGGAAGCCCATTTTAATATAGAAGCTAAAACCTTTTCTGCAATTGACTTTGAAAGTTCAATTATGGATTTCCAAATAATACAAGGATGGGAGGCAAAACTCGGCTTAGTAAAACATGTAAAAAAACATCGCTTAAAACTAAGAAAAAATATTAAAGAGAGAATTGATTTTGCAGATAGCATAACTAAAGCTGAATTTGAAAACGCAAATAAAAATAGAAAGAATTTCAAGAGCCGCATTGATGCACTAATAGAAGATGATTGTGTTGCTATTTTCCCAACAACACCCATGCCAGCTTTGAATAAAAGCAAAATAAATGAAGAATTATCAATATTTCGAAAAAAAATTCATAATTTCACTTGTATTGCGGGGCTAACCGGTAGGCCACAAATATCACTGCCACTTAAGATAGATACTCCTCAACCTTTTGGAATTTCAATTTTAGGCAGTTTAAACAAAGATGAACAATTAATTTCATTAACAGAGAAAATTTATTTGGAAAAAAGATAGATCAGTAATCATTTATTTGTCTTAAACAAATTTTTATTAAAATTATATTTACTTTTTACCATTTTTTATTAACTTATTTTAAAATGATTTAACTCTTGGGGTGCCCAGACTTTTGGGGCTGAGATATACCCATGAACCTGAACCGGATAATGCTGGCGTAGGAAAGAGAATAACGAAAATGTTCATACATATTAATATTATTATTTTCTTTATCTTCGCGCGAAGCAAAATTTTTGTTTATTGAATAGAATGGAAATATGAATATGAATATTTTAAGAATCGCCATTGTTTTTATCACTTATTTATTAGGTATACATCCAGCCGTAGCGGACAAACCAGTTCTTACGGTCTACACATATGATTCATTTACATCTGATTGGGGTCCAGGTCCAACTGTTGAGTTAAAATTTGAGGAGATATGTGAATGCGACTTGCAATTTATTGGACTAGATAGCTCTATCGGAATTTTGGGCAGAATTCAGCTTGAAGGAAAAAATACAAAAGCAGATATTGCACTTGGTCTCGATACCAATCTTGTTCATATTGCAAAAGAGACAGGGCTTTTTGCACCACTACCAACTAAAGTCAAAGATATCAATAATGAGCGCAGCTCATTGCCTATTGTATACAACGACGATATATTTATGCCGTTTGATTGGGGCTGGTTTGGTTTTGTTTACAATAAAAATTCTTTAAAAAGTCCACCAAAATCATTTCAAGAATTATCAAAAATGTCTGATGATATTAAAATTGTCATCCAAGACCCAAGAACATCAACACCTGGTTTGGGATTATTGCTTTGGGTTAAATCTGTTTATGGTGATAAGGCTTTAAACTATTGGAGAGAGTTACAACCTAAGATCCTAACCGTCACGAAAGGATGGTCAGAGGCCTATGCTCTTTTCTTGGACGGGGAAGCGGACATGGTATTATCTTACACTACTTCACCTGCGTATCACTTAATTGCGGAAGGAAATGATAATTTTGACGCCGCTGTTTTTGCAGAGGGTAACTATTTACAAATTGAGGTAGGAGCCATGTTAAAAAGCTCCTCCGAACCAGAACTTGCAGCTAAATTCATGGAATTCATTGCTTCCCCCGCATTTCAGAATACCATACCTACAACGAACTGGATGTATCCGGCCTTTACTGGCGAAATACCAGGAGGTTTTGAAACACTGGCCAAACCGACCAAATCGCTTATTTTCAAATCCAAAGATGTAGCTTCAAACCAGAAAAAATGGATTGATGAGTGGTTAGCCGCAAGTACAAAATAGAAGAAATAGGAAAAAAGAGAGCAAAAACATTTTATGCCGCCCAGTCACTTTCTCTATTAAGGCATTTTCAATTTGCAAGAGCTTATGGTGTGTTTTTTGGGTTATTTCTATCAACTCTTGGATGTTTGATATTAACCCAAATGTTTAGGATAGCAGGTGATGGCAGTAATTTAGATACTATTTTTTCATCTACTACTTTTAATATAATTAAAAGTGCTGGATGGCAGGCATTCCTCTCTACTTTTTTTTCTTTATTTGCTGGAATAGTATGTGCACGCGCCCTTCATAGAAGGGGAAATTACTGGCTGAATAGAATCGTTTTGTCTACAAGCTTTGTGGCACTAGTAATTCCCACAACTGTTGCATCTTTAGGTATTGTGGCGGTTTGGGGAAGGTCTGGTCTCTTAAGTTCTTTAGGATTAAGTAGTGTATCTCTTTTTGGGTTATGGATGGTTGTTCTTGCGCATGTATTTTTTAATGCACCCCTTGTTTTAAGAGTTGCTTATTCTGCTTTAATAACCCAGCCAAGCTACTATTGGAAAATAGCATCCCATAATAATTTGTCGGAAATAGAGATATTTAAATTCATAGAATGGCCAACATTTAAGAAAATTATATTTCCTCTAGCAAGTTTGATTTTTTTGCTTTGCTTTACCTCCTTTTCAATAGTTCTTATGCTAGGAGGCGGACCTGATGTAACAACGTTAGAAGTTTCCATTTATCACGCAGTTCGTTTTTCTTTTGATATGCAGTTGGCAGCTTGTTTAAGTATATTACAAATTTTGATATGCTCTGGTCTAATTTTTATATCTAGGCCACTAAATTTTAATATTAGCTCCCCTTCAGCAAATGCGGAGAAAAATAAAATCGAAAGAAATGATACAAATACTATCGTATCAAGGCTCACAGATTTATTTTGCCTCACTATTTTTTTTCTACTTATTGTATTACCGTTAATAGCATTATTTTTTAGGTTAGATTTATATTCCGGACTTAAGTTATTCGAACAAGAAAGGTTTTGGAGAGCTTTTAATTTGTCTACCAAACTCGCTTTTTTTTCTTCAATATTAAGCGTTAGTATCTCCATTATTTTAATCCATAGTAGGTTTAGACTAGCACAGTCCGGCACTCACCTTTGGATACAATTTATTGATTTTTCTGTATCATTTTATCTTTTAATGCCAGCTATTGTTTTTGCTACCGGATGTTTTCTCCTACTGCGAAATACAATTAATCTTTTTGAATTTGCGTTCTGGCTAGTTTTATTAGCAAATATATTATTTTCTTTACCTTTTGTTGTACGTATATTATCGCCGTCATTAGAACATAAACTTTCGCAGCATGATAAGTTATCCTTACAATTAGGTATAACTGGGGCACGGAAATTCTTTTCATTAACCATGCCTACAATAAATCGTGAATTACAGCTGGTATTGGGTTTAAGTTTTGCCTTTTCACTAGGTGATTTAAGTGTAATCACTTTATTTGGTAATCACGAGTTTGAAACATTACCTTATTATCTTTATCAACTTTTCAGCCGTTATGGTGCTTCTGAAGCGGATATGCTAGGCATATTCATTCTCGGATATATTTTTGGGGCTTACTTAATTTTTGGTGTTATCTTAATGTATATTGAAAAACTGCGGATTTATAGCCACACGGTATTTAAAGATGCTTCAATTAAATAAATTAATATATCAATGGCCAGATTCATTTTCACAGGAGGTAAATTTAAATGCTTCTAAGGGTGAAATAATTTTAATAAGCGGACGCTCTGGTGTGGGTAAAACAACATTATTCAATATTATCTCTGGATTTTATGAACCAGTGTCCGGTTCAATTTTATTTAATGGTGAAAATTTATGTGTAAAGCCTCCCTGGAAAAGGCCTGTTTCTACAATGTTTCAAAGTGATAATTTATTTCCTCATTTATCTGTGAAAGAAAATTTAATGTTAGGAATAAGAAATAAATTAGAACATATTGAAAATATGAAAAATAAAATTAATTTTTTAGATGTAAATTCTCTAATCAATCGGAAATCTCATGACTTATCCGGCGGTGAACTCCAACGTATTGCTTTAATAAGAACCTTATTGCGAGAGCAACCAATCTTATTATTGGATGAACCTTTTTCTGCTCTAGATCTGAATATGATAAAAAAAGCATCCATGTTAATTGAAGAGCAAAGGCAAAAAATGAAGTCAATCACACTTATAATATCTCATCAGGACGTGAGTTCCTATTTGAGTGCGAATCAAATAATAGAGCTTAACTAATATTTAAATAGAACATTATATGAATAACATATTAGGTATTTTCATCACACCAAGGAGGGTTAAATTTATTTCCCTCATGTTCATATTTAATCAAAGCGTAGACTAAAATCGTAAAAAACACAATTTTAAGCATATTGACCAATCAAAAATGTGGTGAGCGGTACAGGATTCGAACCTGTGACCCAGTGATTAAAAGTCACTTGCTCTACCAGCTGAGCTAACCGCCCTCACCATGTGAAGATTTCTAGCTCTTCGTAGTCTGCAGGTCAAGTGATTTAGGTCAAATAGTAAATACCACAACTCACATTACCTATGGACATATTGTAGTCATTTTTTTATCTTATTACAAGAGTTTACGTGAGAAAAAACTGAATAGATTCAATTAGATTCGTGAGTTTGCGTGGGTTGGGTCAAGTGAGGCAGGTCACTTGATGGTCGTGAGTAGAGTCAAGTGATTGATTTTGAGTCATTTTTTATGGTGGAAAATTGAAAAAAGACGTTATAACTCATTTTTTTAAAACAATATATTTAGTCAAACCAGAGAAATATACGAATGTGATATTGGTTTTGACATTAATCTAAACCATATTTTTATTTGTTATAAAATAGGATATAATTGTGTTTTAAAAAATTATTTTTAATCAGGTAATTTTCTTACACTTTTTTTACCTAAAGAATTTTAATTTCTGAATGTGTTGGTATTAAATGTTCATAGATAAACTTATTAAACCCTCTACCGAAAAGCGTAGGAAATCGTTTTTTAAAACAATATCATGGCGAATAGTTGCGTCACTAGACACACTTTTAATTGCTTGGCTTATAACTGGTAGCCTCTCTGTAGCCTCAACCATAATGTCTTTTGAAGTAGTTACAAAAATGTTTCTTTACTATTTTCATGAAAGAGTTTGGTCACGCTTTTGAAATTAAATACATAAGTGTTTTTCGTTCCACCGCAGGGCAAGCCACTGTTGAAGTCGGTGGTTGAATAGTTTTTTTAGGAGGTGATGTTGTGGTTCTCATCCGCTGACCCAATGGCTGCTAACGAGTGAAGTTGGTTATCCATAGTATCATCCTCTTTTGAGTATGCAGGGCAATCACATGACCTTGACAACTTACGCTAGAGAAACCTGTGACCCAGTAATTAAAAGTCACTTGCTCTACCAGCTGACCTAACCGCCCTCACCATGGGGAGACTTCTAGCCCAAAAGCAATCTTGAGGTCAAGTGATTTAGGTCCAATATTAAATACTGTGCATTGCTTACAGATTGGATTAGATTAATTATTTTTTTAGTCAATATTATGACTTATAAAACTAGTAAAAAATAAGTGAATTCCAATATCTGCATATATTTTTATTAGAAAAAAAATTTATTTTAAATAAATCAAGCTAATTTTCTAATAATAAGTAAGTATAAATTAGGAAATACTCTAACCACTTAATTATATCGATTTAATAAATTATAAAATCCAAGTTTCATAATTTTGTATTCATGGATATTATCTACAAATTTTTTAATTTCCTCTAACTGTGTTTTTGTTAATTTATCTAAATCATCTAAATTATAATATTTTAGTACATGTTCAAACACTAAATTATTTACAATAATTTCCACATCTTCTTCCCATTGCCCTGATGCAATTTCTGCTGCCTTGCCTATTTCTCTCCAATCAAACATGATTAATCTTCTTTTTGATTGTTTAAGGGCGTTAATTTGCAAAATTATAATAACTTAATAGTAAAATCAAGTAGAGCAGAGCTTTACCTTTTTTGCCTTAAAAAAGTACGTTCCATCTCAAAAATGCTTTGACCATCTTTGAAACGATTATAATATTAACCTTCTTCCAATCGAAATTCGTTGAGGCTTATTATCATCGTAAATCCGTTATCCACCACACGCCCATTTTCTGGATGTGGATACGCCCTCCTATATTGAGGGTTGGTAAGAGTATTAACAACGCAGAGATATCCGCCGCTGAGAACTAGCACCAACTCTCACGACAGATGTATTTATAATTGTTTAAATTCTTATTTCAGATGTCTGACTTTGAAAATATATGCCTTAACATTTAAATTCCGCTATCCGCCTTGATTAAATTAAGCCAATTTAATATTTCGAGATAAGTAAATTTGTTGCCTTGATACAATTATTTTATTAGCTTTGATAAGATTTAACTTGCCTTAAAGCTTCAACATGAATTTTCAAACTTTTGGTTACTATTTCCCCACACCCCTCGGACGTTTTATCAGATTTATAATATCTTTGGGTGTATCTCGGGGTAGATTAAAACGAGTATTTCATTTTCTGTGGAAAAAATATATCGGAGAAAACCCAGTAGATATATTTTATCATGGGAAAAGATTAAGGGTTAGACCGTTCGGAAATACCATTGAGTCAAACATACTATTCTCTTCAAAAGTCCGAGAAAAAAATGAACTAAAAATAATAAAAAAATTTGTAAATAATTCTACATTATTTTTGGATATTGGTGCCAATTTTGGGTATTATTCTATTTTTGTAGCAGGTTTCGGGGCGAGAAAATGCATTAGCTTTGAACCTAACCCTGTTTTAATTAATAGGATTGAAGAAAATGTATCAATAAATCAATTTGCTAAAAGGGTACATTTAGCTCCGTTTGCACTTGGAGACTTTACGGGACAAGTACAACTTCAAATTGCAGAGAGTGGGCTTGGAAGCAGCGCAATCGGCAAAAAGATTGTATCAAAAAATTCGATTGAAGTAGAGCAAAAGACTTTAGAAAAAGCGCTTCAGCAATTCAAAGAGGTGAAAGCAGATATAATAAAAATCGATGTTGAAGGGTTAGAAGACAAAATACTTTTCCCATATTTTTCAAAATTGAATAAAGACAAATACCCCTCTCTAATTATCATTGAAGAAAATCTGTCAGATTGGGATATTAACATTATAAATTGGCTTGAAAATAATGGATATAAAAGAGATGGTCAATCACGTGGAAATATATTTTTAGTAAAAAGCTAATTATATTATTGAACTAAAAAGTATTCTCGGATTTTTTTATTAATGCTTTGTTGCTATAAGGACAAATCATGTTTAACAACTTAATTATATTAATTCATTTCAAAATATTGCTTCAACATCTTAAATATTCTTTTTGTCTCTAAATAATAAAATTAACTCTTGTTCAACATTTTTTGGAACAAAAGAACTTACATCTCCGCCATACCTTGCTATTTCTTTAACCAATCGTGAAGCAACAAAGTGTTGTTTTTCCGACGCAGTCAAAAAAACTGTTTCCAATTTTTGATGCAAACGTTTATTAGCACTGGCCATTTGAAACTCATACTCAAAGTCAGACACAGCTCGCAATCCCCTTATCAACATTGAAGCATCTAAAAGTTTTGCAAACTCAGTAAGCAGTCCTGTAAACGCTTGAACCTCAACGTTTTCACTAATACTTCCTGTTTCCTTCATCCTAATTATCTCAATTTCTACCAATTCTTTTCGTTTATCTAGGCTTAATGTCGGGTTTTTACCGGGATTTTCTGCTACACCCACAATTAGTTTTTTACATAAAGTTGACGCCCGCACTATCATATCTAGATGTCCGAATGTTAGCGGATCAAAAGTTCCTGGATAAAGAGCTATATGTGCCATTCCATTCTTTCCAATTGTTCGAAAACGTCATCCTGATATGAATGCTCGCTATTCTTTTCTTAACCTTAATTTACTTCATTGTCAGGCAAGGTAATTTCTTCGTTAATAAGTTTGGATA
This sequence comes from uncultured SAR116 cluster alpha proteobacterium, assembly GCA_902625725.1. Classification (GTDB taxonomy): domain Bacteria; phylum Pseudomonadota; class Alphaproteobacteria; order Puniceispirillales; family Puniceispirillaceae; genus UBA5951. The sequence goes on along the minus strand of CACOCY010000002.1, from coordinate 49,483 downwards.
TTTCTGAACTATCCGAATTTTCATTATCATCCTCCCTGATTATGGCAACTGAAACAACTTTTTCCTCTTCAGAAAGTTCAAATAATCTAACCCCTTGTGTTTTTCGACCAGTAATTCGAATATTATCTCCGTCATTTCCATTAATTCGAATGCGAATTATCTGACCTGAAATAGTAACCAACATGATCTGATCAGTTTCAAAAACGGTAAAGGACGCGACAACACTTCCATTACGGTTGCTTGTCTCTATATTAGCTACTCCAACACCACCTCGACCAGTCTCTCTATAATCTGTAACTTTCGTCCTCTTTCCATATCCATTCTCACAAATTGATAAGACATATTCTGCTGACTCATTTGCTATAACACTCATTGATACAACACGATCCTTATTGAGAAGTTTTATTCCACGTACACCTGAGCTATCTCTCCCTTTAAAGACTCGGATTTGATTAATTGAGAAACGAATCGCTTTGCCATTATTTGAAGCAAGTAAGACTTGTGCATCATTGTCACAAGTGGTCACACCTATCAATCTGTCGTTATCAGAAAGTTTTATAGCAATTTTTCCATTACGCTTAATATTAATAAAATCACTTAGTTTATTCCTTCTAATGGAACCTAACGATGTTGCAAATAGTATGTTTAACTCATCCCAACTCTCTTTATCATGGGGCATTGGCATAACAGCCTCAATGTGCTCTTCGGTCTCAATAGGTAATAAATTTACCATTGCCTTGCCAATTGATTGAGGAGACCCAAGAGGTAGCTTATAACATTTAAGTTGATATACCATGCCCTTGGAGGTGAAAAATAAAATAGGAGTATGAGTATTTGCAACGAATAAATTAGTAACAAAATCTTCGTCACGAGTTTTCATCCCAGATCGGCCCTTACCCCCACGCCTTTGAGCTCTGTAATCGGATAACACAACACGCTTTATATAGCCGCGATGAGATACCGTTACCACCATATCCTCTTGTTGAATTAGGTCTTCATCATCTTGTTCTGCAAGAGAATCTGAAATAAAAGTTCGACGGGGTGAGTTAAGCTTTTCTTTAACTTCATTTAGTTCGTCTAATATGACTGCTATCTTCCTATTCTTATTAGATAATATCTCTAAATATTCTGTAATTTTTTTTGAAAGTTCTTGAGTTTCATCAGCAAGTTTTTCTTGCTCCATTCCAGTCAATCTCTGTAGCCTTAACTCCAATATTGCTCGCGATTGTACTTCAGATAACTTATATCTACCATCAACCACCTCATGACCTAGATCGTCTATAAGAGAAATGAAGGGAGCTACTTCTTCTGCAGGCCAATCTTTATCCATAAGCGAAGCTCTTGCAGTATCTGCGGAGGAGGCCGCGCGTATTATTTGTATTATTTTATCAATTGAAGCTAGCGCTACAAGAAGTCCTGCTAAGATATGGGCCCTATTACGCGCCTTATCTAGCAAGAAACGTGTTCTTCTCTCAACTACCTCTTCTTTAAACAAACAAAAAGCTCGTAAAACTTCAATTAAGCTCATTTGTCCTGGTTTACCATTATTCATAGCAAGCATATTGACTGGAAAACTTGTTTGCAATCTTGAGTGACGATATAGCTGATTTAAAACAACTTCACCCGAGCCGTCGCGTTTTATTTCAATTACCACGCGCATTCCATTTCTGTCAGATTCATCACGAATATCAGATATGCCCTCGATAGTTTTATCACGGACTAATTCTCCTATTCTTTCAAGTAACAGTGCTTTATTTACCTGATAGGGTATCTCATCAATAATGATAGCCTCTCTGTCTTTGCCATAGTTAATAACAGATGCTTTTGCGCGCATTATAATTGAACCACGACCAGTCTTATAAGCATCAACTATCCCTTTCCGACCCATGATAAGGGCACCCGTTGGGAAATCAGGGCCTTTTACAATCTGTAACAGCTCCTCCTCGCTTAATTCGGGATTATTAAACAGTGCTATGCAAGCATCAATTACTTCATTTGGGTTGTGGGGCGGTATGTTAGTTGCCATTCCGACAGCAATTCCACCTGCACCATTTACAAGTATATTTGGATATTCAGCAGGTAGAACAGACGGCTCAAGCTGCGTTTCGTCGTAATTAGATACGTAATTCACGGTGTCTTTATCAATGTCTCTAAGTAGAAATTCGGCAGGACGTGCTAACCGTGACTCTGTATACCTCATGGCGGCTGCTGAATCGCCGTCAACCGAGCCAAAATTACCTTGTCCATCCACTAAAGGCAATCGCATAGAAAATGGTTGTGCCATTCTCACCATAGCTTCGTAAATAGAGCTATCTCCATGAGGGTGAAAATTACTTATTACATCACCAACTATCCGCGCTGATTTTCTATGTGGTTTTATCCAATCATACCCACCTTCGATCATAGCATAAAGTATGCGTCTATGAACTGGCTTTAAACCGTCTCTAACATCAGGGAGTGCTCTCGAGACAATAACACTCATAGCATAATCCAGATAAGAACTTTTCATCTCATCTGTAATTGAAATGCTATTCTCAAATTGTTGAGGTGTGTCAGTCACTGTTTTTTGCGTACCTTATAAAGTCGTTCAATTGGAAAGACCTTTTTAATTATTATACCACGAAATATATCAAATACACTACATATTGTTTCAAATGTAATATGTTTGTACAACATTTATGGTATGATCTCGAATTATAAAAAAAAATGATGCTAAAAAGGGATGTCGTCATCCAAATCATTCATGGGAGGCAATTGTCTATCTGTTGAGGTCTGATTAGACAAATAATTATCTTGAGTATCTCCCTGTACAGATTGAAATGGATCAGATTGAATATCTCCACTATCACTAATCTGCTGGGTATCTCCCCTAGCCCCAAGCAATGTTAATTCTCCTTTGAACCGAGAAATAACAACCTCCGTCGTGTACTTTTCAATACCCTGTTGGTCTGTCCATTTTCTCGTTTGCAGCTGTCCTTCAAGGTATACATTGCTCCCTTTTCGCAGATACTGTTCGGCAATTCTAGCTAAATTCTCATTAAAAATAACAACTCGATGCCATTCTGTTTTTTCTCTTTGCTCTCCAGAATTACGGTCTTTCCAACGTTCTGAAGTAGCAATTGATAAATTCACAATTTTATTACCATCTTGACTTGCTCTAACATCAGGGTCTCTTCCTAGATTGCCTAATAAGATGACTTTATTTACACTTCCTGCCATTAGTATCTCCTGAGGTAGATGATGGATTGTAATTTTTTATTAGTGGGCTATTTAAAAGATAAATATTTGGTTAAATCAGACACAAACATCAAAAATCTAAGAAAGACCCAAAATAATTAATATCAATCTATCAGAATTAAACTAAATTGTAACTTAAAAACATTGGTATAAAATGAAAGAGTCTGAAAGAAAAATTAGTATTCGAGGCGCGAGAGAGCACAACCTAAATGACGTAAACCTCGACATACCACGTGATAAGTTAATCGTTTTTACAGGCCTTTCGGGGTCCGGCAAATCATCTCTTGCATTTGATACTATTTACGCTGAAGGCCAGAGGCGTTACGTCGAATCTTTATCTGCTTATGCTAGACAATTTCTAGAAATGATGCAAAAGCCAGATGTTGACCTAATTGAAGGTTTGTCACCGGCAATATCAATTGAGCAGAAAACAACATCACGCAATCCACGCTCTACAGTTGGCACAGTAACTGAAATATATGATTATATGCGTTTATTATGGGCTCGTGTCGGCACACCATACTCTCCAGAGACAGGTCTTCCAATAAAATCTCAAACAGTTTCGCAAATGGTCGACTCTGTAATGGACATGGAAATTAATAGTAAATTAATGATACTGTCTCCGATTGTTAGAGGTAGAAAAGGTGAATACAAAAAAGAACTTTCTGGTTTTCTTCAAAAGGGGTTTAGTCGCGTGCGCATAGACGGAACGTTATATGACCTAGATTCCACTCCAACACTAGATAAAAAGAAGAAACATGATATCGAAATTGTCATTGATAGAATAATATTGAAGGGTGATGAGGATTCACTCGCGACCAGGTTAGCAGATTCATTAGAGATTGCGTTATCTTTGTCTGATGGACTAGTTTATGTGCAGAACACTTTAACAGAGAGTCAAACAATATTTTCGTCAAAATTTGCCTGTCCTGTTTCCGGATTTACAATTGATGAGATTGAACCTCGTATATTTTCATTTAATAATCCATTTGGTGCTTGTGCCTCCTGCGATGGATTGGGAGTGAGCAGTCATTTTGATCAAGAGCTTATTGTTCCGAATAAAGAAATATCTTTGCGAGATGGTGCAATCGCGCCATGGACCAATTCAACTTCTAAGTATTATCTTCAAACGCTTCAATCAATTGCCAACCAATTCGGATTTTCTGTTGATATTGCATTTAGTAAATTGCCTGTCATTTATCAAAATATCATCCTATTTGGGAGTGGCGATCAACCAGTCGAGATGATTTATGATGATGGAGTGAGGTCTTACAAAACCCTCAAACCTTTTGAGGGCATTTTGCCGAGTCTAACCCGTCGTTACAGAGAAACTGATTCCAACTGGGTCAGGGAAGAATTGGAGAAATATAGAACTGTACAACCATGCGGTGCCTGCGACGGGAAAAGATTAAAAAAAGAGGCGCTATCTGTAAAAATAGCAAATAAAGACATATCAGATATATCTTCTCTATCAATCGGGGATGCAGTAATTTGGTTTAATTCAATATCTAAGTATCTTACCGAAAAAGAAAATGAAATAGCATCTCGTATTTTAAAGGAAATTAACGAGCGGCTGGGTTTTCTTGATAGCGTTGGATTAAATTATTTAAATTTATCACGTAATTCTGGCACACTCTCTGGTGGAGAATCTCAGAGGATTCGGCTTGCTTCTCAAATAGGTAGTGGTCTTACTGGCGTATTATATGTGTTAGATGAACCTTCTATAGGATTACATCAAAGAGATAATGATAGGCTTCTTGTTACGCTTACGAGGCTCCGCGATCTTGGCAACACAGTAATTGTTGTGGAGCATGATGAAGATGCCATCCGTTCTGCTGATTTTGTTGTTGATATTGGCCCTGGTGCTGGTCTTCATGGTGGAAATATTATAGCCTCTGGGACTGCCGAAAATATTATGAATGTTCAGGACTCTATTACAGGGCAGTATTTAGCAGGATTAAAGCAAATACAAGTACCAACGCACCGAAGGAAGGTAAATAAGAGTCGTATTCTTAATATAAACAATGCGAGTGGTAATAATCTGAAATCTATAACTGTTGATATTCCACTAGGAATGTTAGTCTGTGTAAGTGGTGTATCCGGTAGTGGAAAATCAACTCTTGTTTTAGAGACATTATGGAAAACTCTCGCGCGAGAACTCCATAAAGCACGAGAAATTCCTGCGGATTGCGAAAGAATTTGTGGCATTAATCAATTGGATAAAGTTGTTGATATTGATCAGTCACCTATTGGAAGAACACCTCGCTCAAATCCTGCGACTTATACCGGTGCATTCACCCCCATTCGAGAGTGGTTTGCTGGATTACCAGAAGCAAAAGTGAGAGGGTATAATCCTGGCAGATTTTCTTTTAACGTAAAGGGGGGTCGGTGTGAATCCTGTCAAGGGGATGGTGTCATTAAAATAGAAATGCACTTTCTACCCGATGTATACGTAACCTGTGACATTTGTAAGGGGAAAAGATATAATAGAGAAACTTTAGAAATAAAATTTAAGGGAAAATCCATAGCCGATATTTTAGATATGAGTGTAGAAGAGGGAGTAAAATTTTTTTCTGCTGTTCCCTCAATAAGAGAAAAATTAGAGACCATGCTTCGTGTAGGACTTGGATACGTAAAAATTGGGCAACAGGCTACAACTCTGTCGGGAGGGGAAGCTCAGCGAGTTAAACTTTCGAAAGAATTATCCAAAAGAGCTACTGGAAAAACAATTTACATTCTGGACGAGCCCACGACAGGCTTACATTTTGAAGATATATCCAAATTATTAGATGTTCTTCAAGAACTCGTGAGCAATGGAAATAGTGTAATCATCATAGAACATAATTTAGACGTAATTAAAACAGCAGACTGGGTGATTGATTTGGGTCCAGAAGGCGGAATTGGCGGCGGACAAATTGTCGCTGTAGGAACACCTGAACAAATAGCGAACCATAATGATTCCTATACAGGTAAGTATCTAAGACGTCTATTACCCCTGTATCAAGAAAAAGCAGGCTAATGTCCTCTTTTGTACATATCATTGGTGGAGGTTTAGCGGGCGCTGAAGCTGCTTGGCAAGCAGCTAATCTAGGGATTAATGTGGTGTTATACGAAATGCGTCCCAAGCAGTCAACAGAAGTTCATAAGACGCAAAAGCTTGCTGAACTTGTGTGTTCTAATTCATTTCGTTCAGATGACCACCAATCCAATGCTGTTGGCGTATTACATCAAGAAATGAGAATGATGAAATCTCTTATCATGCGGGCAGCAGATCTACATAAAGTCCCTGCTGGAGGGGCATTAGCAGTTGATAGAGAACTTTTCGCAAACGAAGTGGAAAATCAAATTAAGTCTCATCCAAACATAACTATTAAGAGGGAAGAAATTCTATCTTTGGATGCAATTGAATGGTCCCACATAATTGTTGCTACAGGTCCACTTACAGCGCAACCATTGGCTAAAGCAATACAGAAAAAAACAGGCGCGGCAGACTTAGCTTTTTTTGACGCCATTGCCCCTATTGTTTATTTTGACAGCATTAATATGAAAATTGCTTGGTTTCAATCGAGATATGATAAAGGAGACGGCAAAGACTATATAAATTGTCCAATGAATAAAAGCCAATATGAGTCGTTCATTCAAGCACTTAATATGGGCGAAAAAATGCTTTTCAAAGAATGGGAACAAAACACGCCATATTTCAACGGTTGTATGCCAATAGAAGTCATGGCCTCAAGAGGCACCGAAACACTGAGATTTGGACCTATGAAGCCCGTTGGGCTTACAAATGCACACGATAATACTAGACCTTACGCAGTGGTACAATTACGCCAGGATAATAAGCTTGGGAGTTTATATAATATAGTGGGATTTCAAACGAAGCTTAAACACTCAGAACAAACGCGAATATTTAGAATGATCCCGGGATTGGAAGATGCTCAATTTGCGCGCTTAGGTGGCTTACATCGAAATACGTTTATTAATACCCCTTCTCTTCTTGATAATCAGCTACGATTAAAGTCAGAACCAAAGATACGTTTTGCAGGTCAAATTACAGGAGTTGAAGGCTACGTAGAATCTGCTGCGATAGGAGGAATGGCAGGAAAAATGGCAGCTTATGAAATATTAGATAAACAATGGTGTCCTCCGCCACCGGATACAGCCCATGGAGCTCTTTTAGCACATCTCACAGACGGTGCAGTTGGTGATAATTTTCAGCCAATGAACATAAATTTTGGCTTATTCCCGCCTATGGAAAAAATGACTAAAAACTTAAAAGGTAGAGATAAAAAAGCAGCATATGCCTCGCGCTCTCTTGCGAGTATGGAAAAGTTTTTAGAAACCATTATTTAGAGCTGCACTATCTTTTTAATAAAATATGAAAGAATAAGCGCATTGGTAATAGTGTATAGTTATGAAGCTTTTTATTTTTAGACAAATTAAGAAGATGTACACAGGATTTAATAAATCCATCTTGAGTTTTTATTGAGTTTATTATTTTAATTTTACCCTTTAATTTATTATTATTTAACAATATTTCAAGTTCATTTGGTTCGTATATAATGTGTGAAACTAAAGCACCTAGAAGACCCGTGGCTTCATCTGCTTGATTGCCAGATAGACAACAATAATAGTTAAAAACGGCACTCCAACTTAGCTCTAATAATTCTTCAGCGCTATCTTCAAATGTTGCGTTTTGAAAAATCTCTAGAATAGAAAGAAGTTTTTCTTTATCTAAACGGTTATCACATAAGTGAGCAAAAACTCTGTCTAATAGAGGACTATTTTGACCTTTTTGTGCACTAATAGAGTCGATCCACCATTGAACTCGAACAGCCCTTAACATTTTTTCAGTTGGTTGTGTTGCAGCAATAGTAAGCTGACAGAATAAACTCATTAAATCTTGTAGAAGTGGTTGATTAATTAATGGCGCAAAAGAGGTACATAAATATATGGGGTAATTAAGGTCTCTTAACTCTGTTTGTTCGGCTTGCAAACTCATAAGATTAATTAAGGAATAGCTAAAAGGCAAGCAACCACTTGTCTTCCTTCAGATAATAATACATTCCATGTTCTACACGCTGATGAGGTGGACATAATGTCAATACCAACTCCTATTTTTTTAGCATAATCTCTTAACGGCTTATAAAGATGTTTTGGATTTTCACCTACCCCGATTAATACCATATCAGGCTTAATAGCGTTTAGATGTGGTTCTAACAATTCTATTGATATTTCTGCTTCTTGAGTTATTGGAAAATTATGAACTGCCCTTGGATATAAGATGATACTGCCAGCAATAAATTCGTCATTTACCTGAAACCCACCACCAGCATATCCACGCAGAATTTTTAATTTACCATCAGACTCAAAATTCTGGATAGTAACAATCTTGTCAATGGGAGAATTTGAAGAACCCATTGGTTAACTCACTCTTCGAATTCTGGTTTTGCGATATCACCATTATCATCTTCACCTCTATTTAACGCAACATAAGTAAGCACGCCAGCTGCAATAAAAATTGAAGAATAAGTGCCTATTAACACACCCCATAGCATTGCAGCAGCGAAGTCCCGCAAAACAGGACCACCAAAAATCATTATGGCAATAAGAGCAAGCGCTGTAGTAACAGATGTCATTACTGTGCGTGAAAGCGTCTCGTTCAATGATTTATTGATTATATCGTTTTGTTCCCAGCTTTTATATCTTCTAAAATTTTCTCTTATTCTATCAAATACCACAACTGTATCATTTATAGAATAGCCTGAAATAGTAAGTATAGCTGCGATTGTAGCAAGATTAAATTCAAAAGAAGTAATTGAAAAAAATCCAATTGTGGAAACCACATCATGAGTAAGCGCCAGAATTGCCGCAACGGAATACTGCCATTCAAATCTGAACCAAATATATATCATGATAGCTATGAGCGCACTGATGACAGCTAAAATACCCTTCTGTGTTAATTCTGCTCCTATAGTAGGGCCTACGAACTCTGTTCTTCTTATTGAGTATTCATCAGATATAATCGCATTTACTTCTTTAATTACCTTAACTTGGGCTTGTTCATCGCCTTCTTGCTTCTGAATACGTATAAGAACTTCGTCATCTCCTCCAAATAACTGAATAGACACTTCTCCATATGAGCTACCTTCAAGCTTGGTTCTTAATTGCTGCACTTCAGCATTACCAAATTTAGATTTAGCCTCAATTAAGATACCACCTTTGAAATCAATCCCAAGATTTAAACCCTGGAAAAAGAATGAGCCTATAGAAAGCACCATTAATATAGCCGAAAAAACAAAACCGAATTTTAAAAAATTTAAAAAAGGAAAAGAAGAATCATCTGGAATAAGTTTTAACCTAAACATTATTAATAATCCTTAAATAACTAGTTTTTTTGGTTTAATTCTATTTATCCAGAGTACAATCAACAATCTAGTAAATAAAATGGCGGTAAATAATGATGTTACAATTCCAATACCAAGCGTAACTGAGAACCCCCGTACAGGACCAGAGCCAAAAATGTAAAGTAATATTGAGGCAATGAGAGTTGTTAAATTTGCATCAATAATAGTTGAAATAGCTCGTGAATAACCAGCCTTAATAGCATCTCTGATTGCCCTACCTCTCCTTAATTCCTCTCGTATTCTCTCAAAAATAAGAACGTTAGAATCTACAGCCATTCCCATAGTCAGCACAATACCTGCTATTCCCGGTAGAGTTAATGTTGCCTGAATTAAAGACAGGAGGCCAAGGATAAGAATCAAATTTACCAGTAATCCAGCCGATGCCATGGCACCATACACACCGTAACTCAAAACAATATAAAAGATAACTAGAATAATACCTATGATAGCTGCTAGCTGACCCGCCGCTATTGAGTCAGCGCCAAGCCCAGGACCAATAGACCTTTCTTCTAATACTATTAGAGGTGCAGGCAATGCTCCGGCTCTTAGCACAAGAGCAAGGTCATTACTTTCCTGTATCGAAAAATCTCCTGTTATCTGCCCATTTGCAAAAATTTGTGCCCTAATAGTCGGAGCAGATACCACTAGATTGTCCAAAACTATCGCAAATGGTCGACCAATATTATTACCTGTTGCTGTAGCAAATTTTTTTGCTCCAATTGAATTCAATGAAAAGTTTATTGCAGGACTATTATTTTGGTCAAAACCAGCTGATGCTGTTTCGAGCATATCCCCACTAACCATTACTCTCTTCTCAACAACGTAATATTGATTATCGCTACTGGCAGATTCAAGTAAAACTGTTCCAGGGGGGACTCGACCGGTTGATTTGGCTTCCGCACCCGTAATTCTCATATCCACTAATTGAAAAGTTAATCTAGCCGTCCTACCGAGAAGAGCTTTCACTCGCTCTGGGTCGTCTATCCCAGGGACTTGTAATAGAATTCGGTCAGCACCTTGCCTTTGTATAACTGGCTCTTTTGTTCCATCGGGGTCTAATCGACGACGAATAATTTCAATGGCTTGTTCAATAGTTTGCGTCTGCAATTCAAGAAACCCTCTTTCGCTAAATGATATTCTTGTAGTGTCAGCAGTAGTTTCTACAATAAAATTATCACCAAATTCTGATAAAATCTTTTCTTGCACAGAAGCCTTACTCGCTTCTTGAATTGTAAAGCTTACAGCTGTTTCATTAGAGGACAATGATTTGAATTTAACTTTCTCCTCCCTAAGAGAAATTCTTATATTATCTGCGATATCACTTAATCTCTCAGATATGACTGCATTAATGTCTGTCCGAAGCAATAGATGCGACCCGCCTCTTAGATCTAACCCTAAATTTATTGCCTTTCCGGGAAAAAAAGGTATCTGAGCAATATTAGGTAATGCTAAAAGCAACCCTGTCACGCATACAAAAAAAACGACCAGCCGCTTCCACGCTTCAAATTGTAACATTCGCTTTCCCCCAAAAAATAAAACTAAACCGCCTAATACCTAATCGAGTAGGTTTTCTCAAGCTAGGATTTTTTTGATTTTTGCGATGGTTTTTTTGCAGAAGCTTTAATTGGTAATGGTATGCTGCTATCTTTATCTAACAATGTGGTTACATTCGCACGCAAAAGATTTACATACACACCAGTTGCAATTTCAACTTCAATTGTTTCTTTTTCTTGGACTGCTTTTGATACAATACCAGTGATGCCACTGGAAATAATAACCCTGTCCCCCCGTGAGAGCTTTGACACCATTTCTTTATGTTGCTTCGCGCGTTTCTGCTGTGGTCGTATCAACAGAAGATAAAAAACACCAAAAATAAGAACAAAAGGAAGTAATTGGGATACAATCATAGAAGGACCGGCGGACTGTGCAAATGCAGTGCTAATAAACATGAAAACCTCTCAAAGAAATTTTAATTTTGCAGCTAACTTAACCATAAGTAAAATGCTTGATTTTCGAACAATAAACAACCTTGTGTCCAACGTCTACTATGAAACAATTTTTTTTCGTTTTGCAATGTTAGTACATAACCTGATAGAATTGCTTATATTTAAATTAAATAACTTAAGAAAACCTTATGACACATCATAATGATTTAGAGCAGATTACAACATTACTTAGTCGAATGGTAGAGGCACTCGAGAGAATAGCTCCTTCCTACCAATTTCCAGAAAATCTAGATAAAGCTGAGGGATTTATTTGGGAAGCAAAACTACGTAAACTTAAAACTATCGAAGAGATTGAACGACTACCTTTGTCATGTCTTCAAGGCATTGAACCACAAAAGCAACAATTACTAGAAAATAGCCGTGCATTTGCAAAAGGATTGAGAGCTAACAATGCTTTATTGTGGGGAGCAAGGGGAACAGGAAAATCTTCGCTTTTAAAGGCAGTCCACGGGCAGCTTCTATCTGAGGGACTGGATTGCGCTATAGTAGAAGTTCAGAGAGAGGATATACAGGATTTGCCTCATATAATGCAGGCACTAAAACATAGTGAACGACGGTTTATATTATTTTGTGACGATTTGGCTTTTGAAGAAAAAGACGCTAGTTACAAATCCTTAAAAGCTGTGCTTGAGGGTGGTCTTTCTGGAAGACCAGATAACATTGTATTTTATGCCACTTCAAATAGAAGACATTTAATGCCACGTCAGATGATTGATAATGAGACTGGAACAGCTATCAACCCGTCTGAGGCGATAGAAGAAAAAATTTCACTATCAGACAGATTTGGATTGTGGATTGGTTTTCATTCTGTTGATCAGGACACTTATCTTGAGATAATAGAATCCTATGTTGATTTTTATGACCTCCCCGTAGAATTAGAGCAGGTAAAAAGCGAAGCTTTGACCTGGTGTATTGGACGCGGTCACCGGTCTGGCCGGACAGCATATCAATTTATTATTAAGCTGGCGGGCACACTTGGTGTCATACTACGGTAAATTGAAAATTGAATAATAAAGTTTTTTATGAATTAATTATATTGGCAGGGTCTATTGGTGTTCTATTTTGTCTGATTTCAAAATGTAGAGTTGGTGTTTCTACTCGCCCTGAACGTCCAACCTTGCCAATGATTTGACCAGATGAGAGGACATCCCCCTCGTTAACAAGAACTTCAGACAAATGAGCATAGGCTGAAATTACTCCACCATCATGCTTCACAAGAATAAGCGTACCAAATGATTTAAGACCAAAGCCAATATATGCTACTGTACCTGGAGCGGTAGTTTTTATATCGGCACCAAATTTTGCTGCAATGTCCACTCCATCATTATGGATACCACGTTCTGCAGGACCAAAACTATTTACAATTTGTCCGGATAAGGGCCAATTAAATGCATCTCCTGCGGCTAGTTTTGGGGCCACAAAAAACTTTTTTTCTGGTAAATCAGAAAGATCTTGTTCGTTTAATATAATGGCAGGAGTTTCTGGTTTGGTCTCTATTGCTACAACCCGCTCATCAGGCTTTTCCATAAGAAAAACTGAAAAATCTTTGGAATCTGGAAGCTGAAGAATTTGTCCGACTTGCAGTTCATATGGTTCTTTAAGCTCATTTAGTTGCGCTATTTCAAATTGGTTAACTGAATATTGTTTTGAAATTGAAAATAGACTTTCTCCCAAACGCACAATGTGTGTATTTCTTGGAATAATTTTTAATACTTGCCCCTCAATTAATTCAAAAGGATCCTTGAGCTCGTTTTGAGAGATCAAATTATAAGGCGTAACGTCGTACCTGTTTACTATACTGTATAAAGTGTCTCCTTTTTGAACTATAATTAGGCCAGAGGCGGGCACAGGGCTTTTTTCGAAGCTATCTTGTCTACTTACAACAATCGCAGGTTCTTTCTCTTCCCCTGTACCGAATGGAATATTTATATTACCAATCACCGGATAATGTTTTTCAGCAGGCAAATTGCTACATCCAAAAAAACCAATTAATATGAAAAAAGATATACCAATAAAAAAGAATATGTTTAAAGGTGATTTAAGCATCTGCAATTCCTGGTATCATGGGTACAAAACGAACAGAAATTAGTCTTTCTACATGAATAACTTCACCTTTTTTTGTTAGCTTGGTCAAGAATTCTTTACCAGTTGGGCCAACTGGTGCAATTAAAATGCCATCTGACTTCAATTGTTTGACTAAGACCTCAGGCAACTTTTCAACCTGACATGTGATTATTATTCTATCGAAAGGAGCTGCTTCCGGCCACCCAACGAAACCATCCCCTAACCGCATTGTAATGTTTGTTAACTTTAATTTCGCTAAACGATTGCGTGCTTCAACAAATAGCAGACGATGACGTTCCATGGTATAAACTCGTCTTGCTAGCAAAGATAATACAGAGGCTTGATAACCACTGCCCGTTCCTATCTCAAGAACAACATGACGGCTTTTCAATTCAAGCGCTTCTGTCATTTTAGCAACGATATACGGCTGACTAATTGTTTGCCCACAAGCAATGGGAAGCGATGCATTTTCGTAGGCGTGATGCCTTAATGCATGGTCAATAAATTTTTCTCTGGGAATAGTCTCAATAGCAGATAGAATTGAGGAGGATAAAATAGCCTGTGACCTGAGCAACATTGTAAGGCGAACTTTTTTTTCCGATGTATCACTCATAAGTCAAATCTGAAATCTTGCTTAACAAATCTGTTGCTGTCGTATCTATGAGTAAAGGTGTAAAAGTGATATATCCCTTTTGTAAAAAAAATCTATCACTTTGTGGATTCATATCTGGAAGATGATTAATAGGACCAATTTTAAAATAATCTGCTTTATTACTAGGCAAAATCTGGTCGGACGTTTTGTGTCTATCTAATATTGCTGATTTTATCCCCTTAATTTTAGATACCTTTTTAGACGGAAAATTTACATTTAATACATGTCGTGAGGGAAGTTTTATGGATATAGCATAATCAAGGACACGCTTTCCAAATTTTTTAGCTACTTCAAAATCTGTCTCTAACTTCCCATTTTGCTGACTAAAAGCAATCGCTTGAATACCAACGATTGACGCTTCTCGTGCAGCCCCTATTGTACCCGAATACCCAACATCGTCAGAAGCGTTCATTCCGTGGTTGATCCCCGAAAGCACAAGGTCTGGAGGATTATCTGCGAATAATAAATTCAACGCTAGCATAACGCAATCAGCAGGAGTTCCAGAACATATGTATCGATTTGGTGAAATATTTGAAAAATATAATTCTTTGTGAAGTGAGATTGCCTGACTTGTGCCTGACCGATTATCCATTGGAACGACCGTTGTGATTTCGTCACTGATTGTTTTTGCTAAATTCTCAAGCAAACCGAGCCCATAAGCATTTATCCCGTCATCATTAGTAATTAAGATTCTCATCAGGCTGCATAAATCACTTTATTCTGTTTAAGTTGAGTAATAACTGGCATAAATAGATATGATTTGCATAAGAATTTTTTGATTGTCATCCAATTTTTTCTATACCCATGTAACTGTGAAGTGCCTCAGGAAGCAAAATACTGCCATCTGCCTGTTGACCATTTTCAATTATAGCAACAATACATCTCCCCACGGCTAATGCTGAACCGTTCAGCGTGTGAACAAATTCCGTTTCTTTGTTTCCAGTCCTTCTAAGTCTTGCATTCATTCGTCTTGCTTGAAAAGATCCACAATTTGAACATGATGATATCTCTCGGTATCTTCCCTCTCCCTCATCTTGCCCAGGCAACCACACTTCAATATCATTTGTTTGCTGGGCAGAAAAACCAGTATCACCAGCACATAATTTCATAATACGATAGGGGAGTTCTAATTTTTTTAGAACACTCTCAGCTACAGATGTCATTCTATCTAGTTCTAATTCTGATTCGTCAGGATCTGTTATTGATACGAGCTCAACTTTAGAGAACTGGTGCTGACGGATCATACCCCGTGTATCACGTCCCGCTGAACCTGCTTCAGAGCGGAAGCATGAAGTATAGGCTGTCATTCTTAAGGGTAATTCCCCAATGTCTAAAATTCTATTGGCTACCAAATTTGTAAGTGGTACCTCAGCTGTTGGGATCAACCATCTTCCGTCAGTAGTTTTAAATAAATCATCCTCGAATTTTGGAAGTTGTCCCGTACCAGTCATTGTTTTGGTATTAACTAAGGCGGGAGGTAGAAATTCTGTATATCCAAAGTCCTGTGTATGCATATCAAGCATAAATGATGCGAGTGCACGCTCCAATCTTGCCATCTGTCCTTTTAGAACGACAAACCTAGACCCTGATAATTCTGCTGCAGCCTCAAAATCAAGACCCTTATTTATTTCTCCAAGAGCCACATGATCAAGAGGAGTAAAGTTAAAAGAGGGTATTGTACCTACTTGCCTTAAAGTAATATTATCTTCCTCATTTATACCCTCCGGTACATCTTCATGTAAGATATTAGGCATTGATATCAAAAATTCATTCATTTCTTTAGCTAGTCGTTGCACCTCAAGTTCTAACTTCGGCATTTCTTGTTTAATAGACGCAACTTCGTTTAATAATTCATCTGCATTCCCTTCAGAGGATTTTATGTTTCCTATTTGTTTTGATGCTTCATTCCTTCGTGCCTGCAGAGTTTGCAATTCTGTTTGTAATTTTCTTCTTTTTTTATCAATAAATAAAATATGAGAGGAAGGGTTTTTATAACCTCTTCTCGCCATAAGTCTATCAAACTCTTCAGGTTGATCACGAATAAACTTTAGGTCATGCATTAAATTTTCTCCCCCGCGAAAGCCAGAGTAAATTAATCAGTCGAATCTTCATAATCGTTGTTCTTATAAATAAAACGAGCTCCGATAACTGACATCTCATAAAGCAAAATTACTGGTATTGCTAACATAACCTGAGAGATAACGTCCGGCGGTGTAAGAATAGCTGCAGCAATGAAAGCAATCAATATTGCGTATTTTCGATTTCTTGCTAATCCAGCAGGTGTCACAATTCCCGCCTTAGTTAGCAATAATAAAATAACTGGCAACTCAAATGAAACACCAAATGCAAACATCAATCTCATTACGAGGCTCAAATATTCACTTATTCTTGGCTCAACTTCAATTGGAAGGGTTCCTTCCCCTCCAACCATCTCAAAAGAAAGGAAAAAATCCCATGCAAGAGGAATTACAAGATAGTAAACCATGGCTGCACCTAGGACAAATAAAATAGGTGTGGCTAATAGAAAAGGCATGAAGGCAGAACGTTCGTTTCTGTACAGACCCGGAGCAACAAAACGCCATACTTGGACAAGAATTAAAGGAAAAGTAATACAAATTGAAATAAAAAATGCAACTTTAACTTGCGTGAAAAAACCTTCATGCAATCCAGTAAAAATCATCCTACCACCCCGCTCAGAGAGTATCTCGGCTAATGGCGCCTGAAGCCAAAAATAAACATAATCAGCAGCGTTGAAAGTATCTGCACCGAATGGCCTTATAAAACATAAGAAAAATAAAATAATGAACGCAACAAAAATTATTCCTATACGATTTCGCAATTCTGTGAGGTGTTCCATCAGAGACATAGATACAAGTTCATCATCTTGTTTTGGTTCAGGGTCGGACATTACTGCTCCTTCGAAGTAGTAGTATCTTGCGAGTCATTATAAACTTGTTTCAAATCAGTCTCTAATTCTTCACCCATGGTCTTAACATTTTGAGAAACGGGGTCTTCTAGTAAATCAGAAATTTCGTCAAAATTTCCGGCTTTAGCGTCCTGAAGAACGTTTTTAATTTCCTTGAGCTCATCATCTTTTGACATTTCTTGCAGACTTTTAGTAAAATCGGATGACATTTTGCGTGCTTGCGAAGTGAACTTTGTAAACGCACGCAAAACTCTAGGTAAATCTTTTGGTCCTACTACGAGAACCAAAACAAAAGCTATGACCATAAATTCTTGCCAACCAAAATCAAACATTAACAAACCTAATCCTAAAAATTAAAATGGCACAAAAATTTTATTTATTTTTTTGAAGATTTTTTCTTAGCTGACTTCTTCTTTGCCGCTTTCTTAGCAGTTTTCTTTTTTATAGCTTTTTTACTAGCTGCCGCTTTTGGACGAACAGTTGTTTGTTCAGCAAAATCGCCATCTTCGATAAAAATAGTATCTTTAGCTAAGCTGTCTTTATCAGAGGCGTTTTCATCTTTCATACCTTTTTTAAAGTTTTTTAGTCCCTTACCAAAATCACCCATTATCCCAGATATCTTTCCTGGTCTCGCAAACAATATTAATACAACTGCCAACACGACCAGCCATTGCCAAAGACTAAATGCGCCCATTTTTTATACTCCTTTTCAATTTTTATTGCCTACATTTGTACATCGCAAGAACTTGGGTTGATAACATGTATTATGCGGGCAGCCCTTAATTTAATTGAACATTATTAGTTTATATCGTCATCCCTGAATAATTTACAGAACTTTATTCTTAAAAGATTATATTTCTGAAATTTTACAAATAAAAACATAACAAAAAAAATTCTACATATTATGTTCAGAAAAAATAAATACCTGCTCTGGGTCAATATTTACAAATACCTTTTCTCCAACTTCGAACCAACTCAATCCCGGAATCCTTGCGTGTAAGTGCAGCTCAGTGCTTCCAGTTGGAACAGAGAGATGAACAAGAGAATTTTTTCCAAGAAGGTGAGTCTCTACAACATAGGCAACAGCACCCTCTGATTTTAAATTCAAATTGAGACCCTCATGTCTAACTACAATTTGTACTTTTGTTCCTTCATCATAGTTAGCAGCTCTATAAATTCCGAAAACCGTGTCAATTTGATTGTTCCTGACGGTTGCTGGAATATGGTTTACTTCGCCAAAAAATTCTGCAACAAACCTATTTTTTGGTCTGCAATATAAATCAATGGGCCTTCCTTGTTGCATTTCTCTACCCTGATTTAAAACGATAATTTTATCAGACATAAACATAGCCTCTTCAGCATCATGCGTTACCATTAAAGCAGCCGTATTAGTGTCCCTTAATATATGAAGCATTTGGTCGCGAACACGCTCTCTTAATCTACTATCTAGGCCACTAAAAGGCTCATCTAACAAAATGATGGAAGGTTTGGGAGCTAGCGCACGTGCGAGGGCAACACGCTGTTGCTGTCCACCAGATAACTCATGTGGATATTTATCTCCAAGTTCCTCTATATCCAGTTCCCGCATTAAATCAATAACACTGCTTACGTCTTTTGTAGATTTTTGCGGAAGGCCAAAAAGAATGTTTTGTGTAACTGTTAGATGCGGAAATAAAGCATAAGATTGAAATACTAGACCAACACCTCTTTCTTCAGGTGACAACACAAAATCTGGCGAGGATATGACCTCCTCATTTAACCTAATTAAGCCTCCTTTTGGTTTTTCTAAACCAGCAGCTAATCTCAGTAGCGTTGTTTTTCCGCAACCTGAAGGGCCTAAGAGCGAGACAACTTCGTTTGATTGAATGTTAAACGAAACCTCAAAAATTACCTGATCAGTTCCATAACTATGTGAAATCTGATCAAAAGAGATCATAAAATCACTATTTTTTTTCTGAACCAATGTGAAAATTATCCCTTAATTTGTTCATAATTTTATATAGAATCTTCGATGTTTGTCTCATAATTATTTTCTTCACTTTCGTCTGTAACAGATGAACCTTCATCTAAACCACCAATTGTTGCTCCTTTTCGAAGCAGACCAGTTGATTTTAGCTCGTCCATCCCAGGTAAATCATCTAAGCTTGCTAACCCAAAATAATCTAAAAATGCAATTGTGGTTCCCCATGTTAAAGGTCTTCCAGGGGTGCGTCGTCGTCCAAGAGGCTTAATCCATTCATGTTCCAACAAAATATCTATTGTTCCTCGGGAAAGGCTAATACCTCTTATATCTTCAATTTCCGAACGTGTTATTGGTTGATGATAGGCAATAATAGAGAGAACCTCTGTAGCTACACGAGATAGAGGTTTTTCGATATTTCGCTCAATATTTAAACGAGCCGCTAAATCAGGATGAGTTCTAAACGCATAATAACTAGGAGTATTGTAAGCAGAAATTTTTTGTAACTCAATACCGCTAGTTTCGTTATATCTTTTCTGAATTATTTGAATAATTTCGTCGGATTCGTAATCACCTATATAAGGCAACAAATCCTTCGAAGACACGGGCTTAGAAGATGCGAAAATTAAAGCCTCAACAATTCTTGAGATATAATTTTTATCATTAATATCAGTCATTTGTTTTTCTTTTTATACGCAACATAATAGGTGAAAATTTTGTGTGTTGTTTAATTTGAATAAATCCTTCCTTTGCCAGTTCAAGAACGGCACCAAAATGAGCTGCAACCCCAGAAGAGTAGTTTTCGTCGTTCTGGTTATTTATAGGCAAAAACTCCATGAAATCAGACCAGTCTGGGATAGAAGGAATAATTTTGCGAAGACGCTCCGTTGCTTCTTGAACAGAATACAATTTGGTTGCAAAAATAGTTAATTTTGATGTATTTTCAAAAGATCGAATATCTCCGTATGCCTTAAGTAAATCATAAAGATTTGATGTAAATTTAACTTTTTCTGTTATTGAAAATTGATAAGGCATTCCGCGTGTAAGACGTGACCTGTGTAACTTTGGCAATAGCATCAGACGTTTTGACGCAGTTTGCATTGCTTCCAAACGCTGAAGCTGAAATCGCAATGCATCTGTCATATTTACAACCTCACCAGTCTCTTCAGGATCTGGATCGGGTAATATTAATCTTGATTTAAGGTATGCAAGCCACGCTGCCATTACGAGATAATCTGCAGCAATCTCTAAATCAAGCATTTGAGCTTTTTCAATAAATTCAAGATATTGTTCTGCCAATGGAAGGATTGCAATGCGCGTTAGGTCAACTTTTTGCTCTCTTGCTAACGATAGTAACATGTCTATAGGTCCATCATAACCATCTAAATTTAAGAACAAAGAAAACTTTGATTTCTCATTTATTTCTGCTTCTTGTATCTCCTCATTTATCACTATTGTTCCTCTTTCCTAATTTTTCTAACGATGCAATCTTGCCCTGCCGACTTCAGAAGATCACAAGTCGATATTGCTAGCTCCTTTCTCAAAGGTTCTGTAATCACACGCCAATAAATGCCAGATGAGCCTGTATCAATTTGAGTCACCTCTAAAATAACACCTTTTAATCTCATTTTATGTTTTTCCATAAGAATAGCCGCTTGTTGACTTGCTTTTTCTTGTTTAGCAAAGGCTGCTAACTGAACTTTATGCGTTTCTTTACTTGATTTCTCTTTTGGTAAAACTGGCTTACTGGCAGGAGAAATAGTCGGTATGTTTTCTATTTTATTTTCTAAAATCTGATTATTTGAAGTCTCTTGTTTTTGTTCAGTATCAGATATTAAAGTTAAGTTATCAGACCCAATTATATTAGTTAAATTAATGCTATTATCAATAATATCAGTTTTACTGCGATTGTCTTGAAAAATAGTTTCGGATGAAACTAAATTTTTCTCACTATTATTTTCTTTTTTTATAGCAACTGGGGGTAATTCAGGAGCTGCATCAGGTAGCCGCAATTTTTCTGTTATATTATCTTTTTCCGTCAGTCCCTCTAAAATTTTAAGAACCTGAGAATCCTGGTGAGGAATATTTTTACCACCTGGGTTTTCCGGTCTAAATTTAAAAATCGTATTATCAGCCCTGAGCACCGGTAGCTCAGAATTTGCTCCTGATGATTGCATAGAGTAAAAAAAACCTGCACTAGCAATAGTGATAGCTGATAAAATAAACCCTATTAAAATAAACATTCCAAAGGAAGAGTTTGACTTCCCAGTACCTAATTCAGCCATTATTTTACATTTCCTCTAGAGCTTTAATAGATAACAAATTTAATCCTAATTTGGTAATCGATGCTGTTGCTTCTACTAGTTGTATTCGTGCATTTGTTAATTCAGTATTTGTTTGATGAATAAATTTCAAATCAGGATTTTCCCTACCAGCGTTCCACAATCCATGAAACGCACTAGCTAAATCCATCAAATAGAATGCTATACGATGAGGCTCGTAGTTTTGAACTGCAGACTCGATATATTTGGGCCAAGTCGCAAGATGTTTAATTAAACGAATTTCATGAACATCTGTTAGTAATGATAAATTAGTATGACCAGAAATTTTGCCCTTCTGCCTTAGAACAGAACTTGCTCGCGCATGAGCGTATTGAACATAAAAAACGGGATTATCTCTACTTTTTTCAGTTACTTTTGCATAATCAAATTCAATGGCCTGATCATTTTTTCTTGTTAACATTACAAACCGTATTACATCTGCTCCGACCGCATCCACAACATCGCTCAATGTTATAAAATTACCTGCTCTTTTTGACATCTTTACTGGTTGACCTTTATTAAGCAAAGTCACTAGACCACATTGCTTAACTTTTAGCATTTCCTTTTTTCCTGTCATTGCTTGGACTGCTGCAGTCATTCTTTTAACATACCCGCTATGATCTGCTCCTAGCACATCAATTAATAACCCGTTGGTTCTAGTTAACTTGTCAAAATGATAAGCAACATCAGAGGCAAAATATGTCCACGTTTTATCTGATTTTTGAAGCGGTCTGTCTATATCATCCCCAAATTCTTTTGAACGAAACAACAACTGCTTCCTTGGCTTCCAATTACTGTCTAATTGCCCTTTTGGTTTTTCAGGCTTTCCTTGATAAATCAATCCCATTTCCTCTAGTTTTTTTATGGCATCGGAGACCTTACCTTCATTAACAAGTTCACTTTCAGACGAATAAACATCCATTTCTATCCCAAGTCTTAAAAGATCCTTTTTGATTGATTTCATCATAATATTCAAAACAATAGGTTTAATTTTTTCTAGCGCACTTTTTTCTGGAAGTGATTTTAATTTATCCCCATATTTTGTTGCGAGAAATTGTCCTACTTCAATCAGATAATCTCCCGGATATAAACCCTCCGGAATATCAGATATTCTATCTCCTAGTGCCTCGCAATAACGTAAATAAGCAGATTTTGAAAGCACAGCAATTTGAGATCCTGCGTCATTTATATAGTATTCACGAGTTACATTGTAGCCACTAAAGCTCAGTAGATTTGCTAAGGCATCGCCTAAAATTGCTCCTCGTGCGTGTGCCGCATGTAACGGCCCTGTTGGATTAGCTGATACAAATTCGATATTAATATTTTGACCAACACCAATATTATTCTTTCCAAAGTTCTGTCTATGAAATAAAATAGTTTCTATTTCTTTTCCCCATCTTGATTGATCAAGTTTTATATTGATAAATCCGGGACCAGCAACTTCGACAGATAAGACATTGTCGTCTTTTTCTAATTCTACCGCAAATAATTCAGCAACTTCTCTAGGGGGTCTATTTAGAGATTTTGCTAGTACTAAAGCAATGTTACAAGCTAGATCTCCATGAGTTTCGTCACGAGGAATCTCAATAACACATTTTGAGAGATCGAAGTCTTTAAAAAAGTTATTCTGAACCGAAATAACTTGATAGATAAGTTTTATTTTATTCTTAAACTCATTAAAAATATTCATATTATTTCCCTTTTGGGAGATAAAATAAATAATCTATCGTGTTCTAGCATTGCTTCTCTGTCAGTAAGCGAGGCAATATAATCAGCTATTATTCTTGCTTTAATATATTTTTTTTTCTTCACATCTATTTGATTAAAATTTTTGCTTTGCCAATTACCTGGAAGAAGTGCGGGGGCTTCAAAAAATTCAAAAAATAATTCTTTGACTAATTTCTGCGCTTTATTGGTCATTCTATTCACTCGATAATGCCTATACATATTATTGAATAAAAACGCACGTATCTCTAATAAAGCCTTTTTCATAACTTCTGAATGGGAGATGAGAGGATAGCCTGCACAACGAATATCGTCAGGTGATTTGGGAGATGCATCGTCCAACAGATAAGAGGAGTGAACCAATAGATCATTAACAAAAATAGAAATTAACCGCCTTGTAAGTTCATTTGCAATCCTATCTGAAGGTAGGTCAGCATGTTCAGTTTTAATTGTTTTCAGCACATCTGAAATAATTGGAAGCTCAGACAACGAATTAATTGTAAATAATTCAGCACGTAATCCATCATCGATATCATGAGATAAATACGCAATATCGTCAGATAAATTTGCTATTTGTGCTTCCGCTCCAGCAAAGTTATTCAACTGAAAATCATATAACTCATCAAGTTTTTTCAGAGTTGGCCGTCTATATTTTAATGATACGGGACCATTATGTTTTGCTACACCTTCTAATGTATCCCAAGATAAATTTAGCCCATCAAAACTAGCATATCGTTTCTCTAATTGGCATAATATTCTAAGAGTTTGCTCATTATGATCAAAGCCACCTAAATTTTTCATAATCTCCTGCAAAGCATTTTCACCAGCATGACCAAAAGGAGTATGTCCTAAATCATGCGCTAGAGATATTGCCTCGGATAAATCTTCGTTTAACCTAAGAGCACGAGCTACGGTTCTAGCAATTTGAGCTACTTCAATTGAATGAGTTAACCGTGTTCTAAAGTAATCGCCTTCATGATATACAAAAACCTGCGTTTTATATTGGAGACGTCGAAATGCTGAAGCATGAATAATTCTATCCCTGTCACGCTGAAAATCAGTCCTCTGAAAGTTTATTTTTTCTTCGGTATTTTCTTCTGCAAACAAACGCTTTTTGTGCATTTTTTCGCATGCATACGGTGCATAGTTAGAAAAAGTTTTGTAAGTATTCATAACTACTTTCAAAATCGCCAATCAAGTGTTCAAATTCGTTTATGTTCGTTATACGATGCGATACGTTGTAGAGCAAGTAACTACAAACTTGATTTACGAATTTTAAACCTTCATATTATTACAATATTGTCAACTCTATGGATGTTTTTATGACCATAAATTTTGATCTAACGCAAGCCGCGGCAAAACAGATTAAAAAATTAAATAAAATTGAAGAAGCACCATATTTTAGAATTAGCGTAGACGGCGGTGGTTGCTCAGGTTTTCAATATAAATTTGATTTTGATTCAAAAAAACAGGGTAATGACGTTGAAATTATTGCTCATGATGTAAAAATTTTGGTGGACGACATATCACAGGACTTTTTAAAAGATGCCAAATTAGATTATGTTGAAGAATTGTTAGGCTCTTTTTTTAAAATAACCAACCCAAATGCAACCGCTTCATGTGGATGTGGTACTTCATTTTCAATTTAATGGTTATGGATTGAAGAATTTTTTGAAGGTTTACTGGATATATGAGAATAGCAAGTTGGAACGTAAACTCAATTAAAGCTAGATTAGAACACGTATTAAGTTATTGTCAAAATACCTCTACCGATGTTCTTTTACTGCAAGAATTGAAGACAACTGATGAGAATTTTCCTACGAGTTCATTCAACAACATAGGATGGCATGTCGCCAAACATGGTCAGAAAGCTTACAATGGAGTTGCTATTGTTTCAAAAAAAAATATCGAAGTCACCCAAGTAGGTTTACCGGACAATGAGAAAGACGAACAAGCTCGATATATAGAAGCTCAAATTGAAGACATAAGGCTAGCGAGTATTTATTTACCAAATGGAAACCCTTCCCCAGGTCCAAAATTTGAATATAAATTAGAATGGATGAATCGCCTTTACAATAGAGCTAAAAAACTATTTTACGATGAAATTCCAGTTGTTTTAGGTGGGGACTTCAATGTTATTCCGCAGCCTATAGATTGTTACGATCCAACTGCTTGGCAGGAGGACGCTCTGTATAGAAAAGAAACACGTGAAAAATTTTATGCTATTTGTAATGTTGGATATCTGGATGCGTTAAGGCAAATTAACCCGCACGGTGCGCATTACACATTTTGGGATTATCAGCGTGGAGCTTGGCAAAAAGATAATGGTATTCGCATCGACCACTTTTTGCTATCACCCGAAGCAGCAAACAAACTAGTAGACTGTCAGGTAGATAAGGAACCAAGAGGGCTAGAACGGGCTTCTGACCATACACCAATTTGGTGCGATTTATCAGAGTAATATGAACTAAAATTGTGTATAGTACTCTGATTTCATGTAGCCATAGTACTCAACTTAAGCGCTGTTCCTATTACTTATATTTAGTTTAAATTGTTTTGCTCACCTTTTAACCTGAACATAAGTTTTTACACTATTATCGGGTGAGGCGACCAAAGATTAGTAAATTTTTCCTGTATTTAGAACCAATGCCTAGTTTGCGCCACCAAAAATAGCCAATTTAGAAACAATTTAATGTTTAAAAGAAAAATCTTGTGTTCTTTTTACCATCAGTCAACTAGGTTGCAGTGTTTTTAAATTTATTTATTGGTTTAAAACCTGAAATCTCCGCTTGCCTTGGATCGCACACAAATAAATCACTATTAGGGTGCATTCCTGCACCATGGATCGCCGATACAGCAGATTTTCGCATTCGGTTTAAAAGCCGTGTATCCGCGCGGCCTAAAAAAGGATGAACATCACTTATTGGATCAAGTTCGCTATTCCAAGCGTTAAGTCTTTCTTGAAGGGTATGTTTATCTTCAAGCTGCTTACAATTTATCTGATTGATATTTAAATTAACCTCTATCTGGTCTCCATCTTTTATAAGAGCAATAGGCCCACCAATTGCTGCTTCAGGTCCAACGTGACCTATCACCAGACCAACAGAGCCACCGGAAAAACGCCCATCAGTCATAAGTCCGGCAACGATATTCTTCTCACGGCAAATGGTAGTTATTCTGGACGTAGAATCAAGCATTTCTGGCATCCCAGGGCCACCAACCGGTCCTTCATATCTCACCACAATCATATCGTTATTTTGTAACTCATCTGGAGTAGAGTCTAAAAATTTTAAAAGTTCTTCTTCGCCATTAAATACTCTCGCATTACCTGTAAATAAATTATTTTCTAGTCCACCTTCTACTCCAGCTAATTTCAATACCGCACTGAATTCCGGGGATAAATTTCCACCAAGTAAGCGAAGTCCACCAGTTTGTTTGAAAGGTTTTTGGACGGAGTATATCACATCCTCATCAGGTATATTAGGTGATAAACTCTCAATTTGCTCTATTAGAGTCGTACCAGTACAAGTCATAACGTCCCCCTTCAAAAGCCCTGCATCCAAAAGGTCTTTGACGAAAACTTGTATTCCACCCTTCTTATCAATATCAACCATAGAATATTTACCGAAAGGTCTAGCATTGACAATTACCGGAACTACATTTTCTGATAAGTCGTTAAATTCTTCAGCACTCATAATTTCGTTATAAAAATCTTTATAACCTGCCGCTCTGGCAATTTCCGGCGCATGCAGCATAACATTTGTAGAACCGCCAACTGCCATAGCTACGATTATAGCGTTTCGAATAGAATCTCTATTAACGATATCTCTAGGGGTTATATTGTTTTTAATGAGTTTATCTAAATAAGAAACAAGCTCTTTTGGAAATGAGTCAACCCTTTTTGAGTCCTCAGATGCAGGAGAAACCATGTGCAATGGCTCCATTCCAACAACACCTAGAAAAGTTTGCATGGTATTGTATGTAAACATGCCTCCGCAACTCCCAAACCCCGGACAAGACTCAAATGAAATTCTTTTTTTTAAGATCTCATCATCACTTCCAGCAATCTGATAGCTGCTAATAATGTCGATAGCTTCTCCATTTTCAGAATCTTTGCCGGGTCTTATTGAACCGTCTGACATGATAATTGCAGGCCGATTATGTTCTAAAACCGCTGCTAATGTTCCAACAGGTGGTTTATCACACGCTACGACCGCAATCAGACCTTCAAGACCTGTTGCACTTAAATGCTCACACAAGGAATCGTTCGTAACTTCTCTTCCTATCAGGGAATAGCGCATTTCTTTGGTGCCATTTCGAATGCCATCAGAAGTAGCAACTGTAAATTCAGGCTGCACAAGCCTATATTTCATTTTATCCTCTGCAAGTCCTATTTGCGCTTTAAGCGCTTCATGAATGGCCTGAACTTTAGAAAGTACACCTAAGTAACACTGAGAGTCGCCTTTATTCCCAATAACTCCGACGGATGGCTCATGTATAAGCTCAACGTTTGTTCCCAACTCTCTTGCAATTCCATAGGTTTGGGAGTTTCTTCCAGGATTCTTGTCGATTAGAACCGTGCGCGTGTTTTTTATCATTACATATTAACCTTTTGCCATTTCATATAATTTAATTTTGATAACTCAACCAAGTCTTTTCAATGCAGATTGAAGTGCTTCAATTTTACCTTGCTCCGCTTTAAGGCGTCCTTCATTATCTGCGATAACACTAGAGGGCGCTTTGTCAATAAAGCCCTTATTCGATAGTTTTTTACGAAGCTTATCAACCTCTATTTGGGATGTACTAATTTCTTTATTTAGTCGCACAGCCTCAACCTTGAAGTCTAAAATTCCAGAGAGAGGTAGACCGATATCGAAGCCGTTAAGATTTGAGATAACAGTTTCTGGCGGAAATTCTTCTTTTATTACATAAACTTCCTTAATTCTGGCCATTTTCATCAAAGAAGGTTTCATAGTCTCAATCACATTAAATTGTGATTTTGTTGCTGTCCTGATAAGCAGGTCCGGTTTTGCAGATAAGGGAATATTCATCTCCGACCTCAATGCCCTTATTTCCGAAATTAGGTCAATAACCATGGGTAATTGAGTGTCATTAGTTCCTAATTTCGTAACTGTTGGCAAAGGCGAGGTAATCAACAGGTCCTCTGACTTGAATATCTGTTTATTCAACTCCTCTGTAATGAAAGGCATAATGGGATTTAGTAGTCCGATAACTTCATGCAACACAAAAGGAGCGACTCTCTTCGTTTCATCTGCGTTGTCTAGGTCAGGTTTAATAAATTCTAAGTACCAGTCACAATATAAATTCCAAATAAAATGATAAATTTTATCCGCTGCTTCGTTAAATCTATAGGCAAAAATAGAATTATTAAAAGATTGTATTAAATTATCAAGTTCAAATAAAATCCACTTATTTACAGGCAACGAAACATTAATAGGTTTTAAGGGCTTGCCGTCTAGTGAATGAAATTCAAGAAAACGCGCTGCATTCCATATTTTGGTTGCAAAGTTGCGATAGCCCTCGATTTTTGTCTCAGATAGCTTTAAATCTCGTCCCTGAGCCGCCATTGCCGTAAGTGTAAAACGAAGTGCATCAGAACCATACGTCTTTGTCAAATCTAGAGGATCAAGAACGTTGCCTTTTGATTTTGACATTTTTTGGCCTTTTTCATCACGAACAAGAGCGTGTATATAAACATCCTTAAATGGCACTTCCCCTTCCATAAAATGTATGCTCATCATCATCATTCTAGCTACCCAGAAGAAAATAATATCAAAACCCGTAACTAGCACGTCACTTGGATAATATTTTTTGAGTTCTACACTAGATTTTGGCCATCCCAATGTTGAGAAAGGCCATAAAGCAGAAGAAAACCATGTATCTAAAACATCCTCGTCCTGAATTATTGGTACAACTTTACCATAATACTCATTGGCTGCTTTTTGTGCTTCTTTTTCTGTTTCCTCTACAAAGGCTAGACCATCAGGTCCATACCAAGCAGGAATTCGGTGTCCCCACCATAATTGTCTTGACACACACCAAGGCTGAATATTATGCATCCACTCGAAATACGTTTTTTCCCAATGATTGGGCACAAATCTTGTTTTTCCACTTTCAACCGCTTTGATTGCAGGTTTTGCTAGTGTTTTAGCATCTACATACCACTGGTCCATTAGCCAAGGCTCAACAATTACCCCGGACCGGTCTCCATGAGGAACAGAGTGCCTGTTAGGTTCTACTTCCACCAATAATCCAAGCTCATCCAGCTCATTTACTATTTTTTTTCTTGCTTCAAATCTATCTAGCCCCCTAAAACGCTCAGGTGCAGAATCATTAATACAAGCATGAGAGTCAAATATGTTCATCAATTCCAAATTATACTTTCTTCCTACCTCAAAATCATTAAAGTCATGTGCAGGTGTAATTTTTACGGCTCCTGTTCCTTTTTCCATATCAGAATAAGTATCTGCAATAATTGGTATTTCTCTGTTTACTAGTGGGAGTATAACGGTCTGACCAACAAGCTCTGAGTATCTATTATCTTCTGGGTTAACCACAACTGCCATATCGCCTAGCATGGTTTCTGGCCGTGTTGTTGCAACAGTAATATATTTTGAAGGATCTGACTTAAGTGGGTATCGCAACGACCACATATTACCCTCTATTTCTTTCTGCTCGACTTCGAGGTCAGAGATTGCAGTTTGCAACTTTGGGTCCCAATTTACTAGTCGTTTATCCCGATAAATTAAGTTTTGCTTATATAATGCAACAAAAACTTTATTTACAGCTATACTTAATCCGTCATCTAGAGTAAATCTGCTTCTTGGCCAGTCGGGAGTAATGCCTAAATGCCTCTGCTGATTAACTATTGTTCCACCCGATTTTGACTTCCATTCCCAAACCTTAGCGATGAATTTATCCCGCCCCAAATCACGTCTATCCAAGTTGTCACTGGCTAATTGACGCTCCACCACCATCTGGGTAGCAATTCCCGCATGATCCATACCTGGTTGCCAAAAAGAGTCTCTTCCAATTTTACGAAAATAACGTATTAGCACATCTTGCAAAGTAAAAGTTAGTGCATGCCCCATGTGGAGAGAACCAGTAACATTTGGAGGGGGCATCATTATTGTGTAAGGTGTGGTTTTCCCTTCAGGTTTACAAGAAAAGGCTCCTGCTGTTTCGGAAGCCTCATACCATTTTGATTCTAACATGTTTGGGTTATAGATTTTATCTAACATTTATACATTCAACTTTAATCTAAAAGTACCGAAAAAATTTATTTCGTGGTAGAACCACTTTTTAAAAACTGATGGAATTTAATGTTTGGCTTCAGGTCTTTATTAGTCTCTAAAGGGCTTAAGGAATCAGCTATACCCAGGTTTTTTGCTGTAAGTAATCCCGTCGCTTGTAACAGCTGATATCCGGTTAATAGGACAGCATGTTTAGCACGCATTTCTCTGAGAATAGCATTTTTTAAATCATCTTCAGCATCTAATTGTTCAAGGACTGTTTTATTACCAAATTCAACCTCTGTTTTTGTTGCTTCCACAAACAATTTATAAGCTTCTACTTCAGACACCGCTGCTTTAAGCTGAATTTTGGCAGAAATGTGATTTCTAAATCCCGCACGAGCAGCTAATCCTACTACTCGTTTAGCTTCATCACTATCAATTTGAGCAGCCACAAGAGCAGAAATTAATTTTTGAGACTGAGCCTTACTTGTCGGTGTTGCCAATATCGGGACTGACATTGAAATGTTAGCAGAAATTTCGCTCCCATCGGTAGACGAGTCCCCGCCGGTATTACTCTTTCTTGCAGACAAACTCAAATCAACGGATGGCCCAAGAGATTTTTTTAATATCTCTTGTTGTAACGAGGCAAGATTTTCAGTTGCAATCGCTATATCTAAAGATGGGTGATTTTTATATGCCTGGTTTTCGCTACTTTGAATCTTTTGAGGAATCAAATTAGGAAGCATAGGTTCAGTTAAATTCTCGGGAATATCTCCAATCAAAGACTCATACTCTTCTAACGAATTTTCATATGCGGCTTTAGAAGTTATTAATTCTGAACGAGAACTCAACATTTTTGAATTTGACAAGGCTAAATTACCAGCGGTTGACACACCAGCTTCAACACGTAATTTTTCAGCGAGGTTTTCTTGGGTAAGCCGTGCAAAATTACTTTCATGTAAATATACTTCCTCTTTTGAAAGAATTAAATTCAAATAAGTTTTTATAATAGATAGAAGAACTGATTGCTCAGCAATGTAAAATCCTGATTTAGCTATTTCCATTGATAGAATAGCTGCTTCACGCTTAGCATTTGTTTCTCCGGAGTTATATAATTGCTTTGAAAAAGTTATGGCTCCTGCAAGCTTTGCTTCACTGTATGAATCATTTAAAAGGTTAGACCTCTCATAAAATGATTGATCTTGGGAGATAGTAAATTTACTATTTAAATCGGTATCACCAGTGGCGATTATTACTTCCTGATGGGCGGTAATAAAATCTTGTCTTGCACTTGCCAGAGAGTTAGATTTTAGTATTCCGCTGCGGAGTGCTTTTTCAAAACTATCAGCTTTAGCAGCCCAAGAATTGCCGAAAATAATTGTCAAAGATATAAAGAAAATAACAATTAATTGTTTAAGCGATATTCTTTTTTTTACACACACTTCAATATCCTTTCAGCATCAAATGTACGCTTTTACTATCAAACGACATTTAGAAACTAAATTCTGGTTTTTTTTTAAATTCCTCAAGTGTTGGCACTTGTGCATTAAACAAACATGTTCTGGTAAAATTACGTGCAGCACGCATCCATAAACTGGCCTCACCCGCTGTCTCGATTTTTTGCCTGTAAATTGAGACAAGTCTACCATTTTTTGCGAGCTGATTTAAAATATTGTCTGGGATAAAACTCACACCACCGTCTATTAAAATAGCATTATATGGAGCCTCTTTACTGTAGCCGTCTTGTAACCGCTCTTTAAATAAAACAGTATTTGTAATATCAAGATGAACTAAATTATTTTCTGCTTTTTGTATCAAATTTGTTCGAGACTCTATTCCAATTACAGATGCCACGATTTGTGAAATGATTGCAGCACTATATCCAGTACCAACGCCAATAATCATAACATTGTCAGAAACGTTTAAGTTCAGTGATTGTATAAGTCTTGCTAAAACCATTGGTTCCATTAAATATCTACCATTACTGAGAGGCAAATCTTCATCGATATAAGCTATATCACGCATTGATTTTTGAACAAATAGCTCACGAGGTATCATAGAAAAAGCGGATAAAACCTTTTCGTCAATGACTTTATTGGGTCTTATCTGGCTCTCTATCATGATTTTTCTAGCCCGGTTAAATGACTGGTTGTTCATTTATCAACTCTTGATCGCTATGGAAACATAGTATACGAAAACTTATAAATCTATCGCGAGAACAATTCAATCACGGTTTTTTAAATAACAGTCTATCTATAGTTTTATTGACTTAAAATAACAGAAAGAGCTTTTAAAATATTAATTGCAATAAAGACCCTTTTTAAAGGGTCTTTATATTCATCTAATGTAAATATTCTTATTACTTTATTCCGCGGCTGTTTTGTTATTTCTTATTTCTGAACTAGCAGACGTTACGGCAGGCATTACCTTCTCTGCAGCAAGAACCATAGAACGTTTTGCCAATTCGGGAGATGCCCAATCTTTTCCAGCATAAAGAAGTGTACCGAATTCACCTACTTCATCCTGAAACTCTAAAATTTCATCTGTAACTTTATCTGGTGTTCCCCAAATTATAAGCTTATCGCAAACGTCTTCCAACGTGACTTCGTCGTCTGGCTGCTCGCGGTAAGTCTTAAAAAGTTCGACGCGGTTGTGTTTCCGCATTTTGGTTAACAGTTGATTGTAATAAAACACATAAGGGCTATCGGGGCCCAATGCATATTCTTTCGCAGTGGCCAAATCATCTGCAACGAATACTGATTTTGCAACCCGCCAATTAGCTGGATCAGCGGGCCTCCCGACTCGCTCGCACCCTTCCACATATTTGGGCCAGTGTGATTTTACCCATTGTGGCATAAGGAAATTAGCACTAATCGGCTCCCATCCCCTTGCTGCTGCCTCCGTTACACCTTTAGAAAATGGTGCGACGGCTGTAACAACTATAGGTGGATGCGGCCTTTGCAATGGTTTGGCCATGATCCCTTGTCCAATATCTGTTAAAGATGTTCTTTCAGTAGTTACTTTCCAATATTTACCCTCAATGTTGTATGGAGCCTCAGATTCCCATATTTTCAAAACAGTATCAATTCCTTCCAAAAACATCTCGTTACGGTTGCTATCCAAAGTACCAAACACCTCCGCATCGGAGGCTAACCCCCCGGGAGAAATACCAAAATTAAATCGTCCATCTAACATGTGGTCTAACATCGCAACTTGGCCAGCCACATGTGCGGGATGAGAATTAGGAAGGTTGACTGTGCCAGTACCTAACCGGATCTGTTTTGTTGCCGCGGCAAGCGAAGCAACAAACATTGCACATGAAGTGATATTTTCTGCTGCATCTGTGACATGCTCGCCCACATAGGCCTCTGAAAAACCGAGCTCATCTGCTAGTAAAAACGCTTCTCTATCTTCCTTTAAACTTACACGCCAATCTTTGTTAACTGGGTGTATGGGCATAGTGAAAAATCCAATTTCCATTTTATATATTCCTCAAAAATCTAAGCCAGGTTAAGTTTTATTATCTATAAATTGATGCTATTTACCAATTCGGTATTTATATATTCTTTTTTTATACTAAAATAAAATTATAATAATTTACACACTGTATTATTTTTTATAATACCTATTACTAATTAAAATTTTAAAAAGGATTTGTGTTATGGCATCACTTCGTCAGCTTAATTCTTTAATTGCAGTGTATGAAGAAGGTTCATTTACTGCAGCATCAGAAAGAGAGAACGCAACTCAATCAGGAATTTCACAACACATAAGTGCGATAGAAAAAGAACTTGGGATTCTTCTTTTTACACGAAACTCTAATGGTGTCATCCCAACTACTATTTGCCATGGTTTTTACAAAAAATCCGTTGAGGCTATTCGCACACTAAAAACTGCTGAGCAAGAGGCTGTTAACGCCGGAAAAGGACTATCTGGTAAAGTAAACGCTGGTTTAATGCCAACCTTCACGCGAGCTGCTTTAGCGCCTGTATTAAAGTTAATTTCAACAACTCATCCTAATATAGAAATAAGCGTTGTTGAGTCTTACAGCGGAAGTCTTACAGATATGGTTAAAGCTGGTGAGCTCGATTTTGCTCTAGTTCCCGTCATGACTGGAACACAAGGAATAAAATATTCAAATTTAGTAAGGGACAGAGAGGTGTTAGTTTCATCTCCAACTTTTGGTTTGAAGCAAGGCGAAGAAATTTCACTGAAAATAATGGAACCATTAAAAATAGTTTTGCCTACAAAAGCAAATATTCGTCGTATTAAATTGGAAGATTACTTCACAGCTCACTCTATTGAGATAGCAAACATTATGGAGATGGATTCAATGATAGGAACTCTCGAACTGGTGGGTTCGACAGACTGGGTTACTATTCTTCCGTATTTGATATGCGTGCCTGATACTCAGTCTAATCTGCGGTATATTAACCCTATATGTGAACCAAATATTTACTCTGACTTCGTAATTATTGAACCAATAGGAAGATCATTATCACCACAGGCGACGTTTTTCCTCAAATTATTAAAAGAAGAAATAACATCAATAGCTTGGCAAGAGGTTCAACCAAACCGGTATATGAATTGACACCATATTTTTACCCATATTTTTAGACAAAAATATGGAGTTTGTGATTTAACAATAATTTATAACATTAAATCTTACCTAGGGCTTTTAAAACTCTCTCGGGTGTCATAGGCATTTGCCATAACCCACAATTTAAAGGCTCTAATGCATTGTTTACAGCATTCATTATTGCAGCTGGTGCACCGCCTGTACCCGCTTCTCCAGCCCCTTTTGCTCCTAAGACAGATGTTTTAGTATAAGTTTCAACATGTGCTACCGTAATTTCTGGCATTTCACTAGCCATTGGGACTAGATAATCCGCCATACTAGCATTTTGCATTTGACCATCTGAATCATAAACACACTCTTCATACAGTGCGCCCCCGATACCCTGAACAACGCCGCCTCGAATTTGGTCATCAACAAGCTGTGGATTAATCACTCTACCACAATCCTCTACTGCCCAAAAATGTAAAATTTTGATAAGACCAGTATTTGTATCGACCTCCACATGCGCAGCCATTGCGCCATTTGTGAAAACGAAAGGGAAATCAGTTACACGATAATGACGAGTAGCAATTAATTCTGGTTTAAGATCATGGGGCAATTCATTTCCTCTATAATAGACAATTTTTGCTAGATCACCCAACGAAATTTTTCGTTCTCTACTGCCTTTGTTTACTATTTCTCCAAAAGCGATGTCTAGGTCTTCCGGCTTTGCCTGAAGAATGACAGCGGCTGTGTCTAATACCTGCTCTTTCAATGCATGGGAGGCTAAAAGCATGGCTTCACCTCCAATGCCTGCACCTCTTGAGGCCCAAGTCCCTCCGCCATAAGGCACGGTTGCCGTATCGCCGGTTGTAACTTTAACCCTTTCTATAGAAACACCAAAAACGTCAGCTGCAATTTGTTGCAAAATTGCGTTTGTACCCTGTCCTTGTTCAGTAACCGATGAGGAAATATGAAGTGCCCCCGCTGCATCTAGTCTAACAGTAGCACCATCCTGAGAAGCTATGGGAGCACCGCCAACACCATAAAACATTGGTGATGGGTTAGTCACCTCAACTAAAGAAACAAATCCAATGCCTCGATATATTCCGTTACCTCTGGCGTTTTGTTGGTCTTCAAGCAACGCATCATAATCCATAATTTCTAAAAGTTTATCTAAACATGCGTGATGGGATAAATCATCAAAGCGCATCCCAGTTGTTGATTTTGTAGGATAAGCATCGTCTGGGATTAAATTTTTCCTGCGGATCTTTACAGGGTCCATTCCTATTACGCGCGCTGCTTCTTCGATCATACAATCAGAAATCGCCATAGCAATTGGGTGACCAACAGCGCGATACTGACACATCAAGGTTTTATTCTGGAACACAACATGTCCTACAGCGTGATAATGCTCAAATTGGTAAGGAGCCCCTGTTAAATTAAGTATTTGATTACATTCAATAGCAGAAGTTCGCGGATACATTGAAAAAGGTCCTATACCTGTAAAGTCGTTAAATCCCATTCCAACAATAGTCCCATCTTTTTTTACCCCAATTTTTGCATCAACAAAATGGTCCCGGGCATGTATATCTGTAACAAAACTTTCTAATCTATCTGCGGTAAATTTCACAGGTCTTTTTAATAATTTAGCAACAATAGCTGTTGCTATTTCATCGCCATAAGTA
The DNA here is from genome assembly GCA_902625725.1 of uncultured SAR116 cluster alpha proteobacterium. Classification (GTDB taxonomy): domain Bacteria; phylum Pseudomonadota; class Alphaproteobacteria; order Puniceispirillales; family Puniceispirillaceae; genus UBA5951. The sequence continues at coordinate 12,683 of CACOCY010000002.1, read as the reverse complement.
TGTACTTTTATTCCGAAAGACCCTCCAACATCATGGGCTACCACACGCACATTTTCTTCTAGCATATCAAGATGTTTTGCTAATATAAATTGAAGCATATGCGGCGCCTGTCCTGCATAATACATGATAAGCTGTCCATCCCCCGGAATATAATCACATACTGTTGCCCTCGTTTCCAAAGTAACACCCGTATGGCGACCAAATTTTATTTGCTTTTCAACGACAACCACATCATCTTGAGCGAGCGCTTCTTCAAGATTACCAACCTCAACTTGTCGTTTCCAAGCAAGATTACTGTCGTATTCCTCATGAATGAGGGGCGCATCTGGCGAAAGCGCATTCAATGTGTCCGTAACCGCAGTCAGTTTTTCGTAGTCAACTCTTATATGTTCGAGCGCATCTTCACCTAATGCTCTTGATGCGCAGATAACAACAGCAACAGGCTCACCCTGCCAGCGAGCAACGTCAACAGCTAAAGGATATTGAGCTGGCGATCTTAATCCAGGTAAATGACTTAAAACGCCCACATAGGGTTCAACATGCTGAGCAATGTCTTTACCAGTGTAAATGGCCACAACGCCTGGTAATTTCATGGCTTGGGATATGTCGATCGCATTTATTTTTGCATGTGCGTATGGAGACCGCAAGAAGACAGCGTGCACCATTCGAGGCAATTGCATATCATCAACATACCTGCCCTTCCCTCTTAACAGTCTAGCAGCATCTGAACGGGGAATTGATTTTCCAATATAATCAGTGGGTTTGTCAAAAACTGTTGCAGGACCAGTCATCTGCTTTGCCTCTCTTGTATTGTTGTGCAGATAGCATCTACAATAGCTTGGTAACCTGTGCATCTGCAGTAGTTTCCAGATATATGCTCTTTGACTTTTTTACGGTCAGGAGGATTTCCTTGCTCAATGTATTCAATTGAAGAAGCAAGCATTCCGGGCGTACAATATCCGCATTGTAATGCATTTCGTTTGTGAAAATTTTTAATTAAGTCAGAAGCATTTTTGTCCGTTTCATACCCCTCAATAGTTGTTATTTCCGTTTCATCGGCTTGTACCGCAAGTGTAAGACAACTTCGTGCGGTAACACCATCAAGAAATATCGTGCAGGCGCCACAAACACCATGCTCACAGCCAACATGTGTCCCGGTAAGCCCTAATTTATTTCTAAGAAAATCCGCTAAATTCATGCGAACAGGCACATTTTCAAAATATTTTTCTCCATTTACAATCAACTCAATCTGCGCTGTTTTATTCATTTTTCATCTCCTTTAATGCACGCTCCAAAACAACCTTAGCAATATGTTGTTTTGCCTCAGGACCTGCATTCATGTCACCTTCAAATTCTATGTCATTCAATGCATTTTGGGCATCTTTGATTAATTGTTCTGAGAGATCAGAATTGCCAGAAAGTAACTTTTCAACGGCAATTGACCTGACAGCTCTATCAGCGACTCCAAAAAAAGCGACCCTTACTTTTAAATCAATATCTTGTGCAATACAAACACCCGCCATGGCGTAATCACCATGCCTCCTGGCGATTTCATGAAAACCAAATTTTTGCTTTAGGTGCTTTTTAGGCAGAATTATTTTAGTAATTAGTTCATCAGGTTCGCATGAAGTTTCGTAAATTCCCTTAAAAAAAGTCCGCGCTGGTTCTAACCTAATTCCCTTTTCCGAAGTTATTTCAATCTTGCCATCTAATACTAAAAGTACTGCTGGAAGTTCTGCTGCAGGGTCTGAAAGACCTATAGAGCCGCCAATTGTTCCACGATTTCTGATAGCCGCGTGAGCAACATATGGCAGCACCATTGCAACAAGTGGGCAATGAGCTTTTATAATTTCACTCAACTCCAATTCGCGGTATCGTACCATAGCCCCGATCTCGATAGTCTCGTCACGCTCATTTATGCCAGAGAGTTCTGAAACATTTGAGATATCAACCAGTGTGCCGGGACTTGCCATCCTAAAATTCATCATAGGCATGAGGCTCTGGCCACCTGCCAGCAACTGACACTCTAATTCGTTATTTGCTAGCAAAGCTAACACATCTGAAATGGTGGTTGGCTTTTCATAACTGAAATCAGGAGCTTTCATTTTCTTGATCCTATTTTAACTAATATACTTTTTTTTGATCTTGCATTCTACGCGGATGACCATAACAATTATTAACGATTATCTATTTCTTTTAAATAAACAACCCTTAAAAAGGATTAACTATGACAAATATGACGCCAAAAACAGAAGTGACTATGTCAATGTCAGCAATAGGTGAAACGCATGCGAGAACTAAAATTAATATCCGCGATGTAAGCTCTATTATAGATGAGCCTGAAGCGAGAGGTGGAACGAATCAAGGATTAACTCCAACTGAAACATTAATGGCTTCACTGATTGGCTGTACCAATGTTATTAGCAAAAGAATTGCTGATAAAATGGGTGTCGAATTAGGTGTAATGGATATTCAACTTAGCGCAAAATTCGACAGGCGTGGTACAATGTTAGAAGAAGAAATAGATGTACCATTTTCCTCTGTAACGATGGACATTGAAATTGATACAGATGCAACAGAGGAGCAAATGAACGCACTAAAAACGGACTTGGCAAAGTTTTGTCCGATAGCAAAGGTGCTGCGTGGCAGCGGGGTAAAAATAACTGAGAATTGGATTATAAACTCACTTTAGACATTCTCTTCATATACTAGCATTTCATTTTTGATAAGTTATGAATAAACAAGGATCACACTAAATGACACAAGCGTTAATCCCAGATGCACAAGCACCAGAATTATCACTCCCTAAAGTAGGGGGTGGAAAATGGATTTTATCTATGCAAACACCAAAAAATTTCACAATGATTATTTTTTACCGTGGATTGCATTGTCCAATATGTAAGAATTATCTGGGTACATTGAATAAAATGATGGATGAAATTTCAGAATTAGGTTTCTCAGTTGTTGTTGCCTCTATGGATCAAAAACAGCGCGCGGAACAAGCTAAAGTGGATTGGGGTCTTGATAAAGTTGACATAGCCTATGGGCTAGATATCCAAACAGCTAAAAATTGGGGACTTTATATCTCATCTTCTATTAAAGAGTCAGAAAACGATATTTTTTGTGAACCTGGATTAATGTGGATTAGACCAGATGGTCGATTATATTTAGTCGACATTTCGAATATGCCATGGGCAAGACCAAACCTAGAAACACTTATGCCAAAAGCACAATTTGCGGTCGAAAATAGTTATCCGGCACGTGGTACAAATGCAGTCTAAATTGAAATGTGAATAAAAAATCGTAGTTTTAAAATTTTTTAGAAAAGGAGTAACTAAATGGCAAAATTTACCAGACAACATATTTACGATACAGCTAAAGAACTATCAAATTGGGGCCGTTGGGGCGAAAACGACCAATTTGGCACACTAAACAATATCACCCCTGAGGATATTGTTAACGCTGCAAAACTAATAAAAAAGGGTAAGGTTTTTGCTTTAGGTCTAAATTTAAAAGAGAAAATTCAGTCTGGTCTTTTTGGTGGAAGATGGAATATGATACACCAAATGCTTGCAACGGGTACAGATGCTGTTGCAGGGGTACAAGACTCTGATGGAAAGACATTTCTCCGCTATGCAGATGACGCAATAAATTTACCTTGTCAGGGCTCAACTCAATGGGATGCGTTGTGTCATATTTTTTTAGATGATAAAATGTATAATGGCTATCCTGCAACTGATGTGACTATTCATGGGTCAAGCAATCTAGGTATTGAACATGTTAGAGATAAAATGGCTGGAAGGGGCGTACTTTTAGATATCGCTCGTTTCAAGGGTGTTTCAAGTCTTGATGATGGTTATCCCATAACAAATAAAGATCTCGATGATTGCGCTGCTTGGCAAAAAGTTGAAGTAAAAAAAGGAGATTTTGTAATTGTAAGAACGGGTCATCAAGAACGATGTCTAGCAAAGAAAGATTGGACTGGCTATGCAGGGGGAGACGCACCTGGACTTGCTTTCGAAACGGCACATTGGATAAAAAATCATGATATTGCCGCTATATGTGCCGACACCTGGGGATGTGAAGTTAGACCAAATGAAACAGATGAGGCTAATCAGCCTTGGCACTGGGTTGTAATACCAGCTATCGGAATCTCCATGGGTGAAATATTCTATCTAAAAGAGCTTGCAGAAGATTGTGATGAAGATAAAGTATATGAATTTTTCTTTAACGCCCCACCATTACACATTCCAGGCGCTGCGGGTTCACCAATCAATCCACAGGCTATAAAATAATGCTGCGTCTTTGGGGTCGTAAATCATCTTCTAATGTTCAAAAAATACTTTGGGCATTAGAAGAAGTGGGAGAACCATATGAACATGAGATTGTAGGTGGAATTTATGGCGGAAAAGATAGGAAGGAATATGCTTCTAAAACGCCCACAAAATTAGTACCAGTGTTAGAAGATGGTGAACTGGCGCTTTGGGAAAGCCATTCTATACTAAGATATTTAGCCAGAAAATTTCCTGAATCTTCGATAGGGGTAAATAATATCAGTAAAGAAGCGGAAATAAGCTGCTGGATCGATTTTAATAGTAGTGCCTTTCAACCGTCTGTTATAGGACTTTTTTGGGAATTAGTGCGCACACCATCAAATGAGCGATCAAAAGAAAACGAAGACAAACAATACAAATCATTAATTTCTGCTTCGGCAATTGTAAGCCAGAGACTGGAAAATAGGGATTATTTACTGGATAATTTTACAATTGCAGATATTGCACTTGGAACTTTAATGTATCGAATGCGGGATGTTGCTCCTGATTTAGCAGGAACTCCTGCTCTCACGCGTTGGTATGAAAAATTACTGGTACGCCCAGGATACACCAAATTTGTTACTACTAGTTATGAAGAGTTACGGGCAAAAAACTGAGTAAAACAAAAAATTAATTTACTATTGTTGCTGTAGTGCTTACAATTTCGTGTAAATTAGGATTTCGACTTCCATCTTCATTACCCCCTTTGGGGTCCACAAAAATCGTTGCGCCTAAATCTCTCGCTCGATAATGTGCTCTTGCAGATGCTGCCACCCGCTCCTCAGAATAGGCAGCGAGAGCGTCCGAAATTACTGAAAACTTCTCAAGAGAATTTGCAAGACACAAAGCATCGCATGCAGCTTTTGTGACGCCCATACCCACATGTGGACGAGCAACACAAGCTGCATCTCCAACTAATCCAACGTTACCCTCACCCATCATTGGTGAATGGTGGTCATATATAGGAGTAAAAAAGGGCATTTCTGATTTTTCTAGAATTTCTGCAAAATTGGCTGGTAAAGTTTTGTGCGCAGTTTCAGTAAATCGCCTCATTACATCATCCCTGACCAGTGGAGGAGGTATTGAGACTGAATAATAATTCCCATTATCGTCGGTTAACATATCCTTTAATTCATCTTGCTCAACTCCTATGTACCAGACAAAATTATATCTCCTGTACCCTTCTCTTAAATCATTTCCAAAACCAGCGATTGGGTAACCTATAATCTGGCTTCCGGTAGGCACAAAAAAACCAAATGTTTTAAACACATCTTCTCGCACTTCTTTTGATAAATCAGCCTCATTAGCGAGCGCTCTCCACACGACATATCCAGACGAAAGCGACTTTATTTCTGGTAACATTTGAGCACGAATATTAGAACCAAAACCGTCTGCTCCAATAACGAGATCGGCCTCTATTTCTGTTTTATCATCAAGTATTGCAACTGCCTTATTAAGTTCTTGACGATAACCAATAGCCGCACGACCTAAATGATGATGTCGATCAGGGTGAGAGGCGCGAAGAAGACTGTGTATTCTGTCCCAAGAAGTAACTATCTGTGGAAATGGCAATCTCATTAGCTCGTTCCCATTTTTATCATACGCTGTTCTATCTTTTACAAAAACACCAAGGTCATCGGTTGTGATGTCAACAGCTTTTAGTGCTTTTATTAGAACATCATGTGTCACAATTCCAGCGCCACGCCCGGATAATTCTATTTCTGTACGCTCATAAACATCAACTTGCCAACCAAATTTACGAAGAGCGGCAGCTGCAAACAAACCGCCAATTGATCCACCACAAATAACAGCTTTTTTCATTTAATAACCCAATAATAATTTTTTCATCAAACTTTTATCACCACAATAAAAATGTCATACCATACCGTGAATAATTTATCTGGTTAAATATTAAAATTCAAATTAGAAAGCTTTTGAAACAAAAATTATTTTTTTTATAGTATAGATTAATTAAACTTTATTGACAGCAAGTATACCTTGGAGTAGCAGAATATGGTTCTTCAAATTTTTAGGCCCGGTGGCAGAGTGGTTATGCAGCGGTTTGCAAAACCGTGGACATCGGTTCAATTCCGGTCCGGGCCTCCAAAAATGAGTTGAATAAAATGCCGGACTATATAGAGCAAGATTAGGGTGATAAATATATCCCTTTTTTTTTCGTTATATCAGTTTGTTAGAGGCTATTGCTTATTAATAACTCCCCTATTTGAGCTCTACCGTCTGATTTAGAATTGATTGAGCGCTTAGCATAAATTTTTGTAATTTGCAATCCTTCATATAGTTCGTAAATATTCCGGTGATCAGCGTTTGACGCTAAAAAACTTATATTCTTCCGATTAAAATAGTGTAGAAATTCAGCTAACTCTAGCTGTTCATTTTCACCAAAACCTTGTTTATCATAATTTGTGAAGTTTGAACTTTTGGATAAAGGTAAATAAGGAGGATCAAGATATACAAAGTCACCCTTTTCTACCTTTAATAACACTTCTCTGAAATGCATTTGCGTTATTCTAGCTCTCTTCAAATGGCTATGACATGCCAGAAGCTTTTCCTTCATAATAATATTTGGGTTTTTGTATCTGCCAAAAGGAACATTAAAGTGACCTTTTGAATTCACTCTGTAAAGACCGTTGAAGCCAGATCTATTTAAATAAATAAACCGAGCGGCACGATCTATTTTATCTAAATTAGATAATCCACCTTCTTGTCTATCAAGGGAACGAATTTGATAATAAAAATCCTTGTCATATTGGTAGCTAGAGAGTCTTTCAATGAGCTGTTCAACTTCATCTCTTACGGTGCAAAAACAATTGACAAGCTCTTGATTTATGTCATTCAACCAACACTTGGGCGGACAAACTCGAAAAAATACGGCTGCAGCACCCATAAAAGGTTCGATATATCTACCTTCATATTCAGGAATACGGGGAAAAATTTCATGAATTAATTGACGTTTTCCTCCCGCCCATTTTAAAAATGGCGTTAATGAATTTTTCTGGACTTTCATATATCAAATATCCTTAGAAACTATTTTAAGTGCAATAACTAAATTTTTATTTGGCCTTCTTGCAATTGATTTGATATCTTATCCCCTTTTTAATGGGTTGTTTGGCAATAATCATAATATTTATAATTTTCTTTCAAAATTCTAATTCGTTTCCACCTGAGTGCAGGGACTCCCCTAACCCATATTAATGGAAAAACTTTATGACACGAAATCAGGCGCACTTACTACTTATTCTCGTTACAATTTTGTGGGGGCTCACTTTTGTTGCGCAGAAAACAGGTATGGAAACCCTAGGACCTATGAGCTTCACGTCAGCGCGATACCTTATCGGCTCCATCGCTATATTGCCAATAGCTCTTATAGAGTTAAGGCAACTTTCAATTATCCCAGTCTTAAGAACAGATATGTCTTTATTAGCCAAGGCAAGCGCAATGGGTTGCTTCATGTTTTGTGGAATTTCACTTCAACAAACTTCCTTGCAATACACAAACATTGCTAACGCCGCTTTTCTTACCGCTTTATATGTACCAGCGGTACCTTTTCTGACCTGGCTCTTATACAAATATAAAATTAAGATAAAAATTTGGTTTGCATTACTCATTTCAATAACAGGATCTTGGATGTTATCAGGGTCAGGTACAATTGTAAGCCAATTTGGGGACTTTTTAGCACTTGCAAGTGTTTTATTTTGGGCTAGTCACATAATATTGATATCAAATGTGGCAAAGGAAATTAATATGCCTTTTCAACTTTCTTTTATCCAAAGCGTTATATGTTTCTTTTTATCATTAATTTTTTCTTTAACATTCGAAAAGCCAGTGTTATCAGATTTCCTACCCGCTGCTCCGGAGATTATAATGGCTGGATTGCTAGGAACTCTAGGTTTTTCGTTCCAAATTGTAGGACAACGCTATTCGGATCCAACGGCATCTGCATTTATTTTGTCACTTGAGTCAATTGTTGGCGCCATTGCTGGGTGGCTCATTTTGTCACAAATACTTGGCTTTTCTGCAATATTTGGGTGTTTTCTAATTTTCTTAGCAGTGATTATTGCTGATGTTATTCCAGACCACTGGGTAACTATAAAAGTTAACGGATCAAGTAGCAGATGAAAACAAATTCAATTCCAATTCAAACCGAGCTAGTGCTGGTTGGAGGCGGGCATGCAAATATACAGGTTTTAAAATCATTTGCGATGCGTCCAATTGATGGTTTACGAATCAGCCTCATTAGCGATGTGCTAAGCGCACCCTACTCCGGCATGCTCCCAGGCTTTATTGCAGGCGAATATGATTTTAATGAAATACACATAAACCTTCTTCATTTATGCAATTTCTCAGGTGCGCGTTTTATTCAGGCTAAAATAATATCAGTGGATACTGAAGAGAGATTGATACATTGTGAAAATAGACCGGATATCAATTATGATTTGATCTCTGTAAATACAGGTATTACATCTGATTATGGAGAAATCGTGGGTGCAAAAGAAAATGCCATTCCTGTAAAACCAATTTCTCATTTTTTAAATAAAATACCCGAAGTAGAAAAGTCAATTACCTCATCTGAACAATCAATTGTTATCATAGGTTCAGGGGCGGCTGGTATTGAATTAGCATTCGCCTTCAGAAAAAAATTTAGTAAGAGTAATATCAAACCAAAAATCACAATAATAGGAAGCGCAGAAAGATTTTTTCCTGAAATCTCTTATAGGTGTCATTTATCTATATTAAAAAAGTGCAGCGCCGCCGATATAGATGTCCAGTTTGGGCAACCTGTAATTAAAGTGTCAAAGAATACAGTTACACTTGCAGAAGGAATAAACGTTGCCACTGACTGTTCAATTGTCGTTACTGGTGCTCGACCATCAAATTGGTTAAATTCAGCATCAATTTCTCTTACCCATGACGGTTATATTGAGGTAAATAATGCATTTCAATCAATCTCAGATGAAAGAATTTTTGCTGCCGGAGATATAGCAAAAATGAGACATCAACCACGTCCCCGTTCTGGTGTTTTTGCTGTTCGAGCCGGTCCAACTCTTGCTAAAAATTTACGCCTTGCATTAAATAAGTCTCCCCTAAAACACGTCTCTCAACAATCTCGTTATCTTTCCTTAATTATGCTTGATAATAATGATGTCATAGCCATTTGGGGAGGATTTTTTATATCTGCAAAGTGGCTTTGGCCTATTAAGAAATGGATTGACCAGAGATTTATATCCAGCTTCACAAAATTACCTAAAATGGTGCATAATCATCACCGGTCAATTATACTCTCTGAAAATGAACTCCTTGCAGAAAACGACACTCTGCTTGAAAAAATCTTTTGCACAGGGTGTGGCTCAAAAGCAGAAGCACAAATATTAGATACTGTGCTACCAGACGCAGTTGAAATAGCTACAAAATTAGGCGGTGATAAGAATTACCTTCCCATAGTAAATACATTCACAGATGCCAGTGAATTTTCAATTGATGCGTCCCTTGGAAAAGGTCAATCACTTATACAAACAGTCGATTCTATCTCTCAAATGATAAGCGATCCTTTTATTTTCGGGAGAATATCTGCGTTACATGCATTAAGTGATTTAGTGGTAAGTAATGCCATTCCATTGACTGCCTTAAGTATAATAAATATCGAGCGTGCAAAAAAAAATATACAAAAATCTGACTTAACGAATATGCTTGCCGGTGCAATGCTTGAATTTAGCAAAGCAAAAATTAAGCTTGTTGGTGGACATACATCTCAATCAGTTGAAACCAGCATGGGATTCGCCTTAACCGGTATTTCAAGAATTATCTCTAAAATTGAAAGTGATATAACACTGGGTAAAAAAGCACAAAAAGCTTTTTCTATAATATTAACAAAGCCACTTGGCATTGGTTTAATCTTAGCAGCGAATATGAGAAACTCTGCTAGCGAACAAAATTATCAAGATTGTATCAAAATTATGTTACAATCTAATCTAAAAGCTGCAGAATTTTTATGGCAAAACGGAGCCATAGCAATGACAGATATTACGGGATTTGGTCTCGCACGACACACTGAAAATCTTACTAAGGCTCTGGAAAATCAGTTTAGAACAAGTGTCGGTGCGCAACTCAATCTTGATGAAATACCGCTATTACCTGGTATAGCCCAAATTTTACAAGAAACATCAATACGAGCAACTCTCAATGCCTCGAACAAAAAAGCTATTCGATATTTGAAAGGAATAAAAAGTCGACAAATGCCTCTTAGTGATATTCTATTTGATCCCCAGACATCTGGTGGAGTCTTAGCTGTTGTTCCTACCACAAGAGCTGCTAAATTATGTAACATTTTAAAACGTGACATTGCTCCTGTATCTAATGTCATAGGAACTATAATCTTCCAAGAAACAGGAATTTTTATTAACTAGTTTTTGCAGGATATCATGGGTGCACCAATAAAAATAATCCAAAACTGGGCTGATGTTAAAGCAGATATGATAATTGATGTACGCTCTCCTGCTGAGTTTGAAATTGATCATATTCCTGGAGCAACCAACATGCCTGTTCTGAATAACAGTGAACGGGCAGAAATTGGAACTATGTACAAACAGATCAGTGCATTTCACGCTAGACGATATGGCGGAGCTATCGTAGCTCGCAATATCTCGAAGCATATCTTAGCTTACCTTCAAGACAAATCTGCAAAATTCAGACCCATAATTTATTGCTGGCGCGGTGGTCAACGCTCAAATTCATTTGCCCAAATTTGCTCTGACATTGGTTGGCAAACCTACGTGCTTGATGGTGGCTACAAAGCTTATAGAAAGGGAGTTTTGACTGATTTAGAGACTAAAGCACCCTCTATAAAACTCGTTTTAATTAGCGGACCAACGGGAACTGGAAAGACACGTCTTCTAAAAGAAATAAGGCAAAATGGTGGACAAATTTTAGACTTAGAAGCATTAGCTAATCATCGGGGTTCTCTGTTAGGGTTACGACCTGGGGAAAAACAGCCAACGCAAAAATATTTTGAGAGTTTACTATTGCATGCGATCAAAAAACTTAAATCGGATGAAACAGTATTTGTTGAGGCGGAAAGTTCTAAAATTGGAGAAATTCAAATTCCAAAACATTTTTTCAATTTGATGAAGACGGCGCCTTTAATTGAAATATCTATGCCTTTAGAAAAGCGTGCTCAATTTTTGGTTAAAGAATATAAATATTTACAAACTCATACCGAGGCCTTATTCAAACTTTTCGATGCTATGTTTTTTCGTCATGGGGAAGACAAAACTAATGTTTGGCGTGAACTGGCAGAAAACAAAAGCTGGTATAAGCTAGCAATCGAATTAATTTGCTCTCATTATGATCCTGCTTATAAAAGTTCATCAATGCGCAAATTAAGAAAAGCAGAATGCACCATTCAAATAGATATTGATAACGGCACCACTTTTGAACAGGCTGCTGATTTTATTGTGAAAAAATATAAAACAAAATTATTATAAAAATTTTTTTGCAATAAAAACTTTATATATTTGAACCTTCTCCCGCTATATGTTTTTCAATATGTCTACTGGCTTTTCTGCCTTTTATATCTTTACCTGTTGGGACCCATGTGCATATGGTAGAATTTTCAGACCAAATAGTTTTATAGTTTCCAGGAACAAAAAACTCAAAAAATATAAATTCTTCTGAGTGCTTATTTTCAAAAGCATGAATTTCATTTTCAAAGAAGTATAAAATGTCTCCTTTTTTTACTGTATGCTCTGTATTATTAAAAATAGCTGTCCCACTTCCTTGCACAATATATTGAAAATGCTCTGCATTTTGATGATGATGGAGCGGGGCTGTTCCACCCTTTGGATAGATAATCATCTCCCCTTTTACACAGGATATTCCATTCCACAATCCTGAGCTTGCTAGATAAATTCTTTTACGGGTGTCAAATTCTGATAATAAAACCGGTTCCACAGACCAATCTACTGAGTGAATATCAAATGGTATTTGTTCTCCTTCTTGCAAAAACCTTTTTACTCTTGGAACGGTGCAAATCAAAAGCTCCACTGTTTCTCCACCAATATTATTGATCGTTAAATGGGTGCCACCGTTAATTACTTTGATAGATTGTGTATCAAAATTTGAGGAGTTTATTTCAATACCCTTTGACAAAGCGTGCAACCAATTTAAGCTTTCTTGTTCAAAACTTAACTCAATATTTTGCTTTGATTCCATAATAATTTTTCTAATTTCTAATCTTGAGTCTCCTGTCTCATGCCTATTTAACAATAGTTTCTGTTTAACACCCTCTTTTAACTCATATTCGGCAATGTTTGTTCCTTTTATCAAAAGGGTCATTTGTTACTCCTTATCTATCTA
>CACOCY010000001.1 GCA_902625725.1 uncultured SAR116 cluster alpha proteobacterium | reverse complement strand
GGTTGGAATAGACGCATCTATTTGTGATGCAGTTGCTGCTGCTGTTTTAGGTGACTCGTCAAAAGTAACGTACGTACCACTTAATGCTAAAGAGCGTTTCACTGCATTAACATCTGGTGAAATAGATATGCTTTCGCGTAATACAACTCATACCCTCACAAGAGACGCAACATTAGGTGTGAATTTTACCTACTATAATTTTATTGATGGTCAAGGCTTTATGGTAGCTAAGGATGCGGATGTCTCATCTGTTAAAGATTTAGATGGTGCTAGCATATGCGTTCAAGCAGGAACAACAACAGAATTAAATATGGCTGATTATTTCCGCAACAACGGTCTGGATTATACTCCAGTAGGATATGATACTTCTGTTCAAACAAGAGAAGGTCTTGAAGGCGGTGCATGTGATGCTATAACATCTGATGCTTCACAATTAGCTGCAATTCGATCTGAAACTAGCTCCCCTTCAAACTGGACCATGCTGCCTGAGATTATTTCAAAAGAGCCTCTAGGTCCAGTTGTTAGGCAGGGAGACGACCAATGGATGGATATTGTTGCTTGGACACTCTACGCTTTGATTAACGCTGAAGAATTAGGCATCACATCAGCTAACGTTGACGATATGAAAACTAACTCTCCAAACCCGAGTGTTGCCAGGATTGTTGGAAGTGAAGGCGAAACTGGACCAAGTCTTGGATTATCTCAAGACTGGGCTTATACAGCTATAAAGCAAGTCGGTAACTATGGTGAGATCTATGAAAGAACCGTTGAGCCTCTTGGTATTCCAAGAGCCGGTTCAGTCAATGATCTCTGGACTCGTGGTGGCATTTTATATGCTCCACCCGTCAGATAAATATAATTACATTAAAGCCGGCAGGTTTAATCTGCCGGCTTTATAAGAGCAGAAAATTGAATAAAGTAAAATTGCCACTGCATAGGAATCAAAAATTTCGAGCATTGTTGGTCCAAATTTTTGTACTTTCGATAGTTGTTTTTGGTATTTTTTCCATTTACGAAACAACAGTGTTTAATTTACAAGAACGCGGCATTAAAACTAGTTCAAATTTTTTTGATGAAGTAGCTCCGTTCAAAGTAGGTTTTAGTCCGTTCCTTAATTTCGAACTTGGCAAAACGACTTATATAGAAGTATTTTATATTGGCATACTAAATACTTTATTGGTTGCACTACTCGGCATTTTTGCAGCAACTATGTTGGGGTTTGTAATCGGCATATTGAGGCTTTCACCTAATTGGATTGCATCAAAAATCTCGTTGATTTACATTGAAATCTTTAGAAATGTTCCGCTATTATTACAAATTATGTTTTGGAACTTTGCAGTGTTTCTCGCATTTCTTCCACCACCAAAAAAATCTATAGAAATGGGTTTATTTTATTTAAATAGCAGAGGTTTACATTCACCTTTACCCTTCATTGAAGATAGTAATAATTTCAAGATATGGATTTTAATTTTAGCGTTAGCAGCATTAGCCGGTTTCATTTTTTCTAAATGGTCTAAAAAGAAATTTGAACTTACTGGCGCAGCATTGCCAGTAAAAACAATAAATATCTTGTCCTTTTTGGCGATTGCTGTTTTCAGTTATTTTTTTCTTCGTGGGCCGCTCGGTTTTGACCTTCCAGTACTTGGAAAATTTAATTTCAAAGGTGGTGGTCAAATTCCACTACCTTTATTTTCGCTATGGTTCGCTCTAACTATTTACACTTCTGCATTCATAGCAGAAAATGTTCGTGCTGGAATAGCCTCTGTTTCTAAAGGACAGCTTGAAGCATCTCGCTCTCTTGGTTTGAAACGTTCGCAGATGATCAATATGATCATTATTCCACAAGCTATGCGTGTAATAATACCCCCCACAATAAGTCAGTTTTTAAATCTTACAAAAAATTCTTCTTTGGCAGTTGCGGTTGGTTATGAAGAAATCGTTGCAGTTTGGGCAGGCATATCATTAAATCAAACTGGCCAAGCTTTAATTATCATAGCAATGACAATCATAGTTTACGAATGCATGAGCTTATTCACTTCATTTATTCTGAATGTTTATAATCGTAGAATACAGATAACTGAGCGTTAGAAAAATGACAGAAACTTTATCTAAATTCCAAAAAATTCCTGATAGAGAACCACCGAGTTCAACAGTTGGCATGCTAGCATGGGTCCGGATAAATTTATTTGGGACAACAACTAATACTATTACTACTTTACTGTTCTTATATGTAATTTATTTATTTTTACCTCCATTTTTAGATTGGGCTATTTTTAACGCAAATATTTCTGGGAGTGATAGAAGTGTTTGCGATGAGAATAAATCTGGAGCCTGCTGGACATTCGTCAAAGTCCGTTTTGAACAACTTTTATTCGGCCTATATTTTGCCACTAACCCAGACCAAATATGGAGACCTATTACAGCATTGTTTACCTTTGGCATTATTTTGACACCTCTTCTATTTGAGAAAACTCCATTCAAAAAGTGGCTATTACTTATATTACTCACGGCTTATCCTGTTTTCTTTATTTTTATAGTATACGGAGGTGCTTTCGGTATTCCTGTATCTGATACGGGCCAATGGGGTGGTTTTTTATTAACTTTTGCACTTGCTTTTGTTGGGATTGTCTTAGCTCTTCCCTTAGGAATCTTGCTTGCGTTAGGACGAAGGTCTCAAATGCCAGTAATACGAGCGTTAAGTGTTACCTATATAGAATTTTGGCGCGGAACCCCCTTAATAACTATCCTTTTTATGGCGTCTGTAATGTTACCACTGTTTTTTCCATCAGGTGTTGATTTCGACAAAGTTGTGAGGGCCATGATTGGAATCACACTATTTCAATCAGCATATACTGCTGAAGCAGTGAGAGGAGGTTTGCAAGCCATTGATAAAGGTCAAACAGAGGCTTCTATGGCTCTTGGCCTTGGTTACTGGAAGAGAACTATATTTATTATATTGCCACAAGCTCTAAAAATTTCTATACCAGCAATTGTTAATACGTTCATAGCGCTCTTTAAGGACACTTCACTAGTATCGATTATAGGGTTGCTTGACTTACTAAAAATGTCCCAATCTGCTTCAAGGTCTCTCGAATGGAACGGATATGACATAGAGGGTTATTTATTTGCAGGGTTTGTATTCTGGGCTTGTTGTTACGGAATGTCCAGTTATAGTCAAAAGTTAGAACGAAAGCTTGACACTGAAGGGAGAACAGAATGACTAGTGCGTCTGCATCTAAAAAATCTACTAAAAATCAAATTTCTCCAATAATTACAATTAATAAACTTAACAAATGGTTCGGTAAGTTTCATGTTTTAAAAGATATTGATCTAGAAGTTAATAAAACTGAAAAAATTGTGATTTGCGGTCCATCTGGCTCAGGCAAATCTACGCTAATTAGATGCATTAATCGTCTAGAGGTTCACCAAGAGGGTACAATTATAGTCGATGGCACTGAATTAACGGATGATGTTAAACAAATAAATGAGATAAGAAGCGATGTTGGAATGGTGTTTCAGCACTTCAACTTATTTCCACACCTCACTGTTTTAGAAAATTGCACACTGGCCCCTATTTGGGTTCGCAAGAAATCTAAATTGGAAGCCGATGAATTGGCGATGGAGCTTTTAACCAAAGTAAGAATTCCAGACCAAGCTAAGAAATACCCAGGCCAACTTTCTGGAGGTCAGCAACAGCGAGTAGCAATTGCACGAGCACTTTGTATGCAACCTAGAGTAATGTTATTTGACGAACCGACTTCAGCACTTGACCCTGAAATGATCAAGGAAGTTTTGGAGACCATGATTGAACTGGCGGAATCTGGGATGACTATGATTGTCGTTACTCATGAAATGGGGTTTGCAAATAAGGTTGCAGATAGAGTTATTTTTATGGATGAAGGGCAGATTGTAGAGCAGAATGATCCTAAAAACTTTTTCAACAACCCTAAATCCGATAGAACAAAATTGTTTTTAAGCCAAATATTAAATCACTAAATAAAAAATATAAAAACACAATCAGACAGGCTTATATTGATATTTTATCTGAGAATCCATTAATTGATATAAATATTTTACCAACTTTTTCGGATATTTTTAAAGTGATTCATATCGCTCTTTAAAAAAAAGCAGTTTACACTGTTGCCAAGCAATTCCCTATCTTGCTAGGTTAGAAAAGTTAATTTTAAAAGTTCTAGGAGGAACAAATGAATAAAATTTTAAAAGGCGCCTTTGTGTCGTTAGCCAGCGTCTTTATTGCTGGAACAGCATTCGCAGGCGGTCATGACTCCTGTGGTGACATTACCATTGCAGAAATGGATTGGGCCTCAGCAGAATTCATGGCCAATGTTGACAAAATTATATTAGAAGAAGGTTACGGCTGTAATGTTGAACTTGTGCCTGGCGCAACAATGACTACTTTTGCTTCAATGGACACAAAAGGAGTGCCGGACGTTGCTCCCGAGTTATGGGCTAATGCTGTTCAAACTCCTCTAGCGAAAGCAGAGTCCGAAGGACGACTTTTCATGTTAAATGGTGCACCGATAACTGGTGCCGGTGAAGGCTGGATGATAAGTACTACAGCTATGCAGGAAAACGGTTTAAAAACCCTAGACGATGTTTTAGCTAGGCCTGACTTATTCCCACACCCAGAAGACTCATCAAAGGGTGGTATTGTAACATGTCCTTCAGGATGGGGATGTCAAATTGCAACAAATCAATTATTCAAAGCCTTTGATATGGAAGCAAAAGGATGGATGTTAATTGATTCTGGTTCATCTGCTGGCTTGGATGGTTCTATTCAAAAAGCAATTACTCGTGGTGAAAACTGGTTTGGATATTATTGGGGACCAACTGTTTTAGCTGCTCAAGGAGGTCTGTCACTACTTGACATGGGCCCTTTTGCTGGAAATGATAATTGGGATAACTGTTTAATGGACCCAGAATGTCAAGACCCCCAGCCGTCAGGATGGGTTGTGTCCGAAGTTACATCCGTTGTTGCAGCTAATTTTATCGAAAATGGTCCAAAAGCTGGTAAAGCATACATAGAGAAGAGAAGCTTTCCCTCAGATGTGATGATGGAAATGTTAGTTTGGATGGCAGAAAATCAAGCTAGTGGTGAAGACACTGCATATGAGTTTTTGGAGAGACATCCAGATGTTTGGTCTCAATGGGTAACACCACAAGGTGCTAACCTTGTCAAAAAAGCTCTTTAATAAAATATAAAACTAAAAATGGGCCATTGTTATGGCCCATTTCTTTTTAGGGAGGAGAAATTGAGCCTATTCGTCGAATTTCCCAAAATGGGTAGAGCTGATTTAAGAGACTTTAAAAAAGGTATTGATGAAAGCTTCAAAAACTTCACTAGGGAATACGGAGAGGCTATTGAACATTTTTTTGACCCACTTCTTTATTTTTTAGTTTGGCTTGAAAAGTTGTTTTTAAATACGCCCTGGCCAATAATCATGGTTGCAATTGCCATTTTAGTTTATTTTGGTTCAAGAAGTTTAAAACTTACAATAGGAGCAATTCTCGCTTTCTTAGTCATTGGTTATTTAGACATGTGGGAAGATACTATGGCAACTTTGGCCATTATTTCAGTTGCAACGATCGTATGTATAAGTGTTGGAATTCCAATTGGAATCTTAATGGCGCGTTCTAATAAAGCACAAACTCTAATAACACCAATATTAGACGTAATGCAGACAATTCCAAGTTTTGTTTATTTAATTCCGGTGGTTATGCTTCTTGGAATAGGAAAAGTTCCTGGCTTATTAGCTGTTTGCATATATGCTATCCCGCCAATAGTACGTCTTACAAATTTAGGGATTAGGTTAGTTGATAAAGACGTAATGGAAGCATCAGAAGCGTTTGGAGCTAGTTACAGTCAAAAGTTGTTGGGCGTCCAAATTCCGCTAGCTCTCCCCAATATATTTGCAGGGGTAAATCAAACTATAATGATGGCATTATCAATGGTGGTAATCGCATCAATGATAGGTGTGAAAGGCCTTGGTGTGCCTGTGCTTAGAGCGATTTCTAACCAATATTTAGCGTTAGGCGTAATGAACGGTCTCGCGATTGTTGTTTTAGCAATTTTGTTTGATAGAGTTTCTCAAAAGTTTGGAAAACGTCTGCAAGCTCACACAGAGAGTATGAAATAATGTCAGATATAAAAGTTGCCATAAAAGATCTTTATAAAATATTTGGTTCTAACCCAGCATCAATGATTGAGAAGGTAAAAAATGGTATATCAAAGTCAGATTTGTTAGAAAAATATGGACATGTTTTAGGTTTAGATAACGTAAACATTGAGGTAAAAAAGAGCCAACTACAAGTCATAATGGGTCTCTCCGGTTCTGGAAAATCTACTCTAATAAGACACATTAATCGACTTATCGATCCAACAGCAGGTTCAATACTTGTAGATGGGGATAATATTTTGTCTATGTCTCAAGCTGAATTAAGGGCTTTCAGAAGAAGTAAAGCGAGTATGGTATTTCAAAAATTTGGCTTATTACCGCATAGAAAAGTTATAGAAAACGTGAGTTATGGTCTTACAATACAAGGTATAAATAAGCAGGAAGCATTCGAGAAATCTAGTAAGTGGATCGAGAGTGTTGGCTTAATTGGATTTGAAAACCATTATCCAGCGCAGCTTTCTGGGGGTATGCAACAACGTGTAGGATTAGCACGTGCACTTGCTACTGATGCAGACATTCTGCTAATGGATGAAGCCTTTTCAGCCTTAGATCCGTTAATTAGATCGGATATGCAGGATGTATTATTGTCGCTTCAGGAAAAGCTTCATAAAACTATTATATTCATAACCCATGACTTAGATGAAGCTCTTAAACTCGGAGACAATATTGCTATTTTAAGAGACGGCGCTGTCATTCAATCTGGAACTGCTGAAAATATTATATTGCACCCAGCAGATGATTATGTAACTGATTTTATAAAAGATATTAATAAAGCAAGAGTTCTAAAAGTCAGCTCAGTAATGGCAAATGAAGACAGCATCAAAGGCCCTGAGATAGAAGACACAGTTATTATAGAAGACGCCTTACAAATAGTATCTCAATCTGGCTCAAATGGTGCTGTAATTGCAAAAAATGGGAAGAAGATCGGAACAGTCTCTCTTACAGACATGATAATGGCTATAGCGCGCTCTACTAAAAATACTGACAGCGACACTGTCTACAGGTAATTTTTATTGAGTTTTCGACGTACAATTCTAAATATGCTTTTTAAGCAATATTTATTTTCGTTATTGGCAAGGGCTTTGTAAGGATGACCAGATTAGCTTTTGTAATCCATCCTGAAGTTAGGATATTACCCACCACCCGTAGTTCAGATGCACTCTTGATAGAAGCCTGTGGTTTAGCTAAGGCAATTCGGCTTGAAGTAATTTATGCAGAAATTGTAAAATTATATGCCCCTAAAGCAGGTGCCTACCTGGGTAACGGAATTATTGAAACACTAAAACAAAAAATTGAATTAGAGATAGAACAACCTTTGGTAATAATGGATTGTGCTTTGAGCCCAGTACAGCAAAGAAATCTGGAAGAAATGCTTAGCTGTAAGGTTATTGACCGGACAGCGTTGATTTTGGAGATTTTTGGAGCTAGAGCAAGTTCACATACAGGTAGGATGCAGGTGGAATTAGCCTCCCTGTCCTTCCAGCGTTCACGCTTGGTAAGAAGCTGGACGCATCTTGAAAGACAAAGAGGTGGCGGCGGTTTTCTTGGGGGACCGGGTGAGAGACAAATTGAACTTGACCGACGCATCTTATTAGAACGAGTGATTAAAATTCAGCAGGAATTAAAAGAAGTTGAGAGAACAAGAGCGATTCAACGCTCAAATCGAAACCGCACTGAAACACCAACAATTGCTCTAGTTGGCTATACTAATGCAGGAAAATCTTCCTTATTTAATGCGTTGACGGCAGCAGAGGTAGTGGCAAAAAATATGCTATTTGCAACCCTTGATCCAACCATCAGAACAGCAAAGCTCTTATCCGGTCAGAAGATTATTCTTGCAGATACCGTTGGCTTTATTAGTGAACTTCCAACAGAGTTGATTGAGGCTTTTAAAAGCACTCTAGAGGAAGTAACGCAGGCTGATTTTTTGCTTCATGTGCACGATGCTTCGTCACCATTTCTTGAGGAAGAGGCTGAGGATGTTAATAAAATCCTTTGTGAACTCGGTATGAATAAAGAAGAGTTATCCAGGAAAATAATTCATGTTTTAAACAAATCTGATCTGATTTCTAGAGAAAAAAGGAGAGAATTGAGCCATTCATATCCAGATTCTGCTTTGATTTCTGCAATTTCACATACTAATTTTAAGGCCTTATTTAAATTAATAGAAGATAAAATAAATGCTGAAACGGCAGTTTATACCTTTAAATTATCTTCTGTTTTTGGCGATGCTCGTGCTTATCTATATCAAAATGGAACAGTGCAGAAGTCTACCTTTGACAATAGTGGATTTGAAAGTTTGAGAGTAAGGCTTTCTCTAGCAAATTATCAACGCTTCAATGCTCGCTGGCCAAATATAGCCTAATGGCCAAAAAATTATTACAAAACTAGTCCAATAAACTACTTTTATCGAATAAATGCTAGTTAATATATTTGGTGTCAGATTAATAAATCAGGTGTTACAAGTATGAAAACGATAATGTGGTTTCGTCAAGATCTAAGGCTAAATGATAATCCAGCACTAATTGAGGCAGCGAATAGTGGTAGAGTTATGCCAATCTACATACTAGACGATATAAATTCTTTATCACATAAAATGGGAGCTGCGAGCCGCGTTTGGTTGCACTATTCTCTGATAGAATTGAACAAAACATTAAATGGTAATTTAACATTTTTTAAAGGAGCAGCGGATAAATTAATCCCTGAAATCATAGAAGAGACTCAGACTGAAAAAATCGTATGGAACAGATGCTATGAACCTTGGCGAATTGACCGAGATACTAGGATAAAAAAACAACTAAAAGAAACAAAAATTGGAGTAAAAAGCTTTAATGGGTCACTTTTGTGGGAACCCCAGCAAATTCAAAAATCAGACGGCACACATTATCGCGTATTCACACCCTTCTATCGAAAAGGATGCCTCGGTGCTGCGCCACCAAGAGCTCCTGAAGCTCTACCATCCAACATTCAATTTGCAGAAAAATTAAATTTAGCGAAAGACTGCACATTGGAAGAACTTGAATTACTTCCAAAACAGGCTTGGTATCATTCAATGATTAAGGATTGGAAAATAGGAGAAGTCGGCGCAAGAGACAGTCTCAACGAATTTCTAACAAAGGGTATATCAAGTTATAAATCTGGTAGAAACATTCCTTCCCAGAAGTCGGTTTCACGATTATCACCTAGACTTCATTTTGGAGAGTTATCGCCGAACCAGATTTGGTACTCAGCACAGCAGATGCTAGAACCTGGAGATACCAATTTAGATTGTTTTTTATCTGAGCTAGGTTGGCGTGAATTTTCTCATCATTTGCATTTCCACTATCCATCACTAGCAAATGAGAATTTAAACGCAAAATTCAATGCTTTTTCTTGGAAAACAACCATTGAAAGTCTTAAAGCATGGCAAAAAGGAATGACTGGCTACCCAATTGTTGATGCTGGAATGAGAGAGCTTTATCAAACTGGTTACATGCATAATAGACTTAGAATGGTTGTAGGCTCATTTTTGGTAAAAAACCTTCTTCAACATTGGCATCACGGAAGAGACTGGTTTCATAATTGTCTTGTCGATGCAGACCTTTGCGTTAATTCAGCTAGCTGGCAATGGATAGCAGGATGCGGTGCTGATGCAGCGCCCTATTTCCGAATTTTTAATCCAGTTACACAGGGGGAAAAATTTGATTCTGAGGGACATTACACAAAAAAATGGGTTCCAGAACTTACTAATATGCCAAAGAAATATCTGTTCTGTCCTTGGCAAGCCCCCTCAGAGATATTAGAAGAAAGTGGAGTGCAACTTGGAAAAACGTATCCAATGCCAATTGTTGACCTTAAAGTTTCCAGAGAATTGGCGCTCCAAGCGTTTTCGGATTTACCTAAGACTGCCTGATGAAAACAATTAGATTAATTCTGGGAGACCAACTTGATTTTGGTATCTCTTTTCTAAAGGACATTAAACCCCAAGAAGATTTAATCTTAATGGCCGAGTTGAATGAGGAGGCAACCTATGTCAAACATCATTAGAAAAAAATTGCTTTCATATCTTCAGCTATGCGCCATTTTGCGAAACAATGCCAGTCGAAAGGTTGGAATGTTTGCTACATAAAATATGATAGCCCTGAAAATAAAGGAAATTTTATATCACAAATACAATATGTTATAGATAAATATCTCGCTAATAAGTTATGCATGGTTGAGGCAGGTGAGTATAGGTTGCGTCAACAATTTATAAAATTTCAGCAAGAAACTTCTATCTCTTTTGAGATACTAAAAGATACTCGGTTTTTTGCATCAGAAAAAAGATTCAGGAGTTGGGCTGAAACGAGGTCACAATTGCGAATGGAGTATTTCTACAGAGAACTAAGACGAGAACATCAAATTTTAATGAATAAAGATGGCACGCCTGTCGGTGGAAAATGGAATTATGATTCAGAAAACAGATTATCACCAGATAGAAAAAAACACATACCCACTGTCACAAAATTTGTACCAGATCAAATTACTAGAGATGTAATTGAGCTTGTAAATAACTCATTTTCTGAACATTTTGGAAATTTAGATTCATTTCACTATGCCGTTACAAGAGATGATGCGATATCTGTCCTGAATAATTTTATCGATGAACGTTTGCAAGATTTTGGTAGCTTTCAAGACGCAATGTTAACAGATGAACCTTGGATGTATCATTCGCATATAGGGTTATATTTAAATATTGGATTATTAAACCCAAGAGAAGTTGTTTGGCTTACAGAAAAGGCGTTTTATGAGAAAGGGTTGCCTTTAAATTCAGTGGAAGGTTTCATTCGACAAATACTTGGTTGGAGAGAATATGTACGTGGTTTATATTGGTTTAAAATGCCCGAATATGCAGATATGAACTACTTAGAACTAAATGAGGGTTTGCCTGACTTTTACTGGACAGCCAAAACAGACCTGAAATGCCTCTCACAGTCAGTATTGCAAACAAAGGAACAGGCTTACGCACATCATATACAACGTTTAATGGTACTGGGTAATTATGCGCTTTTAACTGGAGTATCGCCTGATGCCCTTAATAACTGGTTTTTAAGTGTTTATGTAGACGCTTACGAATGGGTAGAACTTCCAAACGTAAATGGTATGGTTCTATATGCCGATGGTGGAATATTAGCTAGTAAACCATATGTTTCAGGGGGCGCTTACATAGATAGAATGTCCAATTATTGTAAGTCGTGTAAATATGATGTTAGGGAAAAAACAGGAGAAAACGCCTGTCCATTTAATTATTTATACTGGAATTTTTTAATGAAGCATGAAAATAAATTTAAAAATAATCCACGAATAGCTATGATGTACAGAACATTAGAAAAAATGACTGACGAAAACAAAAAACAAATTAGAGCAGACGCTAAGACATGGCTAACCTATCAGCACTAATCAACAAACCCATTAGAAATTTTTAACAGTATATTAAATGGATTTAAAATTGTACCTCTATTCTGGTTTTCTTCCAGATTGGCAATTTTTGCATAACCCGCTGAAATAAATCCGAACCCTCAAACTCGGCAAGTCTTTTTTGTAAATTTGGTAGCCCACAACTATCAAACCATCTAGGATCAGCTATTCTAAACTGACGAATAAATGGAAGTGAAATGTAATCGAAAATTCCCTCTAAATCTCCTGATAAATAGACTAATTTGCCCAATCTTTTATCTAATTTCTCTATCCACGATAAAGCCATGTTGCGGTGTAAAATTTTTTCATTTGGTTCATAACGAGATGAATATTTATATCTATCCAAATGATATTTAAAATCATTGTCTAATTCATGTAAAAATTTTTTACTGAAATCTTCATCTGCGATCCATGCATCTTTCATTTTATAGGGATCATTGCAAGAAAGCGCCCAAAAAATAATATCCATAGATTGCTCCAAAACATAATTCGGTAAAACGAGAATAGGAACAGTAGCTTTTGGCGATACCTTTATCATGCAGTCGGGTTTATCACCTAATTCGACCTCACGCAACAGAACTGGTATGTTGCATTTTTTTAAAATAAGACGAGTTCTTATAGCAAAGGGACATCGTCTAAAAGAATATAAAATAGGTTTTTCATGTTTTAATTTAACTGTTAGATAGGGGTTTTTGTGAGAGTTTAAAGTCAATTCCTGATACCTCATATGCAGAGCCAAAACCTGTAACCAGCACCCCATTGAGAGGTGTAATAGAAAATAAGTGAAAATCTTTAAATTCTTTTATTATATGCATTACATGTCCATGACGTTCTGCGAGTTTATTACCTATAATTAGGAATTTTTTACTATCTCTTTTTATCTCTTTTATCTCAGCGGTAAACTTAAGACGTATACGTGCCCAAATATTTTGAGAAGATGCCTCGTCCTCGATGATACTAAATAAAACTGGGTTACTATCAATTATAGAGCGAACATGTCCACCAAGCTCACTGACATAAATAAAAAAAACTCCTTTTTCTCTAACAAAAGGCGCAACACCCCATTCGATTTGAGACACTTCAGAATTACATGAAGAAATGTGAATCGTTTTTGCTTGTGAAAGTAATTTGTCTTGCTTACGCTTAGCTATCTTAAAAGATTTTTGATTATTCTCCTGAGTCAACTTATATCCTTAAAAAAAACGGTATAACAATAATAATGTTCCGTTGTTTTAATGTTAAAACTAACATAGGGTAACACAAATATACACTAGCAGTCACTTAAATGAAACAAACTCTTAAAATTGAAATTTTCGCGGATATAATCTGTCCTTGGTGTTACATAGGAAAAAAGCGTCTTGAAAAAGCTCTACTAAATCGACCTGCTATAGATGTAGAATATAAATGGAGAGCATTTTTGCTGAACCCTTCAATACAAAAGACAGGTATTGATAGAAAACAATACCTGCTAGCTAAATTTGGTCATGCTGCCTCATCAGTTTATAGCAGGATAGAACAAGCAGGAAAAGAAGCTGGAATTAATTTTAATTTTGAAAACATTACAAGAACACCGGATTCACGTTCAGTACATGAAATTTTAATTGCAACCGGGGTCGATGGCTACAAGCTGAGTGAGTTGTTTTTTAAAGCATATTTTCTAGATGGAAAGGATATAAGTAATGTGGATATTCAGAGAGAGATAGTCGATTCATTTAAACTTAAAACGTTTCCAAAACATGACGAAATCATAACAGCTAAAAAGTCACTGAATTTTGATTTAACGCAAGCAAATCATTTGGGAATTGATGGCGTACCATTTTTTGTCTTTAATAGCCAGATATCTCTTGCTGGCGCACATCCAGAACACATTTTGCTTACAACAATCGATGCTTCTTTGTCTCGTTAATCTAAAAGCTCTTGTATTTGCAACAGTTTTGCTTTCAAAAATCCTGCTCGTTTTGCGATGTTTGATAGGTCAAGACTAAATACTAATTTATGGTCGGAACGTAATTGCACTGCATCTTTTTGTAAACTTATCCAATCAATGAGTTTCTCTGGTTCCGAAAATTCATTATTTCTGAATTGAATTGAAAAGCCTTTATTGCCAGCCTCAATTTTCTTCACGTTAATCGATTTAGAAATTTGCTTAAGTTCAACAACTTGTAATAAGTTTATAACTTTTTCTGGTATTGGGCCAAATCTGTCAATTAGCTCTACTTTAATGTCTTGAAGAGAGGCTGTGTTGTAAATTGATGCAATTTTGCGGTATAAAGACAATCGGACAGTCAAATCCTCAACATAGGTATCAGGTATCAAAACGTCAGTTCCTATACTAATCAACGGTGACCAATTTTCTTCTCCAAGTTTATCTCCACTATCTGTATCTAAACTCGATTTAGTTAACGCAATAGCTTGTCGCAGCATATCTTGATATAATTCAACACCTACTTCTTTTACGTGCCCTGACTGCTCGTCACCAAGAAGGTTTCCAGCACCACGAATATCCATATCATAGGAGGCAAGCGAGAACCCCGCACCTAAGTTGTCAAGTGTTTGCATTATTTGTAATCTTCGTTTCGCTTGACTAGTAAGTGACATTTTTGGGTCGGTAGTAAGATATGCATATGCTCGTTGTTTACCTCGCCCTACTCTTCCACGTAATTGATATAATTGAGAAAGGCCAAACATATCAGCTCTATAAATAATCATTGTATTAGCTGTCGAAATATCGATACCAGATTCTACAATATGCGTTGATAATAAAATATCTGCTTTATTATCTGCGAAATCAGTCATAACTTTATCTAATTCAAGTGGGTTCATCTGTCCATGCGCCGATAGAATAGATGCTTCAGGAACCAACTTCGTGATACGATCAAATAATTTTTGCATGTCTTTAATACGTGCACATACAACAAAAATTTGCCCACCCCGTAACTTTTCACGCATTACTGCTTCTCTAAGAACAATTGAGTCCCAAGGACCTACAAATGTTCTCACAGCTAATCTATCAACAGGAGGTGTAGCAATTAGAGACATTGCTCTTACACCTGATAGTGCCATCTGTAATGTGCGCGGGATTGGAGTTGCAGAAAGTGCTAAAACATGAATATCACCACGAATTTTTTTTAGTTGCTCCTTTTGAGAAACCCCAAAATGCTGCTCTTCATCTACAATAATAAGACCTAGATTATTAAATAGCATTTTCTTTGACAGCAATGCGTGAGTTCCAATCACTAATTGGCAAGAACCATCTGCTACTTCTCTTTTAGTTTGTTCAGCTTTTTTTCTTGGGGTCATTCTTGAAAGCACTCCTATCTCAATTGGAAAACCCTTAAAGCGTTCCTTGAATAATTTGAAATGCTGCCTAGCCAAAAGTGTGGTGGGGGTAATAAGTGCTACCTGATAGCCACACATACAGGCAACAAAAGCTGCCCTTAAAGCAACTTCTGTTTTACCAAACCCAACGTCACCACAAATTAGTCTATCGGTAGGTTTGCCAGAAGCGAGATCTTCAATTACATCAGAAATAGCATCAAGTTGGTCATCTGTTTCAACAAATTGAAAACGAGCGCAAAATTCGTTAAAAATGTCTTCTGGTACCTCTAGTTTTTCTGCTTTACTAGTTTGTCTGTTCGCCGCAATTTTAATAAGCTCCTCAGCCATCTCCCTGATTCTATTTTTGACCCTTGCTTTTTTTGCTTGCCAAGCAACTCCTCCTAGCCTGTCTAAAGCTGTGTTGGTTGCCTGCTGCCCATATCTGGATAGCAAATCTATATTTTCGACTGGTATGTATAATCTATCACCACTTGCATAAATTAATCGCAAGCAATCATGCTCACCACCTCCAACCTGCACAGTCTCAAGGCCGTCGTATCTTCCTATTCCGTGTTCAATATGGACAACCAAATCATTAGTCTGCAAGACGGACACTTCACGTAAAAATTCGTCAGAACGCGCCCGCCTGCCAGCAGGTCTATTATTCTGACGACTTCCAAAAACATCTTGTTCAGTCAATACCCAAACGTCAGGTAGCATAAATCCATTTGCAATGGACCAAACGGCACTATAAATGTGACCAATAACTGGCTTAATAGCGGCTCCAAGAGGGGTAATTGGAATAGTAAAATTAGTAGATACCAACTCAGCTAATTTAGTTACTGCGCCCTCACTTGAAGCAACCAAAATAACATACCGATTTTTAAGTTGTTCTTCAATCATCTTTGCCGCCGATTGAGAGGGGCTAAAATTATTGTCCCACGATGCATTAAAAACTGGGCCGGTTTGTCCATTTAAAATAAATTCTTTATGATTTTCACGTATTTTTTTTGGCGCTGAAAAAGGTGATATTATTGTTGTAAATTTTGCATTAATTAAGGATGTTAGCTCTTTTAACGGGACATACAATTGCTCAGGAGGTATAGGTCTATATTCGGAGTCATTTTTTTCTTTATCAGAAAGTCTTGATTGATAAAATTCTTCTATTAAAGAACATCTTTTGTTTGCATAGTTAAAAAAATCATGAGGTATAATTAATGAACTATCTGTAATCCAGTCGGTTATTGGCACAAGCTTAGGATGTAGCAAACTTAGCCAATGCTCAATACCAACCGGGGTTCTTCCAGTTGATACATCTTCATAAATTTGATCTCTTGCTGCGTCTGCTCCAAATAATCTTATATAATTTTTTCTAAAGTTTGTGATACATTTTTCAGAAAGACGATATTCTGCGACCGGATTTAAGGTCAGCTGTTCCACCTCATTTAAACCTAATTGAGATGATTGATCAAAATACCGTATTTTCTCAATCTCTTCCCCAAAAAAATCAACTCTGTAAGGATGACTTGATGGGTCAGGAAAAATGTCAACAATATCGCCTCTAATTGCAAATTCACCATATTCTCGTACAGTGTTGGTTCTATTAAAACCAAAATCTCTAAAAAACGATATAACTTCAGTTAATTTATGATGATTTCCTTTTTTTAGTATCAAACTAGCATTTTTGAAAAATGATTTTGGTGGTATTTTTTGTAAAAAACTGTTTATAGTGAGTAATATGACTACTTTTTTATTTTGAAAATCATGCGACGAAAGCCTAATCAAATTTGAAATACGTTCGCCTGTAATATCACCGTGTGGAGAAAGCCTGTCATAAGGGAGACAATCCCATGCAGGTAAGCAACATACTTCTATGTCTGGTGCAAATATTGACAAGCCAAGTGACTCTCGTTTCAATTCTACGTCATCACGACAGATATGAATAATTGGTTTACCAATAGCAGAATTCATTGAAAGATAATAACTCTGTGAGCCTTCCACACATTCATATATATGCCGTTGCATTTGTATTTAAAAATTTCTGTTAAAATGTTGCATTGAAATCTTTTACAAGTGAGAAAACTGTGCTATCTAAATTAGCTGGAATCTTCAAATCGCCTCTTACCCAAGCAAGTATATTTTGGTCTCCCTGCGCTAAGAGGGCCTCATAATCATCTAGTTGTTGGTCTTCTAATGTAATCAAATATTTATTGGCAAATTGTCCCAGTAACAAATCAGTCTCTCGTGTCCCGGTATAGCTCGATTGGTAAATTAGTCTTCGTATTCGATTATCTCTTGTTTCCATTATCGTTAACTCATCATTATTTTTAACATCTTCCGTACCTAAATAAGATAGTGCGCATTGGACAGGTTTCATTTTTTATGAGATCATTAAACTATAAATATAAATTTGAACAGACATATGGCAAACATAAAATTTAATAGACCTGAAATTTTATTTCCCTGCTTCGCACAATTGACAAGCTTATCTGGCATTGGTCCTAAAATAGCTGGAATGATGGCAAAGAGAATAGGTCATGCAATCATAGATCTGGCATTTTATTTTCCTATATCCATAATTGACCGATCCGCTTGTCCAGATATCGATAAAATTATTGATGGGGAGATTGTTACCATATCTGTAACCGTACTGACAGTAAATATTCCTGTTGGAAAACAAAAACGTCCTGCTCGCATAATAACCGAGAATCATTCTGGGAGAATTGAGATAGTTTATTTCAGGGCAAAATCTGACTACTTGAAATCTCTTTATAAGGTTGGAAGTCAAATTATCATCAGCGGTAAAGTCGATTTCTTCAATAATAAAAAACAAATGACGCATCCAGATTATGTAGTTACTTCAGCTCAAAGCGAAATAATTCCTAAAATAGAACCTATTTATCCTTTATCCTCCAGTCTTAGGCAAAATCTAATAAGAAAAAGTTCTCTAATGGCACTCTCGAAAATACCCAAACTTCCAGAATGGTTGGATGATAGCTTAATTGCTTCTCAAAATTGGCCAGATTTTAAAACCGCGTTGATTAGATGTCATATGCCAAAATCTGCTGAAGATTTAGATTTGAGTTCTAACCATAGAAGAAGACTTGCATTTGACGAGTTGTTTGCAAATCAGCTTGCACTTTGCCTAATAAGAAACAAACAATCAAACTCAGAACCTGTGACGCCAATAACAGGCAATGAAAATTTCATAAAAAGATTTATATCTTCGCTTCCTTTTTCTTTGACAGCCTCACAACGAAGAGTGGTTGTAGAAATTTCAGAAGATCAAAAAGATACATGTCGAATGCTAAGACTATTGCAAGGGGATGTTGGCTCGGGGAAAACACTTGTTGCCTTGATTGCTATGTTGCGAGCAATTACCTCAGGAAAGCAAGCAGCATTGCTTGCACCGACAGAATTATTAAGTAAACAACACTACCAAAACTTCTTACAACTACTAACCGGTTTTAACATTCAACCTGTGTTATTAATTGGCAGCATGACACAAAAACAAAAAAAAGAAATACATGAGGATCTTAGCTCAGGAGTAATTAAACTAATTATTGGAACACACGCGCTTTTAACAGAAGACACTGAATTTTTTAACTTGGGATTAGCTGTAGTTGATGAACAGCACAGATTTGGTGTTAAACAGAGATATATCCTTAGTCAGAAAGGTGGTGGCTGTGATGTCCTAATAATGACAGCCACCCCAATTCCACGCACCCTAGCAATGACAGCATATGGAGACCTTAAAATATCGCAACTTGATGAAAAACCGGCTGGTAGAGTAGAAATAAAAACAGCATCCTTTCAGATAGACAAAATTGGCGAGGTCGTAGAAAGATTATCAAAGGCCATCAATAGTGGTAGTCGAGCCTATTGGATTTGCCCCTTAATTGAAGAGAGCGACAAGATTGACATAGCTGCGGTCCAAGACCGATTAGAGATGCTGGAGCAACTTATGCCAGAGGCCAGACCTGTATTAGCTCATGGCAAAATGAAATCAGATGAACGTGATAAGGCCATGCAAGCGTTCAAGTCAGGAGAAAGCCAACTTTTAGTTGCTACGACTATTGTAGAAGTAGGTGTTGACATACCAGAAGCATCAATAATAATTATTGAACACGCAGAGAGATTTGGTTTAGCTCAACTTCATCAATTGAGAGGACGCGTTGGCAGGGGTAACCTTCATTCTGCATGCTTGCTACTTTACCAAAGTCCTCTTTCTCATGTTGCAAAATCACGTCTAGATATATTGAAACAGACAAATGATGGTTTTTTAATCGCAGAGGAAGATTTAAGGCTTCGAGGGCCTGGTGAAGTGTTGGGTCAGAGACAATCAGGAGTCCCTGAATTCAGACTAGCCAATCTTTCAATACATTTTGACCTGCTTGAGATCGCGAGGAAGGAAGCATCAAAGCTTATTAATGAAGACCCATTGCTAACCACTCGGAAAGGCAAAGCCTGCCGTATGTTATTTGGCTTATTTGAGCAAGATATTGCTATTCGTTATTTGAATTCTGGTTAAAGCAAATTTGAATTCATAAAGAAATTGTACCGTTTAATTTTTTTTGCTGCGAATTTGTTTTTTTTTGTTTTTTCGAGCTCCACTATTGGGCGTAACAATTCCAGCAGATACAACTAATTTTATTGCGTCTTCAACTGCCATATCTAAATATATTAAGTCATCCTTGGGGCATAACAGAAGGAATCCGGAAGTTGGGTTTGGTGTTGTTGGAACGAAGACATTTACAATTTCCTTTTTCATTCTATCTTTTATCTCCCCTTTTGCCGCGCCAGTAACGAAACCAATTACATAAGTTCCCTTCCGAGGATATTCTAGGACCACTGCCTCCCTAAAGGCTTCAGACTGACTTGCAACAACCGTTTCCAAAATCTGCTTAGAACTACCATAAATTGTTCTAACAACAGGCATACTGTTCATGACACGTTCACCTAAATGAACAATCCACCTTCCAAGAAAACCGGTTGTTAATGCGCCTACGAATGTAATAGAAACAAATCCTATAATTATTCCATATCCAGGAACAATTCCAAAACCGGGGACCCAGTTTGTTATAAATACTACGAGTTCTTTTGGCAGCAGATTAACAACTTGTGTATCAATTAAATCTATTGCTATCCAAGTTATGTATAATGTCAAAAATACGGGCGCAGAGAGCAAAATACCTGCTAAAAACCATCTTCTTATATTACCAAGAAATGTTTTATTTTGGGGGATACCGTCGATTTGCTTTTCATTTAGACTATTCGTCATTAATTGACTCCGAAAAAGGACATTAATTACTCTTAAAAATGCTAAAATTTGATTTTCTTCAAAAGCATAGATTATTTTATCATTTTAATTAAGCTAAAAATAAAAATATTATCTGCAAAAATGAGAGACCTAATGAACGATAAAACGGACACTGAAATAAATTTAAAAAAAATTAATAAAAATATGAGCAATCTTGTTCGTATAATGAAACAGCTTCGAGAGAAAGAGAGTGGATGTGAGTGGGATTTGCAACAAACATATGAGTCGATTGCTCCATATACAATTGAGGAGGCTTATGAGGTTGCAGAAGCAATCTATGAAAATGATACAGAAAAATTGTGTGATGAGCTTGGTGATTTATTATTACAAGTTGTATTTCATTCTCAGATCGCCCATGAAAAAGGTGATTTTCATTTAGAAGATGTTATTTCAGCTGTTTGTAGCAAAATGATCCGAAGACACCCACATATTTTTGGAGATACTAAAGATAAAAGTATTACTTCAATTAGAAAAACATGGGAGGAGATAAAATTTGAAGAAAGGAAAAAAAATTCAGCGAAAAATGAAAATTTTAGTCTTCTAGATGGATTAAGCACAACACTTCCTGCTGTAACTAGAGCTGTTAAATTGCAACAACGTGCTGCCAAAGTTGGGTTTGATTGGAATAATCTCTATCCTGCATTCAACAAAATGTATGAGGAAATAGAAGAACTTAAAACAGAGCTTGAAGCGGATAATCCGGAACAAAGTAGAATTCAGGATGAGGTAGGTGACATACTTTTTTCTGCAGCAAATATAGCACGTCTTGCAGGATATGAGCCTGAAACCTCATTAATCCTTGCTAATAGAAAGTTTGAAAAACGTTTCAGGCAAATGGAGAAATATTCAAAAGCGAACAATCAACATATGGAAGATATGACTTTAGACGAATTAGACAAATTTTGGAATATCGCAAAAAATACAGAACTTTAACACTTAAACCTTTTAAAATTTTTAAGCATATTTTAATATCAACTGCGTTACATCTTCCCATAATTCTTTACTGCGAACAAACAAAATTGGTGATGTATTGGAAATTTTCATTTCGTAAAAAGTCTTGTCTATTAAATTGATCTGCCCGGTTTTTCCTCCAGATGCTCGATTAAACATATCAACAGGCGCATGGTCCCAAGGAGATGCGGCAGAATAAAATATAAAGTCAATCTCAGCATTTGCAATTAGTGTTGCTTCGATACCTACGCTTCCTATGTATACTCTTTTTTTAAAAAAACCTAAACTCTTCTTAACCTTCTTTTTCAATCTACAACTCAAATATCTTAAAGATGCAGTGAAGCGTAGGTCACCTATACACAACTCTGGAGTATTGAACCTGCTAATCTTGGTAGGCTTATATTGGGAGTCGGAATACTTCACTTGAACACCATGCTCATCTGCAAAGTAGCAAATAGAGGATTTTGGAATATAAATCCAAGAAGCCACAGGTTTTCCATAATGCAATAACGCTACCATTGAACAAAATTGGGGATTACCCTTTATAAAATTTTTTGTTCCATCTATAGGATCCACAGTCCATACAAATCTTTCAGTTAACATAGACCAATAATTATTGTCTTCCCAAGATGCTTCCTCGCCGACAACCTTAGAATTTTCTATCAATTTTATTAGTGCATTTGTAAGAAAAAACTCTACCCGTTTATCTGCAATTGTTACAAAGTCATCGATAGAGCTCTTTATCTCAATTTGGTCTGATGTTAGATTTTGATAAAATGGTAAAATAATTTTATGAGATGCTTCCTCTAACAAAAAAGAAACTTTGTCTCTTATATCCTCACCAATAATCATTAAAGACTGCTACTATTCTAATTTTGATTTTCATTTGGTATCTGTTCTTGTAAGTCTATGGTAGTCGCTGGCATAATTGTTGAGACAGCATGCTTGTAAATTAATTGGATATGGCCATCACGCTTTAATAAAATGGAATAATTATCAAACCAAGTGATAAAGCCCTGTAACTTTATACCATTTAGCAAAAAAACAGTCACTGAGATACGCTGACGCCTCGCGTTATTTAAGAAAACATCTTGTAGGTTTTGAGATTTATCCATGCCAATACCTATAATACTCAAAAAACTAAATAGCCATATTTAGGTACATATCACGTAAGGCCAACGAGACTGGCCCTACCTTACCATCCGCTATTATGCGGTCATTAAGTTGTGTTATAGGTGTTACAATAGCTGTAGCGCTAGTGATAAATAATTCCCCAGCCTCTTCAGCCTCATCTACTGTAAACGCCCTTTCTATAACCTGAAGTTTATGATTATGTGCTAATTTTGTGAGTGTTACCTTAGTAATTCCATTTAAAATAGCATTACTAGCTTTTCTAGTTATGAGCTGATTATCCCTATCCACCATCCATAGATTAGAAGATGCACCCTCTGAAATGGTTCCATCATCCATTACCATGATGGCTTCAAATGCGTCGTTTTTTACTGCTTCTTGTTTAGCGATACAATTTGGTAGAAGCTGAATAGTCTTTATATCGCGTCGATCCCATCTCTGGTCGACTGTGGTTATTGCTTTCTTTCCCTCAACGACTGAATTAATAGCTATCGGTTTGGCTGTTACAACAAGTGCAGCGGGGATATTTTTAGGAAATTGATGAGCGCGTTCGGCCACACCGCGTGTAACTTGAAGATAGATAAGTCCATTTCTAATTAAATTAAACCTTATCAGCCTATTGAAAATCTGCTTAATCAAAATTTCCGAAATATTAATGTCTATCGAAATTTCATTAAGAGAACGCTGTAACCTATTGAAATGTCCTTCAAAATCAACTAATTTTTTATTTAAAACCAAGATAACTTCATAAACTCCATCACCAAATTGGTATCCTCTATCCTCTATATGCACAGTTGACCTTTTATGAGGAAGGTAGCGACCATTAACATATGAAACTCTAGACATAAAAACCCCATTCTTACAGAATAATGATGAATTAATAATATTTAATTAATTCTGTATTTAAACAAATTTACTTAGCTGATATTATATTTTCTGCTTGCCTTGATTTACCTTGTTTTGCAAACAATATAACATGATCTCCAACCTCAATAGTGGTGTCTCCTCTGGCTGGAATAACCTGCTCTTTGCGCAAAACTGCTCCAATGGTGACTCCTTTCGGAATGCGTGACTTTCGAAGGGGTAATCCAACAAGGTCTGATCCTGATACAGCTTCTGCTTCTAAAACCTCTCCTAACCCCTCTACTATAGAATGAACATCTATTATTCTACCTCGTCTTATATGTTCAAGAACAGAAGAAACAGTGATCTGCGGTGGATTTATTACAACATCTACCCCTAACGTACTAATGAGGGGTAGAAAGCCCTGCATATTTACTAGTACCACAGCATATTTTGCTCCTATTCTTTTAGCTAACAATGCTGACAGGATATTCACTTCATCATCATTAGATACTGCAACAAATGTCTCTGAAGAACCAACATTTGCTTCCTTAAGTATATCAGCATCCAAAACATCGCCACAAATTACGCTTGTATTTGATAATTTTGCGGCAATATTTCTCGCTTGGTCTTTATTAACTTCTATTATCTTCGATTTAATGTCACTCTGACCAGTCTCAATGTCTTGCGCTAATATTTGTCCAATATTTCCGCCTCCTGCAATTACAACAGAGGTTGTCCGGTGTTCGTGATGACCAAAGGCTGCCATAGCGCGCTCCAAATGTTCCGTATCACAAACAAAATATACTCTGTCTCCGGTTTTTAATTCATCTGTTCCATCTCGGGAAATTGTAACTAAATTTTCCCGCAAAATAGCCACGATCGTGATCGAAAGGTCAGGAAATAAATCAGTGAGGTGGCGCAAAGGTGTATCTATGATGGGGCAATTATCATCACATAAAACACCTACCAGCTGTATTTTTCCACCACCTAACTCCTTCACGTCAAAGGCTCCTGGTAGCCTTAATTGTCTACCGACCGCTGAAGCCACTTCCTGCTCTGGGGAAATGATAAAGTCAATAGGCATATTTTCTTCGGTAAATATCATGCTTTGAAGGTCAGAACGCAAGTAGGCATTGGAACGAATTCTGGCGATTTTTGTTGGTGTTTTAAATATGCTATGAGCCATTTGACAAGCGACCATATTGACTTCATCGGACTCCGTAACAGCTATAATCAATTCTGCTTGATCAAGACCTGCTCTTTCAAGAACATCGGGCTGAGACGCAAGTCCCACGATTGCAGATAAATCTGCGTGCTCTGCAATGCGCTGGACTTTTTCCTCATCCATGTCAATTACTGTTACATCATTCTGTTCTGCTGCCAAATGGGTTGCAATGGCACTGCCTACTATGCCTGCGCCACAAATTACTATTCGCATTCTAATCAGTTCCTTAACTATAGACTCTGTTGTTATATCTACTAAAATCATAAAAAATCAAGGAGTTTAGCTTTCGGAAATTCCCACTGACTTTAATTTTCTGTAAAGTGCGGATCGCTCCATCTCAATAAAACTTGCCATTTGAGATATGTTTCCGTCAAATCTTTTCATTTGTGATAATAAATAAGCCCTCTCAAACTTCTCTCTGGCTTCTCTGAGGGGCAGTGAGATGAAAAGCTCATTTAGCATTTGTTGTTCATCTCCCAATTTTCCATTACCGATTGATTTCGGCAGGGCTGAGACATTAAGAGGTTCACCGTCTTCATCAGAAGACAGTATCATTATCGTTTCAATCACATTTTTAAGCTGCCTAACCGAGCCAGGCCAAGGCAGTGCTCGTAACGCATTTAAAAAACTATCTCCTAACTTTACTGGTTTTTTTCCTAGTAATTCTGCTTGCTGCTGGACAAAGTGCTTTGCTAGAAGGGCGATATCCTCTCTTCTTTGAGACAACTCAGGAACATAAATATTGACAACTGCAAGACGGTAATACAAATCTTCTCTCAACTTGCCTTTTTCTATCATTTCGTGAGGATTTTTGTTTGTTGCCGAAATAATTCGTACATCAGAAATTATTTCAGACGTCCCGCCCACTCGCCTAAATCTCTGTTCGGTAACAGCACGCAAAATTCGAGCCTGCATATTTGCAGAAAGATCACTTATCTCATCAAAATAGAGCGTTCCTAGATGAGCCTGCTCCAACAAACCAACAATCCTTCTGTTATATTGAAAATTTTCAGAACCAAATAATTCTGCGTCTGCTTTTTCACCGGTTAGTCGGCTACAAGAAACCACAACAAATGGATGCTGTGAACGAGATGATTTATCATGAATTAACCGAGCGACAGTCTCTTTCCCTGAACCAGGTCTTCCTTGAATCAAAACTCTGCTTGATGTTGGTGCTATTTTTTCAATATCATTTTTAAGCTGCTTAATTTTACCCGATTTGCCTATAAAGTCTGGTTGTTTGTGAACAGCAGTCCTAGCCCTCAATGCTTGATTTTCTATCTCTAACCTCTTAGCGTGTAAGGCCCTTCTGACTGTCAAAATTAATCTTTCAGCCTTAAATGGTTTTTCAATAAAATCGTAAGCACCATTTCTAATTGCTTCCACAGCTGTAGTAATAGTTCCATGTCCAGAAATCATCAATATCGGCATGTCGGGGTAAATAGCCTTACACCAGCTGAGTAATTGAAGGCCGTCCATATCAGAATCTCGCATCCAAATATCTAAAATTGCACATGATGGTAACCTTTTCGAGACAATGTCTCTGGCCTGCTCAGCATTTGATGCTTGAACAGTCGAAAATCCTTCATCATTCAAAGTAAGACTTAGAAGGGAACGTATATCTGCCTCATCGTCAACAATTAAGATTTCTTCACTCACCTTACTTCATCCTTTTTAGGTTTATCCTCTGAGAGAGGTATATGAACCATAATTTGTGCTCCTCCTTCTGGATGATTTTGCAATTTAATGCTACCTCCATGTTCTTGAATGATTTTTTGTACGATCGCTAAACCCAGACCTGTACCTGCGTCACGTCCTGTAACATATGGTTCAAACAACTTTGATAAATTTTTGGTCTGAAACCCCAATCCGTTATCCCTTATCTCTGCGTAAGCTGACGAAGATTCACTTACTAAATTGACTATTATAGTAGGTTTTTTAATTTTATTTTCCTTAAGCGCGTCAATAGAATTTTGTAGTAAGTTTGCAAATACTTGTCGAATAAGACCAGGATCTGCATCAATATATATAGGGTATCGTGGCTTAGAAAATAAAATTTTTACATCGTTATCCTCATTCCGATATAAATGAACTTGTTCATGCACGATTCCTATTAATTCCTGTGTAGCAAGAACAGCTGCCGGCATTCGAGCAAAATTGGAGAATTCATCCACCAACCTACCAATATCTCCCACCTGTCTACTTATAACAGTCAAAAATTGATCAAATTCTTCTGCCCTGCCAGGATCCTCTGGTCTGTATTTTTTCTTTAATCTATCTGCAGCAAGCTCAATAGGTGTAAGCGGATTTTTTATTTCATGAGCTATACGTCTTGCTATGTCAGACCAAGCGGCTTTGCGTTGGGCGGATAACAAATCCGTTACATCGTCGAATGTAACAACATATCCAACTATTCTTTTTTCAATCTCCTCTGAGGTAATGCCAGCTTGCAGAAAAAGCTGCTGTTCATTCCTTACAATTATAACCTCTGCATTATATTGACGCTTTTTCCCCTGACTAACAACCTCGAATAAATCAGCAAATTCTGGCAAAATATCAATTATTTGACTTCCTATCAATTTTTGTTTTGTAAAACCAAGGAGAGAACAAGCAGCAGTATTGGGTAAGGTAATTACCCCCTTATCATTTAATCCAATCACACCAGACGAAACGCCCGATAATACTGCTTCAGTAAATTCACGTCTCTGATCTAATTGCTTATTTGCATGCACGAGTTGCCTCTGTGTTAATGATAAGTCGTCCATCATTCTGTTAAAACTTACACCAAGAAGTGATATTTCGTCCAAATCTGTTTTAATATCAACCCTTGAATTTAAATCACCCTCCCTAACTGAGTCAGCAACTAAAATTATGCCTCTAAGAGGCTCTGTGATTGCACTTGATAAACTAAGGCCTATCCAGAGTGCTGAAAGCAAAAGGAATAAGGATATGACAGCAAAAATAGCCGCCATTGAGATCTGAAGGTCAAATTGTCTTATGGAAAGTGATTGGTAGTCTGACACTGCTAATCGTGTTTTATCTACCGCTTGAAGAACGTCAGAGTCAATAAATCTTCCAACAAGTAAATATGCATCAACAAAATTATTGAGTTTTACAAGAGCTTGTATTTTTGTATTGTCATTCGCTCTGCTTATGACCACTTCATCATTTCTTGCACGGTTCAGCCAATCTCGATTTAATTCTGAAAAAATGATAGCGAATGCAAATCTTGACTTTGCTATGATTTGACCAGTGCCATCTACTATTACCGCCTCCGAGAGATTTCTAATACCAACTTGGTCAGTAATAAACCTATCAAAAATTTGCTTATTCTGAACTAATTTTAAGCCATCTCTATTTACATCATTTGCCATTGCAAGAACCTGTCCACGAATAGAACGTGTATGTTCTTCAAGATAAGCATCAGCAATTGTCACAGAATCGTTTACCGCTGTAGAAATGCGCTCTGAAAACCAACCCCGCAAAGAATAATCAACGACTGACACCGCAAAGCTTGCTACTATTATTGAGGGAAATACTGTTAGGACACCAAATAAAATAGCAAGCCTCATTTGCAATTGAGAACCGGCCTTCTTTTGCTTTTTTTCAACAAATAGCTTTATAATTTGTCTTATAATGATAAAGAGTAGTCCTATAAGGCAAAGACTTGAGCCTGCAAAAATAGATAATAAAAGTTCTGATTGTTGCGGTAATGTTTCTACCGTAGATAACGCAAGCAAACTGAATATACTTATAAGAACACTAATTAAAACAACACCGGAAATTAACTGCAGTAACTTTCCAAAGCTTGCCTCGCTTGTATCGGGCCAAAATGATTTAGTAATACGAAATAGCATTCTATATGCCTATTTATATCCATTGCGTGATAAAGGTAAATTTAATTGTTTAATTTTTTTTCGTAATGTGTTTCGGTTTATTCCCAATATTTTAGAGGCTTTAATTTGGTTTCCCGATGTTCGTCTCATTGTAGCCTGTATTAACGGCCTCTCCACTTCCCTTAAAATTTGTTCAAATAAACCTGAAGAGGGTAGATCATCTCCTAAAGAATTAAAGTATTTTTCAATATGATATTTTGCAGAATCTCTAAGAGATTTTTCTTTGTCATCTGAAAAATTGCTTTGTAATTCGTTTATCTCTAATGAAACTTCGGAAACTGTTATCTCATTTGACACATTATTTACAAAGAGCCTTCTTAAAAGAAACATTAATTCTCGCAAATTTCCAGGCCAACTATAGGCTTGCAGTCGATCAACAGCACTTCCTTGTAAGTTTTTCATTACACCAAATTCTTCACTTAGACTTTTGCAAATAACAGTGGACAGTGTTTTGACATCTTCAAGTCGTTCCCTCAATGGAGGTACAGAGAGATAGGCCGACGAGAGAAAAAAATATAAATCATCCCTAAATAATCCTTGAGAAACATAATTTCTTAGATCAATGCTTGTGCCAACTATTATTCTCTCCGGTCGATATGGAGTCAAATTGGATTTATCTAAATAGCTCATTAATGCTCGTTGCGCATCACTTGATAAAAGCTGAATGTTATTTATGAATAAAGTTTTACTACGTGTTGATTTAAGTATATTTTCGTGACCAAATAATAAATTTAAGTGCTCATCAGAGGGTGTGTAGGATAGGTTAATAGACATAAACTCTTTTGGCTTTTGATTACCTATTTGACATAACGTACGTGCAATTTCTTCCTTCACCGAACCAGCCTCAGCGTGAATTAAAACTGGAACTTTTGTGGTAGAATATCTTGTCAACAATCTGAACGTATTTTGCATTGCTGCTGACTGTCCTACCAAAGGAATAGCGATCGTCTCTGGAATAATAAGTTGGTTTGAACTCGAAGCACTGAATGCCACCTTGTCTTTTTTTTCTGTCATAGAGAAAAATTTTGCTGCACGATTACATACCTCTATTAACTTTCCTAATTCAAATGGTTTAGGAAAATAATCTATAACTTCGTACTTTTGGGCCTTAATGGCGGTTAACAAATTAGTTCTTGCGCTCATAACAATAATTTGTAAGTCAGGCCGCTCCCTTTTTATTCTTGGAAGAACGTCAAGCACATCCCCATCCGGAAATCCAACATCTGTTATAAGTATGTTACCTCTATTAGACATTATAAAATCCCACAAACCAGCCAATGTTGTCACAGCAGATACTTTGTAGCCCTGTCTTGTTAATGCATGCACAAGAAAGGTCCGCACTGATCTATCGTCATCTGCCACAATAAATTGTGCGTTTTTATTCATCACAATCTTTCCTCTAATCGGTTGAATGATTTTTGGTTTTTCTCGACTGTTTCAATTGGAAGATTAATTTTAAAACGTGTTTCACCTTCAGACGAACTCACTTCGATAGCTCCACCGTGCTCTGACA
This sequence comes from uncultured SAR116 cluster alpha proteobacterium, assembly GCA_902625725.1. GTDB lineage: Bacteria > Pseudomonadota > Alphaproteobacteria > Puniceispirillales > Puniceispirillaceae > UBA5951. The sequence goes on along the minus strand of CACOCY010000001.1, from coordinate 280,213 downwards.
CAACAGAAGCTACAAGAGCTAATCCCAACCCGGATCCATTAAGTTTATTGGACACAAATGGCTCAAACACATAACCTTGCAACTCGGGTGAAATTCCACTCCCTGTGTCAATAATATCTATTTGGAACGGTAATTGATTTAACCCATATTGATCAGAAGCGGAATGGGGCATAGACAAAGCATAAGATGTTTTAACGGTGAGACTGTCATTCTTACTAGTTGCTTCAGAAGCATTTTTAAACAAATTAAGGAAAAGTTGAATTAAAAGGTCTCTATCAGCAAATATCATTGGCAATGAAGGATCAAAATCTCTTTTGATGATGAGATGTTTTCCAAAAGATGAACTATTTACCATTAAACAATAGTCTAATACTTCGTGAATATTTATTTCTTCTAATTGAAGCTGTCTATCAGCTGACAGTTTTTCAATTCTTTCCAATAATTTTATTATTCTGTCAGTTTCAGTTACAATGAGCTTGCTTAATTCTCGATTCTCCCTCACTAGTTCTGGCTCCAGTAGTTCTGCAGCACCTCTGATACCTGCCAATGGATTTCTGATTTCGTGGGCTAAAAGTGCAGTAACTTTTGACATAGATAAAGCCGCTCCCTTAAAAATATTCCTTGATTTTGCAATTTGCTCTAGTGAATTTTTTTGTAATGAAATAATTGTGAATTCGTTATTTTGGTAGAAAGGTGCTACTTGGATATTCACTGTTGTGTCTTTCAATTTAGGTGCTGAAATGCTCACAGAATGCTCACTTAGTGAACTAGTCGTCTCTCTAGCCCTATTAATCATTTTGATCAAAACTGAGTTAGGGTTGAAATAATCCTCTGCTGAAGTTCCACTAAAGATAGCAAGACTCGAGTTAAAAAAAGTCTCGGCTGCATGATTAAGCCAAACAAAATGGTTTGAATTATCCAAAATTATTATGGGATGCGGCAAAGAATCTAATACAATATAACCTGCCGGAAGATCTTCCTGTTTTTTATCAAAGATTTTTGTCTGCACTAAGCGACCTCACATTGCTTATTAAAAAAGCTATTAACGGCATCAAAAACTATATTTGCATTATGAGTATTATTAGCAACTTCTCTCAGAGCAGCAGAACCTGGCAATCCATGTGCATACCAAGCTATATGTTTACGAGCTAAACGCATACCATTTGAACCATAACAAATAAGCATGTCTTCTAAATGGGTTAACATAATTTCCTTTATTTGTTGAACTTTCGGAGTCTCCCTAATTTTGTTATTAGACAAAAGGTCTCCAACTTGTCCTAAAAACCATGGTTTACCTTGAGCTCCTCGCCCGATCATAACACCTTGGGCACCAGACTGACTTAATGCAGTTTGTACGTTGCTCAAGTTGTTAATGTCACCATTTGCCAGCACCGGTATTGAGACTTGATCTACCGTTTTTCTTATTTCTTTCCAATCTGCTTCCCCCTTATACATTTGGATACGTGTCCTACCATGAACTACAAGCATTTTTACCCCAGCTTCCTCAGCAAGCAAGCCAATTTCCGGCGCGTTCTTATTCAACTCATCCCAACCCAGCCGCATCTTTAATGTTACAGGGATACTAGTAGCATTCACAACAGCAGAACAAATTTCTGCGGTTAATACAGGATTCTGCATAAGCGCAGAGCCAGAAAATCGCCCTGTTACTTTTTTAGCAGGACAACCAAGATTGATGTCAATTATTGATGCTCCAAGCTGTTCTGCTATTTTTGCAGCCTCTGCCATTATTGCTGGTTCCCAACCAGCTAATTGGATTGAAAGGGGCGCCTCTTCTTTCGCAGAAAATTTGAGTTTTCTAATTTCTTTTTTTATTGAATTTAAAATGGCATGACTTGCCACCATTTCTGATACTACAAGTCCTCCACCTAGCAATTTCACAATTCTGCGAAACGGCTGATCGGTTATTCCTGACATCGGTGCCAGCACCGCCGCGTGTGGAAGTTTTATAGAGCCAACTGTGAGCTGCATAATAAATACTCAAAATTACAAATTGCGTAAATAATAGGCAATTATTTTTATTAAATCCACCACAGAAGTTCAATTTTGTAAATTAGACAAATTTTTAACTCTATGCTTTAAACAGAATATGAAAAAAAACTTCGCAATAGAATTTGATGTTATTCTCCTAGCAGCAGGAAAAGGTGAGCGCACTAGATTTCAAAAGCAATTTGCAATTATTGGAAAGCTTCCAATTTGGCAAATTGCTCTAGATAATATTAGATTTCATTCGGCTTGCCACTCGGTAATTGTTGTATTTCCCCCAAAAACAAATATCAATCAAACTTTTTTTAACGAAAATCCTCAAATAAATTGGGTGTATGGAGGTGATACCAGGAGTGCATCGGTGTGGAATGCTCTTAAATTTCGAAGTAAATTACCTTCAAAAAAACCATATGTTGCAATTCATGATGCAGCAAGACCCATCTTGCCAAGCGCTGTTTTAGAGAGATTAATAGAAAAGCTTCAAATTGGTGAAAAAGCAGTCATACCTGTGCTAAATACTATTGATACGATAAAAAAATTCGATGGGGTCCATGTCAGCGAAACATTAAAACGGAACGAATTAGTGTCTGCCCAAACTCCACAGATATTTGAAACGGAGATTATAGAAGACAGTTACAAAAATTTATTTATGGGAACGCAAAGTCAGAACATTTTAAAAAAAGAATTCTATGCAAGCGATGACTCTAGTCTGGTTGAAAGGAATGGAATAAAAGTTGCTATGGTAGTTGGGAGCCCAAAATTACAAAAAATTACTTTTAAAGAGGATTTAATTGCTTTGAAACAATTACTTGAAACAAATTATGAAACAAGAGTTGCAACTGGTTATGATGTTCATAAATTTCGCCCTTGGGACACCAGTGAGAAAAGACATAGTATAAAGATTTGTGGAGTTGAAATTGATCATGAATTTGCAATCGAGGCACATTCTGACGGAGACGTTGGAATACATGCATTATGCGACGCTATTTTTGGATGTTTGGCTGACGGTGATATTGGAACTCATTTTCCACCATCTAATAAAAAGTGGAAGGATGCTAATTCAGAAACCTTCTTGAAATACGCACTAAAAAAAGTAGAAAATGCCGATGCAAAAATTAATTTTATTGATATTACGATAATTTGCGAAATGCCTAGAATTGGGCCCAACAGAGAAAAAATGATAATGCGTTTAGCTAAGATATGTAACATGCAAACACAAGGTATCTCCATTAAAGCGACCACTTCTGAAAGACTGGGTTTTACTGGCAGAAAAGAAGGACTAAGTGCTATTGCAACAGTGACCATGTCTGTTGCAGCAATGAATAATAGAGAACTAAATAATGAATTTTTCAATACATGATCTACTATGTGAACTTGCAACATTAGGGCCAATTGGTCGAAACCTGCCAGCCCCTGGAACAGCCGGATCTGCAATAGCAATTATAATAGGTTATATATTAATCCCTGTTAGTTGGCCACTATTCCTTATATTAACGATAGGTATTTCAATTATTGGAATTATAGCAGCTAATTATTACTCCAAAGTGACCAATACTCAGGACTCAGGTAAAATAATCATTGATGAGGTAGCTGGGCAATGGATAGCGTTATTGTTTGTACCACATGATATCAAGTATTTCTTTGCAGCCTTTATTCTATTCAGATTATTGGACATTACGAAAATTTGGCCTATTAATTGGGCAGAACGTTTAAATGGGGGCGTGGGTATAGTTACAGACGATTTAGTTGCAGGGTTAATGTCTGGTGTCATTCTTTTATGTTTAAATAACTGGTGGGAGCTCAAACTTGGATAAGCTATCTTTTTTTGCCAAAAAACTTTTATCTAAATTAGGGCATAAAGGCGAACGAGTCTGTTGCGCAGAGTCTTGTACTGGTGGCATGATAGCAGCTACTCTTACTGACATCCCAGGCTCTTCTGCTATATTCTCGAGAGGATTCGTCACCTATAGCAATGAAGCAAAAATGGAAATGCTTGGCGTTAAATCTGAGACGCTAGAATTACATGGTGCTGTGTCGGGACAAACAGTTTCTGAAATGGCAAGTGGGGCATTGACTGCGAGCAACGGTGAAGCCGATTTCGCAATAGCTGTTTCTGGCGTCGCGGGACCTGAAGGGGGAAGCGCCGAAAAGCCAGTTGGGCTTGTTTACATCTGTATTCTTAAAAAAGGTGGAATAGGCAAAATAAATAGATATATATTTGACGGTGATAGACATTCTGTACGTGTCCAAACAACGCAGCGGGCGTTGGAGAATTTAAATTTAATAGTATAAAACGAAATTCAATAGAGTTCGTCTGCTCTATTCTCAAATGCCTTCACCATACGTCTAACAGCCTCTGTAAACAAAGTCTCCATTACGGTTTGTAATAATCTACTTTTAAATTCAAAGTCCACATAAAAATCGATTTCACAGCCATCGTGATGTGGTATAAATTTCCAATGATTTTGTAGGTATTTAAACGGACCATCAGCATAACTTGTGTCAATCTCAAGCCTATCCCTGTCTATTAATACTTTAGAAGTAAATTGCTCTTTAAATATCTGAAAACCAATTATTAAATCTGCTGTTAATTCTCTTTCTCTTTGTGTTCTAATTCTAGCAGCAAGACACCATGGAAGAAATTCTGGGTACCTCTTAACATCAGCAACGAGGTCGAATAAATCCTCTGGTTTATGATTGATTATTCTTGTTTCAGAATGAACCGTCATTACGAAAGTATTTTTTTCCGTGCTAATTTTAAAGCCTGAAAATCAGCATCTGCATGATATGAAGAACGCGTTAATGGTGTGGACGCCATCATTAAGAACCCTTTTTGCCTACCTAATCCCTCAAAATAAGAAAATATATTTGGTGTTACAAACCTATCAACGGGCGCGTGTTTTGGAGTTGGTTGAAGATATTGGCCAATTGTCATAAAATCAACATTAACATCTCTCAAATCATCCATTATGGAAGCTACCTCATCATTCGTCTCACCAAGTCCCACCATTATGCCAGACTTGGTAAAAATCATAGGATCAAGATTCTTAACTTCTGCTAATATAGAAAGCGAGTGCTCAAATCGTGCTCCAGGTCTAATTGTTTTATATAATCTCGGGACTGTCTCCATATTATGATTAAATACATCTGGCTTGGCTTCAATAACGATCTCTAAAGCTCCAGGCTTTCGGAAAAAATCCGGTGTTAAAATTTCAATAGTAGTTGATGGAGACATTGAGCGTATAGCGATTATAGTCTGAGCGAAATGAGTGGCTCCACCATCCTCCAAGTCATCTCTGTCAACAGATGTAATGACCACATGATTTAGATTTAACTTGGCTACTGCATGTGCAACATGCTCAGGTTCGTGCGGATCTAATAAATCTGGTTTGCCGGTAGCAATATTACAGAAAGCACAAGCACGAGTGCAAATGGACCCAAGTATCATCATGGTAGCATGTTTTTGAGACCAACATTCACCTATGTTGGGGCACGCTGCTTCTTCACAAACGGTAACTAAGTTTTGGTCACGCATTAAATTACGCGTTTCCTCAAAATCCTTTCCAATTGGTGCCCTCACGCGCAACCAGCTCGGCCGTTTTGGCTGGGGCATAGATTTATTTTTCTGCTTTTCTGGGTGACGTTTGCCACCAATCGTTGTATTAGGAGATGGCACTATTGCCTCCTTTATACTTATAATTCAGCATACACTAGGTGATTAAAAATTTATTACACTAACCTTAGAAATGGATCGCTTTGTCAAATGCGTCAAGGACGGATTCTTGCATTGCCTCTGATATTGTAGGATGTGGAAATACGGTATGCATCAATTCTGCCTCTGTAGTCTCAAGTGCCATAGCAATAGCATAGCCTTGAATCATTTCAGTAACCTCTGCACCTATTAAATGAGCACCAAGTAATGCCCCTGTTGTTGAGCAAAATATAGTTTTAATAAGACCCTCTTCTTCACCCATAGCAATAGCTTTACCGTTAGCTAAAAGCGGAAATCGCCCTACTTTTATTTGATGTCCTTCGGCCATTGCATTTTCTTCTGTTAAACCAATAGAAGCTATTTGAGGCCTACAATAAGTACACCCAGGCACAGTATTTTTTGCTAACGGATGCGCACTAATTTGTTTGTTCATTGCTTCAACACAAATAATTGCCTCATGACTAGCTTTATGAGCCAGCCATGGTGGTCCAGTCACATCTCCAATAGCAAAAATACCCTTTATATTGGTTGCACCAAACCCATTCGTTACAATATGACCTTTTTCTGTTTTAACACCAATTTCCTCTAATCCAAGGTTCTCTATATTACCGATGATGCCAATAGCCATAATAATTATATCACTCGATATCTTTTGCTTTTTACCAGCTATTGTAATGGTGGAAATTACTTCCTTTTCAGATTTAGAAATTCCTTCGAGCTTAGCAGACGTGTGTATTTTAATACCACGATTTTCAAATGATTTACGCGCAATGTCCGAAATTTCTTTGTCCTCAGAATTAAGAATTCTATCCATTGCCTCGACAATAGTTACATCAACTCCCATATCATTATAAAAACTGGCAAACTCTATTCCAATAGCTCCCGATCCAACAACAAGCAATGATTTTGGCATTGATTTAGGAACCATAGCTTCTCGATATGTTAGAATTCTCTCGTTATCTGCTTCCATACCGGATATTTGCTTCGCTCGCGCTCCCGTAGCTAGAAGGATGTTTGGTGCTTCTAAAAATAAGTCATTTTTTCCCTTGACAGCTATCTGCCAGTCACTGGACGTTTTTTTTTCGATCTTTGCAACACCGTTAAAAACATTAACTTTGTTTTTCTTCATCAGATGCGACACGCCAGCTGACAAACGCTTAGCTACTTGTCGAGAACGAGAAACAATCTTTTCAAGATTAATATCAACTTCACCTTTTATTTCAATACCAAATTCGCTTAGATGTGACACATTATTTTTTAGCTCAGCTGCACGAAGCAGTGCTTTAGTTGGGATACATCCCCAATTTAAACATACACCACCAAGATTTTCTTTCTCAATAACGGCTACTCTCTGACCAAGTTGGCTTGCTCTGATAGCACCAACATATCCACCTGGACCTCCACCAACTACTATTAAATCAAATTTTTTAAAATCAGTCATGACTGCCCTTTTTAGATTATTTAGATTAACATTGTGACCGGATTTTCAATAAATCCTTTAAAAACCTGCAACCATTCTGCACCCAAAGCTCCGTCAACAATACGATGATCAGCAGAAAGTGTGACATTCATCATTGTCGCAATAGCAAGTTCACCATCTTTTACAACTGCTCTCTGCTCACCTGCCCCAACAGCTATAATAGCACTTTGCGGTGGATTGATTACTGCAGCAAATTCTTTAATGCCAAACATGCCTAAATTTGATATAGTAAAACTTCCACCATTATATTCTTCTGGTTTTAATTTTCCTTCTCTCGCTCTAATTGCGAGATCCTTCGTAATTTCAGATAGCTCGGACATTCCCAGCTTTTCAACAGACCGAATTACAGGAGTAATTAAACCACCTTTTATAGCAACCGCCATACAAATATCTGCTGTATCAAAATACCGACATCCATCCTCTTCAAACCACCCATTTACCTCTGGTTTTTTCACTAAAGCCATAGCACTTGCTTTTATAATCATATCATTTACAGAAATCTTAATACCCTGCGGTGCCATTTCATTCAGTTGAGTTCTGTTTTCCAAGAGACGATCTAACGAACATTCAACTGTCAAGTAGAAATGAGGTGCTGTTTTTTTAGAGTATTGTAACCTATCTGCAATCGTGCGTCTCATTGAGGTGTGAGGGACAAACCGTCCCTCAGTAGAAGATACTGTCTGCATGATTTTTGTTGCTTCTTTAGGCTTTAAAATTTTACTATATGCTAAAATATCACGCTCTATAACTCGACCATATGGACCCGTTCCCTCAACTTTAGCAAGCTCAATGTTATTTTGCTTAGCTATTCTTCTTGCTAATGGAGTTGCAAAAATTCTATTACCTTTTGGTCTTTCATTGACGCTATTGTTTTTTACTAAACCACTAAATGATAAATTAACTCTTGGCGGCTCATCTTGTTTTTGCTTATTAATATTTTTTATGCTCTTACCTTTATTATCTTCTAAAATTTTTGCATCAGAGCTTAGTTTTTGCTCTTGTTTGGCTGTTTTATTGGATATATTCTCCAGATTTTCTCCATCTTCAAATAAAATAGCAATGACCGAATTTACCGCCACACCCTCCGTTCCTTCAGCAACAACAATTTTACCAACCACACCATCTTCAATAGCCTCAACCTCCATTGTTGCTTTATCCGTTTCAATCTCAGCAATAACGTCGCCAGAACGCACTTCATCACCCTGCTTTACAAGCCATTTTGATAGTATTCCCTCAGTCATTGTAGGTGACAAAGCTGGCATCAAAATATCTATTGCCATTTTAACTATCCTCTTCGCTGTAACAAACTTTTAAGGCAGCCTTTATCACGTCATCACTCTGAGGCAAAGTAAGCAACTCTAAATTTGCTGCATATGGCATTGGCACGTCCTTACCGGTAACTCTCATAATGGGCGCATCCAAATAATCGAATGCTTTTTCATTAACCTGCATTCCTAGTTCGGCACCAATTCCAGCAAAAGGGAAACCCTCCTCACAAGAAATTAGTCTATTGGTTTTTTTTACTGACTGAACAATCAAGTCAATATCAAGAGGACGCAAAGTTCGTAAATCTATGACTTCTGCCTCTATACCCTTTTTACTGAGTTCCTGAGCTGCCTCAAGAGCTTTTCCTACCATTATGGAAAATGCAGTGATAGTTACATCACTTCCTTGTTTAACGATATTACCCTTACCTATTGGAACTAACCATTCATCTGTATCTGGCACATCAAAACTTTGCCCGTACATTACTTCATTTTCAAGAAATATTACGGGGTTTGGGTCTCTTATAGCTGATTTTAGCAATCCCTTGGCATCCGCGGCAGACCATGGGGATACCACTTTCAATCCGGGACAATGCGCATACCAGCTGGCAAAACATTGCGAATGCTGTGCAGCCACCCTACTTGCCGCCCCATTTGGCCCCCTAAAAACAATAGGACAACCCATTTGCCCACCCGACATATAAAGTGTTTTTGCGGCTGAATTAATAATCTGATCTATTGCCTGCATTGAAAAATTAAATGTCATATATTCAACAATTGGTCGCAAATCTCCAAAAGCAGCTCCTACTGCTAAGCCTGTGAATCCATGTTCAGTAATGGGTGTATCAATGACGCGTTGTTCTCCAAATTCTTCTAACAATCCTTGAGTGACTTTATAAGCCCCCTGATATTCAGCAACCTCTTCTCCCATGATAAAAATCTTTTCGTCGCACCTCATTTCTTCAGCCATCGCATCCCTTAACGCTTCGCGGACAGTCATATTTCTTACAGGACCGTCCCAATTCATCGCTGGCAACAGAGCCACTTCTTTTAAGCCCTGTATCTCTTTAGCCACCCCTTCGCTTTGGGTTTTTAGCTCTCGTTCGTTTCCAATTTCTGACATTCCTACTGCAATTGTATTACTTTTGCCATTATCCGTTTGCTCGTTGTTATCATCAACAGAGACAATAGCTATCACCTTACCCACAGGTACTGACTGTGTGCCCTCATCGACTACTAACTGAGTAACAATGCCGTCTTCCACGGCTTCAACCTCCATAGTTGCCTTATCAGTCTCAATTTCTGCAATAACATCTCCAGAGCGTATCTCATCACCTATTTCCACAAGCCATTTAGAAAGCATCCCCTCTGTCATTGTTGGGGATAATGCTGGCATCTTAATTTCATATGACATAAGTAAATACCTTAGTTTTTGTTAATGTTAAAATCGTTATATGGTTATATTTATTTCTTCATGAACAATGTATTTATTCAATAACTTCAATTAATACGTCGGTGAATAGCTCATTTGGCGTTGGTTCCGGAGCTCCAAGCGCTACATCCGTTGCGTCAGATATAATTTTTTTGACCTCTGTATCTTGTTGCTTTAACTCAGCTTCTTCAATACCTTCTCTTAGTAACACATCTCGAAGATGATCGATCGGATCATGCTGTTTGCGCATTGCGTCTACTTCTTCTCGCGTCCGATATTTTGCAGGATCCGACATCGAATGACCTCGATAACGGTATGTTTTCATCTCTAAAATATATGGTCCTTTCCCGCACCTAGCATAATCTATAGCTTTAATACCAGCCTCCCGTACGGCTAATACATCCATACCATCCACCTGTTTTCCGACAATACCATATGCAGCGCCCCGCTCATATAAGTCAGTTCCTGCAGTAGACCTTGGGGTTGATGTACCCATTGCATACTGATTATTTTCAATGATAAAAATTACAGGAAGCTTCCATAATGCTGCCATATTAAATGTCTCATATACTTGACCTTGATTTGCAGCTCCGTCTCCGAGATAAGTCATTGCAACACCGCCATCATTCTTATATTTATGAGCAAAACCGAGCCCAGCTCCAATTGGCACTTGTGCACCAACAATCCCATGCCCTCCGTAAAAGTTTTTTTCACGGCTAAACATATGCATTGAACCTCCTTTTCCCTTTGAGTAACCAACCGCTCTTCCTGTTAGCTCTGACATTACGCCAGCTGGTTCCATTCCACAGGCAAGCATGTGACCATGATCTCTATATGAAGTAATGATGCTGTCTTGTTCTTCATTCACTGATTGCAATCCAACAACAACGGCCTCTTGTCCGATATATAGATGACAAAATCCCCCTATTTTCCCCATCCCGTAAAGCTGGCCTGCTTTTTCTTCAAAACGTCTGATTAGAAGCATGTCATGGTGCATTGATAACAAGCTTTTTTTATTGGGTTTAGAATTTTTTAGCTTGCGTGTGGACTTTGGAGGTCTTCCAGATTTACTAGGATTTTTAATACGTTTTTGCTTTGGTTTAGGGATCACAATGGATTACTCCTGGTTTCAAGAATTTTTTATATTTAAATAAGTAGAACATTTTTATAATTAATGAGTGTAAATTTACAACAATGGGACACTCTAAGTGTGTTTTAAAAATGTAATTTTTGCAACTATTTTATATTATTGTTTTTATTGAATTTTTTTAATATAAACTGAATTATGGTTAAATAATTCCACAATCAACTTATTTCGATTTTTCAGACTTTTAATTTGTCAAAATGAGTATTTCGTTATTTGCAAAAAGACCAAGTTCACTTCTTACCATTTCTTCCAGTATATCTTTATCAATCGCGTCACCACTCAAAAGGGAAATGCGAGCTTGAAGCTGTGTATTTTTCTTTTTGAGTAAATAAAGATGCTCTTGTGCTGAAGTGATTTCTCTATCTAAATTGTCACGCATCAGTAAACCACGTTCACCTGTAAGAGAATGAAAGCCAAAGAAAGCTATCAGAGTACCTAAAAGCATAAAGCTACCAAAATAAGTCAAGGGACGGTTCTGCATTTTATTTGCCCTCATCTTTGATATCTTCCTTTATTCCCAGCCAACTTATCAAAGTGAATCAAATTCAAAATGTCATGTCAACAAAAACTAAATTTCTAATAATTTGAAACCATAACTATTTAGCTAGCAAAACAGTTTCGCCTGCATATTCGGAAGCCGTTCCTAATTCTCCTTCTATCCTTGCCAATTGATTGTATTTTGCAAGCCTATCTGAACGCGACATAGAGCCAGTTTTTATTTGACCAGCATTTGATGCTACTGCCAAATCTGCGATAAAATTATCCTCGGTTTCACCAGAGCGGTGTGAAATAACAACCCCATATCCTGATTTTTGGGCAAGCGAAATAGCGTTTAACGTCTCAGTTAATGTGCCAATCTGGTTAAATTTAATCAGAATTGCATTGGCTGATTTTTCTTTTATGCCACGAGCTAGCCTTTTTGGATTAGTAACAAAGAGGTCATCACCTACAATCTGAACACTATTACCTATCATTGAAGTAAGCTTATTAAATCCACTCCAATCATCTTCATCCAAAGGATCTTCTATAGAAACAATTGGATAATTAGATGATAACTCACTCCACATATTTATCATTTGACTGCTGGTAAGTGTTTTACCCTCACCTGAAAGATAATACTTACCATCTTTATAAAATTCAGATGCAGCAGCATCTAGCGCAATCACAATATCCCTCCCCAAGGTGTACCCTGCATTTTCTATTGCTATACTCACAAAATCTAGAGCTTCAACGGTGTTATTTAAATCAGGAGCAAAGCCACCCTCATCACCAACAGATGCTGCTAGTCCTTTTTGCATTAATTCAGATTTTAGAGCATGAAAAATTTCAGCTCCCATTTGTAGACAGTCTGAAAAATATTTCGCACCTATCGGCATAATCATAAACTCTTGTATATCCAATCTATTATTAGCATGTGCACCACCATTTAAAATATTCATCATAGGAGTTGGCAAAAGATGCGCGTTAACTCCCCCTAAGTATCGCCATAAAGGTAATTTAGCGCTAGCTGCGCCCGCACGCGCAACAGCAAGGCTAACACCAAGAATTGCGTTTGCCCCAAGCCTTGATTTATTTTCGGTGCCATCAAGTTCTATTAAGTCTGAATCAATACTTCGCTGGTCTAAAGCATTTGTTCCTGAAAGCGAGTCAAATATTTCATGATTAACAGAGTCAACTGCCTTTAAAACACCCCTACCACCATAGTGTTTTTTGTCACCATCTCTTAATTCGACTGCTTCATAAGCTCCTGTTGAAGCACCTGAAGGAACGGCAGCTCTTCCAAAAGAACCATCCTCTAGGACAACATCAACTTCAACTGTTGGATTTCCTCGGGAGTCTAAAATTTGTCTTGCTTGAATATCAATAATTGCTGACATCGTTATCCTCGATAATAATTGCTATTTACGTTACCTTGACAAAAAGCATCAATAGGATCAAATCGGCTCATGCATAAAATTTATGATCCTGTTGAATGACATAAACTGTGAATTTCGGCTAATTGGCTGAGAAGTGCTTGCATTTCATCTAAAGGTAGCATGTTGGGGCCGTCAGAAGGCGCGTTATTGGGATCTCTGTGGCTCTCAATAAAAACACCGGAGACACCAGCCGCTACAGCTGCGCGAGCTAAAACAGAAACAAATTCTCTTTGTCCACCAGAAGAACTTCCGAGCCCTCCTGGTTGTTGAACAGAATGGGTGGCGTCAAAAATGACTGGATAACCCAACAGCGCCATTTGAGGTATAGAACGCATGTCAGATACAAGTGTATTATACCCGAAGCTTGTTCCACGTTCTGTCAAAAGTATTTTATTATTATTGGTTGACGCAACTTTGGCAGCAACATGCTTCATATCCCAAGGAGCCAAAAACTGACCTTTTTTAATATTAATAATAGCTCCTGATTCTCCAGCAGATATCAACAAATCTGTTTGTCTACACAAAAAAGCTGGTATTTGTATAATATCAACAACTGCTGATACAACCTCACATTGTTCTGATGTGTGAACATCTGTTAACACAGGACAGAGAAATTGCTCTTTTACTTTCTCTAAAATGCGAAGACCCTCATCAATTCCAACTCCCCTAGGGGATTTAGCTGTGGTTCGGTTAGCTTTATCAAAGGAGGATTTATAGACAAAATTGACGCCAGATTTTTCACTGGCTTTAAGCAACTCCTCTGCGTGATATAACGCATGGTCACTACCTTCTATTTGACATGGGCCCGCAATCAAAACTAGTGGCGAACCCTTGCCTATGGTAAAGGATCCAACTTCAATTGGTTTAAAATAAGGCTGCATTGTCATATGCTCTACTATACCAATCTCAAATGTTTTCCAGCAGCTGATACAAATTCTGTAAACAATGGGTGCGGCTGGAATGGTTTTGATTTTAATTCAGGATGAAATTGCACTGCTATAAAAAATGGGTGATCCCTTCTTTCCACGATCTCAGGTAGCGCGCCATCTGGAGAAAAGCCTGAGATGTACAGACCCGCTTTTTCAAGATGCTCTTTAAAATTAATATTTACCTCATAACGATGACGGTGGCGCTCTGATATTTGGCAATCATTATAAATTTTCGAGGCAAGACTGTCCTCTTTAATATTGCATGGATAAGCGCCAAGTCTCATGGTCCCTCCCATATCATCAAGGTGTGTTCGTTTTTCAACTGAGTTATCAGCAATCCATTCTGTCATAAGCCCAACAAGCAAATCACCGCCTCGGCCAAATTCACTCGAATTGGCTTTTGGAAGATTACCAAGGGTTCGAGCTGTTTCCAAAACCGCCATCTGCATCCCAAAACAGATGCCTAGAAAAGGTATCTGCCTCTGACGCGCAAAACGTATTGCATTTATCTTACCCTCGGCGCCTCTTTTTCCAAAACCACCTGGGACAAGCAAACCAGATATATTGCTTAAATGATATGACAAAATATCATTATTTTCTGTCTCAAATACCTCAGAATCTATCCACTCAACCTCTACTCTCAATTTATTCGCAATCCCTCCATGCGCAATTGCTTCTCCAAGAGATTTATAGCTATCTTGTAGTGAGGTATATTTACCAACAATAGCAATTGTAATTTTACCCTCTGGATGCTCATAAGCATCTGCTATTGAAAGCCATCTTTTTAGATTTGGTTTTTTATTTTCGAGATTAAAATGATGGCAAATTTGCGTATCAAACCCCTGTTCGTGATAGGCCAAAGGGACTGTATAAATACTGCTAACATCTTCAGCAATGATAACATCAGCAGCATTTACATTACAAAATTGTCCAATTTTATTCTTTAGTTCTATTGGCACAGGTTGCTCTGTTCGGCACAAAAGAATATCTGGCTGCAATCCAACAGATTGTAACTCTTTCACTGAATGTTGAGTGGGCTTAGTTTTCAGTTCACCTGCCGCATGAATAAAAGGAAGTAGCGTTACATGAATTATACAAGATCCGCTACCTCCCAACTCATTTCTTAGCTGTCTTATTGCTTCAAGAAATGGCAAAGATTCAATATCCCCCACTGTTCCACCAATTTCACACAGAACAAAATCTTCATCAGTTATGTCATTCTTAACAAATGCCTTGATTGCATCTGTCACATGCGGGATCACCTGTATGGTGGCACCCAGATAATCACCTCGTCGCTCCCGAGCCAATACATCTGAGTAAATTCTTCCGGTTGTTACATTGTCAGTTTTTTTAGTTACAACCCCTGTGAACCTCTCATAATGCCCTAAGTCAAGGTCTGTCTCTGCACCATCATCAGTTACGAAAACTTCTCCATGTTGGGTTGGGGACATTGTACCCGGGTCTACGTTTAAATAAGGATCAAGTTTACGTAATCTCACCTTGTAGCCCCTTGACTGCAATAAAGAACCAAGCACTGCTGAAGCGAGCCCCTTACCAAGGGAGGAAACAACACCACCTGTTATAAATATGAAACGGGTCATCAGCGCCCCTTTAATCTATGATTAATGCGCATATAACTCGAATTTGTACTCATTGCTATTGCTCAGTTGGAACTACTGGTGTTTCTGGAATAACTGGAGAAGATTGAATAACCTCATCAACAATAGACGTTGATTGACGACCGTTGCCCGCCAATATTGCTAAGCCTATTGATGTAAGAAAAAAAGCAGCTGCAAGAAATGCTGTTATCCTGGTTAATAAATTTGCTGTTCCCCTCGCAGTCATAAAGCCACCACCGCCCCCGCTACCGCCAATGCCAAGAGCACCGCCCTCGCTTCTTTGCAACAATACAATGCCAACTAAAGCGACTGCAATCATGATATGAATAGTTAATAAAATGGTTGTCATTTCCTCACCAAACAAAATAAATTTGTATTCTTTTAAAACATCGCTTTGCAAAAGGCAAAGCTAAAAAATAACTTATATTAAAACGCATATTGCTCATAAGCATATTTGCTTAAATTTTTCTGGATCAAGAGAAGCTCCCCCCACCAAAACTCCGTCCACGTTAGATAGCGACTTTATTTGCTTTACATTTTCAGGACTCACTGAACCGCCATAGAGAACTAGAACGTTTGACTTTCTCTCTGTTTTTTCAAAAATTGACGACTTTATGAATTGATGGATTAAGTTAATATCCTCTAACTCTGGCACAAGCCCAGTTCCAATAGCCCAGACAGGCTCATAAGCGATAATAAAATTTAGATTTATAAAACTTGGATCAAAAAGAACTGAAAGCTGTTCCACCAGTATTTCTTTTGCTGTTCCATTTAAATATTGCTCATATGTTTCACCAACACAAAAGATAACTTTCAAACCCGCTGCCTGAGCTAATAACAATTTTTCATAGAGTAACGGATTATTCTCTTTATGATATTGCCTTCTTTCAGAGTGACCTAAAATTAACCACTCTGAGCCAACATCAGATATCATAGCAGCGCTGATTTCCCCTGTGTAAGCACCGTCTTTGTGAGAGCTACAATCTTGAGCACCAACTTGTATAGGTGTGTTTTTACAAGAAATCACCGCCCCCCCCAAAAAAATTGAGGGCAGACAGAGAATTATTTCAGAACTTTTGGAGATATAAGGAATTACTTCCAGTTTTATCTCAGATAGCATGTGATTTATTAATCTTGTATTACCATTCATTTTCCAATTTGCTGCATAAATCATCTTTTTCACCCTTCAAATCTTTTTGTTGTAAAAGATTTTCTAACATATACAGGTATTTTCATAGTTTAAATAACTATAATAATTTTGCTTTTTATAAAAAAAATATATAGATTGTATATGTAGCTTTGACCTTAAGTAGAACCCCTGTTAGAAACGAATTTAGAAAATTAATTAAACATACATATAAGGGTTTTAGAACGCTATGCTACGATCATTAAGAACAGGTTCAAAATCACCACTGATGAAAGTCTTTTTAGTGTTTCTAGCTGGAGGATTTGCCATTTGGGGAATAGGTGACGTTTCAACCGGTTTTTTTGGTGCTGGAGATAAAGCTATCAAGGCTGGTTCAAAATCAGTTGCGGCAGTTGAGGTTGCAAAAGAGTTTGATTTAATAAGACGCTCTCAATATAATAATATCCCCACAGGGGATGCTCTACAATTTGGTTTACTCAATAACGTAATGTCACGTATGGCGAGAACTTTATTATTTGAGGCAGAGTCCGCAAAATTAAATGTTGTATCCACACGAACTATGCAAAAATCAGCTCTGCTTAGACAAGAAGCTTTTCATGATGAAACAGGAGCCTTTTCTCAGGGGCGCTTCATTAGCTCATTGGCCCAAGCAGGCTTGTCAGAGGGTGACTATCTGTCTCAATTAGACAAGTCTATCATATCACAGCAAATTGCAGACAGCATATCATTGGGTGCGAGATATCCAGAAATTTTATCGGAAGAACTAGCTAGATATGAACTTGAACGGCGAAAAGTGCAGATAATTTCGTTTGAAATTAATCCAGAGGAGCAGCCAATCCCAAATAATGACGAAATTCGCAAATGGTATGGTGAAAATATAGAGAGTTATGATGCGGCAGCATTAAGGAGCGTAAAACTTCTTTATGTATCTCCACAATCTTTTGAAAAAGAGGTGAAAGTTTCGCTGGAGGAAATGAAGAGAGCTTTTGAACAAAGAGGAAGTGATTTTTCAACGCCGGAGAGGCGTGTTGTAAGGCAGATGGTTTTTGATACTGCTGAGCAAGCTCTTGCCGCCAGAAATTCTATTGATTCTGGTACTGAATTTGAAGAGGTTGCTCAGACATTGTTAGGACTAACTAAAGAAGATATTCTTTTGGGTGACCTTACTTATAACGATGTTGATGCTTCTATGGCTGATGCGATTTTTAACGCAGAAGCCGGTAGCCTCATAGGTCCAGTTGAATCCCTTTTTGGATACAATCTTGCTATTGTGGATGTAGTTATACTTGGGAATAGCAATAACTTTGAAGATGTGAAAGAGCAAATTAAAGTTGTTTTGGAGAATGAAAAAGCAATTGACCTGGTTTATGAAAAGATAAATCTGATCGAAGACTCTCTTGGTTCAGGAACAGACTTGGAAGAAGTGGCATTACAACATGGTCTGAAGACACGGATATTAAATGATTTCGATAGGCAGGGTAATAACATCGATGGAGAAGCGTTCGTTGGTATTGAGAGTCAAATTATATCATTAAACGATTTTCTTGAAACCAGCTGGTCCGTTGAAATTGATGAAATTAGTACTGTGATAGATTCAGGAGATGATAGCTTTTTCGTAGTCCAACCATTAACAGAAAAAGAGTCCAGACCTCGTTCATTTGAAGAAGTTGAAGGACGAGTATTTAAAGATTATGCTCTTGAAAATGCTATTGTTGCAACTCTAGCTGAAGCACAGACCTACATGAGAATTGGTCCATCTATTTTCGAAAATATTTCCTCAACTACACCATTTCGTCGTTCTGGTGTTGGGTTAGATAATGAATATGCTCGTCTAATTGCAGAAACCGCTTTTGAACAGTCATTAAATACGGCTAAAATTATTGAAACAGGAGAGCAAGTTCTGATTGTTAAAACATCTGAAATCCTCCCAGCCAATCAGACAGAAGTAACGGATACATCAGCTTTTTACTTATCACAATTAAATCTTGTTGCATCACAAAACATTTCTGAGGCTTTATCAGTCAGATTTTCCGAAAGCCATAAATTAGAACTTTATCCTGGGATGGTTCAGCAATTATTGATAGGGAAGAATAATCAATAAAAATCTTGTTCTAGGTTAAGAAACTAGGGTGAAAGATGAATAGCAACAATTCTCACCATACATTTGAGCCGTTTTTGTTAAACTACTCCAAAGGAAAGAATCAAATTTGCTATAGGGTTTTACTTGCTGATACACAAACAGCTGTTGCTGCTATGTTAAAGTTATCAGAGCAAAATTCGTATTCCTGCCTTCTTGAGTCTGTGGAAGGTGGAAAAGTCAGAGGACGTTTTTCAGTTATTGCGATTGAACCAGACTTAATTTGGCGCTGTAAAGATAATCTTGTAGAAATTAATCGTAATCCCAAAACAAATCCAGATAGATTTGTATCTGAAAATACCAAAAATCCTCTTGATAATCTTCGCTCTATATTAAGCGAAGGAAAAATGGAGAACACACTTCCACTTGCGCCAATGGCTGCGGGATTATTTGGCTATTTTGGATATGAGATGATACGTCATGTAGAGGACATACCTGGAAATAATCCGGATACATTGTCTCATTATGACAGTATTTTTATAAGACCGTCTATTGTTGCAATTTTTGACAGGCTTCAAGATACAATAACGTTAGCTACTCAAATAAGATATGACAATAATGAAACAGCTGAAGCTGTTTGGGAGAGGGCTCAGAAACGAATAACAGCGGCTGAAAGTAAATTAAATTCGGCAATCAATTCTGAAGAACACAATCAAATATTGGAAAACAATGCGGAAATATCAGCTAATCTATCGGAAACAAAATATAAGAGTATGGTAAAAGATGCGAAAGATTATATAATTAATGGCGACATCTTTCAAGTTGTCTTATCGCAGCGCTTTTCTATTCCATTTTCACTTTCTCCAATGAGTCTTTATAGAAGCCTAAGGAGACTAAACCCATCTCCTTTTTTGTATTGTTTTCAACTCAAAAATGTTGGCATTGTTGGTTCTAGCCCAGAAATTCTGGTTAGACTCCGAGATGGTGAGGTTACCATTAGACCTATTGCTGGCACCCGCAAAAGAGGGGAAACAGACCAAGAGGATCAAAAAAATGCTTCTGATCTGTTAGGGGATATAAAAGAAAGAGCCGAACATTTAATGCTCTTAGACTTAGGCCGTAATGATGTAGGGAGAGTAAGCGAACCTGGTACAGTCCAAGTTGTGTCTAATTTTGAAGTGGAATATTATTCACATGTAATGCACGTAGCATCAGAAGTTCGGGGAAAAATACGCCCGGATTTGGATGCAATTGACGCATTAATGGCAGGGTTTCCAGCTGGTACTGTGTCTGGTGCGCCAAAAATCCGCGCAATGGAGATCATTGAAGAATTAGAACCCGATAAACGCGGAATTTATGCAGGTGCCATCGGTTATATTGGAGCAGCAGGAGAAATGGATACGTGTATTGCTCTCCGCACAGCAATAATAGATAATAATATTATGCATATTCAAGCAGGTGCTGGCATTGTATATGACAGCAACCCTGAAGCGGAATATGAAGAGTGTCAGAATAAGGCGCGCGCACTAATTCGAGCTGCTGAAGATGCAATACGACTTTACAAAAAAACAAAATGACATTTGCTTCGCTGATTAGTTTTTCGATATTTGCTCTAGTGGCCGCAATATCGCCAGGCCCAAATAATATTATGCTTGCAGCATCTGGTGCCAATTATGGATTTCGACGAAGTTTGCCGCACATAATTGGTATTTGTGTCGGTTTCGGTTGTCTTGTGATTGTTGGCGGTCTCGGCCTTGGCAGTTTTCTTAACAAGTTTCCACAACTTTTCTCTTTTCTAAAAACAATAGCATTGTTTTTTTTATTATATCTAGTTTGGAAGATTGGGACTGCATCATCTCCAGAAATCTCAAAAAACCAAAAACCAATTTCTTTTCAAACAGCAGCCCTTTTTCAATGGGTTAACCCAAAAGGTGTTACAGTTGTAATGAGCGCAATAACTGCATACTTGGATGCCACAAGCAGCATCTGGCAAGCACTACCCCTTATCGTATTAATTTTTGTTTTAGTTACAGTAATAAGCACTTGTTTGTGGACTTTTTTAGGAACTTTCATATCTGGATTTTTAGCAAATAAAAAGCAAAGAATGGTTTTCAATATAACTATGGCACTAGCCTTAATTATATCGATGCTACCTGCCATTATAGACTTATAAGCTCAAGTAAATTCATGTTTTAGATTTGAAAATTAAATTTCCATATATTAACGTTTCTTGAATCAATAAATGGATCAAAATTAAAATACCTTTAATTAAAAGAAAAGTAGCTAAATGCCATGTCCTTTATTTGGAGGACAGTATTTCCATAACAGTATTACCCATGAAAGGCACAGCGAATAAATTATAACAAATAGTTGTCTTGGCAAGTCCCAATACAAAATTCTGTTAATCCAATAAGCTGCAAATGTTTGAGTTTCGTTTACTTCCCGTAATAGGTTTTCTAAAATTGTCAGAGGACAAGTCAATCCAATAATAGCCTCAGTAGTAACTATGCCTATCATCAAAAGATGTAATAACCTCAATTTCAAAAGCTTTGTCCAGCCCCAGCCAAATTTGTAGCCAAGAGGGATAACAAAAAAGCCCAGCGTTATAAACGTGGCTATACCGAAATGAATTAGCATTACTAAATTAGCCATTGAAATTTATGCTATTGTCATTTTAACTTTTAAACCCCACAAAACTGACCACGAAATAACGCTATGATAAAGTGAGCCTAAAACACATGCGCCTTAAACATCTATAAAGGCCATTGGTTTCAATTTTTGTTGTCTCTAGTCATATAATAGTAATTAGGAAACTAGTTTCATTTATAGATTTTTGATGTATATGTCTAACTTCATAATAATTGTTGGTCGGAGTGGAGAGATTCGAACTCCCGACCCTCTGGTCCCAAACCAGATGCGCTACCAGGCTGCGCTACACTCCGACAAAATGTGTTATATATATAAGATTAAGTAATTCCAAGTATAATCAGCATTGGTCATGCAGTTTTTTTAGACCCAATGTTGCTCCAGGCGTTATATTTCGAATTTCTGACTGACCCGCATTAATCTCCAATACATATTTAACAGGAAATTTTGAAGATATAATCCTAGTTGAACCGCTTTGTGCGCGCTCTTCTATATTTACAATTTTAAAATCAGAGTTAATAAATAAAATATCAAGATTAATTAAAGTATTTTTCATCCAGAATTGACGCAAAGCATCCTCTTCCCAAATAAATAGCATGCCTTCATCTTTACCCAACTCCTTTCTAAACATTAATCCTTTTGTTTTTTCAGAATTAGAAATAGCACATTCAACATTAAAGTACTCAAAATGCTTATCAACTGTTATTACGATAATCTGACTTTTATTAAAGTCAGAAGCAAAAGATGTAAAAATATGGAAAAAAAAAGTAAATACCAACAACATCAAAAATGAGAAAATTTCCGGTTTTATAAGGTGATTTTTCATATAAATACCTTTAACTATAATTAAAAATTAATTCCGATGTTATGAAAAATTATTTTCAATCAAAAAGTCTGGATATCCATCTATCCGGAATATTTTTACCTAATCTATGAGGAAATTTTAGACTCTTTAATATGGACCGCGACTCAGAAACACATTCAGTTGCGTGTGGGTTTTCACCTACCATTAAACCCCATACTCCAGCCCATGCACGTGCCGTTGTAAAAGGATTATAACCTCCACCACCAAGAACTAAAATGGGAATGTTTAACTCAAGAATTGTTGAAACAGTCAACCAATACCCTCTATTAGTATAACATAGCCCAGATTGAGGATCCTCATCTAAACCATCAGCTCCTGCCTGCAAAACTATGAAATCGGGCGAGAAAGCAACTAAAAGAGGAAGTATCTGAGTATTTATTATCTCTTTCAGATCTTCATCATTTGATCCTCTAGGTAAAGGATAGTTATGGGCATTACCACCGCCAAAGTCTCCTTTTTTTCCAGTGCGAGGCCATCTATCTGCCTCATGAACAGAAAATAAAATCATTCTATCCAAGTGACTAAAATGTTCCTGAACACCGTCTGGATGATGGGCATCTATATCAATATAGGCGATTTTTTTTGACGTCCGTTGGTACAATGTTGTAAGTGCAATCGCAGGATCATTTACGAAACAAAATCCATTTGCTGAGTCAGGAAAACCATGGTGAGTCCCTCCTGACGGATTAAATACTCTTGAGTGTTTACCTGAAATTAAATATAGTGCGCCTTGTAAGCTTGCCTTTGCCGCAGTAGCCGGTCTTCTATATATCTCTGGGTAAATAGGATTTGAATAAGTTCCAATTTTGTGTTTTTTTGAACGTATTTCATCTAATTGTTGATTTTGCTCAGCATCCAAGAGAGCGTTAATATAATCTCGCGTATGAAAACACTCTAGCTCTTGCACTGTCGCAGGTGGCACCATTTCAAACTGTTCATCACGTAGCCATCCTTGAGCTCTGCAAATATCTATTACTGGCCACACACGAGGTATATTCAACGGATGACCGGGCCCGTATCCGGAGCCTCTAAAAATATCACTTCCAAGGAAAATTGCCATTTCCGACCTACTTTTTTTTATTCTCATCTACAAAAATGGAAGTCCTATTATAATATATTTACAAGAAATAACACGCTCATAAGCAGTGTAAGCAGTGCAATTGCGGCGGGGCCCGGAGTCACTGGACCCATTACGGGGTGTTTAAAAATATATAAAATACGAGCCATGATCTGTATAGCGAATGATATAAGTACCGTATTTGCTCCCTCTGCTATTTTATTCAAAACCGTTAAAATTGGCTTTCCTATGAACGGTGCAAACTTTCGATATAGCCAATCAGAGTTAAGCACTGTAGAAGCAATCTCAGGTGGATAAAATCCAAATCGCATAAGAAAAGTAAATGCTAGCATAGCGAAAATAACTAACTGGAATTGTCCCACAATATGGCTTGCGTCGTATGGCTGATAATCAAGATTATACGGGAGTATTTGATAAAAGGTTGTCGGCATAACTCCAATACCAATACAAAAAACACTAGCGATTGCCATAGCAATTAACATATTCATTGGTGCTTCTTTTGGACGAAGACCACTGTCATGGCTAAAAAAGGTAAAATATGGAATCTTTATTCCAGAATGGTGTAACACACCAGCGGAAGCTGCTAGTAAAATCAAATAAACATATATCAGGCCCTCATATCCAACTGCTTTCATGATTACCGCTTTGGCTGTGAAACCACTAAACATAGGGAAGGCAGAAATAGACATAGCACCAACAATACAAAATATCATTGTTAGTGGCATCGATTTGTATAACCCCCCAAGTTCAGTTGCATTAGCTGTTCCAACTCTGTACATTACTGCTCCCATTGACATAAATAGAAGTGCTTTATAAATAATATGGGCAAAGGCATGAGCGACTGCTCCGTTTATAGCTAACTCTGTCCCTATTCCTATTGCGACGATCATGAAACCCAGCTGATTGTTCAAACTGTAAGCTAATACTCGTCTCAAGTCATTTTCGATTACAGCAAAGAAAACAGGAAAAGCAGTCATGGCAGCTCCAATCCAAACAAGGTACTCTGTACCTGCAAATCCTCTTGCGAAAGCATAAATCGCCAATTTTGTTGTAAACGAAGATAACATTACTGTTCCAATAATTGTTGCCTCTGGATAGCCATCTTGCAGCCAGCCATTTAAAAAAGGGAAGGCAGCCTTAATGCCAAATGCTACAAAAATAAGCCAAGTACCAAGGCTTCCAAGTTCCATAATATCAAAAGAGAGTGAGCCTGCTTCTCGCCAATACAAGCAGGCACCTGCAAGCAGCAAAACCCCTGATGCGACTTGAACAAGCAAATATCGCATTGCAGCATTGTTTGCTCGCTCAGTACCTCTTGCTAATATTAAAAATACAGAAGTTATGGCAGTTGCCTCCCACCAAATAAATAACGTAATTAAATCGCCGGCATGCACTGCTGCTATGGCAGCACCGGCATAAGCGAGACCAGCTGTGTGTTCAACTGGTCTACGTTCGTGCCAACCATAGACTACATTCAAAGCCGCTGCTAAATGAAATACAACACCAAATGGGAGCGTTAAATTATCAGCATTATGAAGGATAAGTTCTTGCCCGAGAATATTAATTGTCCAATGCATACCGGCCCCTGCCGTAAGGCTTACCGAAGAAAATGCAATAGCAATAAGTATGAATATTTGCCTTAAGTGATGTGGTAGATATGGCACAAACCCAGAGGCTATTATCATCAATAATCCAGGAGTGATATCAGTCATAATAATCCTCTTTTCTCATGAGGATACGGCGAAGAACAATGCCAACAACTACAATAAAAATTGAAGCAGAGAAACCATATATAACAGGAAATATTGGCAAGTCTTCAAGCTCTATCTCCCCATGACGATGCACAAAAAATTCCGATATAATGAGTAAAATTCCAAGAAAGACTAGAAACAAGCTAGCATAGTTGCCCATTTTTCTAAGATGTTGATTTAAATTACTCATGGTATCACCATTAGGTTTGTAAGAAGTCTTATCCAGTCTACCGCGAAAAATAACAGCAAACACAATGTTGCTGTAATTATCGGAGGGAGAATGGTTAAGATATGATTTTCAACATGAAATTCTTGCTGTGCTGGTTTAAAAAATGCTCTAGCACACGGCTCAAGTAAATAAAAAACGTTTAACAAAGAAGATATGGCTAAAACTGCTAGTATTAAAGTCATACCGGAATCAACAGAACCTACCATAAGCATGAACTTAGACCAACTTCCACCCAATGGTGGAATTCCTATAATCGATAAAGATGCTATAAAAAAAGCTATAAACACATGAGGTAGCCTTGTTCCTAGGCCATCTAATTCTGAAATCTTCTTAACATGAGCGTTTACATATATGGCACCTGCACAAAAGAATAATGTAATTTTCGCGATAGCATGCATCACGATATGTAAAGCCGCTCCTTCAATTGCAGCATATGTAGCCAGAGCTCCGCCAAGAACAATATATGATAGTTGAGAGATAGTAGAGTAGGCGAGCCTAGCTTTCAAATCATCTTTCATAATCGCAACAATCGACGAGGCTAATATCGTAAAAGCAGCCAGCCAAACAAGCCAAAAAGCACTTCCAGAAGAAAATAACAAATCAATACCGAAAACATAAACAACGATAGTTAAAAGAGAAAACACACCTGCCTTTACGACCGCCACTGCATGTAGCAAGGCTGAGACGGGTGTGGGTGCCACCATGGCAGCTGGCAACCATCGATGAAAAGGCATTAATGCTGCCTTTCCTATTCCAAAGGCAAACATAGCAAGCAAAAAAGGTAGAAGAGATGGCGGAAAATCAATTGGTATGATACCACCTCTAGTAAATTCTAGTGTCCCAGAAACCACCCAAACCCACAATATGGCAGGCAGAAATAGTAACAAAGAGGTAGAAACTAATATACCCATATATAATCGACCAGCATCTTTCGCAGTTTTTGTTTGATTATGCGTTACAAGAGGATATGTTGAGAATGTGAGAACCTCATAAAAAATAAATAGCATCATCAAATTTCCAGAATAAGAAATCGCCATTGCTGCATGAATTGCTACCGCATAGTAAAAATTAAACCTTGTCTGATTTTTCTCGTTACTGCCTCTCATGTAGCCAACACTGTAAATTGAAGCCAATATCCATAAACCAGATGCAACAAGGCCGAATAAAGCTCCAAGCGCGGTAACTCGGAAACTAAATTCAATACCCGGGGCAATTTGCCACAATGTTAATGAGACGACTTGGCCATTGATAATCGCAGACGCTATTACTAAAGCTGTTATAAAGGTGATCACGCCGCCTATTGGCCCACATATATCACGTAAACTTTTGTAATTGTGGCAAAATATTACTGCCAGTGCAGAAATTAATGGTGTCGCAAGACTAAAAGCTAATATCAATTGTAAATTGCTCATTTATCGTGACCCAACAAGTGCATTTGCAGCTAACATTCCAGATGACGAAACCCCATGACTGTAAATGCCAAATATAGCAATCGTTATGACCATTAACCAAAGAGAAATATAAGCCACTGTCGGCTCTTTTTCTATTTTTAGAGGCTGAGCAGGCTCTTGGAGCCACATTACCTCGAATATTTTCCAAAGATACAACACTGACAGAGCACTGCTAATGGCAATTACAGCCACAAAAAAAACGTTACCGGTTTCAAAAATTGCTTTAAACAAATATAATTTAGAAATAAATCCCGCTGTCAATGGTACCCCTATGAGGGCAAGACCGGCTATTACAAAACCTGCAAAAGTTATTGGCATCTGCCTTCCCACACCACGTAAAGACACCATAGTTGCACGCTTACCAATACCTACTGCGAAAATACCCACTGCCATAAACAATGCACCTTTGATTAAGGCATGATTTACAATATGGATAAACCCAGCGGAAATGCCAGAATGACTATTAAGTGAAAATGCAAAAGTAATATAACCAATCTGCGCAATCGAAGATAAAGCGAAAAGACGTTTGATATCTGTTTGGTAGATTGCAGCGATTGTTCCATAAAAAATTGCGATTACCGATACCGGCATCAAGACGTATAATAAAAAGAAATCAATTAGTTGTGTGATATTTATAAATATACCAAATAGTAGCCGTGCGAAATAATAAATAGCCACCTTGGTTGCGACAGCTGAAAGAAAGGAGGATACAGCTGATGGCGCATAACTGTAGGCAGCAGGTAACCAAATATGTACTGGGAATATACCGGCTTTTACCATGATACCTGCCAACATAAACGCAAGACCCGTTATGGCGGCTTGGTTGGTTCCAAGCTCATTCAATCTTTCAATAATATTTACGAGATTAAGCGTTCCCGTCGCTGCATATAAATATCCCACACCAATGACGTAGAATGTTGCTCCAATAGCTCCAATAATAAGATAATTGTACGCTGCAATTAATGCACGCCTATCCTGCCCTGCACCCAGCGCTATCAAAGTAACTGAACTTAACGCAGAAATTTCCAGAAACACAAATAGATTAAACGCGTCGCCTGTCATTGAAAGACCAAACAAGCTGGCTATCGTTAAAAGCCAAACGGCATAAGCCTTAGATAAATCTTCTGCTGCAATCTCTCGCGCTAACATCGTGTACGCGTAGATAGTGGCAATGACAGATATAAAGGCAACTAATAAGATTAAATAAACATTTACGCTGTCCACGATAAATGCAATGCCCCATGGCGGCTCCCAGCCACCAAAGGCATAGGTTAATGTTTGCTTTGAAGAAACAATATCGATTAACTCAAATGCCATAAAAAGACAAACTAAAGTGGTTGAGAAGGTTAATATCCAAGCAATTCTGGCAGAAGATATAATTGAAACTACGGCAGAAACCAAAAGAGGAATAGCAACTAATAACGCGGGGATATTATTGAAAATCAACATTATTTTACACTATCATCCTTTTCATAAGCATGACGACTATCCTCTATTTTTAAGGACAATAATGTTTTTTCTTCAATCGAATTAAATGCCTCATTAATTCTGACTACCAATGCAAGACCTAGAGCGTTTGTTGCAACACCGACCACAATAGCAGTAAGTATTAAAACATGAGGTAATGGGTTAGAATATATTGTATCCGGGCTGCCGGTAAGTATGGGAGCAGTTCCACTTGAAACTTTACCTAAAGAAATATAAAAAATAAAAACAGAACTCTGAAAAATAGATAGGCCAACAAGCTTTTTAATAAAGTTCTGATTGCTAATTACAATATATAGTCCTGCCATCATTAACATTATCACGGCAATAAAATTCCAATTTGATAAGATTAAATAAATGACGCTCATTTTTTTGGTTTAAACCCTGCAAAAGCATAAAATAGACCAAGCATCACTGCAAACACAGTTAATCCAACACCGAGTTCTACAATAATTATTCCTAAATGTTGTGCCTTGTAAATTTTGTCGGCGAAAGGCGAATAATCTAAATAATTTGCACCAAATGCTATCGAAGCTATTCCTGTTCCAGCAAACACTAAAACGCCAAGCGCCATTATATATTGGATAACTAAATTTGGCATTATCTTTCTAACTCTCTCTAGACCAAATATTAGAGCATATAATATATAAGCAGCTGCAACGATAACACCCGCTTGGAACCCACCACCTGGCCCGTAATCACCGTGAAATTGAACGTAGAGCCCATAAATAATTATAGGCCCGAATAAGATTTTACTCACAATCTTAAATACCGGATTATCTCTCATTTCAAGCATCCTCTTTTGAGGTTTTATTAGTCTTGTCTAAATCATTCTCAATTTTTACAAATCTCATAGAAAGCGTTGAACCTGCTAAAAGAGTTATCACTCCGAGTCCAGCTGTAAAAACAACTACAACCTCACCTAATGTGTCAAAACCTCGATAGCTAGCTAGCACATTAGTCACCACGTTCGGGATATGAAATAAAGGATAGCTCTCTTCTATGTAACGTGGGGCTACATGGAGATGAGCAGGAGCATTTGGGTCGCCAAAATTAGGCAATTCAAAAGCAGCAATTATCAGCATTAATCCAACGATAATGCATAAACTTAAGCTCAAGCGCGGATATCTTGTTTGGTGCGCTTCTTCGAGAGGTAAATACCTCAAAGCAGCCAGAAATAAAATAGTAGATATTCCAGAACCTACGGCGGCTTCCGTAAAGGCTACATCTACCGCATCCAAATTCACAAATATTGCCGCTGCGGTTAGTGAATAGGCGCCAGATAAAGCGACAATAGCAATCAAAGTTTTTAAACGGATAATATAAAAAGTAATTACAACTAAAAGCGCAACTAGAAAGACATTAACCCAGAATTCAACCATCTGTTTCTCCAATCTTTTTATTGTCTTTATAAATCTCACGAGCCTGTGGTTTTACTCCGAATTTATTTGCCATCATTGCCACAGCATGGCCTGAAATTGGACTAGTAAAAAAAAGAAACAGAACAATCAAAGCTAATTTAAAAGAGGTTAAAGAAAATCCAGATTGCAAAATCATACCCAAAATAATAAATCCTACAGCAGCAGTATCGATAATTCCAGCAGCATGTATTCTACTATACACATCTGGTAGTCGTATTATTCCAAAACTACCAGTAATCAAAGCAACTGTTCCTGCAAAGAAACAAGAAAACGACAAAAAATCTATTAGTAAGTTCATACTATATCCTCATTATCCACAGCCGAGCTTCGATAAAATCGAAGGATTGCTAGCGTACCTAGAAAATTTAAAACTGCGTACAGAATCGATATATCGACGAACTCTGGCCTACCCAATGCGAACCCATGTAAAGAAATACCCAATATAATAACAGTGCCTATACTATTGACTGCTAAAATTCTATCAAAGGCAGTTGGGCCTTTAGCAGCTCTTACAACAAGCATTACTATACTCACCGCACAAGCGAGTAAAACTGCAGCAAACATCATAATTCTAACTTTGTTATTTTATTATCCATAATTCCTGAGCGCACATCATCTCCCATTTCCTTAGTTAATGCGTGCACTACGAATAAATTACCTTCTATGAAAACAGTCACGGTACCGGGTGTTAATGTTATTGAATTTGCATAATTAGCAAGCCCATTTTCACTTTTCTGACTTGCTTCCACCTTAAATATTTCTGGGTCGTAATTATTGGCCCATATCGCTTTTCCTGTTGCAAAATTCGATTTAAGAATTTCTTTAATTAGCCAAAGCCAATAAAGTGGTACTTTCAAGAACAATTGCTCGGGTCTAATATCTCCATTTAGAATATCACTGTTCCAAGCCATAAAAACAACGAACCCACAACTCAATGCGCCGAACCAAAGTAATAGTTGAGTATAATGACCAGATAATATAAGCCATAACAAAACCATCAACCCTGTATAAGCTATTACAGAAAAACTATTAATGACTTGATTCTTTTTTATGTTTTTTTGTCTCATTTGCAATTCATTTTAAGGTTTTTTTTGCCACTTAAAAGGTCTTCCACATTAATACTAAGTTAAAGTTACACATCTTATAAGCAAGATCATTTTATTTTTTTAAAAAAAATGTTATTTTTCTGGTATATATATGTTTTTTAATCTAACTTTTATAAAAATATCAGAAAATCATCACAGACAAATAATTTTTTTAAAAACTTTTGAAAAAATTGTTGTATTTTTTCAATTTTAGGAACGATTCACATGGATTCGAAAAATAAAAAACAACGACCGCTTCATATTCCAGAAGAAAATGTTTATAAATCTGTCCATTGGACAATTATATTAGCCTATGCTATCGCAGCTTTCGCTATTTATCTCTTACTTTCTTCCACAACATAAAATTGACTATTGAGATTGTCGAAGATTTAATAATATTTAAAAATTCTTTTATGGTGTTTTTTCTTTAATTTAGGCAATTATATGCAGGAAATATATCAGGATAGGATCATAGAACTTGCTAAGTCTATAAAACTGTCAAAGCCAATCGCAAACCCAACTCATAGAGCTGAAAAAAATAACCCCATCTGCGGCGACAAAGTCATTATTGATGTTACAATTAAAGATAAGTTAATTTCAGACATTCATTTAATAGTGAGAGGATGTGCTTTATGTGAGGCGGGTGCAGGCATTTGGAAAGAAACCGCGATTGGAAAAAGTTCAAGCGAACTATATTTATTAAGAGATGAATTAAATGATTACCTCAGACATGCAGAGAACCCGTGTAATGATAAATTCAAGTGCTTTGAACCTGTAAAGAAAATTAAAAACAGAATTGAATGTGTTCTACTCTGCTTTGAGGCCGCTACAGGTCTAACTGTTATAAATTCTGACTAATACCTACGCTGAAAAAGAACAGTGAGCTAGCTTAAAAAATGAAGTCTAATCTGGGTTGACGGAAATTTTTCCAAAAGCCCAAATGCCTAAGACCAAGAATAAAACAAAACCGATCACTAAAAATAAACCAATCGTTGAACCCATTTTTTTACACTTCATTCAAATTTAAATAGACTTAGTTAATGTAGTTGGTCTTTTGGTTTTCATCAAGCGTCAATTCAAAACTTAAAAACCCATAGGACGAATTTATTAGATTATCTGATATTGAAATGAAAATTTTTATACAAAACCTTAAGTATGATATTCAATAACTTAGTTTTCTTCTTGTTTTATTGGATTCAAAAGACCTGCTAATTTCCTTGGAACTTCTGATTTATCTATTTCGGGAAAAATTGAGGAATATAATTTATAGCTTTCAACAAACGCAGCTGTCGGTGTTTTATTGTGATAACTAATTAGGAAATCATAATTTTGTTTTACTGTTCTGCTCTTCATTTGAAATAATTGAAGTCTGTTTGAAAAATCAAAAATCTCTCCCATTTTAACCACTCTATCTGTTATAATTTCAGCTTAAATTTTTAAAAATCAACCAAAATTCTTTTTGCCTACCAACCTATTTCATTTATTATTTTTTGAGCATCTGGGCTTAATTCAGCTATTGTGTTCATTGGAAGTGCATCCATTTTGAACATACCCCAAGAAGCAACTTCCTCACTATAAGAAGCATTCGGGTTCACCGGATACTCAAAATTAACTTCTGTGTATATTGTCTGTGCCTCTTTCGACGTAAGCCACTCCAAAAACTCTCTTGCACGCTGTTTATTTTTAGAGCCCTTCAATATACCAGCAGCTGAAATATTCATATGCTGTCCTCTTCCATTTTGATTTATGAAAGCTATCTCCATCGCATTGGCCCACTCTCTTTGCTCAGGATGATCCTTAGAATGCTTCATTTTTCCAAAATAATATGTATTCATTAATGCAACATCACATTCTCCAGTGAATATTGCCTTGGCCTGAGCTCTGTCATTACCTTGAGGCCGACGAGCTAAATTATCTACAAATCCAAGTGCCCACTTTTTTGCTTCTTCAAAACCGTTATGAGCTATAAGAGATGCCAACACCGCGCGATTGTATACATGGCTACCGCGTCTAGAACAAACGCGACCTTTCCATTTTGGTGTTGCTAATTCTTCAATTGATGAAATGGCTTCTTGACCAACTCGTTCTTTTGAAACAGCAATAATTCTGGCTCTAAGGGATAAAGCGGTCCAAGTATCGTCTCCATCACGCAAATGAGATGGGACATTTTGATTGATAATATTTGACTGGAGAGGGGCAAGCAAGTTAGTGTCAGCCAGCTCTTTAATACGGCTCACATCTACAGTAAGCACCAGATCCGCCTTAGTATTGTTGCCTTCAGTTTCAATCCTTGTAGCTAACCCCTGCGGCGCATAAACGGTCTCAAATTCAATTCCAGTTTTTTCCGTATAAGCTTGCAAAATAGGCTCAAGCAAAAAGGGCTGTCTATGTGTGTAAATACCGATACTATCAGCAAAAACTATACTTTTACTCATGATAACAACTAAGAAAAAAGAAACAAAAATTCGCAACATGTAATTTTCTCCAAAATTTATCTAGTATTTTCTATGCGCAACTGAACTTAGCCAAAACAAATATCTATTTTTTCTGGAGCTTTTCCAAAAATTTTTAAAAACTTTTTTAATTGGAACTAAATACATATGGGCAACAGTTTGAGTATATTCCTTTGTCTCGGCCCCGATACCAAATTCCAGGGTTTCCCTACTGGAATTCATAAATGTGCCAGCCATCTTGTCCCAAATAGATAATGCGACGCCAAAATTTTTATCAAAATGCTTCTTACTGGAGGAATGATGTAAATGATGCTGGGCAGGTGACATTAAACAATTTTCAATAAGATTAGGATAACTTACAGAAATATGAGAATGTCTTAAATTTGAACCAAGTCCGTGAAATAACACAACAAATACATTTACCCCTAAAATGGTAAACAAACTAAGCTGTTGTCCAAACAGGAAGATAAAAATAGCGATTGTTCCGCCTTGAACGATAGCACTTCTCAGCGTAAATAATATTGCTTCCACCGGATGCGTTCTAGTCACCGTTAGAGGTGTTAATGTCTCAGCACTATGATGGAATTTATGAAATTCCCACAAACTTGGTACTTTGTGAAGAGCAAGATGCAGAGCAAATCTAGAAAAATCGTCTAATAGAAAGAAGCAAGAGGTGAATAGGAGTGTGGATAACCATACTGGAGTTGTTTCAAACAGACCAAGTGGAATTATTTGTTGGAGGTGGAGGGTGTGATAAAGAGCAGTAGCAATAAATATTTGAGTTATTAATATCGGTCTACAGATTACCATAAATATACGATTAATTATGAAACAAATCATATCAGCTCGACTAGACTTACTTAACCATACAGAGCGATCGAAAATTGTTCTTAGTGCTTGTCTAATTTTTTTCTTTTTAATTATACACAACCAAAGGATGGCTATAATTAGGGCGGAAAAAAGGTAACCCCAGAAAAGACGCCTACGGGGATTCAAAAATTGACCTATTATGTCAGATTGAAAAAATTCTAAAACTTCACCCATCTTTTCCCTCAAAGTAGAAAGAAAGGGAGAGGTTCACTCCCCCTTCCAGACAGCCGGTCCTTAATCGTTTTCCGCACTGTCACCTGCACCCAAAACTTCTGAGATATTGGCTATGCCTGCAAGTTTGTCGTTATTCTTTGCTGTAACTCCAAACTCATCTACCATCAGTTTTTGAAGTTTCAACATATGAACCATTTCTTTATCGGCGTTTGCTTCGCCCATTTCAAAATAATTACCGCCAGCATCCACTCCTATGACCCGGGAGCCATTAACAACTGGTCCAAATCCCACGAGACGGTCGATGCGAGCTCCAAGTTCGCCAAGGTTTTGACCACTTGTGTGTAACGACAAGGAAAAACCTGCTAACTCACCCCAGTATTTTGCATGTTTACGCATGAGTGCTTCATCCCCAGGATTTTCTTTAAGCTTCTCTAGTGAACTGTAAACACTCCCTGCATATTTGAACACGGACTCAGCAATAACTTTTTCCCAGTTTGAGCATATTATTCTTGCTTTGGCCTTTAAGTTGGAGCGAGCAGAATCACTTAATGCCTCGCCATTAGCGTCAGTAATTATCTGCCTACCGTCAATAAAGGCTTTAGTGATTGTATTATAATAATCTGTTACTCCACCTTTATCGTAAGCAGAGGCATAATATGAATGAGCATAATTCATTTCAGATTTAAGATTTACGACACCATCTCCATTAGCGTCGGCTGCAGCCATATCTTTTTTCTTTGCGATATCATAGTTTTGCCTTGCAGATAATGTCGCGCCGTGTGCTGCAGCACCCCAATATCCAAAACCTTCGTCCCAAGAATGCTCTTTACCTGTATAATAAGCGCCATCCTTATATGGTTTGTCATTTGGCTTATTATCTGCTTCAAGCTTTTCATCCAAATAATTATCACAGGCCTGATGATAGAAAACAGCACCCATAGTGAATTTTGAGACTAATTGAGCGTAATCGTGTCCGTGCTTTGCATCGTACCCATTCTCAGTTTGAGCAGCACGTTCTATCATAGATACCAAGACTTCTTTTCCAGTCATCGCTCCAGGCCAGCCATTTATTACTCCACCATAAGCTTTGCCAGCAAGATTTGTCTTAGAAACATCATTAATGTTGGTTACATCGACCTTGAAATCTGCACTAGAAACTGGGTCTAGAAGTGGCAGCTCTAAATCTGAACCGTTAAAATAAGCTTTCAGCTCATTCATTGGTGCTCCGTTACCAATTGCTTTTTTCAAACTATTATGAAGTAATTGACGTCCAACTTGACCCGAATATGCCACAGAATTAGTTGCATCTCCGTTATAACCTTTCAAAGTAATTGGATATGGCCCATAAACGTCTGAAGCAAAACTTGCACTTGCTAAAAACGTTGTTACAAGGATCGCTCCACTAGTTAAATATTTCATAGTTTCACCTATTTAAATGATAATGATAATGATTTTGATAATTATTATCATGTATAATTCAATTTATTATTTTGTCAACTTAATATTGATATTGATAATCATTATCAAATATAGGATAATACTGTTAATAACTTACAATTCGCGAAGTGCTTCACATATCCTCAGGTATCACCAATTTTTGATCTTTTATGTCATAGCTAGTTACATACCTTTGCATTTCATTAGCTAATGTAATGATAAATTTATCAGCCCCAATTTTTGCCAAAACTTCGTGAATATCATCTTCACTCTGTGCTTCCCAATGACAAAAGAAGAACTCGTCCTTTCCGGCCCAATGTTGAAGCACTCTAGCATTTTGACTACTGTTCATTTCTAAGAATTCTCTATCTGTAGCATTTCTTATTTGATTCGTGATATTTTCCTTTGCATCCCCAGATAAATAACTATGAGTGCACATAAAGTGTTTCATTACAATTATTTCCTTTTTTATAAACGCTTTTTATGACAAGCCTAATACGACTAACACCATATCAAATGATTCTAATCATAATTAAAAAGTATTTTATTTGCCATTGTTCATTAGTCTTGCCGTTCCTTAATTGATTTGACGCTAATGAAGAAGTGAATGTATAAGATTTTTAGTTTGTCGTTCCCAAAAAGCTAATAATAGAGTGAATGTAGATTATCCTAATCATATTTTTTACATCGACTTCTTTGATAAATTAAGCCATGCCATTAAGGAAATAAATACGATAATTCCTGTGTCTATAATTGGGGGCACTGCAGAAATTCTCCCCAACATTTGCAAAACGAAGTTCGTAACACATACAATACTAAATCCCATCTAATAACCCCTCATTATATACCCTTGGATAACGTCCCCCTCCACACTTCTTAAGTGAAAACTTATAATCACTAGTGCCAAAATGAGACTAGCTATCGCGTATCTTAATGTCACTAAATCCTCGAAACCTTAGCCTTCAGTATTAGCAAACTGCTCCCTAATTACATATTCTAGGAAAAGAAACATTCCCATATAAAATTAAAAAACCGCTCGTACATGTGATGGTTAATATGAATTTAAAATTCAATATTTACCTCCTATGTGGAAGGTAGGTCAGCCCGGTCTACGCTCGACTATCATAAACTAGATTTGGAAGCGGTGGAGGAGATTTTACATCCATTCCATGAATATCCATTACAAATTCTGCAAAATCTTCAGGTAAATTTTCCATTATTTTTCCGAAACTCTCTACCGGATTTTCTCCATCATATGTGAGGATTACGAAATCTCCAGCCGGTGTTTCTTGAAGAAAAGCTCTCTCATGAACACCCGCATTTTCTCTTATAGCATCCGCTTCCGATTTTGCTTCTGGAGTGTTTAGCTGTTTTACTGCTTCTAACCAGGCTTCTTTTTTGCCCGGTAAAATGGGCATACACATCGCAAGTAATGACATTTTATTCCTCTTCACTTGTTTTCCATTACAATAAACTACTAAAAAATTAACCCAAAAAATATTTTCCAATCTGTGCTATTGGTGTAGTCGATGATACGTCAGCGCCTGCGGCCTCGCGGATTGCTACTATATCTGCTCTTTCTCCAAATGTCTTAATTTGCTCTGGATTTTGCATCTCTGCAAGCGCATAAATAGCTGTCTCATCAGCATTACACCCTGCCCATATCATTTTTGCTCCAACCTCATTCATTTGGGGCTCTAGACTTTTCGCCATTTTAGACCAAGTCTCCCAGCCTTTAGATATTTTTACTGTCATTAATACTGTTACCATGCCTTACTCCCGAAAATTGCTTTAATAAAACTTTTTATATAGTCAGTTATTTTATCTAACTAGTTTATAATAAAAAAAAATAATTCAAAGCGTAGACAAAAAATATTTGGTTTTAGCTTATAAATTATGCAAAAAGCACGTATTCTGCAGTTATGCCTCTGTTTCAGGTAATGAATTTGAAATATTCCGGTGTCTAAACCGTTTTTTAAAGCTTTGCTTAGACGAATTTTTTCAGCAAAGACTATCTAGATAGCTGGTCTGCCCACCCGGCAAAAGTGCGTTCCAAGAATACAACCATATAATATAATAAAATACCCAAAATAGCCAAAGCAATTAATACTGCAAACATAAGCGGATAATCGGAATTTGTTTTTCCGCTGTCAAATAATGCCCCCAAACCACGACCATGGGGAGAAACAATTTCCATTAAATTAGTGCCAATGAATGCAAGAGTCACCGCAACTTTCAGGGCTCCAAAGAATTCTGGTAAGGTTTTTGGCAATGCTATTTTCCAAAAAATTGTAAATTTTGATGCTCCCAAAGCGCGTAAAATGTCTCTATACTCCGGTTCAAGTGTGGAGAGACCAATAGAAACTGAGACTGCTATTGGAAAAAAGGAAATTAAAAAGGCTATAAGCACGGTATTAAAATCGTGTTGTCCAACAAATATTAGAGCTAATATTGGTACGATTGTTGCTTTTGGTATGGCGTTGAAACCTATCAGCAAAGGATACAATCCCTCTTGTATAATCTTTGAAAAACCCATTATCATTCCCAAGAAAACACCGAAAAAGATTGAAAGTAACAACCCTACAACCGTGCGCCATAAGGTATCCCATCCAAATGAAAAAAATAATATTCTATACTTCCAGAATGCCGGGCCTAAATCACTTGGAGAGGCCATTTTGTAGTTTGGCCATTCATTAAACCAAACTAACCATTCCCAAAGCATAACAAATATAAGCATTGCAATGAGTGGAACTAAAAACCTTCTCATCTTTCAACCATTTCATTTTTTCGCGCTAACTTTATCTGCTCCCTCAAGATATTAAGTAGCTTAGTCGAATGCGGTGTGTAGAGCTGGTCTAAGTTATCATTATTTTCCTTTTCGGTTTTTATACTGAATTGATTTGTTGCAGGTCTTCCCGATAACACAATTACTTCATCAGCCAAAAAAATTGCCTCGCGAATATCGTGCGTAATAATAAGACATGTGAAGGACCCTGTTTCACGAAGACGACTCATTGTGAGCCATAGATCCTCTCGCGTAAATGCGTCCAGAGCTCCAAATGGTTCATCAAGTATCAATACCTCTGGCTGATGAATCAATGATCTACACAAAGATGCACGCTGTCGCATACCTCCAGAAAGTTCTGATGGTCTATTGTTTTCATATTCAATCAAACCCACCAAATTAAGCAACTCTCTGGCTCTTTCTTTTTTTTGTAAATCAGTGAGGTTATTTTTAACTATTTCCAGAGGCAACATAACATTCTGGAGAATGTTTCGCCACTCGAGTAACACTGGATTTTGAAAAGCCATTCCAATATTGGAGCGAGGAGTTTGTACCATCTCTCCATTGAGTAAAACACGCCCGTTGTATGGCTTAATTAAACCAGCGACCAATTTAGTGACAGTCGACTTGCCACATCCGGAAGGACCAATAATTGCGCTAAAACCACTTTTAGGAACGTAAAAAGATAAATTTTTGAGGACCTGTAATTCACTGGTTTTCGTTGAAAATTTATGATAAACACCGTCAAATTCTATCAAATATCAATTTCCTTGTCTGGAAAAATAGTCAAAAATTTAAAAAATTCATAACCTGCTTTCGCAGGTTATGATAACTATTTTTTATTTAATCGAAAAGCCCTCATTGGGCAGATATTTGTCCGTAAAATAAAGATCTGAATTCGGCTTGTTTACAAACTCATATGTTTCACCAAGTTGTACAACTGCCTCTTGCAAACGAGCAGTGTCTACTTTTCCCATACCATTTTTTGTTACAAAGTCAGTTAATACATTTGCATCAATGGCTAGCATAAGTCTTCTTTCCTCTAATTTGGCATCCGCGGCTGGATTTCTCTTGATTAAAGATTTCGTAGCAATTTTAGGATTAGAAATAGCATCCTTCCATCCAGCTGCAGTAGCTCGCAGAAATCCCTCAACTAAACTTGCGTTTTTGTTAGCAAATTCGGTGTTCACAATTATAGCGTTCCCGTATAATTTTAATCCGTGGTCTGCCATCAATATGGTAGAAATATCATCCTCTGGAACTCCTAGTCTAACAAGATTTAAATAGGATGAAAAAGAAAATCCCGTAACTGAGTCAACCTTGCCTTCTGCGAGCATAGGTTCTCTAGTTGGAAATCCAACCGGCTCTACCGTTATCTTATCCATATCGAGTCCATTAGCTTTTGCGAAAGATGGAAATTGAGCCCAGGCACCATCTGGTGGAGGAGCCCCCAATACTGAGCCCTCTAGATCAGCTGGCTCC
Organism: uncultured SAR116 cluster alpha proteobacterium; assembly: GCA_902625725.1. GTDB lineage: Bacteria > Pseudomonadota > Alphaproteobacteria > Puniceispirillales > Puniceispirillaceae > UBA5951. Next base: position 240,273 of record CACOCY010000001.1, on the reverse strand, counting down.
ACAATTCCAAGTGACTTCCGTCCAACAACAGCAAATGGTGGCTTATCATAAACCATCATAACCGCAATGACTGGTGCTCCTGGGTTTTGATCAAGAAATTTCATAAGCGAATTAATATCAGCAAAACCAATGGGAAATGCACCCGTAGCGACTTTGGGTATAGCATCAAGCGAGCCCTTGCCAGCCGAAATCTCTACTGACAAGCCCTCAGCTTCATAGTGTCCATTATCTATTGCTAAGAAATATGGGGCTGACGGCCCCTCAAACTTCCAGTCTAGCGCGAATTGAATTTTCTCTGCAGCAAATGCGGACGACCAACCAAATATAAAGATAAAAATAACAATTAATTTTTTTGATATATTTTCCATCAAATAAACTCCTCTAATCTTTTAAACATGATCACAGGTTTTATAGTAACATGAGTGCTACTACATAAAGATAGTGCTTAAATGTTCTCAAAGTGGTGCTTTTTCTGAACAGGTCTTAAATCTTTACATAGAATTAACGATTAATGTAAGTAAAAAAACTTTATTTATCAAAAAAACAAAATGAATTTTGTATTTAATTCTGAAGATTATAAGGAGAAAACCTTTATTTTGAGTTTTTACGTAAAATCTATTTGAATAGGTTTAAGGGCACGGTAAGTGGATTGAAAATAAATTATTTTTTCCCTATACGGGTTAAGTTCAAAGTCTAGTTACTAAAAAAACAGTGCACACCGCAAAGAAGATGTGCACTGATAGATTTTCGTTATTTTAAACTAAAAACCTTACTATATCTCGCTAATGATTTTAAATCAGTTTACATAGTAGGTAATGGTGGTAACGATTGTCCAAACCACTTTTGCGACAGGTCATCTAACTGACCACCTAGCGTCTTATGAAGTATAAATACATTAGTCCACAGGAGCAAATCCAGATTTCCTCGTTTAATGCCTATAAAACAAGGCGAATCGTTCATTATAAATTTAGTTTTAATATCTAAATTAGGATTGTTCTCTCCCATCTGAGCAGCTACAGTATTTCCAGTAACTATTACATCAACTTGACCAGAAATAAATGCTGATTGAGTAGCAGCGTTGTCTCCGAATCGGACTATTTCGGCCCCGTCAGGAGCAATTTCAGTGAGTTCAAGGTCTTCCAAGGTACCTGCTGTTAAACCAATTTTGTAGCCTGCCAAGTCATTTACATTTGAAATAGATTTGTCCGCGCTAGCGAAAGCTCCCGAAAAAAATGGGGCGTAAGCGGATGAGAACCAAATCGACTTTGCTCGGCTGGGGTTCGCTCCCATGCTGGAAATTACCAAATCCACTTTATCAGTTTCGAGATAAGGTATTCGTTGTTTAGAAGTTACAGGAATAATCTCCAGCTCTACGCCCAAATCTTCTGCAATTAATTTAGCAACATCGACGTCAAATCCCTCATGCTCACCGTCAGCGCCTAAAGAACCAAACGGAGCAAAACTTTCTGGAACCGCGATACGGACTTTTCCCGCATCCAAGATTTCATTTAAATCAGCAGATGCTGTGCCCGAAAAAATAAAAGATAAAACAAAAAGTTTACTTAAAAAAAACTTAAGTATTTTCATAAAACACTCCCTTTCCTGTAAATGACAAACCAACTTGAAAAAAAACTTGTTGCAAATATATTCAAATAGGTTCGTTATATCAAATGCGAATTTTGCACCAGGCTAAAACTTTTTTTGCATCTCATCAATTTTTATTTCTTTATGATTTGAACATCAAGAACCTATTACTGTAGCCTCTTCTCTAAAAAATTAGAGAGTTTTGAAAGTGGAAAGCATAAACAAAAATATATTAGCGCCATAATTGGAAATACAATATAAGGTTCAGTCCCATTAACAGGCGCATTGGCCCATCTTTTTCCGATATACATTAAATCACTAAAACCGATTATATAGGCAAGAGACGTCCCTTTGATAATCTGAACCATAAAACCAACAGTTGGCGCAATGGAAATTTTGAAGGCTTGGGGGAGCACAATTAGTCTGAAAGTAGAAAAAAAGTTTAAGCCTACAGCCCTACCTGCTTCCCATTGATTTTGGGAAACACTCTCGATTGAACCACGCCAGACTTCCCCAATGTAGGCGGAGGCATATAATATTAACGCCCCTCCAGCAGCGAACCAAATATTCACTTCCACAGCAAGCATACGTGGAAAACCGAGTCCAAAAATAAATAGTAACATTAAAAGCGGCGTAGATTGAAATAGCCAAATATAAACTGTGGCAATTTTTCTAAGAAAAGCATCTTTTTTAATACTGAAATAAGCTAAAATTGCTGCTAAAAACGCTCCTCCAATAAAAGAAATAAGAGATAAATAGACTGTAAATCTTGTGGCTGCAAGCAATTGAAAAATTACGATTCCCTCAGGTTTGCCAAATAAATCTACAAAAATAGTTTTCATCTAAATTCAGCCCAGAAAAAGATTCGATTGTACATAAATTTCAATGCTGTTTTTAACATCAGAGATAGAAAAATATATAAGATAGTTAAAGTGAAAAAAACTTCAAATGAACGAAATGTTCTGCTATCAATATAAACCCCAGCCTGAGTTAATTCTTTTACACCAATTTCTGAGATAATGCCTGTTGTTAAGAATAAAAATATAAATTGGCTGTTAAGTGCCGGATACACCTTACAGAGAGCTTGAGGGAAAATAATCTTAACAAAAATGAGCATTTTAGAAAGACCAAGTGATTTGGCAGCTTCAATCTGACCTTTGTGAACGTCTTCGAAACCAGCTCTTAATATTTCAGCGAAATAAGCAGAAAAATTTAGAGATAATGCTAGCAATGCATGAGACCAAAATGGCCATTGATAACCCAAGAGTAGAGGCAACCCAAAAGCAATGAAAAATAACTGAACTATTAAAGGTGTGTTTCTGGTAAACTCTACAAATGCTGTAGATAATATGCCAACAATCGGGATCTTATTAGCCCTTGATACGGCAAGCAAATTGGCAAATACAAAACCAAACACTGCGGCTCCGATAGTCAGCCACAAGCTTACAAACATTCCATTTAAAAGCAACAGCAAAAATTCTTCAGAGCGATAAATTTCATAGAATCTAAACTCAATATTTTGCAAATTAATCCCCTGATTTTTTAAAAGCCAATTTCTAACTGTTGATGAGGTTTTTTAAACAAACTTTTACAATAATTTATGGGAATGGCAGTTGTAACTTTTTTTTTAAAAAAAATACAATAAATTATAATTATTTTTTCCTGCATACCTCTTCAGTTAGCAAACCAAAGGTTTTGAGCCCAATATTCGTCTGAAATTAATAATAATCCTTTTTTCACACTTTTTTTACATATTAAGAATTTGTCTCTTTTAAACACAAAATCTACTCCTTAGTTGTATAAAAGTTTGCTTCTTTCTCTAAAATTTTGAAAAATTTAGTCGATACTGCGGTAGCACCAACTATTTCACCTTGATTTAATTCAACTTTTAAATCTTGATTTCTCATAGATTGAATTATTGGACCCGCAAGCGTTTCATCGTCTCTCCTAAAAGTATCATAATCTGGGAAAATCAATATTAATGTGGCTGCAATATCAGAAGTGCTCATTATCAATTTCATAAGAGTTCCGTTACCAATGCCCTGCTCGTCTGCCTTTGTGTCAGTGTAATTTACAAACATTTCTTTGGACATTGAGTCTTTAAAAGTAATTTTAATTGTTCTTACATACATTTTCTAACCCTATAAAAAGTAAAAGATGCCCCGTCTAATTTTATAGATTGAAAATTTAATTTTTAAAAACATAATCTTTAATTGAATTTATTCAGCATATAAAATAGGCATTGAGGCTATAATTTAATTTTTTTGTTCTGAAAAAAATAAATTGCAATGGTGGCTCTTAATAAAGTTGATATAGTTCAATTTTCAGATAAATTGGTCACGCGAAAATGAGAATCACAGAAGAGCATTACGCTCATTACCATCCTGACTACATGGGTCAGGCAAGCAACCATTCTAGTCGGATGTTACAGAATTTCCTAGAACGGTAGTCATTGCCTAAAAATGGTAACACAAATGGCTACACAACGCCGTAAACCATTGAAATCATTAAATTTTTGTGGCGGGAGTGACGGGACTCGAACCCGCGGCCTCTGGCGTGACAGGCCAGCGCTCTAACCAACTGAGCTACACCCCCAATTACCAAAACGGCAAAGATATTTTTTTCCAAAATATGCTTTATTTACCATGAATTAGACCAACGTGCTTTGACTGTCAAGAAACATTAAAAGATAAAAAAAAGACAAAAAATTAAATCTAAAATACCCACACAAACGTAAATATCCAGGTATAAGGAAAAACAAATGAATTCAATGACAATTTCAATGATATTTCCTTATTTTCATTATCCACTAAGAAGGAAAAATTCATGAAATATATTATTAATTTCTTATCAACCATTTTACTAATCGCCTGTTTTTCAATTTCCACAACTTTCGCTGCGGGTAGTAGTTCAAACGACAAAAGCCATAAAAACGCTCATTCTAAGGATTATTACAAAGCGGTTAAACTTATCAAATCGGAAAATTATGAAAATGCAATGACTATTCTACAAGCACTTGTTAAAGATAATCAGGATGATGCAGATATACACAATTATATGGGATTTTCTTTGCGCAAAATGGGTGAACTTGAGAAAAGTTCTTATCATTACGAAAAAGCTTTAAGCATTAATCCCAAACACTTGGGTGCTTTAGAATATCAGGGGGAGTTGTATCTTGCTTTAGGCGACATTGAGAGCGCAAAAGAAAACTTAGTAAAAATAGATGATATATGCTTCACACAATGTACTGAGTTAAAACAGTTAAAAAAAGCTATAGACTCAGCTATAAATTAAACAATCGTTTTTAAACTATTTTCCAGTTCTTACAGGATGCTTTCCATCCATCATAGTTTTGATAGCATCCGTAAGATTCTGTGTTATCTTTCTTTTTCGTTTTATATTTGGATCAAGGGTTATTATAATATCTCCGTCGCTACGTATATAGGGAGAATTGTAATCTGGATAGCTCGAAATTAATTCTGTTATCTTTTGCAATAGACCCATGTTACCATCGACATCTTTATTTGGCGTTTGCTCAGTTTTATTACTATTCTTCTTCATTATTGTCCGTATAAATTTTGGCAAGCTTCGGGATTATATAATTTTGAAACAAGAGATACTACGCGAAGCAAAAAGTTAAATGTTCTTCAGAAATATTACAGCATCTGACAAAAAAAAGCGAGGCTGACCCTCGCTTTTTTTGTGGTGGGTGGTGAGGGGTTCGAACCCCCGACCTATTCGGTGTAAACGAATTGCTCTCCCAGCTGAGCTAACCACCCTAAACCGATTGCGTGTTACTTTTTCGCCAAAAGGTTAACTTGAATATTCTAATTATTAACTGCAGCTTTCAATGGAGCTCCAGCTTTAAATTTTGGTTGTTTAGACGCTGCTATTTGAATTGTCTCACCAGTTCTTGGGTTACGTCCTGTTGTTGCAGCACGAGATGCAACAGAGAAAGTGCCAAATCCAACGATTCTAACTTCATCACCATTTTTTAATGAGCCTTCGATAGATGCAAACACAGCGTCAACTGCTCTAGCAGCATCAGCTTTAGTTAGTGAAGAATGATCTGCAACAGATGCGACGAGGTCGTTTTTATTCATTGAGTTTTCCCTTCCTAAAAGTAAGTTATAAGCATAAACAATATGCGGTACACACCATCAAATCAATCAAAATATAATGATTTTTATCCAAATTTAAACGAAAAAACCAGGTTAATGAGCAACTATGTCTGAAACAGAGCCTTGATCAGGCGTGATGGTTGAAGATATTTTCTCAACTAAAGGTTTGGGTGGCTCTAAAAACGCTAAATTAATTACCTCATCGACAATGGAAACAGGGATAATGGTTAAATCGGATTTTACATTTTCTGGGATTTCTTCCAGGTCCTTTTCATTATCTTTGGGAATAATAACTGTTTTAATTCCGCCTCTCAAAGCAGCTAACAATTTTTCTTTTAATCCACCTATTTGCAATACTTGTCCTCGTAATGTTATTTCACCAGTCATTGCCACATCTTTTTTAACGGCAAGTCCTAAGTGCGCAGAAATAATTGAAGTCACCATTGCAATTCCGGCAGACGGACCATCTTTTGGTGTGGCACCTTCTGGAACGTGGACATGAATATCAAATTTTTCCGCAGCTGATAAATCTATACCGAAATCGTTAGCTTTGGACTTTACAAAAAACTCGGCAGCTTGAATTGACTCTTTCATCACCTCACCAAGTTTTCCTGTTGATGATATTTTTCCTTTTCCGGGCACTCTGACAGCTTCTACCTGAAGAAGTTCTCCCCCAACCTTGGTCCAAGCGAGTCCAGTGACTACACCCACCTGATCTTCGGCATCTATTTCTCCAAACTTATACTTTCTCACACCCATGAAATCAGCCAGGTTGTTGTTATTAACACTCAAGCTATCGGCTTGTCCCGTAATTATCTGTGTCAGAGCTTTCCTCACTATTTTAGCTAAAGACTGTTCTAGGGCTCTAACTCCTGCCTCTTTGGTATAATATCTTATTACATCCCTAATGGTATCTCGAGAAATCGTTATTTCACCACTCTCCACACCATGTTCTTTCAGCTGCCTTGGTAATAAATGGTTTACCGCAATTTCGATTTTTTCTTCTTCAGTGTATCCAGAGAGTTGAATTATCTCCATCCTATCAAGCAACGGTTCTGGCATGTTTAGACTATTAGCTGTAGTAATAAACATTACGTTGGATAGATCAAAATCTACCTCAAGGTAATGATCCTGAAAGGTGTTGTTTTGTGCCGGATCTAAAACTTCTAGCAACGCTGAAGTTGGATCTCCCCGCCAATCGGATCCCAATTTGTCTATTTCGTCTAAAAGAAATAACGGGTTATTCTTTTCAGCTTTTTTCATTCCATGCAAGATTTTCCCTGGTAAAGAACCGATGTAAGTCCTCCTGTGGCCTCTAATCTCAGCTTCATCCCTTACACCCCCAAGTGCCATTCTAACAAATTTTCTTCCAGATGCTCTAGCAATACTTTTTCCGAGGGATGTTTTACCAACCCCTGGTGGGCCTACAAGGCATAATATTGGACCCTTGTTCTTTTTTGTCCTTTTTTGAATCGCCAAAAATTCTATCACACGTTCTTTAACTTTATTCAGCCCATAATGATCATCGTCGAGCACCTGTCTTGCCTTTTGAATATCAATTGCCAATTTGCTTGACTTTTTCCATGGCAATGCAGCCATCCAGTCAAGGTAATTTCTCACAACGGTTGCTTCTGCACTCATTGGCCCCATGTTTCTTAGCTTTTTCAGTTCGTTAAAGGCTTTCTCCTTTGCCTCCTTCGGTAATTTCGCCCTAATAATCTTTTCTTCTATTTCGTCAATTTCATTTTTGCCATCTTCAGTTTCTCCAAGCTCCTTTTGGATAGCTTTCATTTGCTCGTTTAGATAATACTCGCGCTGGGTTTTTTCCATTTGTCTTTTCACACGGCTTCTAATCCTGCGCTCGACCTGCAATACGCTAATTTCTCCGTCCATCAGTTCATACAGTTTCTCTAGTCTAGCGCGAACGTCAATTTTTTCTAATAATTGCTGTTTTTCTTCAATGCCCACCGCAACATGTGAAGCTAATGTGTCAGCAATTTTATTTGTATCTTCTAATTGATTAACAGATGCCAAGATTTCTGATGCAATTTTTTTATTGAGTTTTATGTAATCTTCAAAATGATGAACAGTTGCTCTCCCAAGCGCTATCACCTCTGGGTCAGTCACCTTGACTTCTTGAAGTTCTTCCATACTAGCCGTTAAAAATTCACCGGAATCATAAATTTCTTTTACACTCGCTCTGCCACCCCCTTCTACAAGGACTTTAACTGTGCCATCGGGGAGCTTCAATAGCTGAAGAATAGTACCTAGCGTCCCAACACGATACAAGTCGTCCGAGAATGGTTCTTCTGTACTAGCATCTGTCTGCGTTAACAATAAAATCTGCTTATTCTGAGACATGACTGCTTCCAAGGCTCGAACCGACTTATCTCTGCCTACGAATAATGGTACGATCATGTGAGGGAAAACAACTATATCTCGCAAAGGAAGAATAGGAATGGTTTGTGTTTCTTCATGGTCGGACATTAATAATTCCTTCTTATCTACTTTTTAAACTATCAGATCTAAAAAAATATATTTTAATTTAATACAGTTATGAAGCAGAGATAAAATACGCCATCCACTTATCACATATTACAATGTGATATGAAAGTTTCAGATTTCAAGGGCTGAAGTTAGTAAACATAAACCTAATTTTTTTTGATTAATTAACTATCTAGTCAATTTAGTAAATTAAATATTAAACAAATAAGAGCATTCGGCTACAATTAAAAATATAAAATATTCAAAAACAAAATATTTTTTAATGCCCATGAGTATTAAATAATTATTTGTTGAAAATTTTTATGCACCGGAATCTTGCTTAGAAACTGAGGAATGAACAAGCAATGGTGCCGCATTAGATGTGACCACGTCTTCATTAATGACCACACTATCAATATTATCCGCGGTTGGTGTATCAAACATTGTGTCCATTAGGATACTCTCTAGTATTGAACGAAGTCCACGTGCGCCTGTCTTTCGTTCGATTGCCCGTCTCGCGATTGCTCTTAACGCGTCCTCTCTAAATTCAAGCACCACCTCATCCATTTCGAAAAGTGCCTTATATTGCTTTGTAAGCGCGTTTTTTGGTTCTACAAGTATTTGAACGAGCGCATCTTCATCTAAGTCTTCCAAAGTCGCAATAACTGGCAATCTTCCTATAAATTCAGGTATTAAACCAAATTTAACCAGATCTTCTGGCTCAACCTTCGAGAGTATCTCACCGATTTTATGCTCATCTTTATCTCGCACGGTGGCGCCAAATCCAATGCCAGTGCTGTTTGTCCTGTCGGAAATTAATCGTTCAAGCCCAGCGAAAGCTCCGCCACAGATAAATAAAATATTAGTCGTATCAACTTGCAGAAATTCCTGTTGTGGGTGTTTTCTTCCTCCTTGTGGCGGAACTGATGCTATAGTTCCTTCCATTATTTTTAATAACGCTTGCTGAACACCTTCACCTGAAACATCTCTGGTGATCGATGGATTATCTGACTTTCTGCTAATCTTATCTACTTCATCAATATAAACTATGCCTCTCTGGGCTTTCTCGACATTATAATCAGCCGCCTGAAGTAATTTGAGGATTATGTTTTCTACGTCTTCTCCAACATAACCAGCCTCTGTCAAAGTTGTTGCGTCTGCCATAGTGAATGGCACATCCAGAATGCGCGCTAAGGTTTGCGCAAGAAGTGTTTTTCCAGAACCTGTGGGACCTACCAACATAATGTTAGATTTTGAAATTTCGAGGTCACCAACCTTTCCAGCATTTGCAAGCCTTTTATAATGATTATGGACAGCTACGGATAACACTCGTTTTGCTTTATCCTGGCCAATCACATAATCGTCCAACACAGATTTTATATCAATCGGCGATGGAACGCCTTCACTACCTTTTACAAAGCTTCCCTTATGCTCCTCTCTTATGATATCCATGCATAATTCTACGCATTCGTCACAAATAAAGACAGTTGGTCCAGCAATAAGTTTTTTCACTTCATGCTGACTCTTGCCACAAAAAGAACAAAATAAAGTGGATTTGCTTTCATCTGTTGATTTTGCCATTTATTTTTACCCTTTTTTGAGCTGTAGAGCCTTTAGTTAAGATATGTTATCACAATAACGCATCTTGTCATTAAAACTTACCTAAATTTGTGTTTTTTTTTCATAAAACTTCTTTTGAATTTTATTTCAGCTTTTCTCAGGTGAAGGACGTTTAGACACAACTTCGTCAATTAGTCCCATTTCCTTAGCTTCATCTGGCGACATAAACGTATCGCGCTCCATAATTTTTTCGATCTGCTTCAATGATTTCCCCGAATGCTTCTCGTAAATTTTATTGAGTCTACTTCTCAGACTAATTATTTCTTTTGCGTGAATTTCAATATCTGTGGCTTGACCTTGAAATCCACCAGATGGCTGGTGTGTCATAATACGGGAATTGGGTAAACATTGTCGTTTGCCAACTGCCCCTGCTGTTAAAAGAAGAGAGCCCATTGATGCCGCTTGGCCGATACATACAGTAGAAACATCTGGTCGAATATACTCCATTGTGTCGTATATCGCCATTCCAGAAGTAACCACACCTCCTGGAGAATTTATATACATAAAGATGTCTTTTGAAGGATTTTCTGATTCAAGAAATAATAGTTGAGCGCATACTACGGATGCCATCATATCTTCTACAGGACCATTTAAGAAAATAATCCGTTCTTTCAGTAAACGAGAATATATATCGTATGAACGTTCCCCCCGATTTGTTTGTTCAACGACCATTGGTATCAAAGCTGAAGTTTCTTTTGGCAAAATACCTATCATTATTTTTAATTCCCTTTATTTTATATCAAAATCAGCAAACAGCTTATTTTTCTGAATTCTAAAACACTTTCACCTAGCTAATTTAAAGTATAGTCAATTAGACTGGCTGCCAAGGAATTTATGAAAATATCCCGCTATGTAGATTTTTTGGCAGCTACTTTTTTGGATGGTTTTCTTTTGGTTGTTTTTTTGTTGTCTGGGTTTGAGTCAGATTTACTGAAAACTTTTTTTGGTTTATTTTTCTTTTTAACCGATGACGCTTTAGTTTTGCTTCCAGGTTTTTTTATTACTGCTTTAGATTTTTTCTTACTGATTTTTTTAACTTTTTTGTTTTCACTAACCTCTTGAGAAGCATATAATTCATCAATGTTCGTTTCAAAATCGGTCACATTGGCAAGTTCAAGAATGTAATCAATAACTTTGTCCTCAAACAAAGGACCTGCCAACTGCTGTGTTGCATCTGGATTTTTTTGATAATATTCAATAACTTGTTTTTCCTGACCCGGATAATTCTTTGCCTGCCCAAATATGGCTTGCTTTGTATCTTCTTCTGACACTTTTATGTCATTAACGCGACCAATCTCAGTCAACATTAAACCCAAACTTACTCTACGTTTAGCAATAGAAAGTGCCTCTTTCTTAGCTTTTTGGTCAAGCCCTTCGTCAGCTGCCTTGTCTTTCGACTGACCGTCAGCATTTTCTTCTTCGACTTTAATGCCCTGCTCTGATTTCATTGATTTAGCGACCACATCATATTCAGAAGAAAGTAACGTTTCAGGGACATCAAATTGGGCATAATCATTCAACTGATCTAATATATTCTTCTTCAGTAGCTGACGAAGTGCTGATGCATGTTGAGAGTTCATTTGACCGCGAACCGCTTCCTCAAGTAATGACAGATTCTTAAAACCTAATTTCTCTGCAAGAGAATTATCTAAAACAGGCTTGCCTTTGGTGCGAACCTCATTAACTATAACTGAAAAAACAGCTCGTTTTCCTGCAAGATGTGATGCTTGATAATTTTCCGGAAACGATACATCAATATTTTTTGAATCTCCCGCTTTCGAACCTATAAGTCCGTCCTCAAAGCCTGGTATGAAAGTATTGCTCCCCAATTCTAAAGAATGATCCTTAGCTGCCCCACCATCGAATGGCACTGCATCGATAGAACCTTCAAAATCAATTACTACTATATCGCCGAGGACAGCTTTATAACTTTTTTTTGCTTTTTTTGTTGGACTATTCTCTGAAGCAAGTCTCGCCATTGTTTTTGTTACTTCAGTTTCATCTAATGGTAACGTTGGTCTTTGAATCGATAAAGCTGATATATCTGGTAATTTAATTTCTGGCAGAATCTCACATTTCAGCATTGCTTCTAAATCCTTACCATCTTTATATGACGTTATATCAAGTGATGGCTGGCTCGCGAGGTTCAACTTATTTGACTCAATTGCTTCACGAGCGGCCTCGTCTAGCATTGTTTGAATTATTTCGCCCTTCGACTGATCCCCAAACCTAGCTTTAACAACTGACATAGGTACTTTTCCGGGACGAAATCCTGGCAGCTTCACGGTTTTTGAAATTTCAGTCAATTTGTCGGCTAAGCGATTATCAATATCGGTGGCATTAATTTCAATTTTAAACTCACGCGAAAGTCCTTTACTTGATAATAATTGTATTTCCATTCTGTGTGTTTCCCAATTCTAAAATATGCTTACTAAGGAATAAAATAACCTGCGCGTTTGTTCTTAAATTTTGACTATAAAAGCGCCCTTTTTAATGGTGCGGGCGGAGGGACTTGAACCCCCACATCGTTAGATACCAGAACCTAAATCTGGCGCGTCTACCAATTTCGCCACGCCCGCAATAAAAACCAACACTTATCGCTACAAAAATAAGCTCATTGCGTCAACATCAATAACTTATAGTTAAAAAATATTACAATAAATTTCATTTGGCCTAACGTCCAGTAAATTTATGAATGTCAATAAACCTAAACACTATTAGCCAATGGTGAAAACCAAAAAATAAAAAAATCTATAAAGCCAAGTCTACAAAGATTATACGGAAACAATGGGGCGAGTGACCGGATTCGAACCGGCGACATCCAGTACCACAAACTGGCGCTCTAACCAACTGAGCTACACCCGCCATTACAACCAAATGAATTTGTTCAAATGGAATAAAGATTTTTGCAGCAAGAGAAATTTAGTTGCAACATACCTTAATAATACACCATAAAGTTTAGATCAAAAGGAAATAAAAATCTAAAAAAACATTTTTTCCGATTTTCGCTCCTCAATACTAGCAAAAGTCAGGAATATTTTATAAGGGAATATCAAATGCTAAATAAAAATCTTAGTAAGCTGAGTACCGAGACTGCCTTTAGTGTTTTAGATAGAGCAGGTGAGCTTCAAAAATCTGGAAAAAATATAATTAACCTTGGTATAGGACAACCAGATTTTAGTACCCCAGAACACATTGTAGAGGCTGGTATTAGAGCTTTAAGAGATGGTGCACATGGTTATTCACCGTCCCTAGGCATTCACGCTTTGCGTGAAGCGGTGCAAGACGATCTATCAAAGCGATATGGATATTGTCCTCCTATATCACAAATTCAAATTACTCCTGGTGGAAAGCCTATTATCTTTATCGCAGCAATGATTTATGGTGGAAGAGGAAACGAAATTCTAATGCCAAATCCAAGTTTCCCAATTTACGAGTCAGCAGTTGCTTTTTCAGGTGCAAAACCTGTTTTTTACCAACTTAAAGAGGAAAGTGGCTTCGCTTTTAGCGCAGACGAAATATTAAGCAAAATCAAAAACAATACAACGCTTATAATACTTAATACCCCACATAATCCAACTGGGGGAGTAACTCCTCCTGCAGAAATTAAAAAGTTAATTGCAGGTCTGGCTAAGCATCCTAATATTACCATTTTTTCTGACGAAATCTATGATCGTTTAGTGTTCAACACACCACCACATTCTTTATTGTCTTACCCGGAAATTCAAGACAGATTAATTATTCTGAATGGATGGTCAAAAACCTATGCCATGACAGGTTGGAGAGTTGGGCTTGGCATTTGGCCAAAGTCAAGCATAGAGCATGCTGATAAATTAGGAATAAATTATCACTCTTGTGTTAATACAGCTGCACAGTTTGCAGCATTGGCTGCAACAACAGGAGATCAAACCTGCGTTGAAGAAATGAGAGTCGCATTCAAGCGCAGAGCCATTCTTATAGCTGAAAATTTAATCGGTATTAAAGGGGTAGAATGCCAGATGCCTGGTGGCGCTTTTTATGCCTTTCCAAACATAAAAAAATTGGGGGTCTCGTCTGAAATATTACAAGTTCGACTTTTGGAAGAGTTTGGGGTTGCAGGGTTAGCAGGTACCGCATTTGGGACTTATGGAGAGGGTTATCTCAGATTTTCTTCTGCGAATTCAGATGCGCTAATTCAGGAGGCTTGCAATCGGCTGAGAAAATTAAGTCTACTTTATTTGTAACAATTGCATAATTTTTGTGCAAAATTTTAAAAAAATTTTAAATAAAAACTAGCTTGTTGCATGTTGATCTTCGTGTAGCTATTTATTCGTTTCGAGAGAGTTAATATCTGGTTTTTAAAATTAATTAAAAATCTATAAAATCACCTCTGATATCGAACAAAAGATCACGTTAAAATTATTTATTCAACAAAGTTGAAAATCATTAATTTAACCATCCATTTTGATAATAACGAGAACTAAATAATGAAAAAAATAGAAGCTATAATAAAACCATTCAAACTAGATGAAGTTAAAGAAGCTCTTCATGAAGTTGGCATACAAGGTATCACTGTTATAGAAGCGAAAGGTTTTGGGCGTCAAAAAGGACACACAGAACTTTATCGAGGTGCTGAATATGTGGTCGATTTTTTACCTAAGGTAAAAATTGAAGTTGTAATCGAAGACTCTATGCTTGAAACCGTTTTAGAGGCTGTGCAAAACGCTGCAAAAACAGGCCGTATAGGAGACGGAAAAATATTTATATCCTCCATTGATGAAGCAATAAGAATTCGAACAGGAGAAAAAGGTGCTGACGCAGTATAGCCGTCTCTATTGGGATGTAAATGCTAACACCAACGCAAATATTTAAGCAATTTGTTCTTCATATAAAATTAAACCAAGTGGCATGAAAGGACTAAAAATGTCGGATGTAAAAAAAATCATGGAAATGATAAAAGAAAATGACGTATCGTTTGTTGATGTGCGTTTTACGGACCCTCGTGGAAAAATGCAACATTTGACCCAACATGTGGATACTATAAACGATGAAACATTACTGGAGGGTTTCATGTTTGATGGTTCATCAATCGCAGGATGGAAAGCAATTAATGAGTCAGATATGTTGCTCAAACCAGATTTATATAGGGCTTATATGGACCCGTTTTTTGCGCAACCAACTTTGGCATTATTTTGTGATGTGCTGGAGCCATCCTCAGGGCAGCCATACTCCCGTGATCCTCGCTCTACAGCTAAGGCTGCTATTGCACACATGGAATCCACTGGTGTTGCGGATAAAGCTTTTTTTGGTCCTGAGGCAGAATTTTTTCTTTTTGAAGACGTCAAAATAGATGTCTCCATGAATCGAGGATACTATGAAGTTGACTCCTCAGAAGGTCCATATAATAGCGCTAAAAGTTATGATGAGGGTAATCTAGGTCATCGTCCTGGTATTAAAGGCGGATATTTTCCAGTGCCTCCTGTCGATTCTGGTCAAGACGTAAGGAGTGAAATGTTGTCTGTAATGGCTGATATG
Source organism: uncultured SAR116 cluster alpha proteobacterium (assembly GCA_902625725.1). Lineage (GTDB taxonomy): Bacteria > Pseudomonadota > Alphaproteobacteria > Puniceispirillales > Puniceispirillaceae > UBA5951. The sequence goes on along the minus strand of CACOCY010000001.1, from coordinate 224,950 downwards.
GGTGTTCCAGTGGAGAAACATCACCACGAGGTTGCGCCTTCTCAGCATGAACTAGGAATGAAGTTCGGTGAATTAATTGAAACAGCAGACAATCTCCAATTGTATAAGTATTCTGTACAACAGGTAGCAAACGCATATGGTCTATCGGCGACATTCATGCCGAAACCAATCGCTGGTGATAACGGGTCAGGTATGCACGTACACCAATCTTTATGGAATAACAATAAACCTTTATTTGCTGGAAATTCTTACGCCGATTTGTCAGAAAGCGCTCTATTTTACATTGGAGGGATTATAAAGCATGCTAAAGCACTTAACGCTTTTACTAATCCATCCACAAATTCTTACAAAAGATTAATTCCAGGTTATGAAGCACCAGTACTTTTAGCTTATTCAGCAAGAAATCGATCTGCTTCTTGCAGAATACCATTTGTTTCAAGCCCGAATGGCAAACGTATTGAGGTTCGTTTTCCAGACGCTATGGCTAACCCGTATCTTGCCTTTTCGGCAATGCTTATGGCTGGACTTGATGGTATAAAAAACAAAATTCATCCAGGCGATGCAATGGATAAAGATTTGTACGATCTTCCTGCTGAAGAGCTGGCACAAATTCCCACAGTGTGTGGTTCACTCAGAGAAGCTGTTGAAAGTTTGAGTGTCGACAGATCTTTCCTCACAGTCGGAAATGTTTTTACGGACGATCAAATCGACGGTTATATTGAACTCAAAATGGAAGAAGTAATTAATTTGGAGCACACTCCCTCCCCAATTGAATTTAAAATGTATTACTCCTCGTAAAAAATTTTAAAACACCAAAAATAGGAAAACCCTAAAAATCTTTAGGGTTTTTTTTTATTTTTTTCCATGTTTCTATATATTGTGTTAAATACTAAGTCTCTATACTAATTATAGCTATTTGGTAATAAAGGAAATAATGAAGGTGGAGTTGGCGTGAAATGCCAGATTTATTTGAAGATTCAAAATCAAGTGATAGCTATAGCGCGCAGCAAATAGAAATACTTGAAGGACTTGAACCAGTTAGACATAGACCAGGAATGTACGTTGGCGGGACAGATAAAACGGCTATGCATCATCTTGTTGCTGAACTTTTTGACAATTCAATGGATGAAGCTGTTGCTGGTTATGCCAACTGGATTGAAATCACTCTCATTGACAAAAATAATGTAAAAATTAGCGATAATGGAAGGGGCATACCAATTGACCCACACCCAAAATTTCCAAACAAATCTGCTCTGGAAGTAATATTAACAATGCTTCATGCCGGTGGTAAGTTCTCAGGTAAGGTTTATGAAACATCCGGAGGTCTTCATGGTGTTGGGGCATCCGTAGTTAATGCACTGAGCGTCAGGCTTGATGCAGAGATTGTAAGGGATAAAAAGTTATATAAACAGTCCTTTTCAAGAGGGAAACCGATCAGCGAGTTAACGAACATAGGTTCTGCTCCAAACAGACGTGGCACAAGTATTCAATTTTCACCAGACCCGGAAATATTTGGCAATGATTGTAGTTTTCAGCCATCAATTTTATACAATATGGCAAAATCAAAAGCCTATTTATTTGCGGGTGTTGAGATTCGTTGGAAATGTTGCATTGAGCCCGGTGTAGGCAATGGCACCTCTGTTCCTGAAAAGGAGACAATTTGTTATCCTGGTGGTTTGGCAGATTATCTCAAAGATGCGGTTAAAGGGCGCAACTTGATGCTTTCCTCAGCGTTCACTGATAAAACAGAGATTGAGGGACAAAGGTTTGAATGGGCACTCACATGGTTAGGACCAGGCGAGGATAGTTTTTTTCAGTCGTATTGCAATACAGTACCAACCCCTTCAGGTGGAACTCACGAGAACGGTTTTCGTCAGGCGATAAGTAGGGGAATGCGTGTTTACGGGGAACTGAAAGGGCAAAAAAAAGCATCTGAACTCACGGCAGAGGATGTATTAGCTGGATCAGCGGGTATGCTTTCTGTGTTTTTAAGGGAGCCGCAATTTCAAGGACAAACGAAAGACAAACTTCTTTCAAATGAAGCAACAAAACAAACAGAAGCAGCGGTAAAGGACCGTTTTGAAATATGGCTCTCCTCTGAGCCTGAACGTGCCAACAACTTATTAGAATCAGCGATTGAACGGATGGAAGAGCGAAAACGCCGTCGCAAAGAAAAGGAAGTAGCGCGTAAATCAGCTACCCGGAGATTGAGGTTACCTGGAAAGCTAGCAGATTGTTCGGCAAGTGATACAAACCAAACAGAAATATTTATAGTTGAAGGTGACTCGGCTGGAGGTTCAGCGAAATCCGCCAGAAATAGGGCTACACAGGCCATACTTCCAATGCGGGGAAAAATACTAAATGTTGCTAGTGCCTCCTCAGAAAAGTTATCTCAAAATCAAGAGTTAAGTGACCTTCTTTTAGCATTAGGCGTAAAAGTTAAAAACCAATTTGATTTATCTGACCTTCGATATGGGAAAGTTATTATTATGACGGATGCAGATGTTGATGGCGCTCATATCGCTGCACTCCTTATGACATTCTTTTATCAGGAAATGCCACAACTCATAGAAGCGGGAAGGCTATTTTTAGCGCAACCTCCGCTATATAGAATGATGCAAGGAAGTAAGACCATCTATGCTCAAGATGACGATCATCGAGAGAAGCTTTTACTTAATGAATTCAACCAGCGCAGTAAAGTTGAAATTAGTAGATTTAAAGGACTTGGCGAAATGCCTCCATTACAGCTCAAAGAAACTACAATGGATCCAAACACCCGCAGATTGGTGCGAGTGCATCTTCCAAAAAGAGATTTAAACGGAGCCGAAAAAAGACGGGAAGTAGACAGGCTTGTTATAACGCTGATGGGTAAAAAACCTGAACTCAGATTTAACTACATTAGAGAACACGCTGAGGATGTTTCGTCCCAATTAGATATTTAATCACCCAACACAAAGGAAAACTAAACTTTACCCAATAGATTTGTTATCACCTCGGTTACTTTGTCCGGAGCTTCTATTGATGATAGATGTCCTACGCCGGACAATATCGTCAAACTAGACTGTGCAAATAAACTACCCAATTCTTGTGAAAGATAAGGCGGTGTTAATTTATCTTCCTCGCCCACAAGTATTTCAACCGGCATTTTTGCGTCTTTAGCGAAAGGTCTGAAGTCCGGCCTCGCGATTATCGCTTCCTGTTGCAACGTAAAATTTATTTGTCCAACCGTGACACTCATTTCAATGACCTTTTGAACGAGGGTCTCATTTTTTAATGATGTTTCAGATAGTAGATTTGGTAAAAGGCGAGTTGTCACCCCTTTAAATTTGCCTAATTTTGACAGCTCAATAAGTGCCCTTCGTTGCCTTATCTTTTCATCAGTATCCGCTCTGCCACTCGTAGAAAACAATCCCATTCCTATAACTTTTTCTGGTGCTAAGTGGGCCACCATCTGAGCAATGTATCCTCCCATAGACAAACCACAAATTATAAATTCTGAAGTTTCATTTTTCACTATTTTTTGAGCCATTTCCAAAATACTATTGCTTCCTAATGTGTTTGCAACTTTAATGTCACAAATATTTTTTAGGTTGTGAATTTGTTTTTCATATAGTTGGGCTGTGCATAGCAAACCTGGAACCAGAATTAATCTTGTCATTATCATTTACCTAACATGTGAAATTCAGTGAAAAAACCTCGTATGCTTAGCATATCTCATACTTGACCAACCGACTAGAATTAGAGTATGACATGAATAAAATATAGTGTCTCATTTATATGTGTATGTTTATTTTAACCTTTTAGGAAAAATCAAATCTCATATCTATTTAACGAACTTGGACTAAGTGAAGAATTGTGTGCTGCTGTAGCTAAATTAGGCTATGAAACTGCAACACCGATACAACAAAAAACTATTCCGTTCATTTTAATGGGTAGAGATGTAATGGGGTCTTCAGAGACTGGCACAGGAAAGACTGCTTCATTTACCTTACCAATGATAGATATACTAGATGCTGGGATAGCTAAAGCTAGAATGCCACGTTCACTGATATTGGCACCCACACGTGAGCTTGCTGCTCAGGTGGCGGAGTCATTTGAAAAATTCTCTGTAAACCATGACCTCTCGATGGCATTACTTATTGGAGGAGTGAGTTTTTCTGATCAGGAGGCAGCACTAGATAAGGGTGTTGATGTACTGATAGCCACCCCTGGTAGATTGCTCGACCATTTTGAACGGGGTAAAGTTCTACTGCAAGATGTAAAAATCCTCGTTATAGATGAGACTGACAGAATGCTCGATATGGGTTTTATACCTGATGTAGAAAAAATTGTCTCTCTAATTCCGAAGATGCGTCAAACTTTATTTTTTTCTGCCACTCTTTCTAACGAAATTCGAGAAATTGGCAACAAATTCGTTTTGAACCCAAAAATAATAGAGGTCGCTCGAGTAGCGCAAACAGCGTCTTCAATTCACCAATATTTTTGCAAAACTAATACAAGGTCAAAATTGGCTCATCTACGAAAATTACTTGACGACGAGCTTATCAATAACGCTGTCATCTTTTGCAACCGAAAAAAAGATATAGCCTCATTAGTCAAGTCTCTAAAAAATTACCAATTTAATGTAGCAACCTTGCACGGTGATATGTCTCAAACGGCAAGGCTTAAGGCTTTAAGTTCTTTCAAGGAAAAAAATACTAAATTCCTTATAGCATCGGATGTTGCAGCTCGTGGACTCGATATTCCGTCCGTCAGTCACGTTTTTAATTATGATGTACCACTAACCGCAGAAGATTATGTTCACCGTATAGGCAGGACAGGGCGAGCTGGTAGAACTGGACATGCTTATACTCTAGTGGCCAATAGCGATGATCGAAAATTTTTGTCGGAAATTGAGCAACTAATTTCAGTTTCAATACCCGAGTACATCGATACACAGAATAAAATAGACAATAAAGCAAATAATATTAGACAAAGCAACCAAACTACCAACAAAAATTTCCAAGAAAAAACCATTGAACCCGAAGAAATTTTTTCGCCTAAAGCCAAAAGAAGACATAAAACATCTAGGTATAACGAAAAAAGACCGCCTGCGTGGACAAGTGGAAATAGATTTAGCGACCCAGATACTATACCTGCTTTCCTCCGTTAAATGGAAACTAAAGATATGGTTTTAAAGAAAAGAGAACTGGCTAATTTTTTACTGAATGCAGAGATTTACTAACAACTTCAGATAAATCGGATGAGAGATTACTTTTTCCCAAATGTTCAAGAGCATTAAGCATAAGCGTCTTTCTTTTGGCTGAAAAATTTGTAAATTGGGTTAACGGTAGAGCCAGTCTAGCAGACATCTGAGAATTTTTTTTATCTAACTTCAATAACTGCTCAACCAAAAAATTATATCCGCTGCTGTCATTTGCATGAAAATGAATTGGGTTTCCACTGGCAAAACTGCCTAGTATCGCACGAAGTTTATTTGGATTATACGGATCATATGCAGGGTGTTTCATTAGTTCCTTGCATTTTTCGGGTGTCCCATCGACAACAGAGCAAGCCTGCCAAGTGAACCAGTTTTCAATCACTAGAGGATGAGATTTCCAACAATCATGAAATCTTTGTAATGCAATTTTGCGATTAGGTATGTCAATTTGGTTCAGTGCATTTATCGCACCCTTAATAAGTGTCATATTAGAAGATGAAGCTTGTTTTAATGCTAAAGATTGGGCGAGTTCAAGTTCTGCCAGCAAACCCCAACCTAATAATTGGTTGTGCAAACTTCTTCCACAATCATCAAAGTTTTCTAAATCTGACTTTGTAATGTCTAACCTATGCTGAAGAAAATTTATAATTTTCTTACTCATTCGCGTTAATACATTTTGTTTTGCAAGAAAAACTTGAGGTGGATCAGGATTTTCAGCCTTAGACATAAGTATAGGCTGACTTGGTGGTGTTAACAAAAGAGCCTTAAATGAGTCGTTAAACTTTTCGCTTTCCATAGATTTTAACAACGCGCGTGATAATTGTGACTCGAGTTCAAGATTTGCTTTTTTTGCCAATTCTTGAAGTATAATGTTGATATATAATTTTTGTGTTGTATCCCAAACCACAAAAGGGTCACGGTCAAGAGATATAAGCTCAATATGCTCTTCGATTGTAAGGTCGTCTATGAGTTCAATTGGTGCAGAAAATCCTCTCAAATAAGACGGGGTCGCTGATAACAAATCATCTAATTTGGTCTCATCAGTGGGTTTAATTGAGAGAGTTCTCTTACCTTTGTTCAAAACAATCAAAGGTTCGGACCCCATTGCCTGTCCATCAATAGTGAGAGAAATGGCCTCACCTAACTTGTTATTCAAGGAAAACTTAAAAGGAATGGTCATAGACTTATGTTGTTTCGTTGCATTTTTAGGCTTTTTTTGAACTAAAGTAATTTGTAGTTCTGTATCTTTTTTATCTCTTTTAACCTTTATACAAGGCGTGCCGAATTGTTGATACCAAAGTGAAAAATTTGTTAAATCATAATTATTTGCATCTTCCATAGCTTTAAGAAATTCATCACAAGTTGCTCCTTTTCCATCATATCTGTGAATATAAAGATCAACACCTTTTCTAAATCCGACTTTTTGAAATATAGTCGCCAGCATTCTAATGACCTCTGCTCCCTTTTCGTATACAGTTGGGGTGTAAAAATTATTTACCTCCAAATAACTGTCTGGCCGAATAGGGTGTGCCATAGGACCTGCATCTTCTGGAAACTGAATAGTGCGTAGCGTTTTAACATCCTCAATGCGTTTTACAGATTCATCGTGCAGATCAGCCGTAAAACACTGGTCACGGTATACTGTCAATCCTTCTTTTAGGGTTAATTGAAACCAGTCACGACAAGTGATCCTATTTCCAGTCCAATTATGAAAATATTCATGCGCTATAATTGATTCAACTCGCTTTAAATCTGAATCACTGGCGGTATTTTTATCAGCTAGTACAAATTTAGCATTAAAAATATTTAGACCTTTATTTTCCATCGCACCCATATTGAAATGACTTACCGCCACAATTTGATATAGGTCTAGATCATATTCCAAACCATAAGATTGTTCATCCCAACGCATTGAATTTTTGAGCGATAACATAGCGTGAGAGGTCAGTTTTGAATTGCCATGTTCTACATAAATATGAAGCTGAATTTCTCTACCTGACGCGGTAACAAATTTGTCCTCAACCCTCTCTAGATCACCAGCAACCAAAGCAAATAAATAACTAGGCTTTGGAAATGGGTCATGCCAAACTACAAAATGTCTATTATTTTCAAGTTTTCCAGCTTCAATTAAGTTCCCATTACTAAGCAGATTTTTATATTTATCTTCCGCTTCGATCCTTGTGGTAAATACACTCATCATATCCGGTCTATCTGGATAAAAGCAGATACGTCTGAATCCCTCTGGCTCACACTGTGTGCAAATTATATCACCAGACTTATACAACCCCTCGAGCGATTTGTTTTTAAAAGGATAGCAAAAAGCCACAATCTCAATTTCATTAAAAACGTTAGTTAAATTAAAAGTTAATGAATCTTCGTTAGTTTGAATATCGTGTAAATTTTGGGCTTCATCATTTATAAGGATAGCTTTAAGTTCTAAATCCTTGCCATTGAAAATAAGAGGTGGTAATTCATGTGTGTTTTTTGTTTTAACAGCTATCTTTACACTCGTTCTTGCATAGTCTGAGTATATCTGGACCAACAAATGAGTTGAAATAATATCCCAACCAGTGGGCTTGTAAGACTGTCGCCTCACGGTCAAAACACTCATTTTTAATTATTTTCACGAGTATTAGTATAAGCCAAAACACAATGCTCGTAACAATATGGCTTTCCAGGCTCAATCGATTCTCCACAAAAAGAAAAATCCGTTGTTTTTGGGTCCCCTGAAGGCCAAACGCATTTTGAACGTGACCAGCTAATTTTCCGGAGAGCAAGGCGTAGAGGTAACTCGGATAATTCTTCAACTTTTTTGACTTTTTTTCGAGCAGGGGTGCCTGAAACTGAAATTGGTGATTGCCGTTTTGGAAGACCAATCCTATGAGCTTTGCCTGCCACGGCGTTTCTAGTAACACCTAACTTTTGTCCAATCTGAGAAATAGAAAGTCCTTCATTCCACAAAATTTTTAGCGTTTCAAGGCGTTCCTCTGTCCAACCACTCTCTTCTTTCATTTAATAACTCTCTTCAAAAACTATCATTTATTAAAATTCAAAATTTGAAAATCACCTATTACAGTATTTCAATTAATTCAAGCTTTAAATGCTCCAATAAAATCTGCAATAAATGAAATTTGATAGTCAAGCATATGTTTTCCATAATGAACACGCAAGCCAGCTTGCTTTGCAGCACTAAGCAAGGCTGTTTCTTCAGGCTTCATAATAATATCGCAAACCACACAGTCTCGACCAAGCATTTTCACATCTATAGGCAAAGGATCATTTAATTTTAGGCCAAGAGAAGTAGAATTTATAACAATATCAAAAGTCGAAAAATTAACTTGTTCTCTAGGTACCCATTCAATTTTATCCGTTTTTCTAACCGATTTTACAATTTGAACAACTTCTTTCGCTTTATCAGAGCTTCTGTTAGTTATTTTTACGCATTTTATTGGCTCATTTACAAGCTCTGATGCTAGTGCACGAGATGCGCCGCCCGCCCCAACTATAAGAATTTCTTTATTCCACAATGAGTGCTTGTGATCTTTTAAACCCGCAACAAATCCAACACCATCAAAATTATCACCGTACAAAGTACCATTTTCATCGAAGCGAACTGCATTAACTGCGCCTGTAGCTTTTGCACCAGGACCTAATTTATCACATAATTTAGCTATTTCTACCTTATGTGGAATAGTTACTACCCCTCCACACAAATTCGAAATGCCCCGAAAAGATTGCACACAAGTCGCCAAATTAAGGGGCGAGACGTCAATAGGTATCATTACATTATCAATACCTTTTTCGTAAAACTTCTCATTGAACAATGTAGGAGCTCGAACCTGTTCAGACGGATGCGCAAAAATAACAAAAATCTTTGTAGTGCCTGATATAACCATATAAATTTAAATCATTCTTTAGAAATTTTTTGTTTTAATTATGCATCGTCCTCAGGCAAGAAATCAAGTGAGGCGGAATTAATGCAATATCTCAAACCAGTTGGTTGCGGCCCATCGGGAAAAACATGTCCGAGATGAGCATCACATCTATCACAATGAACTTCCGTTCTTTGCATCATAAAGCTAGAATCTTCTTTTTCTGCAACTAGCTCTGAATATGGTTTTGTAAAACTTGGCCACCCACTTCCAGAATCAAACTTGTCACTACTATGAAATAAAAGTGTGCCACAACATATACAAACATATTTGCCATCTTCATGGTGGTCCCAATATTTCCCAGTGAAAGCACGCTCTGTACCTTCTTTTCTCGTTACGTAATAGCTTTCAGGAGATAACAATAGTTTCCATTCTTTATCTCCCTTATCAATTTTATCAACCATCTAATTAACCTTTTTCTTCCTAATATTTTTCCATATTTTAGAGAATGTTATCGGCATATCAATATGTGCTAGAGACAATGCGTCACAAACAGCCGATACCACAGCTGGAGGAGCTCCAATAGTACCTGCCTCTCCTACCCCCTTAACCCCAAGATAATTATTCTTACATCTGGTATTGCTAAGGTGATGGGAAATCATTGTTAAGTGGTCTGCACGAGGCAAGGTATAATCTATCAGTGAACCAGATAAGCATTGACCTGTTTCATCATATACTAAATTTTCATATAATGCCTGTCCCACACCTTGTGCAACACCCCCATGTATCTGCCCTCCTAAAGTATCAGGATTAATAACACCACCTACATCATCTGTAATAGTATATTTCTTTATTTGAGGAACATAGGTTGCCTTATCAATTTCTACTTCTACGATATGGCATCCATATGGAAAGCTTGGTCCCGCAGTTGTATATACATGTTTCAAATTTAATGGATGTGTCTCACCCTCGGAAAAAAGATTGCTTGTAAGATACTCTATTGCGATAGTCTCATTAGTTTGAGCATGTCTAAAAATACCGTCTTCGAATTCTATCTCGTTTGGATTGCATTCAAGTAAATTTGCTGCAAACGCGCCTGCCTTTTCCAATATTTTCTCCGCTGCCTCTGCTATTGCGGAACCCTGAATAACCGTCATTCTAGCACCGCCTGTATTTCCTGCCGGAGAAATCCGTGAATCACCCTGTATTACCTTAATCTTTTCAGCGTCGTATCCAAGCTTATCAGAAAAAATCTGAGTTAACGTTGTGAGGTGTCCTTGGCCGTTTTCCATTTGTGCGGCATAAATGTTGACCTCTCCATCTCTATTGAAACGTATATCCACGCCACCATCTCTTCCGTTGCCACACGACTCCAAATAAAGAGCAATCCCAAGCCCCCTAAAGCAACCGTTTCTTAAGCTATTTTTATATCTGGCATTAAAACCTGCAACATCAGCATTTCTGAGTGCTAACTCAAATAAAGTGGGCACGTCACCAGAGTCAATGGTGCCACTACAAACTGTTTTATAGGGTATTTGTTCAGCCTGAATAAAATTGGCCTTTCTAACATCAATACGGTCAAGACTGAGGTCAAATGCAATTTTATCCATTAAGCGCTCCATGACATAATTCGCTTCCGGCCGCCCAGCTCCTCTATATGCGTCTATTGCCGGTGTATTTGTCACAACTCCAGTAACCTCAAGACTAACATACGATATGTCGTAAAGGGTTGTTAAAGTACGACAGGTAGATTTTGTGGGCACATAAATACCAAAATTTGATAACCAACTGCCAAGATTAGCATGATTTTGGAATTGAACAGCCTTTATTTTTCCTGTTTTTGTTACTAATGCTTTGGCATAACTGGATGTATCTCGCCCCTGCAAATCACTAATGAAGCCTTCAGTCCTTTCTTGATGCCAGCGAACAGCTCTTTTTAGTTTTTTGGCAGCCCAACTCACGCAAAGCTGTTCTGGGTGTAAAAATATCTTATATCCAAAGCCACCTCCTACGTTTCCAGAACGCAAGTGAACCTTACTATTTTCTAAATTCAGCGCTTTTGCAATTTGCTTTGACAAACTTACTGTTCCTTGAGTACCGCACCAGATGAGTAGTTCATCTTCTTCTTCTGCTTGAGGGTGTGGCATTGCAAAAATCTGTCTCATTTCCATCGCATTAGGAGCTATCCTGTTGTTTAAAACAGAGAGTTCGATTATTGTATCTTCGTTTAAATTTGCCTTATCGAACTCGCGCAAGGTTTCTTCATGATTACCTGTTCGCCAATGAAAGACCTTATTATTTGGAAAATTTTGGTAAAGCTGAGGCGCGTCCGGCGCCAAGGCAGCATTTGTATCTATAACTGCTGGCAACGGTTCATAATCTATGATTATCATTTCGGCCGCATTTAACGCTTGTTCTTTTGTATCTGCAACTACCATTGCAATAATATCGCCAACAGACCTGACTTTATCTCTCGCCATAGGTGGTCTAGTAGTAGTTGATACTTCCGTACCATCTGAATTAGTTACTAAATCGAGACAATTAATCTCTCCAATATTTTCTTCATCTAATGCAATTTGAGTTGCTATAAGATGAACTCCATCAAGTTTAGATGCCTCCTCACAATTAACCAGGTTAAGATTAGCATGCGCATGAATAGACCTTAAAAAATGTACAAACAAACCTTCACCAATATTAATATCATCTGTAAATTTACCATGCCCAGTAAGAAGTACTTGATCTTCAACTCGTTTTACCGCTTGTCCAATTCCAAATTTCAAATTTTACCTCCAATACAGGCCTTACCACAGCAACTTTTTATGAAATCTATATGGAATTATAAGGTTTTTATTTCAAGGAAAAGTCGCGCCAACCAGCACGGATTCTAGAAATTGTTGTAAACCAACACAAACAACCGAATAAAATACCTATGTGAGTAAAAAAAGATGGAAATAACAGGATTAAAATAATAAAAAAAAGAGTTTCGCTTCCTTCAATTAATCCTCCAAGATAAAAAAAACTTTTTTCAGCGATTATTTCTTCATTTTTCTTGTGAATTTGTGAATATATTATCCCGTAAGTAAGAAAACTTGTACCGGTGCCGATAAAGCTAAAAATCAAAAAACAAGCTACAAAGCTATAATCATTATTATAAATTGCAAAAGCAAAAGGGATAGAACTATAAATTATGAAATCAAAAACAATGTCTAAAAAAGCGCCTCGATAGGTTGGATGTTGTTTTCTTGCAATAGCACCATCTAAACCATCAAATATACGATTTAAGATAAAAAATATAAGTGCTAAAAGAAAATATCCAAACCCTACTAGACAGGCGGCTGTAATTCCAAAAATAAAACCTATGATACTTGCGGAATTCGCTGAAATACCAATTTTTATAGCAATAGTGGCTAATTTAGAAAGAGCCGGCTTTGTTTGCTTTAAAAGAATATTATCAAACATATAGACCTAAATTAGTTTGACCCTGCAAGCACTGTTTTTCTAGCAATACAGAAGTCTCCTGATTTCACCTTTAATTTATAATAAAGAGGAAGTAGTATATCAATTTCTCCGTGAAGCAATAAAATAGCTATGGGCGTGCCTGTCACCAATTTTCTTCCCTCTAATACCGGACTCGCCAAATATCTTGCAAAAGGACTACCCCATAAAATAAGAGAAATGTCAGAATTACTATTTGGAGATATTTGTTTGGCATCTTGATTAATAATGATTTCTCTTTTTGCATTTAAGCTAGACGCATTTGGAATTTTAGGAGGCATAAATAAGCCATCTACAAACATATTTATGTCAATTCTCCCATCACAAGGCATCAAGATTAATTTATTAGTGAAAATTTGTTGTGAAATTCTAATTCTTTTGTGTGTTGAAGTAGCATCAATGGAAGTTATCAAACCATCCATTGGTGCAAAAATATCATCTGGATTTACTTTCGATAAGTCTGTCCCTTCTGGATAATTTGTTAGGTAAACTACCCAAAGCAATGCTAAAAGTCCTACCAAACCGAGAGGAGGCCATATAAAAACAAATATTATAACAAATGAACCGGTCAATATTCGGACCGGCATCGCAGGAGATTGGGAGTCCAGCGACTCTTTTAAATAATCATATGGTTTGCCCATTAAATCTAATCCGTAAAAAACACTGATAAATACTCTTTAATTTAGTCTGGTATGGCAAATATTTGATCAGGAAAGATAAGATCTGGATCGCTAATACGGGTATTATTTCGTTTAAATATATCGACATATCTAATACCCTTACCATAAGTTTTGTAGGCAATTCGCCAGAGCGCATCTCCTTTATGAATCACCATCATATCACTTCCATCTTTTCCGATTTCTAGTGATTCTGCGCTAATTGTGAGCTCTGATACTTTTATGACTATATCATTTGCATCCAACAATTCCGCGCGTAAACTATGTTTTCTATTTGCTTGCATTGATGCTTCTGCAACCATACTCCATCTGCGGGTCTTTATATCTGAAACCGAATTATTCAATGAAATCGAAGCAATGAATTGTTCGTCAAAATAGGCGCGCATCTTTTGTCCACCAGATGCGAATCCAGAGAGTCTTAATTTGGACTTTTCTTCCCATGATAAACTTCGAATCTGAATAAATTCGGCCTCATCTATTGAATTAGATATACTATCCGCTGTGTCAAGAACAGATGCCACAGACCATAACCTGTCAATATCTGTTTCTATTTCTGAACCTTTTGTATCTAATTTTTTATCAAGAATTTCAGGTGATTGTACAACTATAGGTATTGATGCATCTGATTTTGGGACAAATACCACAAGCGGCTTTTCCTCTTTATCCTCTTCTATATCAACAACAACTGCTAAATCAGAGATATCTGAATTTAATATTTGTGGAGATGTAGAACTATTTTTTGATTCTGGCGTCAACGGTAACTTATCTAAATTATCCAATTTTGGTGAACTCTGCTCCTCTTTTTTTGATACAACCTCAATTGATAATCTAGATAACTCATTTTCGCCAGGGCTAGGTTTAATTCCCAATTGTATAAAATGAGAGCCAGCTTCAAGTGGTTTTTCAGGGATGGCAATCCAATCCCCTAAATTGTTTATTATCGCCTCTGCAATAATTTTATCACCATTAAACAAAAGTACTGTTTGCCCAGGTGGGCCAACACCACCAAATATACTAGATCCATCAGGGCTTACTTGAGCCATAGTAACCTGTAATCTAATTTGCGAGGTCCCTGCAAGATCTAGATTGTCTAACTTTGTTTTGCTTTCTATTTTGCTCTCGCTATTTTTGATTGAATTCGTCTCTTTTTCGCTAACTTCAGTGTTGTTTATGGAAGTATCATTAATAGGTATAGCAAAAAACATCCCAATTAAAATCACAGCCAGCAACCCGACAAACCATAATTTAGAATTTTTCATAAATTAGCTCCTAGCTAATACAACTATTTTAATGATAAGATACCTATCTTATTATGCAAAATTATAAATTTTTTAAAAGGCATTAAATGAAAACAATATGTGTTTTTGCAGGTGCTGCCAGTGGCAGTTCTCCTCAATTTTCAGAAGAGGCTTTTCGCATTGGACAAATCATTGGCTCTAAAGGCCATAAAATAATTTATGGTGGTGGGAGAACTGGTCTTATGGGTGCATTTGCTGATGGTGCTGTAACAAGTGGTGCACATGTAACAGGGATAATACCAGAATTTCTGGAGTCTCAAGAAATAGGACATAAAAAAATTACAGAGTTAATCATCACAAGCTCTATGCATGAAAGAAAAAGTTTGATGTATAAAAATACAACTGATTTTATTTTATTGCCCGGAGGGCTTGGTTCACTTGATGAAACTATGGAAGTTTTAACTTGGTGCCAGCTTAAAATATTACAAGCCAGATTCCATATATTTGATTGTAATGGTTTCTGGCAACCAATGAAAAAGCTGCTCACTCACATTAATAAGCATGGGTTCATGCATGATACTAACTTAGGCTACGTTTTTTGGGCAAATACTGTTGATGAATTACTAGATAATTTTTAAGAATGGTATTGCTTTAAATTAACTTGCATTTAGCTCATTAAATCAATGTGTTATTATTGAATTTTATAGATAAATTGTCTATTGTCTGGCCTATCTCAATTATGCCGGTGATTAAATAAATATTTATTTGTTTGCTATTGAGCATTTTAATCAAAGTATAAAGTTTTTATCTGGGGGATAGTTTATGAAAAAAATTAAAGTCACGAATCCAATTGTAGAGATGGATGGCGACGAGATGACTCGTATCATCTGGCAGAAAATTAAAAATAAATTAATATATCCCTATTTAGATATCGATTTGAGATACTACGATCTCGGTATTGAGGCAAGAGATCAGACTGATGATCAAGTCACAATAGATGCAGCCGAAGCGATTAAAAAATATAGAGTTGGTGTAAAATGCGCAACAATTACACCTGATGAGCAACGTGTTACAGAATTCAACCTAAAAAAAATGTATAAATCACCTAACGGAACCATAAGAAATATACTGGGAGGAACAGTTTTTAGACAGCCAATTATAGCAAACAATGTACCTAGGTTAGTACCGGGCTGGACGAAACCAATTGTTATTGGACGCCATGCTTTTGGCGACCAATATAGAGCAACTGATATGGTAATTAAAGGACCAGGTAAGCTGACTATGACTTTTCAGCCATCCGATGGGAAAGAAGCAACCATTTATGAAGTATTTGATTTTCCAGATGGTGGCGTTGCTATGGCGATGTATAACCTTGACGAATCAATAAGAGGATTTGCTAGAGCGTGTATGAATTATGGTCTGGACCTTGGATGGCCAGTTTATATGTCAACAAAAAATACTATTATGAAGGCATATGATGGACGTTTCAAAGATTTGTTTGAAGAGGTTTATCAAAAGGAATTTAAAGATAAATTCGATAAAGCAGGGCTTACTTACGAGCATCGTTTGATAGACGATATGGTAGCATGTGCTATGAAATGGAACGGCGCTTATGTATGGGCTTGTAAAAATTATGATGGAGATGTGCAGTCAGACACCGTTGCTCAAGGATATGGCTCTCTTGGATTGATGACATCCGTATTAATGACGCCAGATGGACAAACAATCGAGGCAGAGGCTGCACATGGAACCGTTACACGTCACTATCGTCAACATCAAAAAGGTGAACAAACATCAACGAACCCTATAGCCTCTATTTTTGCGTGGACAAGAGGGCTTAGTTATAGAGGTAAATTTGACGACACTGCCGAGGTTGTTAAATTTGCAGACACCTTAGAAAGGGTATGTATTAAAACTATAGAAAGCGGCAAAATGACCAAGGATCTTGCAATTCTCATAAGTTCTAGCCAAAGTTATCAAACGACGGACGAATTTTTAAATACGCTAGATATTAACCTGCAAAAGGCTATGTCGTAATTTTTAAGATGAAATTTGGGAACGGACTGGCCCGCATTTTGTGTCTAGCTTAAGAAGAGATTAAGTCTTTTTTGATGGCATAAATTGCTTCCATAACCTTTTCAGGGTTATTTCCTCCAGCCTGAGCCATATCAAATCTTCCTCCACCACCTTTTCCTCCTATTACTTCTGCAGCAACCCGAACTAATGAAACTGCGTTAAGCTGCCCTTCGCAATCATGAGATAATGAAACAACAATTGATACTTTGTCATTCTGTATAGAAATGAGACATATAACTGTTGCAGAGGCATTTAAACGGATTTGATCGGCAAGTGATTTTAACTCTTTTGCAGGCGTATTCTCAAGAATTTTGCCAATAAAGTTAAAAGACCCAATTCTTTCAGATACATTTGTTTCTCCTAAGACATTTCCAGTTGCAAGTTTTTGCCTCAATTGAATTAAATCTGTTTCTAGCTTTTTCTTCTCACTTAATAGAGATGAGACACGATTAGGGACAAGTTCTACTTTTGTTTTTAAAAGATTTGCTGTTTTAACTAATAGTGTTTCTCGCTCTGCAAACCATTGGCGAGCTGCATCTTGGCTTACAGCTTCAATTCTTCTAACGCCACCGGCAACAGCAGATTCTGAAATAATTTTAATTTGACCAATATCACCTGTTCTAGCCACATGTGTTCCCCCGCAAAGTTCAATAGACCAGGCCGACTTTTTTGCTATATCGTTAGAGTTACCAATCATAACAACCCTAACCTCATCTCCATATTTTTCACCAAAAAGCGCCATGGCACCCTCAGAAATGGCTCTTTCTTGAGTCATAATGCGTGTGTCGACTATTCCATTCAGTTGCACCTGTTTATTAATAATATCTTCAACCAAAACCAACTGTTCGGTATTTAAGGCTGAGCTGTGAGAAAAATCAAATCTTAATCTATCTGGAGATACAAGAGAACCCTTTTGAACGACATGTTCTCCAAGAGTCAGCCGCAGTGCTTCATGCAGTAAATGAGTTGAGGTATGATTAGCTCGTAATTTATCTCTCCTTTCAATATCGACATCCATTTGTACGGGTTTATCAACTTTTAATTTACCCTTATGAATCCTGCAATGATGCAGATGTAGTGATGATATTTTTGTTGTATTTTTAACTTGGGCTAGACCATTAGACCAAGAAATATACCCCAGATCGCCCAGTTGACCTCCAGATTCAGCATAAAAAGGAGTTTGATTTGTTACAACAACAACTTCATCTTTTTCAGAGGCTTCATCAATTTTCTCGTTATTAAAAATAATGCTGTTAACAATAGCTTGAGATGATAACTGACTGTAACCCAAGAATTCGGTACTACCATTTTTATCTGCAAGTTCTAAAAATAACTTGCTTTCAGTTTTATCACCAGATCCAACCCACGCAGAACGTGCCGCATTTTTTTGTTTCGACATTGCTTCATCAAACCCTTTAACATCCACCTGCCAACCGTATCCCCTCAAATAATCCTGAGTAAGATCTAATGGAAATCCGTATGTATCGTATAATTTGAAAGCTGTAGAACCATCTAAAATATTATTTCCTACATTATTGTCTAATTCTTCTTGAAGAATTTTTAAACCGCGCGACAATGTGTCCTTAAAACGTGTCTCTTCTAGTTCTATTGTTTGAGCAATTAGTGTTTCCGCTTGATATAACTCCGGATAATGCCCACCCATCTCTCGCACTAAGTTATTAACCAATAAATGCATAACTGGCCTTTGGCATCCTAGCTGATGCAGATGCCTCATTGCGCGACGCATTATTCTGCGCAAAACATAGCCTCTACCCTCATTGGACGGGAGAACGCCATCTGCTATCAGAAAGCCAACAGAACGCAAATGGTCTGCAACAACCCTTAATGAG
The DNA here is from genome assembly GCA_902625725.1 of uncultured SAR116 cluster alpha proteobacterium. Taxonomy (GTDB): domain Bacteria; phylum Pseudomonadota; class Alphaproteobacteria; order Puniceispirillales; family Puniceispirillaceae; genus UBA5951. Next base: position 206,542 of record CACOCY010000001.1, on the reverse strand, counting down.
ACAGATTGCTCCCCTGTTATATCCGTATTTGAAACACGAGCCGATGACTCAACCAAATTATGCATTATATCAATATCATAATTGTCATGTTTACCCTGCAACACAGCAGCAATTCTCTCAAGTCCCATTCCAGTGTCAATAGAAGGCTTTGGTAAGTCTATCCTACCTTTCTCCGTTTGCTCATATTGCATAAAAACAAGGTTCCAAATTTCGATAAACCTGTCTCCATCCTCATCCGCAGAACCAGGAGGTCCTCCTGAAATGTGTTCACCATGGTCATAAAATATCTCTGAACATGGACCACATGGACCAAGGTCTCCCATTGACCAAAAATTATCTGAGGTGCTAATTCGGATTATTTTATCTTCTTTTAGTCCAGCAATTTTTTTCCAAAGCGAAAATGCTTCATCATCCTCATGATAAACTGTCACTAATAATTTGTTGGGACTTAATCCATATTCTTTAGTGAGAAGCTTCCAAGCAAGCTCTATTGCATCATCTTTAAAATAATCACCAAAAGAAAAATTACCTAACATTTCAAAAAAAGTGTGGTGTCTTGCTGTATAACCAACATTTTCTAAGTCATTATGCTTTCCACCTGCTCGCACACACTTTTGTGAAGTCACTGCCCTTTTATAGTCTCGCTGTTCCACACCAGTAAAGACGTTCTTAAACTGCACCATTCCAGCATTGGTAAACATTAGAGTTGGATCATTTTGTGGAACAAGAGAACTAGAATTTACCTCTTGATGTCCATTCTTTGTAAAATAAGATAAAAATGTGGATCGTATATCATTTACGTTAGACATAAAATTATTTTACTTTCATCTCAAATTATCTCTAAATGAACGTAAACTTAAAAAAAATTGTTAATGACTGCATTTGTACGGTAAAAACCCTAATTTTGTCTAGAATATTATCTACCGAAAAAATTTTATGCAAATTTAATAACAAAATTTAAATTTTTAAAATATAATCTAAGTCATTTAAATATTAATCAAATTTAAGTTTTATTAATAAAATAACAGTTTAAACCAAATAACGTGAAATACCGTTAAGTAACTTTGAGATCCTCTGCTATTGTCTCATCAAGCATTTGACTTTGCACTAGACCAGCATTCTGACGAATTGCTAATTCTAACTTATTTGCAACTTCTTCATTATCTGTTAAATATGTCTTTGCATTTTCACGACCCTGACCTATTCGCTGAGAATCATAAGAATACCAAGAACCAGATTTCTCAACTAACCCAGCTGCTACGCCTAAGTCAATAAGTTCACCGGTTTTAGAAATACCCTCTCCATACATTATGTCGAATTCTACCTGTCTAAAAGGTGCCGCCACCTTATTTTTGACTACCTTTACGCGAGTTTGATTTCCAACCACTTCATCTTTATCTTTAATAGAACCGATTCTTCTTATGTCTAACCTAACTGAGGAATAAAATTTTAATGCATTTCCCCCAGTTGTAGTCTCTGGACTACCGAACATTACGCCTATTTTCAACCTAATTTGATTTATGAAAATAACTAGACAGTTTGACTTAGCAATCGATGCAGTTAATTTACGCAAGGCTTGGCTCATCAATCGCGCTTGAAGGCCAACATGCGTATCACCCATTTCTCCTTCTAATTCTGCCCTTGGCACAAGTGCTGCAACCGAATCCACTACTAACACATCCACTGCTCCAGATCGAACTAAGGTATCCGCAATCTCCAAAGCTTGTTCTCCCGCATCAGGTTGAGATATTAATAAATTATCTAAATTTACACCTAGCTTTTTTGCATAAACCGGATCCAAAGCATGTTCTGCATCAACAAATGCACAATTTCCGTTTTCTTTTTGGGCCTGAGCAACGGCATGTAATGCTAATGTAGTCTTTCCGGAGGATTCTGGACCATAAATTTCAATAATTCTACCTTTAGGAAAACCTCCTATGCCTAGTGCAATATCCAAACCAAGTGAACCTGTAGATACTGCTTGTACGTCAACTACTGATTCGTTCTGACCAAGACGCATAACAGAACCTTTGCCAAAAGCTTTTTCAATTTGACCAATCGCGGCCTCTAAAGCATTTGATTTGTCATCACTTACCATTTTAATATCCACTACGTTATTACTCAATATTTCCTCCATAATGCATAGGCAAATTTTATTGTCTAGGGTTGATTTTTTTCAACTTACATAAAAATTACCATCATAAAAATTTTTTGTTTATGTTTTGTTCCTCATTTTATGTACTTGTTTTGTTCTTTTTGCAAGTAAAAATTTATGAACCGTAATGAATAATGTTTTTGAATTAAAGGCTTACAAGAGCCAATTAGTAATTAAATTTTTCAATGAAAAACTTTTAATGGCAAAAGAATTCCAATTTTAGGAATTTTTATGTAAGTCGCTTATTACAGTTTATATTTTTTAGTTATGGAATTATAACAGCAATTTCGATGTAATTTGTTAAGTTAGATTTAGCAAAAACTTTAGTAATTATTTTACATTAATTTAATCATCTCGATGAACGCGTTCCATTCTTTCATGTAATTCTTGCGCATGTAAACTCAAAGATGCAATAGGACGAGCTTCTAAACGCGATAGATTGATAGGTTCACCAGTCTCTTCACAATATCCATAGCTGCCATCTTCAATTCGTCTCATCGCGGCTTCAATTTTTTGCAACAATTTTCGTTCTCGATCTCTTGTTCTCAAATCTAGGGTTGCGTTGCTTTCGATTTGAGCTCTATCCATTTGATCAGGTCTGTGAAGACTCTCTGTTGATAAGTTAGCTATAGTTTGATTAGCATCATCTAACAATTCGGCCCTCCAACGCAATAATTTCTGACGAAAATACTCCATCTGTTTAGGATTCATGAATTCTTCTTGACTGCTAGGCTTGTAATTAACTGGCAATTGTATTTCCGGTTTATTTTCATTGATTACGCTGGAAATAGCAGCTTCATTTTTGGATTTTAAAGATGTCGCTTCCATTATTATTCCTCCCCCTAAGAAACATAACGATAAAATTTTTTCGCAGTTTTACTCGCTTAATCTTGTTGCGTCATGAAATCAAGTGGTTTCCGTTTATTTCGGATATTTTTTCTCCTAATGGAAAAAATAAGAGAATAACTTTCAGAAAAGCATTGACCAAACACCAATTAACACGAAAACTTTTTACTGTGTGATGATTTTTAGATATATTGCACTTTTTTTGAATATTTATTAATGCTATTATGTCAATTCTTCTTGATTATGCTCTAGGAGACTTTGTAACTCACCCTGAAAAACCTGATTGGGGGGTAGGACAAATCCAGTCTGTCGAAGGAGCACGAATTACAGTAAATTTCGAACATGCTGGAAAACAATTAATCAATGCAAAAATCATTTTGCTCGTTCCTGCTACCAATGAGACAGAATAAGACACAAAGAGTTCAATTTAAATGATTTTCAGATGTCTATAAAATATATTATTCTGTTGATGCTCCACCAAATTGACCTAGCATAGTAATCTTAGATTTTTAAGGGTACATTATATGGCTTTTCCACCTGCTCAGAGACAACAAACAAATAAGACCGGCAGATTTAAGTAAACGCCAAAATAATATATAAAATTTAAATCTGTTTGAGAAAAGACGCATATCCCACCACAGGACAGACATTTCAATATTAATCAGCAGATGTGATATATAGGAATTAAATTTCAACAAATGTATATCGGTTTAGACATCTGCACGAAAGATGACATTTACTCAATAAGTCAATGTTTTAGAAAAATAAAATTTATAATTTATGTTATCCAAATGATAATATTTAACGACTTTATAAGCATTAGGGTAAAGATTAATTTGAGTTTTGCGTTAACATATAAAATTTCTAAATGTTGAAAAAATTATAACATCTCATGACTATAAACAATTAAGTATAAGGCTTTAAAACCCCGTCAGTTTTAAAAATTGTTATCAGACCACTCTGACAAACTAGATCTCGTGTTTAGAACTCTCATTTCTGAAAAATTGCTGCTTTCGATAAAACAAAAAGCCAGTCTTAAAACAAGTTAATTATCCCCGCTAGTAACTTTTACCCGCGAGACAATCTTGCCATAAAAAAAAGCAAAGAGAGCTAACGTCACGGCTCCAATCAGGGTTGGCATAAATATAAAAATCCAATCTGGTGTAGAAAGAAAAATGATTATTGGGTTCGACGCTGCTGGGGGATGGGAAACTCCCATTATTTGCATTCCAATTACCGTTAAAAAAAGCGATATTGGTAGAGCCCAAAATTCAAAACTAGAAAATTGTAAACAGGTCAATCCTATCAGAGAAGCTAAAACATGACCGCCCAAAAGATTTTTAACCTTTGAAAACTCTGACTTTGGAACTGCCAATAATAAGAAAATAGAAGCGCCAAAAGAACCCATTATCAATTGGTGACCGGAAAACAAAGAAATCATCATTAAAAGCATAATTGCTGCTGCAGAAGCAATCCCACTTAATAGTATGTTTTTAAGCGAATCTGGTTCTCGAAAAAGTTTCATTACGTTAAAAAGTTTTCAAACTAAAGTATTACTGTAATATCATTTTTTACCAATGATGGTCACAATTAATTTTCCAAAATAAAAAAAGAATGCGTTTCTAGTTTTACTACGTGATTTTATGTTTCCACTAACAAAAAATGCTATTTATTTATCACAAATCTTTACGTACCTGATTTAAAAAGTTTGTTTCTTTTAAGAATCCCTTATTAAAAATTAAAATTTTTCTTACGTTCACTTATTATTTGCGATAATGTAAAGAGACTTAAATTAGCTATTTTTTTGACATTTCAGATTCCAATATGGAGACTAACTATGAAAATATTATGCATACTATACGACGACCCAACAAATGGAATGCCAAAAAATTACCCTTTAAGCGAACTTCCAAAAATTGAAAAATATCCGGATGGCATGACTCTTCCATCTCCTAAAAATAAAGATTTTAAGCCTGGAGAACTTCTCGGCTGTGTCTCTGGTGAATTAGGACTGCGCAGGTTTCTTGAAGATGCTGGCCACTCTCTGGTCGTTACATCAGATAAAGACGGAGCGGATTGCGAAGCGGATAGAGAATTAGTTGATGCTGACATTGTTATTTCACAACCATTTTTTCCATATTACCTTACAAGAGAGCGTATAAAATCTGCTCCAAGGTTAAAGATGGCAATAACAGCAGGTATTGGATCAGACCATGTTGATCTTGACGCAGCTATTGAACACAAGATTGACGTAGTTGAGGTAACTTACTGTAATTCTAGGTCGGTTGCTGAGCACATTGTAATGATGATTTTAAGCTTGGTAAGGGACTATCACCACCAACATTACATTGTAAACTCTGGTGGCTGGAACATTGCTGATGCTGTATCGAGGTCCTATGATGTAGAAGGCATGCACATTGGTACAGTTGCCGCTGGTAGAATTGGTCTTGACACGCTGAGAAAGCTGAAACCATTTGACGTGCATTTACACTATTTTGACAGGCATAGATTATCACCAGATATCGAAAAAGAGCTGAATCTTACATTTCATAATACCGTAGAATCCATGTTGAAAGTTTGTGACGTGATAACAATTAACTGCCCACTCCATCCAGAGACAGAAAATTTGTTTGATGACAAGATGATAGCGAAAATGAAAAACGGTGCATACATAGTGAATACGGCAAGGGGAAAGATTTGCAACAAAGATGCGATAGCAAATGCTTTGGAGTCAGGCAAACTTGCTGGTTATGCTGGGGATGTTTGGTTTCCGCAGCCTGCGCCTAATGACCATATCTGGCGCCATATGCCTAATCACGGCATGACCCCTCATACCTCTGGAACCAGCTTATCTGCTCAAGCAAGATATGCAGCTGGTGTAAGAGAGATTCTTGAGTGTTTTTTTGAAGGACAACCAATTAGAGATGAATATCTCATTGTACAAGACGGTGCACTTGCTGGAATGGGTGCGCATTCTTACTCTAAAGGGAGCACAACATCCGGTTCAGAGGAGGCCGCTCGCTTCCAAAAGTAAAATATTTTAAATAATTTCAGATTTGATTAATTTGCCATATCATCATATTTAACGTACATGCGCATTATATAAAAAATTTGATAGAAAATGGCTTACTAGATGAACTTTCATTCTGTGTGAAAATTACTTATCATTATGTTAAAGTTAAACTATTTCATATGGTTTTATAAAATTAATTACCTCAAGAGGAAATACTAGATCAAAGTCGTGCAAATATTATAATACTTTTTAGTACATTCAAGTGAGCTTGTCTAAAAATGAATAATATCTACCTCAAATTTTGACATATTCAGACGCATCATTTTGTCACATGGTAAAATACTAGCATTTGAAAGACTAAATCTGTTATATATATAGAAGGTTGATGATATATCAGTGTAATTGTTATTTATGCAGTTAATAATTGGAGCAATAATTGGATTATCAATCCTTATTCAAAAAACAAGTTGATCAGTTAAAAGCGGAAAATAGATATCGTCTATTTGCATCGCTTGAACGAAAAGTCGGGGAGCACCCCAACGCTATTTGGCATAGTGATAAAGGACCTAAAAATGTTATTATTTGGTGTTCAAATGATTATTTAGGAATGGGCCAAAGCAAAGACTCAATAGAAGCTATGACAAATGCAGCAGTCAATCATGGAACTGGTGCTGGTGGAACAAGAAACATATCTGGCACTAGCCACGCAATCGTCTCTCTGGAATCAGAATTAGCTGCACTTCATAGAAAGGAACGGGCGCTTGTTTTTACATCAGGATACGTGGCAAATGAGGCAAGTATAAGTGCTATTTCTTCATTATTGAATGACCCAGTCATTTTCTCCGATGCTATGAACCATGCCTCCATCATTTCTGGAATACGTTATGGTAGAGCGGAAAAAATTGTTTTTCGTCACAACGATGTAAAGCATTTGGAGGCATTGCTCAAAGCTCAACCTTATGAAAGACATAAAGTAATAATTTTTGAATCTGTATATTCTATGGACGGGGATATTTCCCCAATTGCGAAAATTGTTGAATTAGCAAACAAGTATAACGCTATGACCTACCTTGATGAAGTTCATGCTGTTGGTATGTATGGAAATGAAGGTGGAGGTGTTGCCCAACAAGAGGGATTGGAATCTGACATAGATATATTGCAGGGTACACTTGGAAAAGCATTTGGTACTATGGGTGGTTACATTGCTGCTAGTGACGCCATTTGTGATGCAGTACGTGGTTATGGCTCTGGCTTTATCTTTACCACTGCGATGCCCCCTGCTCTTGCAGCTAGTGCGCTTGCTTCTGTTAAACATTTACGTCGAAGCCAAATTGAGAGAAATGCACAGCAACGCCAATCTAAACGTCTTAAAAAAAGATTACGTGAATATGGGATGCCATTTTTAACAGGGAACACTCATATAGTGCCCGTGATGGTTGGGGACGCGGCGAAGTGTTCTGAAATTAGTCAGATTTTGCTTGAAAGCTACGGTTTTTATATTCAACCAATAAATTTTCCTACTGTTCCCAAAGGTACAGAAAGACTCCGTATAACCCCAGGGCCATTGCATACTGACAAAATGATAGATGATCTTGTAATCGCATTATCCAAGATATTCAATGAGGTAAATCCACCTTCAGTAGTTCCAACAAATTTGAAAAACCATGCTATATCAGCATAGTATATAATTAACTTGTGAATTTACTATTTTATAGACCTTATGAGCCTAAAACTTATTCCTGATGATCACCCTTCATTTCCCACTGAAACCAAAACTGGTTTGTTACTTGTAAATTTGGGTACACCCGATGCGACAGATAAGAAGTCAATGCGTCGTTATTTGAAACAATTTTTATCCGATAAACGTGTGGTTGAAGCACCGAGATTATTATGGTGGATAATTTTAAATGGTATTATTTTAAATGTGCGGCCAAAGAAATCAGGCGAAGCCTATGATAGGGTTTGGATTAAAAATGATATAGATGGAAGTCCCTTGCGTAAAACAACAAGATTGCAAGCGGAAAACTTGATAAGAACTTATGAGAACGTTACGAATCTTGAGATTGCATGGGCAATGCGATATGGAAACCCATCAATAAATGATAAACTCAATGAATTAAAATCAAGAGGTTGTAGCCAATTTTTGATCCTTCCAATGTACCCACAATATGCTGCTGCCACTACAGCTACTGTAAATGATGAGGTATACAAATGGGCTTTAAAACAGAGATGGCAACCTGCTATAAGAACCGTTCCACCTTGGCATGACCACGCTGTATATATTGATGCACTTGCTCAATCTTTCCAACGATATTTTATGCATTCACAAAAACCAGAACACTTGATGTTATCTTTTCATGGCATTCCGGAGAGATATTTTACCTTAGGTGATCCCTATCATTGTCATTGTATGAAGACAGCCCGACTAGTTCGCGAAAAACTCAATTGGCCTCCAGAAAGGCTCTCCGTAACATTTCAATCCCGCTTTGGGAAAGAGCCTTGGATTAAACCATATACGGATGAAACTTTGCATAAGCTAGGTGCAGCAGGAACAAAGTCCCTTGCAGTGTTGGCTCCGGGATTTTCTGCTGATTGTCTTGAAACGCTTGAGGAATTGGCAATGGAGGGACAAGAAATTTACACGGAGGCTGGAGGTAAAAATTTTGCGTATATTCCATGTTTGAATGATAGTACGTTTGGTATGAATGTTATTTACGCTCTTATAAAAGAAAATCTAGCTGGCTGGATTGACGTTTAGTTTTCAAGAGTACGGGTTTTTCTTATACATAAAATATGATAACAATAAATAAGTTAACAATTTTATATTAATCATGTATGACTATCCAGTTATGAGATAAGGTGGTTTTAAATATAAGCGGCTGTGGTGTAGTGGTAGCACAAGAGCCTTCCAAGCTCTTAGGGCCAGTTCGAACCTGGTCAGCCGCTCCAAAAATAATTAAACCAAACCCAGAAATAGCTAAAACCGAAGACACTTTTTACTCGTATCATTTATATATTTAAAAGATGGAAAGATATATAAAAACGGATAATGTATTAAATTGTATTTGTATGCGTAATATAAGAGTTTGTAACTGTAACAGACCTAATGAGATTGAAAAGACAGAAAACCGTGAATGCTTATGTGGTCGCTCCCCTAACAACGGATGTATGAGTTGGCACGCTCTCTCAGAAAAAGTATATCTTCAGCGTAAAAATGAATATGAAACATCCCTAACATAGGCACTTTTTGAAGCAATATAAGTTTCAACACAGCGAGAACAAATCCATTTGTTGGCAATATTTGTTTTAACATATCATAATCTGGCTGTGATAGATGTTTAACTCTAAAAAATTTAGTCAGGAACATTTAATATTAGAGCTAATAAATAAAAAAAGTTTTCTTGGCATTTAAGGAAGAGAAAGGCAGATTTGAAAAGCAATTTACCTGTGTGGTTTGCATGCCAAAATTGAAAATAGCTTAATTAACTACAAACAGTTTGTTAGAACTAATTATCTATTAATTTTGGGAATTTATTGCTTATGGTCCTTTACATAAAAATAATTAACGACAACACAAGCTTGACTTAAATGATTGAGCGTAAATTTATAGCCTTTCTTATTGGAAGGGTATCAGTATGGATGGCTGGGGCCATGCTGTCAGTTTCCTTAGGTTGGCATGTTTACATAGAGACGAAAGAGCCACTTTATTTAGCATTAATTGGATTGATGCAGATTTTGCCAACATTCGCTTTCTTCATTATAACCGGCGTTGTAATTGATAGAATTCAGAGAAAATACATTCTACTTACCTGTACCGCAGTTGAATTTATTGCGTTTACAGGCATTTTTTTAGCTATGCAGTTTGACAGCATCCCGATTTCATTCATTTTTTCTATGCTTTTAATTTATGGTAGTGCACGGGCGTTCCAAATACCATCAGAACATGCCATTCTTCCTAACATAGTTTCTTCAAAAAATTTAGCAAAAGCGGTAGCGATCACCTCTACTGTAAGTAATCTTGCCAAAACAATAGGTCCCCTGATATCGGGATTATTAATTGCTTTAATAGATAGGTATGTTTACGGTATATGTCTTTTTATTATTATCATATCATTCTCAGCCTATCTTTTCCTACCTCTATTAATTATCAACTCTTCTTCGGAAGCTGGCATAAAACCTTTCTTAAGCGGCATTAAATTTGTGGCCAAAAAAAAGATTTTGTTAGGCATCATTCTATTAGATCTTTTCATTGTGCTTCTAAGCAGTGTGGAGGCCTTATTACCGATTTACGCAGCAGATATTCTAAATGTTGGACCAGATGGACTTGGTCTGATGCGTGGGATGCCTGCTATTGGTGCTGTAATTGCAGGAATTGTATTATCCAATGTTTCTCCATTAAGACATTGTGGAAAGTTACTATTCGGTGCCTTCGCTCTTTGTTCAATATCCGTTTTAGTTTTCGGGTTTTCCGATATTTTATGGATAAGCTTGCTTGCATTATTTGTTTATGGTGCAACTGACATGTTAAGCGTAAACATTAGATTTACGCTAGCACAAACCATTACACCAGATGCAGTTAGAGGCAGAGTCAGCACTGTATTCGCTACCTGTACGGCCTCTTCAAATCAACTTGGCGAATTCAGAGCTGGTACACTCGCCAACGCTATCGGCCCTATTGGTGCGACGATTGTTGGAGGTATATTAGGTTTAGTTATTTGCATAAGCGGTGTAATTAAATTTCCATCTCTTTGGAAGTTAGATAGGATTTCAGATCTAAAAAATAATACAGACATAATAAAAATTTAAATGAAGAAAAATAGTTTTAGTTTGCATTCCACTCAGCAGCAAGTGCTTCATGAGGGTCATACCATTCTCTTTTTAATTCCTGAAACGTTTTTTCTTCACACAGTTGACGCAAAGCCCAAATCGCCATTACCTGCACATGCAGTGTTTCATGGTCTAAAAATTTGAGTATTGTTGGTATGAGTGTCCTATCAGCCGCATTACCAGCTGCGATAAGGCAATTACGAATGAATTTGTTATAACCTGCTCTACGAACAGGTGTTCCAACAAAAAGCTCCCTAAATTGTTGTTCTGATAAAGATAATAAGGTGGTAAGAGGCATCAATCCCGCCCTCTGACCAAGTTGCATTTTTGTATCAGATGCTGTCTGGGCGAATTTATTCCAAGGGCAAACGGCCAAGCAATCGTCACAGCCAAAAATACGGTTGCCAATTAGTTTCCTGTATTCTGTGTCAATAATGCCATCAAATTCGATAGTCAGGTATGAAATACAACGCCGTGCATCTAGTTGATACGGCCGAGGAAAAGCATTGGTAGGACATATATCGATGCATTTTTGACAAGTGCCACAATGATCCTCTTCAGCGTTATTTAGTGGCAACTTTATATTAGTTAATATCACTCCTAGAAATAACCAGGAACCATATTTCTTAGAGACGAGATTGGTATGTTTACCTTGCCATCCTATCCCAGACTTCACAGCTAATGGTTTTTCCATTAAGGGTGCTGTGTCAACAAATACCTTTACCTCCCCTCGAAATTTAGAGACAAACTGTCCTGCGATTTGTTTTAATCTACCTTTCATAACTGAGTGGTAATCCTTCGAACGAGCGTAAACTGAAATATTGCCATATTTTTTTTGCAAAATATCGTCTATTGGATTGTGTGCTGGGCCATAGTTTTTAGCAAAGATAATTGCCGTCTTTACGCTTTTCCAAATTTTCTCTGGTGAAAGACGTCTTTCTAACGAATCAGCCATCCACTTCATTTCTCCATGGTACCCATTTTCTATGAAATGGCGGAGATTTGATTTTGTCTCGTCTGGCAAATTTGAATCAGTAATTCGAACAGTATCAAATTCATATTGCTTTGCTATTTTTTCGAGCCATGGGTAAATTTTTATCGTCATTGACTGTGTTTAAAATTTGTAAGTTATGATAGAAAATATTCGATATCAGCAAAATCTAATATTATCAGCTTTGACTTTTAACATTAAATTAGCCTGTTAGATTAAACTAGTGGTATGTCGCCTTTTGCTTGGTTTTTATGAAAAGTTGATGCAAATTTATTGAGTTGGCGTTTTTTAATAGCAACTCTGATGGAATTCATCAATTCCTGATAATATGTCAAATTATGCCACGTTAATAACGTTAAACCTTGTATCTCGTCCGCTTTAAATAAATGGTGTAAATATCCACGACTATAATTTTTACATGCTGTGCAAGAACAAGCCTCATCCAACGGCCGCAAATCATCTGCATGACGAGCATTCCTTATATTTACAGTGCCAAATCTTGTAAATGCTTGTCCCGTCCTACCAGATCTTGTCGGAAGCACACAATCAAACATATCAATACCTCGCATTACCGCTCCAACAATGTCCGAGGGTTTTCCAACCCCCATTAAATAACGAGGTTTATCACTTAGCATATGCGGTGTGGTAGCAGTCAATGTTTCAAACATTAACTTTTGACCCTCCCCTACTGCAAGACCACCTATCGCGTACCCTTCAAAGCCAATCTCGTGAAGTTGCTCAATGCTTTCTCGACGAAGATCAGGGTATATTGAACCTTGAACTATTCCAAATTGTCCATACCCCTGTCTTTGAGTGAAGGCTTTTCGTGACCTTAATGCCCAGCGCATTGATAGTTCCATAGATTCCGCAGCTTGTGACTTCGTAGCTGGATAAGGTGTACATTCATCAAACGCCATAGTAATAGTTGCATCAAGCTTGTGTTGAATTTGAGTTGAAATTTCTGGTGTTAATAAGTGATAACTTCCATCCAAGTGACTTTTGAATGTAACCCCATTCTCATCTAATTTTCTTAAGGGGCCTAACGACATAACTTGAAAGCCACCAGAGTCAGTAAGTAACGGACCTTTCCAATTCATCATTTTTCTAACACCACCCAAACGTTCCACTCTATCTGGTCCAGGGCGTAACATCAAATGATAAGTATTTGACAAAATAATTTGTGCGCCAGTTTGTGCGACCGCTTCAGGCATCATACCTTTTACAGATGCTGCAGTACCAACTGGCATGAATGCTGGCGTATCAATACGTCCAAAGCCAGTGTGCAAAGCACCTAATCTTGCTTGTTCGTCTTGAGTAATTAATTCAAAATTGAATTCACTTAGCATAATTGATTTAACTTATATCTTTTTTTTTCTAAAAGACATCCATCACCATAACTAAAAAACCTGTACTGTTTTTCTATAGCATACTGATAGGCTTCTTTTATTTCTTCAAAGCCTGCAAATGCACAAACCAGCATCAGAAGTGTAGATTTCGGCAAATGAAAATTTGTTAGCAATAGGTCTGCAACATTAAACGAGAAGCCAGGTGTTATAAATAAATCTGTATCTCCCTTAAAAGCTTGCATCTTTCCAAATTTTGACCAGACAGACTCAATTATACGTAAACTTGTTGTACCAATACAAATAATCCTTCCATTTTTCTGCTTAGTCTCATTTATTTTGCGTGCAGTTTTTAATGACACCTCCCCCCATTCTGAATGCATTTTATGTTCAGATATTATTTCAGATTTGACAGGTAAAAATGTTCCTGCTCCTACGTGTAATGTGATTGTTTCAATATTCGCTCCACAGTCTATAACAGCTTGTTTTAATCTTGTTGTAAAATGCAAACCAGCCGTAGGCGCTGCAACGGCGCCTAATTTATTTGCAAACAACGTTTGATAATTAGAGGAATCTGCTTCATGACCAAATCGACCTCGTTTAATATAGGGTGGTAAAGGCATTTGCCCAACTTTTTTAATCATTTGTGTTAATTCATCACGACTTCGGTTAAATTGAAGTTCTATCTCACCGTTATCGAGTCTTTGAGTCACACATGCGTCAAATCTCTCACCAAACTTAGCAACAGCTCCCAGAACGCATCTTCTTGCAGGCTTAGCAAATGCAAGCCAGGTATCTTTTGATGACTGTTTATGCAAGGTAAAACCAACATTTTTGCCTTTTATTTTACCGTATAACTGAGCAGGAATAACCTTGGTATCATTTGCTATTAATAAATCACTCGGACGAAGTAGTGAAGGTAAATCACGCATTAGACACTCACTAAATCCACTCCTTTTTATATGCAAAAGTCTTGCGCTATCTCTTGGATTTAGAGGCTTTTGGGCAATTAAATCAGGTGGTAAGGAATAATCAAAATCGTTTAATTTATACATTATTAATATATTTGAATAACACCTTTAATGTGAGAACACTCATCAACGACTACCAGGCTTTGAACACGTGCCTCAAGCATTTTTTCTTCTGCAGCGGCCATCATTTCATCTTCAGAGATGGTGAGTGGAGATAAATTCATTACATCACCCGCCAAGGTTGACGAAAGATCTGTTCCCAACACTAACATACGTCTTAAATCACCATCAGTAATTATGCCTATTAACGCATTATTTAAGTGAACTAGTGCCAATCCTAATCTGGCTTCGGTCATTATTATAATAACCTCAGACATTGACATATTTTTTTCCACCAATGGAAGCTCTTTTTGAATCATTCTATCTTTTACACGAGATAACAATCTCATACCAAGCATGCCACCGGGATGATTAGCAGCAAAATCTTCAGGTTTAAATCCAGAACGGCTCATTAGTGCTATGGCAAGTGCGTCTCCCATTACAAGCGTAGTTAACGTCGATGTAGTTGGAGCTAAATTCAAGGGACATGCCTCTCTATCAATTGATACATCAAGAACAATATCTGATGCTAAAGCAAGTGTAGAAGCTAAAGCTCCAACCAAGGCAATTATTTTTACATCAAGCCTTCTCAATGCAGGGAGTAATTTTATCACCTCCTCTGTTTCTCCAGAATGTGAAATAATTAAAACTACACTATTTTCTTGGACCATTCCTAAATCACCATGAATTGCCTCTGCTGGGTGCAGAAACAGTGCTGCTGTGCCTGTGGACGAAAATGTAGCAGCTATTTTACGTCCCACAAGGCCAGACTTTCCCATGCCACAGATAATTACATGCTGAGAAGTCTTAGCAATAAGAGAGATGGCCTGCTCAAAACTAGAATCGAGACTTGTTTCCAATTTCTTAAGAGCAGTTCGATAAGTAGAAAACATATGTTCAACATCAGGGACTAACATTTTTTCATCCATCTAAAAATATATTCATTTGAGTGTAAAAAAGTTAACGTATTTCATATCTACTTAAATTTACTAGCAAAAGCGAGCTCTTTTAGATAATCACTAAGAGACATAGCCATCACATTTTTTGATTATTAAAAAAGATATTTACAGCCTTTTCATTGACAAAAGGAAGCTGTACCGGCTTCCCATTTGCGTCTGTTACGACTAATTCAGTTGTTAGGCTTAGCATATTTACGATAGAACCAATATAACAAATTTGGTAAGGCATAAAAATTCTTTTTTTTTTATAAGATAAGCGTTTGTCATTAGTTGATGTTTGTTTTTACGATTTTCTTGCGGTAAATTATAGAGGAGCAATTAGGTTTTAAGTCATGAAAATACATTTTAGTTCTTCAAAACACGAACAAGCAAAACAACTATTTGATGAGATGGTAGGAAAATACTCACAATGTGACCTCGAAAATTCAGAAATAATTGTTGCATTGGGTGGTGATGGACAAATGCTTTCCTGTCTAAAAGATTCTATTGAGTTTGAAATTCCTGTTTTTGGAATAAATTGTGGTCATGTTGGTTTTTTAATGAATGAACATAAGCCAATTGATTTGATTGAACGAATACAAAAAGCAGAAACAGCACCAATCCATCCAATATTAATGCAAGCTCGACAATTAAATGGGGCAAGAAAGGAAGCACTTGCAATTAATGAAGTCTCACTGTTACGACAAACACATAATGCTGCTCATTGCCAAATTACTATCAACTCAAGAATAGAGCTAGAGCAACTTGTCTGTGATGGAGTAATGGTAGCAACACCTGCGGGCTCAACAGCATATAATTTATCAGCTAGTGGGCCTATAATTCCAATAGGAGCAGAATTATTGGCGTTAACACCTATATCACCTTTTAGACCCAGAAGATGGCAGGGGGCATTAATCCCTGCATCATCAACAGTTAATATAAAGGTATTAAGCCCAGAATTTAGACCCCAATCTGTAACGGCTGACAGCTTAGAGGTCCGTAATATTATAGAAGTGGATATACGGCAAGCAAAGGAAATAACATTGCGTTTATTATTTGATGCTGGTGCTTCATTAGCAGAGAGAACCATTCGAGAGCAATTTTTAGCCTAATCTAAACCCTTCAGATCATGTTTCATTTACATGATTTTGTAATAAAACCAATAATACAACTTTCCATTTGCTCAACCACTTTTGGTAATTCTATATAAAGCTCGTGCCTCGCGTCATTAAAACATATTAGTTGCCCATTCATTAGAAACCCAATGGTTTTTTTTATTGCATTTATGCTCACTAATTTATCGTTACTTCCAACTAATATAATTACAGGTGGTTTAATAGTCTTCAAAAAAACTGGATTAAGAGTAGTTTTGTAACAAGAGTGGAGGGCAGAGGAGAGCCAACCAAAGCTTACTCCAGCTCGTGCTAGCGACGGGTTTTTATTTATTAAAGCAATAATATGCTCAATGGCCTCTCTGTTTCGACTTAATAGATTGTTTGAAAAAAATTTGCGTGTTTTCAAAAGTGTTTTCTGTCCAGTCTGAGGTATTAAACATCTCTTAAAACCAATTATTGAAGCAATTTTTGCTATAAAATAAATTGGTAAAGAGGGTGTAATTTTTGGTATCATCATAGGAGATAAAGCAATTATTCCACTAACTTGAAATTTCTTTAAAGCAGTTAGGCGAAATGCCATATGTCCCCCCATAGAATGCCCGATGAAATAAAATGATGAGCACCCCCAACCAGCTTCTTCAATTACATTACATCCAGCCTTCACTAACTCGTCAAATCCTTCAATATGACTTGTTGACGGAGGATTCCCAAAATTGCCTGACAAACCAAGCCCTGGCCACTCAAATATCAAAATATCACATGCTTGTTCGTACAAAAATGACACTAAGCGTGCATATTTTTCACAAAATTCACCAAGGCCTATTAAAATGATAATACGATGTTGTGCTTTTTTTCTGCTAAAAATCCACGTGCGTACAGAGCCTAAATTTGTGTTCACCCAAAATTCGTGCTTCATCAGCAAATCACTTTCCCAATTTAGCTAATTAAAAATTATTTTTTGAGAATTTATGTCTTTTTCTTGAAAATCATGAGATTGACGCCTCCACATAGAAGCATATAATCCTCCAATCGCAAGCAGCTCTTTATGTGTCCCAAATTCCTCAATTTTTCCCCGATTTAATACTAAAATCATATCGGCATCCACTATTGTTGATAGCCTATGGGCTATAACTAAAGTCGTCTGATTATGTGAGATATCGTCCAATGCAGATTGTATTTCTTTTTCAGTTTTGCTATCAAGTGCAGAAGTAGCCTCATCAAAAAGAAATATCACCGGCTTTTTCAGTATCGCCCTTGCAATCGCAACTCGCTGTTTCTCACCACCAGAGAGTTTAAGTCCGCGTTCTCCTACAAGCGTATCATAACCCTCGGGCAAGCCTGCAATAAAAGTGTCTATTGCTGCTAGTTTAGCTACTTTTTTAATTTCTTTCATGGTAGCGCCAGCTCGTCCATATCCAATATTATAGCCAATAGAGGCATTAAACATGACGGTATCTTGAGGGACCATTCCGATACTGCTTCTCACACTATCCTGTCGCACGTGGCGAATATTTTGACCGTCTATTAATATTCTCCCTTTTTGTGGGTCATAAAAACGAAATAGAAGTCTTGATATAGTTGATTTTCCACTTCCACTGGGGCCTACCAAAGCTACCCTTTGTCCTGGCGAAACCGAAAAACTAATTTGTTTAAGAACATTCCCTCTGCCGTACGAGAAACTGACGTCTTCAAATCTAATTTCACCCTTATTAAGTTTTAAGGAGGGCGACCCTGGCAAATCATTTATATCAGGTCTTTGCCTTAGCAAATCAAACATTCGTTCAAGATCAATAACTGATTGTCTTAATTCTCTATATGTCCACCCAAGAAATTGCAGCGGCATTGCCAGCTGTATCATGTAGGTATGAACAACGACAAAATCACCAACGCTCATGCTTCCTTGTTGAATTTTTGCAGCAGATATGAATAAAAGAGTAACGAGTCCAAGTGCAACAATTAACCCCTGACCTATATTCACAATTGTTAACGAAGTTCGAGAAGAGATGAATGCTTTTTCATAGATACGTAATGCTTTGTCATAGTTATCAGACTCAAACTTCTCTGCATTAAAGTATTTCACTGTTTCATAGTTAAGCAGAGAATCTACTGTTTTGGTGGCTGCAAATTCATCCGCTTCATTCATTTTTTTTCTGAATTTTATTCTCCATTCCGTTGTTTTTACTGTAAAATAAGAATAAATAATTACGGTAAAAAAAGTGATTAAAGCAAACTCATAGTCAAATAAAACCCACAAAATTCCACATATAAAAAACAATTCAACAATCAGCGGGAATACTTCAAATACTCCAGTGGATAGCAATTGTGTCATTGCCTTTGCACCTCGATCGATTGACCGCGAAGTTCCCCCTGTTTGTCTATCTAAATGAAATTGAAGTGATAATTTGTGGAGATGGTTAAAAGCGTTTAAAGCCGCTAATCGAACAGCTTTGGAGGCAAATTTGATAAATAAAAATTCTTTTAATTCGGAGAAAGCTGTCTCTCCTACACGAGCAATAGCATATCCACCAATCAAAAGTATTAATAATCCCATTGAAAAGTTGAACCCACTCTCTATATCAAATAGGGATACAGCATCCACAGCAGCACCATAAAAAATGGGAATTACGGCAGCACATAATTTAGATAATAACAATGCAGAAATTAATCCTGCTAAGCGCAACCGTAGTTTGGTATTACCTCTAGGTGCGATATAATTAAATACAGTAGATAGCAATTCAAAAAAAGAAATATGCGCTTTATTTTTGTCTGTTAACAGCGAGTTAGAAGAAATTTCATTTCCCATTAACTGACTGAAAAACTTTCGCCGCAGCCACACTTAGCTGTTTCATTTGGATTATTGAAAACAAAAGATGAACTAAACTTATCTTCTATCCAATCCATTTCAGAACCAATTATAAACATCACTGCTGCAGGATCAATAAAGATGCGAACTCCACTCACATCTACTACGTCTTCAAATGCTTTTTGCTCACTGGCAAATTCCACTGTATACTGCAGACCAGAGCATCCCGCTGTTTTAATTCCAACTCTCAAACCAAGAACGCATTTGTCTGCGTTTTTTAAAATTTGTTGAACCCGCTCAGAGGCCCTATCAGTAATAGTCAGGATAGGTTTGTCTTTGTCAAATTGCATTTGGTTTTACCTCATAATAGAATCTTATCAGAAACTATAGTCCAGCGCTAGCTTTGCATCCTCGCTCATTCTTTCTGGGCTCCACGGTGGGTCCCATACAAGCATTACCTTGACAAAACCAACGTCTTCAACCGAGGCCACCTTTTGTGCTACCTGTTTTGGCATTTCGCCGGCCACAGGACAACCAGGTGCGGTTAAAGACATGGTTATATCCACATTACCTTCACTGTGTATCTCAATGCTATAAATTAGTCCTAGATCGTATATATTAACTGGTATTTCTGGGTCTTTAACTTCCATCAACGCATCAATAATCTTTGACTCCTCTGGTTGTACATCCTTTTTACTTAACTCAAAGCCAGCAGTAGCCGTGAAACCATTCGAAACGTCAGGCATAAAATCTTTTAACGTGGGTTCATTAATTTTTGTAAATTCATTATCACGAGACAATTCAATCACCAAATATACGATTTACTTTTTCAAGAGAGATAGCAAGTGCGTCAAAATCTTCGGGCTCACTATAAACTGCAACAGAGGCTCTTGCAGTTGAGGTAAGGTTTAAAAACTTCATCAACGGCTGAGCGCAATGGTGTCCTGCTCTGATTGCAATGCCGTCTTGATCTATTAATGTAGATATATCATGAGGATGCGCAGAATTAAGTGTGAATGATATTACGCCAGACTTTAGAGAAGAAGTTCCAACAAACGATAAACCTTTGACGCTTGCTAATCTTTGATGGCCATAGGACAATAGTGATTTTTCATGCTTTTCAATGTTATCCATACCTATTTTTTCCACAAAATCTACCGCAGAACCTAATGCTATACACTCTGCTATCGGAGGTGTTCCCGCTTCAAATCGTGAAGGGGGATCCGAATAAGTTGCGTGTTCAATATCCACATCGTCAATCATATCACCACCGCCGAGGAATGGAGGCATAGCTGCTAATATCTCACCCCTACCCCAACATACTCCAATGCCGCTAGGTCCATAAAGCTTATGCCCAGAAAATACGTAAAAATCACAATCAATATCTTGTATATCAACAGGCATATGAATAGCTCCCTGACACCCATCCACAACACAGATAGCATTATTCTCATGAGCAATAGCACTTATTTCTTTTATGGGAAAAATTGTTCCTAGCACATTAGAAACATGAGGAACAGATATTATTTTTGTGTTTTTAGTCACTCGTTTTTTTAGTTCTCTTAAATGGAAGCTCCCATCACTATCTACTGGAACAGCAACTATTCTTGCACCGGTTCTCTCACATAATATCTGCCACGGAATAATGTTTGCATGATGTTCTGCAACTGTAATTATTATCTCATCACCAGACTTTAGATTAACCAACCCATAACTATTTGCAATGAGATTAATGGACATTGTAGCACCGCTCGTAAAAATAATTTCATCTTTAGAACTAGCATTTATGAACCGAGAAATTTTTATACGCACTTCTTCATAGGCTTCAGTTGCTTCTTCGGATAGCGTGTGTAATCCACGATGAATGTTTGAGTAGCCCTGCGAATAAGTTAACATTAATTTATCTAACACTTGCTGCGGTTTCTGCGATGATGCGGCAGAGTCAAGATAAATAATGGGCTTATTATTTATTTCTCGAGATAAAAATGGAAACTCAGACCTTATCTTTTTATTATCAAATTTTAACGTCATATATTAACACCATCAACCCGTTGAAGATGACAATTTCGTTGATTTTGAAACCCAATCTTGAATGTAATATTCAGCTTGTTTTTTAAGCTCAGGTGCCCTGATTTGCGATAAAGTGTCTATCAGAAAAGCCTCAATTAGCATGGCTCTTGCTTTTATTAACGGAATTCCACGGCTCACTAGGTAGAATAATTGATTTTCATCAAGCTCACCTACCGTGGCACCGTGGGTACATATAACATCATCAGCAAATATTTCTAGTTCAGGTTTTGTGTCTGCTTCAGTTTCTCTAGAGAGTAGTAGCGCTCGTGTCATTTGTTGTCCATCTGTCTTTTGTGCTTCGGGAGCTACCCTGATTTTACCCTGGAAAATGCCTCTTGCTCTATCATCTAAAACACCTCTAATAATTTGTTCGGATTTACAGTTAGCAACATTGTGATATAATCTTGAAGTGACATCCATGTGCTGTTGTTTACATCCGAGGTAGATAGCCGAGAGATGACAAATTGCTTCCTCCCCATTTAAATTTAAATGCAGCTCCGAGCGAGATATGCAGCCACCGCTAGACAATGTGAAATTACGATAATCAGAGTCTTTTTCTTGGTTGATCAATGTTAAGCCGAGTTGAATGCTATCTAAGTCAGCAACCTGACATTTAACATGATTACAAACTGAACCTTCACCAAGTTCGATAAAAATAATAGGCGCTGATAATCCATTGTAACTTGAATGCGTCTCTAAAATATTGACCTTGGAATTCTTTGCAAGTCTTACAATTACTACTGGATGAGATGACTGTTTTATTAATCCACCTGTAAAAAACAACTCAATCAAAGGGGTTTGTTTTGAGGATGCATTATCAATATCAATTACCGTAGCAGACCGCATCGCACCTAAAGTAAGATTATATACAGGGTGCTGTTTGAGTTTCGTCTGATTTAGAAAAACTGATGCTGAGGGATTATCTAGTAAGTTGTTTATTACTAAATCATCACTATCAACCTCTGACAACTGCGAATCCAATATTCCGTTCCTAAAAATAAGTTGATTAGCGCCTTTAATAGACGGTGCTGATTTACTCTCAACAATTCCATTTAAGTTTAATCCAATTTTAAAAGGCTTGTGAACAAGGTGATGAAGTGAGGTAAATTTCCATTCTTCATTTTTTGAGGAGGGCCAACCTGATTTCAGAAAGCGATCTATATGCACCTTCTGCCAACGATTTTTCACTTCAAAATTGTCAAACTCAGGCAGCATCGTCAATTCCCGCATATCCGTTTTCTTCTACTTCTAATGCGAGTGATTTATCTCCCGATTTAACAATCCGTCCGCCAGACAAAATATGCACTTTATCTGGAACAATGTGAGATAACAGTCGTTGGTAATGTGTGATTACAAGCATGGAACGCTCGGGATGGCGCAGCAAGTTTACACCTTCGGATACGATTTTTAAAGCGTCAACATCAAGACCTGAGTCTGTTTCATCAAGTATTGCCATAGAGGGTTTAAGCAAAGCCATTTGCAAAATTTCATACCGCTTTTTTTCCCCTCCTGAAAATCCCACGTTTACAGGTCTCTTAAGCATCTCATCAGAAATTCCAAGCTTTTTGGCTTCAGCTCTTACAATTTTGACAAAATCGAGGTGGTCAACCTCTTCCTCTCCATTTTCGCGAAGACGAGCATTAAAAGAGGCCCGGAGAAACGACATTCCAGACACGCCTGGTAACTCAACTGGATATTGAAAGGCTAGAAATAATCCAGCACGTGCGCGATCATCAGCCTCATCATCTATTATTGATTTACCGTTTAGGGATATATCACCACCAGTAATTTCATAGCCTGTTCTGCCAGACAACACGTATGAGAGGGTACTTTTACCTGATCCATTTGGACCCATAATAGCATGCACTTCACCCTTGTTAATTTTTAAATTTATCCCATGAAGTATTTCGTTACCGTCAACTGTGGCTGTTAACTCATTTATTTCTAATATAGACATACTATCCAACAGATCCCTCTAAAGATATTCCAATCAATTTTTGCGCCTCCACTGCAAACTCCATAGGAAGTTCTTTCATAACTTCTTTACAAAACCCATTAACGATAAGAGATACTGCATCCTCCTCAGTTATTCCGCGCTGTAGGCAATAAAAAAGTTGTTCTTCGGATATTCGAGAAGTCGTAGCCTCATGCTCAATTTTCCCGCTAGGATTCCTGGATACAATATAAGGGACAGTGTGGGCACCACATGTCTGACCCACCAATAATGAGTCACACTGGGTAAAATTACGAGCAGATTCTGCTCCCCTATTTATTTCAACCAGACCTCGATAAGTATTTTGAGATTTACCAGCTGAAATACCCTTAGAAATTATAGTAGATTTACTACCTTCACCAAGGTGTATCATCTTAGTTCCAGTGTCGGCTTGCTGTGCTCCATTTGTAACTGCAACAGAATAAAATTCCCCAATTGAATTTTTACCTTTCAGGACACAGGAGGGATATTTCCAGGTGATTGCGGAGCCAGTCTCAACTTGTGTCCAGCTAATTTTTGACCTATCTCCTCTACACGAGCCTCTTTTTGTGACAAAATTATATATACCACCCTTACCTGTTTCATCTCCTGGATACCAGTTTTGGACTGTTGAATATTTAATTTCTGAGTCTGTTAATGCAACAAGCTCTACCACAGCAGCGTGAAGCTGATTTTCATCTCTTTGGGGCGCAGTACACCCTTCTAGGTAGCTTACATATCCACCATCCTCAACAACAATTAAAGTACGTTCAAACTGGCCTGTTTTTTGCTCATTTATTCTAAAATAGGTGGATAGTTCCATCGGGCACTTGACATTTTTTGGAACATAAACAAATGAGCCGTCGGTAAATACTGCACTATTAAGCGCGGAAAAGTAATTATCTGATACCGGAACTACAGAACTAAGATATTTTCTAACAAGTTCAGGATATTTCTGAATAGCTTCTGATATAGGACAAAATATTACTCCTACCTTGCTCAATTCTTCTCTAAAGGTTGTCGCTACAGATACGGAATCGAAAACTGCATCTACAGCGACACCCGATAACATTTTCTGCTCGTTAAGTGGAATACCAAGTTTTTCGTATGTTGCAAGTAATTCCGGATCTACCTCATCTAATGAATCTAATTTTTCTGCTGCTTTTGGTGCTGAGTAATAATATATATCATTGTAGTCTATCGGCGCTATGGACAGCTTCGACCAATTAGGCTCGGGCATTTTAAGCCAATGGCGGTAAGCTTTAAGCCTCCAGTTTAACATCCATTCTGGTTCATTTTTCTTACCAGATATAAATCGTATTATATCTTCATTAAGCCCTTTTGGTGCTTTTTCGGACTCAATGTCAGTTACAAACCCGTATTTATATTTTCCTGTAGCTTCTTCAACAGCACTTATTGTTTCAACGGTAGCAACCATTTATTTTAATCTCACCCTCGTTATTTGAATTGTATACTAAAAAACCATCATAACAGTGATTTGATAAATACTCTCTCATATATAAAATGGCCTTATCACGCGAAATTTCAAGTGATATTACCACTATTATAGAAAAAATCATAACATAACCATATTCCCAATTATTGCCTGAACATGGGTATTTTGACCTGCACTTGTTTTCAGAAAAATAGCGCAATTATATTATAATTACGTTTTAATTTGAAACTTTTTCTGATGTTAAAAATTAGCATCATTAATAAAAACAACACAAGGCAGAAATTTTTTCTGCTTTACCCATCGTTTATTCATAGTCATGCCCAAAATAGAAAATCATCTAATACGATAGGCTTTAACAAAACCAAAGAGAGAGACCGCCCATTCATCTTTTTTTCGAGCAATCATCATTATGAAAAAGACAACGAACTAATGAATAAATGAAAATAAGTAACTAGTTTGTAAAGCTTAAACATATTGTCAATTGAACGCTTTACGCTTCAGTGTATATTTACCATCAGCAATACCATCAAAAACGTCATCAACATCTGGATGACTTATCGGACCGTTTTCCTTGTCAGTTAATAGATTTTGTTGGCTAACATAAGCAGCGTAGAAACTATCGGAATTTTCTGCCAACAAATGATAAAAAGGTTGCTCCTTTTTTGGTCTCACTTCTTCAGGTATTGCGTCATACCACTCGTCGGTATTATCGAATTCGGGGTCAACGTCAACGATTACCCCCCTGAAAGGATAAAGCCTGTGTTTAACTATATCGCCAATGCTAAATATTGGTTCAGGAGTTATTGGTGCTTTCGTATTAGTCATAAAATATAAACCTGTTGGGTTGCTAAATTTCAGCGTTTCAGAAGTTTAAATTGAGTCTTTAGGTTCCAATACCTGACGGCCACGATACATACCAGTTTTCAAATCTATATGATGTGGGCGATGAAGTTCACCTGTGACTTTATCTTCAATGTAGGAATCAAATTTAATTGAATCATGTGCTCTGCGCATATTTCTCTTTGACCTTGTAATTTTACTTTTTGGGACCGCCATTTCATTCTCCTTCGGATTACATCTCAAATTTTACTAAAATATGCAGTCTTCACAAATCATAATAAGAACAGCGTTAAAGATGGTGGAGCCAGACGGGATCGAACCGACGACCTCCTGCTTGCAAAGCAGGCGCTCTCCCAGCTGAGCTATGGCCCCAAAAAAACGTGCAAAACAGTAAAGTTTAAAAGTATAAATTGTTGCGTTTATGATTGATAGAGTAATTCAGGTCAAGTCTAAATTGTTTTCTTAAGAACAAAAAAATTTTAAATATTATAATGTGAATTAAATTAACCTAATGTTACAGTCGATTACTCAGCAAAATGTCTATTTCCGACATGCGGTCATCTCAAAAAAATATTTAAAAAAATTTTATTCTTTTCGAGGAACATACAATTTCGTAAATTAAATTAAAAAATGAATATTTTATAATAATTATCATATATATTTTAAAAAAAACCAATTGAAGAAAAAAGAATGAGTAAACTCGACAAAAAGGATAAATTAATTCTTTGTGCTCTTCAGGAAGATGCAAGAATAACTAACTTTGATTTAGCCAAAAAAGTTGGTTTGTCTCCATCTGCGTGTCTTCGCAGAGTGACTTCACTGGAAAAAACGGGGACTATACAATCATATAATGCTGAATATAATTTATCAAAACTCGGTCATGATGTACTCGTTCTGGTTCGCATTACATTAAAAGGTCAGTCTACGGCAATGATGGCAGAATTTGAAAGCGAAGCAAAAAAAATACCCCAAATACTTGCTTGTTTCCTTATTGCGGGCCAAGAAGATTATTTACTAAGAATTGCTGCCAAAGATGTAACCGATTTTGGAAATATACATTCATCTCATTTATCTGCACTCCCGCATGTTTTAAGGATGGAAAGTAATTTTATCTTGAGACCCGTTTTTAGTAGGGGGTTAGACGCCAGTATATTTTAAGATATTTTGATTTTAATTAGCCACAAAAACTTTTTATTAATCCATGCGAAGAGCTTTCGCATATCTTTCGATATTTTTTATTTTTTGCTCAAATTTTGACCAATCGTCTCTCTCTGATATGCAGTGCCAAATATGTTCTACTTCATTTAGTGGTAATCCACAATTTATTAGTTGAGTAAAATATTTGGGGCGATTTTGCTGGCGCGCTGTTTGAACACTTAACATTTTTAGAAATGGACGAACCTCTTCGTCCTCATTACGTATTATTTCTGGGTCAAATCCTGCATAAAATTTGTGAAAAAGATAGTCCAACTTTATCTTGCTTTTAGAAGTAGAGCTGAAGAATAATGAGAGGAAAACATTCTGTTTGATGTCCTTAGGCGGCAATATCCCAAGTCGCCAGCAAAGCCTTTTACATAAAGCCACTTCCATACTAGGGTAGAATTTTTTTAACTCCTCTTCTAACACCTCTTGAGAAACAAAATCTGTAAAGCAATCTGCCAATCTACTCAAAGCCCATAATGAAGCCTCCGGTTGATTGCCATATGCATATCTTCCCTCTTGATCAAAATAGGCTGCTGTAAAGTCAAAATCCATTTCCGTGAGGAAACGCCATGGTCCATAATCGAAAGACTCCCCCGTTACATTAAAATTATCTGTATTTAAGACACCATGGACAAAACCACTGGACATCCATCCGGCAACCATTTCAGCAACGCGATTTATGAAAGATTTTAAAAACGTCTTTACCAACACTTCTTGTGAAACATCATGCCTAATATTAGGATAATAATTCATTATTACATATTTTAAGAGCTTTAAGATTTCGTCACTCTGCTCTAAGTATGCTAATCTTTGAAAGCTTCCTATCCTTATATGGCTATGCGACAATCTCACTAAAACAGCGGACCGAGTGGGAGATGGCTCATCTTGACGTATTAATTGCTCACCAGTCTCAAATATACTTAGAATTTTGCAAGTATTTACACCTAATGCGTTTAGATATTCACTAGCTAACACTTCTCTGAAAGCACCTTTAAGCGTAAGCCTACCATCTCCGTTTCTCGAAAAAGGAGTTTTTCCAGTTCCTTTTGTTCCTAAATCAAGAAGTCTATTAGTGTGGTTTTCAATTAATTGAGCGTATAGAAATCCCCTTCCATCGCCAATGTAGGGATTATAACTGCCAAATTGATGGCCATGGTAGCAAAGTGCTAATGGTAACTTAAAACTATTGGGGAATGGAATAAACGAACCAAAATATGACTTCCACTCTTCATCACTCAATAAATCCAGAGATACTGTTTTAGCGGCATCCTGGTTTCTATACCTTTGAATCAAATTATCGAACTTTGCGGCCTCAACTCTAACAAAATGTTCGTCACCTAATTTTTCATGGAATGCAACAGGTTTCATGATAGAACCGAATTTATTTACAAACTTAAACTCTATTATTTTTTAGAGATGTAAACAAAAACCAATTTTGTAAAAGATTATCTTCTAAGTTCTATTACATTATTATTTGCATAGATTGAGTCAAGTTTACCACCCAGAATATATTCTGCGATAAAATTACCAAAATGAATAATTTCTTCATAAAAACGCGTTCCCTTGGTGGGCTCCATACCAGAAAATTTTTCGGTTTGATGTCTAACTATAGATAAATCGGATAACCCAGGAGCAATTACAACGTCCAATTCGCTTAATGCTTCTTTTAAGCGGCTATAATCTCTTTGTTGATATGGAATACGATTTGGAACCACAATTATATGTGGAGTGACCGCTCGGGATGAGTCTTTACGATCTTGAATTTCCTCAATGAAATCTCTTGTAGGACGAATATCGCCCCAATTTATAGACACAGGTACTAATAAACAATGACACATCATTGCAATTTGACAAATGGTGTCTGGTTTGCCTGCACATGTATCAATCAATAACAAGTCTTTGGCCGCGCTCAAATGATTTCTTACTATTGTATCTACCGTCACAACATTTACGGCGTCATACCTATCTCCAATAGGTAAGTGTCGTAAATTATCAAATCCGCCATCTGCCTGGAGCATTTCAAAGGTACTACCTTGCACATCGGTGTCGATAAGAGAGAGGTTTCGTCTTTTTTGATGCTGCCTAAAATAGTCCGCTAGGTAACAAGTCAACGTACTTTTACCAACTCCACCCTTCATATTTGCCACCATTATCGCGCACCCCATTAATGTTCTCCTACGGTAACGATTTTTGCAAAAACGGTTGATTTTATCTTTGAATTTTTCTCGGTCATTTACTTTTTCCCAAAAAACATTATTCGAGGCCTTTTTTTAGAGTGGGCTAGTGACCGACCACCTTTAGAAATATTTCAAACAAACAATGATGTGTCAACGTGTTATTTTATTGCGTATTATTCACCAATAGACACTTTTTCCTGTACAAGGTTTTCACCACGTTTATATAGGGCTTGAGTTTGCGATAAGTAGTCTGTCGAGCTGATTTTTCCAGATTTATATTCTTGCCTGACTTCAAGCATCGCTGCTTCAATTTCACTCAACTCTTTAGTTAAATTAGGTTTAGCATCGGAATTATTTATGGATAGAAAGCTAGATATGTTATCTTTTTTTTGTTCGTCCCCCTCATTATTTAATGAAACATTATCATCCTCGGTGGGTTTTATTTCTTTAACACTAGTATTTCTTTTATTTATGACAAAACCGTTATCCAATTCGAATATATTTTGTTTATCTTCGGAGGCTTCTAAGCTGTTTTGCGCATGCGCTTGAAAGCCCCTGTTCTCTTCTGTAATTTCATTTTGTTTGTCAGTAACTTTGACATTTTGAAAGTTGATGGATTGATTATTATCTATATTTGACTTCAATTTTGCATTCTCTCGATTTTTATCAATGATATTTATCCCTTTTTTTCTTTTTCGATTGTCGAGCATGAGTGAAAGAAAAAGACTGCAAACCAATGCTAAAACGGCGGCATAAACAATAGACTGTTCCATGTTTTCGGCAAAAGAGGTTTTAAACTGAAACCTTATTATGAAAAATTGATCCACCTTGGAAAGTATTGAGGTGAGATACTCTGAAATCAAAGACAAATTCATCCACATCTCCATTGTTGTTTAATTCGAAAAGTGGGAGACTATTCTAATTGCTCAAATTATAACAAAACTGAAGCTTTTCTTTAGTTAGCACAATTTGAACTTTTATAAAATAAATTTTAGCTTTTGTCTTATCTTTATCATTTTCCAATGAGTTGTAACTTATTTACTCTTATTTTGAACCTGTGATAAAAGAGCGGACGACTTTGGTTTTTCTTCTGGAAAATGTGATAGTTGTGGAGGCACACAGGGATCTCCTAAACCATAGGCATCATCATCTTTTCCGCCTCTTATAATCTGAAATTCCCTGATTTTTCTTGCCACTGACAAAGTTTTTTTTATTGTTTTCATTAGTACTTCCGCCATCCATCAATATATGCTAAATGGATCAATTTCTACTGAAATCAATACAAATTAATATAACATTTTCATCATAGAATATACTAAGTTTAATTAAAAGGTTCAAAACAGATTGTTTTTTTTCCTGCAGTTTTGTTTTAGATTTGGAAGGATCTTTCTTGCCTTCTGAACTCTATGTTAGGACAACGATTACTTATAACTACTATGCCGTTTAATTGTGCTTTTCTCTCTGCCCGCTCATCCCCAATATTCAACTGTAACCAAAGTGTTTTAACTTTACATCTGATAGCGTCTTCTACTATTTCAGGTATTGCCTCAGATTGCCGGAATACATCAACCATATCTATTTGATTAGGAATGTCTGTCAGTCTAGAAAAACATTTCTGCCCTAAAATCGTACTACCCTCATGACCAGGGTTAACAGGGAAAACCTGATAACCTCTTTTCAATAAGTTACGCATAACTGAATTGCTAGGGCGTTTTTCTTTCTTACTAGCGCCTATAAGAGCAATAGTTTTCGTTTTTCTTAAGACTTCGTCAACGAGTTCATCATTAGTAATATTATTCATCTGAATGTTTCATTTGACCTGAACCCTATTCTTTTTTTCCTTAACTGTTGCCAATTACAAAATCTAAACAATATTTTGGCTAAAAATGTAACTAATACGAACTGTTTGTTAAATTTCGTGCTAAAATTTGCTCAAAGCTCTTGACCTTCCAAAATAGTTTCTTACCATGATTTTTTCTGGTTTTGGAGAAAAAAATGCCGCTGACAAATATAGACCATTATGCAATCAGAACAAACAAATTAGAAGAAACCAAGGCTTTTTATGAGTTGCTTGGGCTGGTTGAGGGAGAAAGACCAAATTTTCCCTTTACAGGCTATTGGCTATATTTAGATAACGTTTCCCTCGTTCATCTTATCTACTCCGAACATAACCAGTCTGCTCTTGAGGGCGAATATTTGGGTAACTTAAAAAAGGGCGAGAAAGATATGCATGGAAGTGGTTCAATTGATCATATCGCATTTAGGGCAACAAATGCAAAACAATTAAAGATCAAATTAGAGATGCATAATATCCCATTTCGGCAACGTGAGGTTCCTAATATGAACCTTTTCCAGATTTTTCTTGAGGATCCCAACAGAATTACTGTTGAGATAAATTATTACCAGTAATCAAATATTCGTTGAAATCAAAAGAAGGAAGATTATGTGCGTTTAATAGACTTAAGTGGTGAGATTTTTCAAAAGTGTCCCACCCTACCTAACCATCCCCCTGTAACATTTAGTGCATATCAAACCCATGATACGTTTCGAGAGTCCGAGG
Organism: uncultured SAR116 cluster alpha proteobacterium; assembly: GCA_902625725.1. Classification (GTDB taxonomy): domain Bacteria; phylum Pseudomonadota; class Alphaproteobacteria; order Puniceispirillales; family Puniceispirillaceae; genus UBA5951. Next base: position 175,163 of record CACOCY010000001.1, on the reverse strand, counting down.
GTGTAAAGTTTTCATGTGCTTCTTCTTTTCTTACCTTAGGAGAACATACTGCAAGTCATGTGGATGCACCTTGTCATTTTGATGAAAGAAAAACTGCAAAAAGTATAGATGAAATGCCCCTTGAGCAGTTTTTTCGTCCTGCTTTGTGTTTGGACCTCTCCCATAAACCTTTAAAAAGTGATATTTCAATCTCAGACCTTGAAAAGGCTGAGAAAAAGACGGGTGAAACTATAAATAAAAATGATATAGTATTACTTTATATGGCACATTATGACCGAACTTTTGGGACACCATCCTTCCTTACAGATTTTCCTGGACTTACAAAGGAGTCCGCGACTTGGCTTGGTAAAAAAGAGATAACTAGCTTCGGTGTGGAGGCTCTAAGTCCTGGCAGACCTGGAAAAAATAACTTTGAAGTACATCTTGTTTGTCGTGACTTAGATTTTACTCATATGGAAGGACTAGCAAACTTGCACAAAGTGGTTGGCATTGGACATTTTCAGTTCGCTGGATTTCCTTTAAAGATAAGAGGAGGAACTGGTAGTCCTATTCGTGCTGTCGCAATTGTAAATGATTTAGAAAAAAAGAAAAATAGTGATTAGCTCCACTTTTTTAAATGGATTTTTTCTCGGATTATCCTTAATTCTAGCAATCGGTGCTCAGAATAGTTTTGTAATACGTCAAGGATTGGCAAGAAATCACATTGTTTTAACAGTTTTATTTTGCTCGTTATCAGACGTATTTCTTATTTTTTTGGGTATCAGTGGAATCGGCCTGATAGCAGAAACATTTTTTTATTCGTTTCAGCAGTGGATTTTTATTTTGGCCGCTGCTTGGCTAAGTTGGTATGGATTATCTCATGTTAGAAATGCATTTAATTCGCTTAACCAGCAAATTCAGGAATTTAAACCTGAGACATTGTCAATTCTGCAAACTCTAAATAAATTGTTTATTTTAACATTTTTAAACCCACATGTATATTTGGATACTGTTTTGCTTATCGGCATTGTATCACTGCAATATGAAAAAATAGATGTTTGGATATTTGGCTGCGGTGCTTCATTAGCAAGTATTGTCTTTTTCTGCTTACTTGGATTTAGCGCAAGTGTGGTATCTTCATTTTTCAATAGTAGGCTAGCCTGGATAATTCTAGATGGTCTAATCGCGGGTATTATGTTCTCCATCTCATTTCGACTGGTTTTTCAAAGTGGCATACTCTGATAAACTTTTATTTTTGATAAAAAGTGTTGAAAAAAAAGTGACACTTTTTTCAGCGATAACTTAGAGTAAAGTTAAGATTATAAAATATATAGGAGTAATCACATTGAGAGCGATATTTCTTTTAAAAATTTGTATTTCCAGCATGGTTTTAAATTATTCATCGGCATTCGCACATATTTGCAAGCTGTCAAGCAATAGCACGGCTGATATAATGATATATAATCAATGCATAGCAGACCAAAATCGCAGTGCTAAAACAGAAGAGTTAATACATAGCTACGAAAATGAAATAGAAAAGTTAACTCAAAATAACATTTTGTTGGAAAAACGTATAGCTAGGATTAAAGGTATGCTCTCAACTATTATATCAACGTATTAAAATTCATTTTTATCTTCTAAAATACTGGATTTTAGAGTGTATCATGTTATATATCAAGATCATGTTTTAATGAATAAAATCTTTTTTGATTACATTTTGGAAATTAAATAGGTTCCGAATTACCAATTACTTTTTTTATATTTTGATTTATGAGGCGAATTATGAGTGCTCTTAGAGATGATGTTGATCCAGATGGATTATTAGAGTTTTCAGTTGTTTTTTCTGATCGTTCCCTAAACTCTATGTCTTCTGCCTTTGGGGATGTTATGCGAGATATTTCTCGTATTCTGAAGAAAGCGTATAATTCGGAAGCTTTAGCCGTGGTGCCAGGAGGCGGTACATACGGTATGGAGGCTATTGCTAGACAATTTGCATCCAATAAAAAAACACTCATTATTCGAAACGGATGGTTTTCCTACAGATGGTCACAAATTCTAGATGCCGGGGATATTGCAAAATCCCAATCCATAATCAAAGCCTCACAGATTTCAGAAGAACCAACCTCATCTTTCGCGCCAGCTTCAATTGACAAAATTAAAGAAGAGATAAGTTTGCAAAAACCCGATATCGTATTTTGTCCTCACGTTGAAACTTCTGCAGGGATTTTAGTGCCAGATAATTTTTTAAAAGAAGTTTCTAACGCCGTTCATCAAGTCGGGGGTTTATTCGTTCTAGATTGTGTGGCAAGCGGAACCTTATTTGTAGATATGAAAGCTTGTGGCATAGATATATTACTCACAGCTCCTCAAAAAGGATGGAGTGCTAGTCCGTGTGCTGCAGCTGTAATGATGTCAGACCGAGGTCGAAAAATGCTGAATGAAACAAAAAGTTCAAGCTTTGCCAATGATTTAAAAAAATGGACTGAAATAATGGAGGTTTATGAGCAGGGCAAGCATGCTTATCACGCTACTATGCCTACAGATTCACTCCGCTTATTTAGAAATGCACTTTTGGAAACTGAGACATTTGGTTTGGATAAAATAAAAAACGCCCAGATTGAATTGGGCAAAAAGTGTCGTGAAGTGATAGAGCGATATGGATATAAATCAGTTGCAGCGAACAACTATAAAGCACCTAGTGTTATAGTGAGTTATACAGATGATGTTGACATAAAGTCTGGTAAGAAATTTATGCAGGCGGGTATGCAGGTAGCCGCAGGAGTTCCCCTAGAGTGTGGAGAGCCAGAGGGCTTCTCAACATTTCGTATAGGTTTGTTTGGTTTGGATAAGTTGAAAGATATTGATGGAACCGTTTCTAACCTTGAAACAGCCCTTGAAACTATCAGAGGTCAAAACACCTAGAACTCAGCGTGTATTAACGTTTCCAGCTCGGTGTACATATTATCATTTCAGTTCAATGTTTTAATAACCATAAATCTAATGAATTTGTTATTTTTTAGCAAATTTTTGATTGGAAAAGCGTCCTGCGAATGCTTCCTGTGCCTCTAGCGGCAACACTCCAGTTGCATCCCATTGCTTCTTATTAAAATCTGTTGTTTCCAATTCTGACCTAAATGTGTCATTTAATCTATTTATCATGTTGAACATTGATGATGCGAGTGTTATTTCCACTATCTCTGCATCAGAGAATTGTTTACGCACCTTATTCCAAAGCGATCCATCATTCATTGCTTTATTAAGAGTAACTGCTTCTGCCCATTCTATGGCAATTTTTTCTCTATCATTGAATTGTTTACTAGTTTTATAACTATCATCAACCATAAGTGATATTTGCGTTTCAGAATAACCGAGACCTTGTGCATAAATACTCGTATGTGACGTGCAATAGTTACACTCATTTGTCATAGAAGTTTTCACACAAGCTAACCCTCTTAAGCCTACATCAGAGTTTGCACCCAACCCTTCCTGCCGTGTAGAGGTAAGAAAACCTAGAAACCATCTAGCAATTTGGGGAGAGGTTTTTGTTAGAATTTTCAACAAGTTTGATGACCTACCTAAAAACATGTTGGATGCTTCTAATATTTCGGCTTCACCGTCTGTCACTTCATCTGGGTTAACACCTTGTATTCGTTGCATTATTTACTCCTTTTTAGTGATTTTTTGACCAAATTTGTTTACAAGCTCACATTATTAATATGAATAGTTTTTTAACGTATCGGCCTCGCCTGTTTTATATAAATGGTGCGACTTTCTCTGATGCCAAAATCATAGAGCGCTTAGCCAAGTCAACATCTGACCAGTCCATTCCAGCATACATTAAAGTGCCGAATTCTCCTACCTCTTCCTTAAATGCATTGAGGTCATCTATAACTTTGTCAGCTGTACCCCAAATTATCATTTTTTCACAAACTTCTTCAAAATTTACATCTTCATCTGCTTGATTAATGTCACTTTTGAATAACCCAATTTTACCCATAGCTGAAAATTTCGTAAAAAGCTGTTTATAGTAATATACATAAGGACTGTCTGGACCTAAGGCATATTCCCTTGCTATGGACAAATCATCTGCAACAAAAATAGCTTTAGCAACGCGCCAATTAGCGGGGTCTGCTACTCGATTAATTCTAGCACAACCCTCAGAATATTTTTGCCAATGAGAAGCAACCCAGATAGGCATAATAATGTCTGCACTAATAGGATCCCAACCTCTTGCCGCGGCTTCACTAACGCCCTTAGAAAAAGGTGCAACTGCGGTTACAACGATTGGTGGATGAGGCTGTTGCAGCGGCTTTGTCATAATTCCCTGCCCAATTTCTTTCATCATAGTATTTTCTGTCGATACCTGCCAATATTTGCCTGAGATATTGTATGGCGGTTCACTTTCCCATATCTCTAGCACCATATTAATACCCTCCAAAAACATCTCCGCACGGTCTTGATTTAGAGTTCCAAATAATTCTGCATCAGATATTAGACCGCCTGGAGATATACCAAAATTAAATCGTCCTCCAAGCATATGGTCAAGCATGGCAACCTGCCCTGCGATATGAACAGGATGGAGGTTCGGAATATTGACTGTCCCGGTACCCAGACGTATTTGCTTTGTTTGATAGGCAAGTGATGCCATGAACATGCTACAGGATGTTATATTCTCTGCGCTATCTGAGAGATGCTCGCCAGCATATGCCTCGACAAATTCTAATTCATCAGCAAGTAAAATCGCCTGTCGGTCCTCATTTAAACTTTTTTGCCAGTTTTTACCAACTGGATGAACTGGACGTGTAAAAAAACCTAGTTTCATGCAAATTCTCCCTAACTTAATCCTGCCTTGTCCTTTGCTTTTAGCCAAGTATTAGTTTTATTTTTTACTCAAAAAAAAAATCAAGAAGTTTAGTATTTAATTTACTAAAAATAAGATTGTTATTCGTTGACTTTAAGTCATTTGATTGAGCACTATATATCTTTATTTTAGCTGGTAATACCTATGCATTTTAAAACAACAATTTTGGTAAATTCTCTATTTATGCTAATCTTAGTGTTTAGCACAGTATCAATATGCAAATCCGAAACAATTGACGAATTAGTGCAACGTGAAGGCTTATTTTATCTGAAATTCACCGATGTTCCCTTTGATGGAGAATTAGAGGGAATACAACAAGGGCGTGTTTCAGAGGGGAGGAAACAGGGACAGTGGTTGGAGTTCTGGGTAACAGGCCAACTAAAAAGTAAGGGGGAGTACAATGATGGCAAGAAAACTGGACCCTGGATTTTATTTTATACCAATGGACAGCTGCTTGGAAAAGGTAATTATTTAGAGGACAAAGAAGACGGGAAATGGCTTTTTTATTTTAGAGATGGAACGATTGATCAAGAAAAGTCTGGTAATTATGTAGAAGGTAACAAAAGTGCCCCCAGTTAAAAAAGGAGATATTTATTGACACGTATAAATAAGATTCAAAAAAAAGCGTTTGAACCAAAATTTACGGAATTTTATTCTGCAGTTGAGAACCTACTTGGAAGAGTGCCAAATTTTTATAAAACGTTTAGCAATTCGCCTTTTCTTGCAATGGCATTTTTACCAATTAATGCACTTGCACAAAGAGAATGGGAAGGAACAAGCGTTAGTGGGAAAATTAAAGAACTCATAGTAATCAAGACTAGTCAGACAAATGGATGTAAATACTGTTATGCCCACAATACATCTCTTGGAAAAGCTGCAGGGATAACCGATGAACAAATAAAGGCTATCTCGCTTGATAATTTCTCTGAATCACCGCTTTTTAGTACACAGGAGGTGCTGGCACTGAAATGGGCAGAGGCTGTAACATTAAATCAGGCGGCAAAAAATAATCAACTTTTCAACGAATTAAAAAACAATTTTACGGAAAAACAAATAGCAGAAATGACAATTCTGTGCGCAATGTTCAACATGATAAATAGAATAAACGATTCTTTAGATGTTGAACTTGAAGATACGAGTGAAATAGACAAAATTCAAAAATCACTTATTTTAGAGCCAAAGAAAATGACTAATTACCTGACCTGGTTATCTACTTTTTGGCAGAAGCAATATCCTTCATCAGGATAAATTATAAGTAATACATTTCAGCTTCATCTTTAAACTAAACAGATTCCCAGTAAAATCATAATTTAAATTATGTTAACAATTTTTCAAACGCAGAAGGGATTTAGGATAAAAAATGCAAATAAATATTACCATTCAGACCTTTAAGACTGAAAACGAGTTGGAACTTAGCGTAATGCGGTGGGACAAAATAAAGAATGAGTTTATGCCAAAATTTCAGCAAATGGGGCTTACTAGATACACCACCAGTAAAATTGTAACTGAACAAAATAAATTTCAACTTAGCCATATTTTTGAATATAAGGATAGTGCTTCTGCCAAAAATTGTATAGCCATCTGGAGTGAAATTGAAAGAAAGTGGAGCGAAAAAATTGAAAACACTACTACAAGTTATAGAGGAAAGATGATCGACCGATTTGATTTCGAGCAGAAATAATAATGCAAGATTTTAGAGTTAATATAATAGTAATCATACTAGTCATTTTTTTAATTACGACTAAATCAGAAGATGTAATGGCAGATTTAGATCGAAATGGTATTATTTGCTCCTTAGAGGATGGCCATGATTATGGTTACTCTTTTAATAATGGAGAAGTTATTGAGTACAAGTTTATCGTGAGTAATAACAAAGTATTATCTAATATTGAGTTACTTGGTCAATATGTTGATAAAATCGATTATTTAGAATGGAATATTCAATTTTCGGGCAGAATATTTTGGTTTCGCTTTAATAAGATAACGAATGTTCTGACAATAGAAAGCAAACAGGATCAAATGAGTTTCAACCATAGATGTCAGACTTTTGAATTAATGGAATGGAATCAAAAACTTTCGAAATTAGGTGATATGTATCAATTTGAATATGATAGGTATTTGAAGTTTAGTGACGAATATGGCAAAGAATTAAAACTAAAGTAACGAACATAATGGTAATATTAATTGAGTTCGCTTAATAAATTTCCGATTTAATCCTGCACGAACAGATATAAATAGTGTGTCTTAATATTTTAGTCGTTTTAGAGCTTCAAAACTCAACCGAGTGCAAAAAAAATTTTAAGTAAAATTGAGTGTTTATCAATTAAATACGTCTTAATACAGCAATGGTGGAGCGTACTGGGATTGAACCAGTGACCCCCACGATGTCAACGTGGTGCTCTCCCGCTGAGCTAACGCTCCTTGCCGTTCATTATCTTTTACTAACTACCGTTGCCATCTCTGTCAAGCACAGTGCGGGAACTAATTTTTACAAAATCATTACAAAATTATTCAATTGTTAATAAGCCATATAATTTATAAAAATGCTTAAGTTTTTTTAATAAACGAGTATGTTAATACTATGTCGCAAAATAACAGTAATTTTTTATTTAATTCTCGTTTTTTAACACCAACTTTAGATGCTTTTATCGTGGAGGAGTCATTACTTCTAAAACCACAAAGAATAGGCGGTGAGAATTTAAATTCCCCTATTATTTTATCTGTCCCGCATGGGGGAAGATTTTATCCAGCCGAAATGATTGAAAATGCAGACTTGCAAGAAATGCGAACACTAGAAGATGTTGGTTCCGATGTTATTGTCATGCCTCTAATCAATTCTGAACAATGTGCTATTATAGCAAATTGTAGCAGAGCAATTATTGATGTGAATAGACCGGAGACAGCAATTGATCCAAAATTAAATCCTACGGCTTATAATGGAAAAGAGTTTATTCCAAAGGATAGATGGCAACGATATATTAATTCTGGTTACGGCGTAATACCACGTCTTTCTTCAAAACGTCATCCATTGTATAAGAAAGCACCAACAGCCTCGTTAATTGAAAAAAGAATAACAAATTGGCACAGGTCTTATCATAACTTAATATCTGAGGCAGTTAATCAATCAACAAAATTATTCAAAAAAACCGTTTTGTTAGATATTCACTCGATGCCACAATCATCTCCCAACCTACCTGATATTGTAGTAGGTAATTTAAATGGCCTTAGCGCCTCAAAAGAGTTTTCTAACACTATTGTAAGCGTACTAAATCAATTTGGTTTTACATACTCGATGAACACTCCTTATGCTGGTGGATTTATCACGGAACATTATGGAAATCCATGTAAAAATCAACATGCTGTTCAATTAGAAATAAATAGAAACTTATATTTGCTGGAAAATTATAAATTTAGTAGCAAAGCTGCAAATGAATTAACTAGAGTTTTAAAAGAAATAATAAAATCGGTAAGCTCTTTTTGTTAGTTAAAAAACTGCTTTCTAAACATATGGGTTGTTACCTTTTCTAGTTACCATCCTAAGAGGAATGCCCTTCAAGTTGAATTCATCTCTCAACCCGCTAATAAGATATCTGACATAGGATTCAGGCAAATCTTCAGGACGAGAAATAAATAAAGTAAAAGTTGGTGGTCTTGTTTTTATTTGCGTCATATAACGAATTCTAATGCGTCTCCCCTGAACGAGGGGAGGTGGGTGTGCTTCTAACATCATTTCTAACCAACGATTTAGTTTACCCGTTGAAATTCTTGTCTGCCAACTAGATTTTATTATCTGGACAGAATCAAATAATCTATCTAACCCTTTGCCGTATAAGCCAGAAATTGGAACAACGGGAACACCACGCAGCTGTGCAAGGGAAATTTTAAGCCTGTCGTTTAATTGTTTTATTGAGAATGATTTATCCTCCACAGCATCCCACATATTTGCACCTATAATCAGAGCACGCCCCTCATCTGCAATATGTCGCGCAATCGTTATATCCTGCTTATGTGGCCCTTGGCGAGCATCTAGCATCAAGATACAGACTTTTGCAAATTGGATAGCTCTTTGTGCATCTTTTACCATCAGCTTTTCTACTTTTTCGTTAATTCTTGCAGAACGTCTAATCCCTGCAGTATCAACAATTTCATATCTTTTATCGTTAAAAACAAATGGAACCATTATCGAATCTCTTGTTATTCCTGCCTCAGGCCCCGTTAATAAACGGTCCTCATTCAAAAGTGTATTAATCAGCGTTGACTTTCCCGTGTTTGGTCTTCCAACTACTGCAATGCGGATAATTTCTTCCTGATCTTCGCTATATAAACTAAGGTCTTCGACTGCATCACTATCTTCTTTAGAAATTGTTTTACTTAATGGGAAAGCCTCTTTTTCTTGGACACTCTCGACAAAAAGCTCCTCATGCCTTCCCAAATCAGTTGCAAGTGATAATATAGAATCATATAAATCTATTAAGCCCTCACCATGCTCTGCGGAAATAGGAACGGGAGCTCCCAAACCCAGCTTCCAAGACTCTCCTAGAGCTTCCACACCTTCTTTACCCTCACATTTATTAGCAACTAGTATAACTGGAGCGCCTGATTTTCTTAGCTTGCTGGCAAAATAAACATCAGCTGGCATAATCCCAACTCTCGCGTCAATTACCATTAACGAAATATCCGCCTTTTCAATTGCTATTTGTGACTGACGGCGCATTTTATCCTGCAAAGTACCTGATTTTGCTTTTTCGAGTCCTGCCGTATCAATTAATTTAAATTTCATGGAAGCGAGTTTTGCCTCACCTTCACGCCGGTCACGTGTAATGCCAGGCTCGTCACTTACGATTGCATGTTTAGTTTTTGTTAATCTATTATATAAGGTGGATTTCCCAACATTTGGCCTCCCGACAATTGCAATGGTAAAAACCATGACCTAATCAAACACTCGAATGGTCCCGTCGCGTGACAATGTGACAAGGTGTTGCTGGCCAATTTGAGGCGGCGTGGTAATTTGCGAAGTTATTTTAGTTTTGGAAATAAGTTTTCCAGAGTACGCTTCAAATCTAAATAATTCGCCTCTTTTACTCACAATTAAAACTTCACCATTAGCAACAATCGGTCCTAGATATCTAGGTAAATCTCGGGTTACTGCGACTTTTTCAGCAATAGCTCCCGGTAAATTGTTTACCCAACGCACTGCACCATCCGATTTTCTTATGGATAAGAGCCTACCATCAATTGTAACTACAAATAAATTTAATCCTGCAATCCAGGGCATCTCAATACCACTTATTGGTTTCGCCCAAAGCTCAAATCCGGTGTTAACATCAAACGCGCTCATTCGACCAGATTGACTTATAAAATAAGCGTTCTTATCATCTGTTGCTGCAAATGCTCGTATATCACCCAACTGCTCCAGTGGTGTTCTTGGATTAAAGCTAGCGAGAGAGTCTGCCCAGATTAAGGCACCAGATAATATGTCATAAATTGCTATCTCACCACCTTGCCCGCTTACAATAACCGTTTGATCTATTACAGCTGGAGATGGTGCTCCATATACCACTGTATCAACTGGAAAGCCTGCGCGTTGCCATATTAAAGCACCATCTGAAAGGGAAAAAACATATACTGTGCCGTCCAAATCAGTAACTATAACGTTATTCAGCTCACTCAATGTTGGTCCGCCTCGTAGACTATCTTCTACAGTTTTCTGCCATAAAATATCTCCCGTTTTGATATCAAAAGCATATAAATTTTTTCTACCTGAATGGGCAACGACCGTGCCGTCACGATAGGCAAGACCACCGATAATACCAGGAATATGCTCTTCTGAATGTGAATCTAATCTGAAAGACCAAACTGCTTCGCCTGTATCTAAGTCAAACGCACGTAGCTTACTTCTCCCGTCAATGACAAAAACTTTACCTTTAGCAATAATGGGCTGCGGAAGTTCAATCGTTTTATCCTTTATGCCATGAGCACGAAACGACCAGCTCAAGGTTAAAGGAAATGATAACGACAAATTACCACCCGAATGTCTCTCATTACCACCTGCGTGCGTCGCATCTACTTTTAACGTTTTATTTAAACTTAAATCTTGTTCACTTGCAGCATCTTCATCAATTGAAATATCAGTAAAATTAGGTAACACTGCCTGCCGCTCTCCTGACAACATAATGCCAGTATTAGAGCAAGATGATAAAATCAAAGCGGTCCAAATAAATAAAAGTAAATTTGATTTTTGTAGCATATCTCTACTTACTTTGTTCCAGTTGATGATAAATCACCATAGTTGGATTTAAGTATTAATAACGATTGCGACATTCGCTGTCTTAGAGATGGTGATATATCTGCTAGCTCTGAAGCCCGTGAAAGAGTGGATATCGCCTTTTTTGGGTTATCAAGCTTAAGATATAAACCAGCAGTTGTCTCTAATGCCAAGCCCTGAAGTGGCCCTGCGAATTCAGCTAGTCCAGAAATTCTTTCAATAAGTTCGTTCTTATTCACCACTTCAGGCGCATTCATTACAGATAGCAATAAAGCAGTCTCTCGATAAAATGGGTCTATAGCTACATCCCTGCTTAGCGCGAGATAAGATTCCTCCGCATTTGTCTTGTCATTATTATCTGCTTGCAACGCTGCCATTCTAAATTTAGCAAGCATTTTATAACCATCTGGTAATTCTGTTGAAATTGAATTTAATGCATCAAGAGGCTCGTTTGCTATTACGGCTTCAAAAAACGCGTCTCCTGCAGCCTGTGCTCTTGACTCTCTCCAATAATCATATCCTTGGTTACCTGCCACTCCAATAACAATTAAAATTGCAAAGCCTAATATAAAGTTACCGTAGCGTTGCCACAATAGAGTCATTCTATCACGGCGTAAATCTTCCTCAATCTCATCAAAAATATCAGCCATGAACTTCACTAGCCTTTCATATACCTATATTATAACTTTTAAATGTAATAGTGATACCACAACAAAACAATTTGTATATATCACATTATGATATATGTTAAAAAATGCATATTTTCTTGAACAAATTTATTATAGAGGCAAACTCTTAAATAGATGACAAATTTATCTCATATTAAAAAATTTAAAAAACCATATTATTTTAGCCGAAAAGAGTTGTCTGTTATTCTATCAATTTACTCTTCAAAAGTTGCTACTGGAGACTGGAGAGATTACGCTCTTGATAATTCTTCAGAAACAGCATCATTTTCAATTTATAAACATGCACACGAGACACCTGTTTTGATAATTGAAAAAAGGAGATTGCGAACTGGATCTAAACCTGTATTTTTATTACATAATAAATTTAAAATAATTAGTAAATCTGATTCACTTGAAAAAGTGATAAATTATCTTAACAACCAACCTCGGCTTGTTCATACTCGTTAATTAATTTGTTTCCTATTGAGGAATTAAAGTTTAAAACTTAATTCACAAGACACAAACATCTTTTTTCTATGTATAATTCAGATAAAAACTTAAATATTGCGCAATATTGGAACAGAACAAGAACATTTCAAAAATTTTCAAAATTACTTTTAAGAAGGATTATCCCAATAATTAAGAAATAAAATTTGATAAGAAATGCTACACAAATGTCCGCAAAAGTAACATTAAGAGATCTACTAAACGAAAAACTAGATATTTTTTGCTGGTGTCACAATTGCGGCCACAACAAGGTAATTGAAACGATAAAAGTTTTAAATAAATTAGGTCCTTACTATCCTATTCCAGAAATTGGGCGTAATCTACGATGTAGAAAATGCAATAAAACAGATAACATCTCAACTCGTCCTAACTGGCCCGATCATAAAGGACAACTCACACGTCATATGATGTAATAAAAAAAACTTGAATTTAATGAAAATATTAGAATAGTTAGACATCAAATGTAAAAAACATTCATTGTAACCGTTATTTATAAAATCTCTCATTTTATTAAAAAAGAAGAAATAAAATATGCATCCAGAAGAAATCCAAAGAGTACAAACTTTTTTAAAAACAAAATTTCATGAAGCTGATATTAAATTGAAATCAAGAGAAGAAACAGATGACTCTGTTGAGTTTATTATTGATGGAGAAACATTAGGCATCGTTTTTAAAGATGATGAGGACGGAGATATTTGTTACCACGTCCAGATGACTATATTAAGCGAAGATATTGATTAAATTTTTATGAATATATTTATTTTTTTTAATTAATTATTTGTTTGTAATATTTGCTTCCCTTTTTTCTATAAATGCCAGCATGCCCTCTTTCTGGTCAGCAGTAGCAAACATTGCATGAAATAATCTGCGCTCAAAGCGGATTCCCTCTGATAAACTTGTTTCATAAGACCTATTGATTGACTCCTTTGCCATCTGAACAGCTGGTTTTGAAAAGCTTGCAATCTTTTTGGCTATATCTTTTGCTTCGTCTAAAAGAGTTTCTTGTGAGATAATCCGGGCAACTATCCCAGCTTTCTCTGCTTCCTCTGCATTCAACAGCCTTCCTGTCAAACACATATCCATAGCTTTTGATTTTCCAATAATCCGGGTTAAACGCTGACTTCCTCCAATACCAGGCATAATACCTAGCGATATTTCTGGTTGACCAAACTTAGCTGTTTTGGAAGCAAGTACAAAATCACACATCAAAGCTAACTCACACCCTCCGCCGAGTGCATATCCCGATACCACTGCGATAATAGGTTTACGAATCTGGCTAATCCCATCCCATTCTTTAAACCAATCAAGCTGATACATCTCAGAAAAGGAGTGCTCTCTCATCTCCTTAATATCTGCTCCAGCTGCAAATGCTTTTTCATAGCCTGTGATAATAATACAACCGACCTCCTCATTTTTATCTGCCTCACACAATGCAGAAATTATTTCTTCAGCCATCTTTTTATTCAATGCATTGAGTGCTTTATGACGATTAAGAGTAATGAGCATAATACACTCATCAATATCCGTAATTATCGTTTCAAACTGCATTCAGTAATTTCCTATATTATTTAAATAACGTTAAGCTAACGCCCTACTAAGTGATATTAAATTAACACAAAAGAGACTTTAAAAAACAAGTAAATTAAATTTATTACAAAAAAGAATATCTAACAGACTGTTTGTTATGAGGCTAAATGATTAGATAATTTAGTAATTCTTAATTAAAGTAAAAGGTTAACTATTTTCAATATTCGTTGTAACTCATTGCAGAATGGTGTTTAACGAGTATCATAGTAAATTTTTTATCGTATTTAGGAGAAACTTATGCCTGCTTATTGGCTTGCCCGTGCAAAAATTAATGACCCAATCGCATACAAACGATACACAGACAAGGTGCCTAAAATAATTGGAGCTCATGGTGGCAAGGTATTAGGTCGAGGAGGAAAATTTAAAATTCTCGAAGGAACAGAAAAATTTGGGAGATTTGTTGTGATAGAGTTTCCTTCATTGGAGGCGGCAGAAAATTGTTGGGCCTCTGAAGAATATCAAAACGCTGCCAAGCATAGAAAAAATGGAGTTGGTGAAAACGAATTAGTAATTCTAGAAGCAGGCGAATTTACAAAATAAATCGTTGGTTAAAAAATCAGATGGGATGAACTAATAGCTGTTTGTTACTACAACTTTTATGGCATCATCCACCCTTTCTTTTGCATAGCGAATAGCTTCAGGCAGCTCATTCATATCAAACGTATGTGTATGTACAAGACCGGGATCAAACCGCCCCTCTGCCATAAAGGCCATAGCGCGGTGAGTTGCGGACTTTCCTTCACCTCGAATTCCATATAGATATATGTTATTAACTGCGAGGTATCCTATGTCAAAATTTACTGGGTTTTTAGGAAAAGCAGCCAAACATACTTTCCCCCCCCTATTTGCCATATGAATGGATTGATTAACTGTTTCTTCAGAGCCTGCACAATCTAATATATAATCGGCACCTTTTCCTGTTATTGATTTTACTTCTTGTTCAACATTCACCTTTTTTGCGTTTAAAATAATATCAGCGCCAAGCTTTTGTCCAATTTTAAGTCGGTTTTCTCTTGTGCCGATTAATATAACAGGAGAGGCCCCGAGTGATTTTGCAACGGCCACTGCAAGCAATCCAATGGGACCAGGCCCAATCACTACCACACTTTCACCTGCAACTAGCCCACCTAATTCGGTTAACCCATACATGGAGGTACCTGCCGTAACAACTAAGGTTGCCACTTCATCACTCATGTTATCAGGTACTTTAATCATCGTATTAATATTATTAATAGCATATTGGCAAAACCCACCTTGTGAAGTAAATCCATTGGCTCGATGACCTTTATTTACATTTCCATAATTGAGCCCGTAATTATGGCAGGACGTGTACATGCCTGAGCGACATCTTTTACATTGACCACAGCCAGCGTGTATCTCCACTGTTACCCTATCACCAATTTCAAATTCATCTACACCAGGACCAAGCGCAGCAACTGTTCCCATATATTCATGACCAGGCGTAAAATTTTTATTGAATGGGTCCCCCCCCTCAATCAAGGCTGGTGTTCCATATTTAATTACTTCCAAGTCTGTTGCACAAATTGCGATTGCATCAATACGAACGAGCACCTCTGCTTTCCCCGGAACTGGAACTGGTTTTAAAATCTGAACCAGCTCTTCGGGGTTTTTAAGAACCCAAGCATTCATTGTTTTTGGCACAGGCATCTCAGATGAATATGTAACCTCAGACATTTATTTTCCCCGTTTGATTGATATTATTGGTATCTAAAATTTTAGATAGAAGGCTCCTTTAAACGGTAGCTATCAGGTATGTCGAGTGGTGCATTTTCACCATCAATGAATTCAACGGTTGTAAATAATAATTCAGTTTCACCGATATTTTCAACTGAATGAAGCATATATTCATCTTCTCCGTAGTAAAAATGTCTAGTTTCACCAGCAAAATGATTTACTTCTTTAATGACCCCTGACGAAAAATAATTTCTAGCGCGCCCATCATTATGAGAACTCCAGAAATAAGGGTTTACATGTCTATGAAATGGGCAACGATAGCCTGGTGGTAATCTCAGATGCCAAACCCTAACTTTAGAAGTTTCAGAAACTAAGACCGAACCAACACATCCATTTTCATGACTTTGTCTCATTTCCCTAACCAGCTCTTCTGGCCAATCCTCAAAATCTTTTCGGTTTTGTGATGTTTCGATATGGTCACTTTTTTTATTTACGTTTTTTGAATTTCCATCCATTTTTATTCTCCTCTTTTTAATCAAATATTTTTGATAAACCGTCATAAAGCTTTTGTTTTTCTTCTTTATTAAGCTTTTGGAGTGGTGGCACTAATCGCTCCCAAGTTTCATCAGCAGTCCGTTTAGCCTCAGCGGCTTTCATCGCTGCCATTAAATTAAATTCACCTGCAAAACTTCGGGCTTCTATCACTTTTTTAAATTCTGTACTTTCTGGTCCTTCAGACGAATTAATGGCTGCTTGAACAAGTGCTGCAAAAACATTGGTAGACCCGGAGATAATACCTGCACACCCTGCTTGGACCCCTCTAAAATAAAAGGCTTCAGAGGACGGATAAACGTCAAAATCTTGATTTGTACCACCAGTAGCCCTTGCAAAAGCTAAAGATTGGGAAAAATCTCCAGATGAGTCCTTAAGACCCGCAATAATTGGTCCAAATTCATTCTTTAACCGCAATACCAAGTCAACTGAAATTGGGACCATGGAAACTTGAGGGAAATGATAAAGGTAAATGCGTAAGTTTTCTGAGTTAATAGTTTTTATCATATATGAAAAATAGTCATATAGACCGTTATCGCCGACAGATTTATAATAAAATGGTGGCAGCACCAGCTGATTAACGTATCCATACTCCAAAGCTGCTTTCGCTAGCCTTGCAGCGTCAGGTGTAGACGGATTTCCGGTTCCAATAATTACTCGATCCGCAGGAATATTTGCTTTGAAAAATAATTTTGGAAGTTTTAACCGATCATCAATAGAAATCGATGCGCCTTCTCCCGTTGTACCTATTGGTGCTACGCCATCGCAACCACCATCGTTAAGTAAATACAAACAGTAATTCACCAATTTTGAGCAATCAAGTCGATAATCTTTTGTAAATGGGGATATTGCAGCAGCGTAAATACCTTTTCTTGCCTTTGTCATTAATTTTAACTTCCTAAAAAGACCTATGTAACAATGTGAAAATTAAATAGTAAATGTTATAAGGATAAATTTATCACACTCTAGATTAAATGATGCTGTAATCATTATGTGTAAAACTTTTTAACTTTCAAATTATACACACCAGCGTGCTCTCTGCCAACATGGTATGTCAATTTCTATTAGATAAGTAATTTCGGAATGTATAAAGTAATTATATCAATTTATTAGATATGAAAGCTTAATAAGAGAAAATAGTATGACAAGAGTTTTACTTATCGGTTCAGCACCAAATAGCATCATCGCAAGAAAGTGGGACAGAAAAAATTTTGACAATATATCTGCAATCAATAATGCTTGGCGAGTTCGGGAGGACTGGAATGATTTGATTTATCCCCATGATTTATTGCCAGAGCGCCTCCCTAAAAAAATTAAGAAGGGGCAGCAACTCATAGATGAAAAGAAGTTTGTTCCTGCTCAAAATAAATATGGCGGATTTATTTATGCTGGTGGAACAATGGCATTCACTGCAGCATACTGGATATTAGATTATTACAGACCTAAACAAATTGCATTTATAGGATGCGATATGGTCTACCCTAAAAAAGGTCCAACTCATTTTTATGGCTCCGGAGACCCAGACCCACTACGAGATGATATCTCGTTAACATCGTTGGAGGCATGCGCGGCCAGATTTTACATTTTTGCTCTGCAACAAGGATGTGAGACAGTAAATTTATCA
Source organism: uncultured SAR116 cluster alpha proteobacterium (assembly GCA_902625725.1). Lineage (GTDB taxonomy): Bacteria > Pseudomonadota > Alphaproteobacteria > Puniceispirillales > Puniceispirillaceae > UBA5951. The sequence goes on along the minus strand of CACOCY010000001.1, from coordinate 157,425 downwards.
ACCTTATCCTCTCGCCTAATATTTCCACGTGGAAGCGAGACTGCAAGTAGGTTACCGTCAGAATTTCTTGCTATTAATGAAAAAGCTAGTAAAGCAGCTTTGAAACTTGAGACAGAACTAGGTTATTTCGTGCAGAGTGGTCGTTATTGGAAGGTATCAAATCTGATTGACCGAAAGCAAATGCGGAAATTAGATGAATTATGGCTTTCCGCCGCCCCAGAAGCTTTAACCAAACACCTTTAACTGTTCAAAAAATTATAGATTTGGCATATTAATCCTCTTGCCAAGAACTTACCTGATTAAAAACCGAGACCCTTTGCACCCGTCTTTATAAATGTCCCATTATTTAGTTCTCTAACCGCATTTCGCAATTCTTCTTGGGTGTTCATTACTATAGGGCCATGCCATGCCACAGGCTCACGCAATGGCTTGCCAGATACTAACAAAAAACGCACTCCATCTGGACCTGCATTCACAACTACTTCGTTACCCTTATCAAAAAGTACCAAAGTTCTATTACCAGACATATCTCTTAATTCGATTTCATGACCATTAAATTCTTTTTCAACTTTTACACCGACAGGATTTGACGCCCCCTCAAAATTAGCACTTCCCTCAAAAATATATGCAAATCCCTGTCTATAATTATCAAAAGGGAAACGCTTACTCATGTTAGGTGGGACAAAGATATCCAAATAATGCGGGTCTGCAGCAATCCCATCTACCGGCCCTTTGACACCTTTAAAATTCCCTGCTATTACCTTAATTTTACTACCATCATCTTCTTCTAAAATGCGAATCTCTTTTGATTTTATATCTTGATATCTCGGTGTTGTCATTTTCTCTGCTGAGGGAAGATTAGCCCAAAGCTGAAATCCATGCATGTGACCATTTTTATCGCCCTTAGGCATTTCCTGATGAATTATACCAGAACCTGCTGTCATCCACTGAATGTCACCATCAGAAAGGTCTCCAAAATTTCCAAGACTATCTGCATGCGCAACAGTTCCTTTTAATACATAAGTTATAGTCTCAATGCCTCTATGGGGGTGCCATGGAAATCCTTTTTTATACTGCCTAGGATGGTCATTACGAAAGTCGTCCATCATTAAAAATGGGTCAAATGGTTTTGTGTCTCCAAATCCGAAAACACGGTGTAGATGAACACCTGCACCTTCCATCGCAGGACGAGCAGTAGATTTTATTTTTACCGGTCTTATCGACATCTTAAGTTTCCTTACCTAGATAGAAATTTATTTTTCAGGAAGAGGGATAAACTCATCTGCATCACCAAATGGTAGCTGAAACCTTCCCTTCTCCCATTCACCTGCTGCCCAATCTTTTTTTGCAGCCTCAATTTTTTCAAGTGAAGAAGAAACAAAATTCCACCATATATACCGTGGCCCCTCTAGTGTAGCGCCACCGAGCATTATTACTCGTGCACCTCTATTTCCTGCTTTTATTGAAATTTTGTCTCCCGGACGAAATATAAGCATTTGTCCTGTTCCAAAACTTTGTCCAGCGACCACTATTTCTCCCTGCATAACATGAATTGCTCTATCTTCATGTTCGTCTGGCATAGGTACGGAAGAAAACGAGTTTAGTTTTACATCTATATAGAACATATTGGAAAACTGTCCGATTGGAGACGACCCTCCCCAAGAACTACCTGCAACAAGACAGGCTGTCACTCCTCTATCTTCTATGAATGGCAGTACTAATTGCGGTAGATGAGAAAAAGATGCGTTAATGTCTTCATATTTTTCTGGGAGAGCTACCCAACTTTGTATTCCAAAAAGGGAATGATTTGATGAACGCTCTTTTATTCCTGTTCGCTCTGAATGAGTAATTCCATTTCCCGCAACCATCCAATTTACGTCACCAGCTCTAATTGTCTGATAATTACCAAGTGAATCTCGATGGTCTATAGCCCCATTTAAAAGATATGTGAGAGTTGCAAGTCCTATATGAGGATGCGGTCTAACATCTATACCATTATTAGTTAAAAACTCTGCAGGTCCAATTTGGTCGAAAAAAATAAATGGTCCAACCATTTGTTTTTTGTTAGTTGGTAACGCCCTTCGTACTTCAAAGCCCCCTATATCCCTCGCCCTTGGGACTATAACGGTCTCAATAGCATCCATTTTAGATGTTTCAGGCATTAACGCACCAAAATCAGGATTCCAGCTCATCTAACGCTCCAAAGGTAATTTTGTTAGTGAAATTAATATGTGAGGAAAACATCTTTTTTCAACTTTATTAATTAAACTTTAGGTGAATTCATAATTTCGTATTGAAAATATCTTAAGAAAAAATATCACAAGCCAGAAATTTTAATTTATAAACTTTGCATTGATTAACGCCTATATCCATAATGGAGAGCGGCTGGCACAATAATGTCTTCTTCATCTTCTAAATGCCTTTCTAAAGCTCTGTTGAACCTTCTCTGGCATTCCAGAAGGTCAGGTGCATAACTTAATGTTTCCTTTGGTGCAACACATTTATTTAACATTTTTTCATAAGAATAAACCAAAGCACTAATTTCAGTGTGATCGGTTTCTAAAAGCTCAATGGCGGTGTTGAGTTTTTTATTATATTTTGCAATGCCTGGAAAAAAATAATTGTCTTCCATTGTGTGATGTAAATGTAATTGTTGAAGCATGAAACTGGAATATCTAAGTGTTTGCTTTTGATATTCTAATTCATTGATTTTTTTATTCAGGATTGATTTTGAAAGAAGAATTAAATGTGCGCTTAACTCTCGAAACATTTCATGTCGTTGCAACCAAAATTCACTGAAGTGTTCAAAATTTGGGTTCTCACTCCAATCTTTTCTTGGGTAATCTAAAAGAAACGCCTTCAGCTCTCTCGGCAAAGAATTTCTGTTCAACAAATGTGTTTTAAGCATTTTTTAAATAATACCACATATGATTTTTCCTATGAATATCTTACAATATCTGTATCAAACTGGAAATGCCCATAAAACAAACCAAACAAGCAAAGGTATAAGAAATATCATAGCAAGCGAAGAAACAATTACTATACCGCCGATATTATCTGACTCAACATTTTGTTCGGCTGCAATAATGAAATTTAATAACGCAACAGGCATTGAAGCCATTATCATTACAACTCCTGCTAACATACCAGTCAGTCCTAATACATATATCACGCACAAGCCAGAAAATCCTCCAAATACCAAGCGGGCAATAGCATAAACAATTCCGATTTTTATGTTCCCAGTTGATATTTGTGGCAGTGCATATCCCAAAAGCAATAGTGGAAGCGGAATAGCCATATAACCTAGATAGGAAGTAGTATTAAGCAACATGCTTGGCACTGATAGATCGGTAATTTTTACGACAAATGCAGATGCCACAGAAATCACTATTGGGTGAAAAAAAAATTCTTTCCATTTCAAGTTACCTGCAATCATTGCATATCCAAAAGTGTTTTGTGAGACAGAAATAATCACAAAATATGGAAATGCTAAAGCAAGTCCCTCCTCTCCAAAAGCTAGCAAGCATAAAGGTAATGGTAAATTGCCTGAATTTGGGTGCAAAAGACAACTCATGTAAGCGCCTAGTCTGTCTCCATTTAATTTTATTAATGGAAGAGAAAATGCTGCCACTAATCCCATCACCATAATTGCTGCTATAGCAGATAATGACAATTCTGAGAGAGTAAAATCAGTTTTGGTTAAAGTTGAAAATGTGAGACAAGGAGTTGCAATTTTTATAATTAAAATACCAATAGTTTTTGAATCAAAATGAATTTTTAACACATATAAAGTACTGCCGATACCGAGCATGAGAAGCACCGGCAGAGTGATATTGAGTATGTCGAGAAGCATCTGTGTATATTATTCCATGCTTTATTTAGTATGACTCAATATTTCTTCTTATTCATAACTATTTAAAGGAAGTAAAACTGGCTCTCCCCTCTCAACCGAGAGATCTGCCGCAGTATATAAATCCATTACTTCCTTTGCCTCTTCAGGTTTAACTAAGACTGGTTTATTCCGACAAACTGCATCTAAAAAATGAACTGTTTCTTCGTACATTGGTCCTGCATACGTATGGTTCACTGGTTCGCCTGGCATTGATGACATTGGATACCTTATGCCATCCTTAGTCGTTGTGAGGTGCACATCTTTATGGGAATCATCGATTATTAATGCGCCATCTGTTCCAATAACTTCAATCCATGTATGCGCGTAATTTGGATATCCTAAGGGAAGTATCCAGCCGGCACCTACTGTAATTGTTGTGCCATCATCCATCGTAACTAAAATCCACTGATGGTCTGGCGTTTCACTGTTTTGGGAAAATAATTTTCCTGCTGTTTGACTATAAACTTTAACTGGTTTTCTTGGACGCAAGCACCACAAGAGAAAATCAAGGTCGTGTGTTGCCTCCATTGCTGCAGGCGATAGAGCTGTTCGTCCAGATATTTTGGTACCCAATTCGCGTGTTACATGTCTACTCACGAGGCAAGTAACTGGCTCTCCTATTAATCCCTCACTTAATGCTTTTTGGACATAGGCATATTTTGAGTTAAATCGTTGTGAGTAACCAATAGTAAATTTTACATCTTTTTCTATAGCGGTTTGAATGAGTTCATCTGCTTGCTCCAATGTAGTCGCAATTGGTTTTTCCATAAAAACGTTTTTTCCAGCCTCTAGAGCGGCGAGGGCCATTGGATAATGTGTTGTCTCTGGAGTAGCTGAGATAATTATAGTATCAATATCGGGATTTAAAATAAGTTTTTGCCAGTCCGAAACAGACTCATATACATCATACTGGTCGGTAACCTCTTTACGGCGTTTATCATTAATTTCTGCAATAAATACTTTATTTACGAGAGGATTATCTGAGCAAGCTTTGGTACGGATACCTCCACACCACCCTGTTCCAATTACACCTACATTAATTTGCTCAATCATAATTATCTCCTCAGCTCGCTTATTAATAAATTTATAATAGGTGTTTTATTAGATGTGTCACTGCTGTCAATAATTATCGATAAATAAAACTTAGAATAATAAGTTTTTGATATATTTCTTAGAATTGTTAAGTGATTGGGTATCTTTTACTAATATAGGATTTTTATATTTTGCCCAAAGAATCGTCAGATAATTGCATCGCTCTGAAACTGCCGAGCCATTCTTGAGTTGAACATTTTGGGCCAAAAAGGCGTGCTGTTGCCAAAAGAGGGTTCGGTTCTATGATACCCCCGTTTTCTTCACTCTCGTGTACATCAGACTTTTTATTCTCTGACTTCATTTGCTTTGGTCTTCTATCGAGGTCTGATTGAATTTTCAGTAAATCATTCATCATAAATGATATTACGTCTTAATAAATAAATTGTTTAGAGCTGATATTTAAGAGATGGACAATGAAGTATTAAAGTCAAAATGGTTCTACTCAGTGCTAATTTTTGGATAAATAAACTACCGCCTCCTCAATGTTTGCCTCTCTTATTATTTCTCCAATAAGCCCATTAACCAAAAATTCACCAAATTCTGAAAATTCAATAAATATAGAAAAGTACTCAGTCCCAAATAAATGAGCTGGTACCCAACTAAACAGAAATTTTTGATTATCATTTGTTAGAGACCTGGCGAATGGCTCAATCATCTCAGGCGCATCAAAATTTGTAGTCACTGCCATCGCAACAAAGAAATTGACAATGCCGTAGTCTGTTATATCTATTTCTGCGGAAAATAATATTAGGACATCTGAAATCTCTTTTTCGTCGAGATAACGTTTTAGTGAACCACTAAATTTATATCTGAGATCTAATAGACTTACAATATCGATACTCTCGGGCTCTATGATATAAATTTCCCTAATAGTTGTCACATGCTTTATTATGCACCTAAGTGCGATATTCGAAAATCTTTAATCATAAGTGATAATAAAAAAATTGAAAAAGAGCAAAAAATTTTATAATTTTTGTATTTTTCTGATATTAGATTTTTTAACTTGAAGGAAATATTTTTAAGTGCTGCGCAGGGGTAGTGTCGTTAAAGAATTTAATTTGATATAAAAAGATAATTATCATCACCCTGAATAGACGCAACTTTTACAGGCTCTAGTTTGTCGTTAAATAGATAAGCATTATACCCCGAATCAATCATTGTTTTGAAAATCCTTTTGGAAGAATTGCCCATTGCTTTCGCGCGACTGTCATCAAGTTCTAGGTACCAAATTGGTCTGATTTCTTTGATAAGTTTAGAAGCACCGTCTAGTACATTCTCTTCTGCTCCTTCAACGTCAATTTTTACCAAATCAACATTTGAAATGTGCTGCCCTTTGAGCAAGTCGTCTAGTTTTAAAACTTGAACTTCCTCACTATACACATCTTCATGTTTTTGGTTTCCAGTGTAAGCCAAACCAACTCTGAGCGAACCACTATCTTTAATGGGTGTGAAAAGTTTTGTTATTCCAGGACGGTTGGACAGAATATATTTTTTACAAATAATTTTTAAATCGCCAGATGACCACAATTTTGACCAGAATGCTAAAATTGGAAATACATAATGAGACGGTTCTACTGCAATGACTAAATTAGTCTTATTTTTCTTTTTGGCACAAGACCGGGTAAAGTTCCCAACGTTTGCACCAACATCTACTACAACCACGTTATCGCCAGGTATAAAGTCAAAAATCACACTTACAAGCTTATCGAACCGGTTATCAAAACCAGCCCTTAATAAAAGTCTCAACCATCTGATCTTTTGAAATAATGAAAAATCTTTGCTTGTTAATACTGAAAACAAATATGATACCCTAATTTAATCATGGACAATAAGCTTTAAAATGTTAAATTTAGGTCATCTTTAAGACAGATAGGCGTAAATCAGAACATTATCTTGTTATAATAAAGCGATTTTACAATACTGTAATTCATGAATATAACGATAACAAGAAACTTATCGCTTATTCATTACTCTCAGTACTTTTTTGAGATAAGTTGGGAATGTTAAGTTGGGAATGTATCGAAATACTAATCCATTTGACCTGATTTAGTTAAGTTACAGTCATACCAAAAGAAAAATGAGAGCAGTTTGTCTAATCTATATAGATAAATATATCCTAATCCTGCCTACTCTTTTCTTTCCAAAATGGTACCATAGAGTTCCATACACCGTCTTGTAAAAATCTATGATAGATTGCTGCGGAAACGTGAATCAATATCAAAAAATAGATTATTGAAAAGGAAAATTCGTGAACGCTGATCACCGCTTCAATGATTATGCCACTGTTGAAGCCCAGCCAATATAAAAACCCGATAGATATTCCAGAAACTGCGATTGAGGCAAGACAAATATACATCCCATAATGGACTATCTTAGCTGCAAACCTTTGTGTTTTAGTGGTTGTATCGGGTAGAGAAGATGTTTGGGTTTTTTTCATGTAAACAAAGCGGGTGATCAATAAAATTAAAAATGCAGAAGCAAAAATCATTTCAAATCTTAGCAAAGATACATCGGCAAGTTGCTCCAGTTCATCTATTTGCTTAAATATTCCATACCCGAAAAGTAAAATAAATCCCCAATGAAAGAGTTTTGCTAAAAAGCTATAATTTTTGGGATTTTCTATTTGTAATTTTTCTTCTGGCATTTTCTTTTTGTCATGTATTTTTAGTTTTTTGTTTAAATTATAAACTTCTCAAAAACTAATAATTATAAATATAGCTTCTCAACTAAACATCTCTCCTAATAAAACGGTGAAATTTATTAGAAAAAAATTACACAAATATATATATAACATACTTCATATTGTCATTTTTGAATAATACTTTTTGTTTTCCTTCTCAGTTTCTCCATGCCAAATAAAGCCAAGATACTCTGATTTAATTTTTTGTCATTCTAAACGCAGAAAAAACCAGTCTCTAAATTTTTTATGTCCCCCACGAAACAAGCTTCCTTTTTTGCTACAAAAATAACACCTTTTAGTCCATATTCTCATCAACTACATATATATATATTATACACTGTTTTTATTGATTATTATTTAAAAAGTACCATTAATTCTAAATTTTAAATCATCTTTTGAAGTAATCATACTTTTCTCTTTTTAATGTTAATTTACAGTGTGTTAATAAATTTAAGATAAAATGCAAAATTTTATGATCAATTAAGTTTTTATTTATGGAAGTTACTCAAATTAATAAATCATATAGTTTCAATGCATTTTAAGGAGCAAATGCTTGGTTGCGTTTTCTGTAAAAAAATAAAATTATTTATAAAATACATTTTATTAAATAATATGTAAAAATATGCATAAGGTTAAAAATTTTAAACTCCCTTGAAAAAGAGAAATTAAACTATTCATACTCTTTGTGATTAAATTAAGTATTATTTTTATGATATTTTTTACCTTATTCCACTCCTTCTCAATAGATATTTGAATAGCTAATTGATTATTCAATATATTATTTTTTCTTAAAAAGTGATGAAAAAGGTAAAACGGTATTAATGAGTAAAGCCTTACGAATAGTTCGAGTGTCTATTTAATATCAGCAACAGTGCTCTGATTCACTGCAACAGCCGTCGCTGCAACAACTGCTGGCACAATCCCCAGTATCGCAACCATCACTACAACAACCGTTTGCACAACAAGTATCTTTACAACAAGTCTCTTCATTATCCATCTGTTCGGTCATCATAATTCTCCTTGCAAATCGAACACCTTATAGTTTACCAAACTTAAAACGGTCTATCAAGAATTTTTGTTTTCATCCTTCTTTTTCATCAACAGGTAAAATCTTTGAAGATTTATTGAGGTGGCGTGTTATAGAGCAGGAACTCTAATCTCGAACCAAAATCCAATTATATCTGATCCTAAATCAAATAAAATATTGATTTTATCAACTTTATTTTCATACTATTCCCACTCAATGGTAGCTGGTGGCTTACTCGTATAGTCATATACAACGCGATTTATGCCTGAAACCTCATTAACAATTCTTGTAGATACATGTGCTAAAAATTCTGATGTAAACGGAAAAATAGCTGCAGTCATTCCGTCAGTTGACATAACAGCACGCAACCCACAAACATATTCGTAAGACCTTGCGTCTCCCTTTACGCCAACAGTTCTTATCGGAAGTAGCACCGCAAATGCCTGCCAGATTTGGTCATACAAACCAGCTTTGCGTATCTCGTCTAAATATATTGAATCTGCGTCTCTGAGAATTTTTAACTTGTTAGAGCTAACGTTACCTAGAATTCTTATTGCCAGTCCAGGACCTGGGAATGGGTGGCGACCAACTAAAATCTCAGGGATACCCAATTCTTTCCCTAGTTTTCGAACTTCATCTTTGAACAACATTCGAAGTGGCTCGATAAGTTTCAGCTTCATAAATTTTGGCAATCCACCAACATTATGATGCGATTTTATGGTAACATTATCACCACCAGAAAGCGAAACAGACTCAATAACGTCCGGATATAATGTTCCCTGTGCCAGGAATTCAGCACCTGCGATTTTCTGAGCCTCTTCGTCAAATACCTCTATGAAACTGGCTCCTATTATCTTTCTCTTTTGTTCAGGGTCAGACACACCCCTCAACTTTGATAAAAAAAGTTTGCTAGCATCTTTATGAATGAGCTGGATATTATAATAGTTAGTAAATAATTCTACAACCTCCTCTGCTTCCCCTTTACGAAGAAGACCATGGTCTACAAAAACACAAATCAGTCTTTCACCAATTGCCTGATGTAACAAAATAGCTGTAACCGAACTATCTACTCCTCCCGATAAACCACAAATAACAACTCCGGTTTTTCCTACCTGTTTTTTAATCGCCTGGATTGCGTGACTTTTATATTCAGTCATTGACCAATCATTCTTGCAATTACAAATCAATTGGGCAAAATTTTTTAGAATTTGAGTTCCGCCTGTTGTTTGTACAACTTCTGGATGAAACTGAACCCCATAATAACGACGCATGTTATCTGCTATCGCAGCAAAAGGCGCGCCAGCTGAACGAGCAACAACACTAAATCCCTTGGGTAACTCTGATACATGGTCTCCATGGCTCATCCAAACATCAAAATCTGTTTCCTTGGGGAGGTTTTGAAATAAAGAGCACTCCTCCAAAACATCTAGTCTTGCGCGCCCAAATTCTCTCTTTATACCTGTCTCAATCCTACCACCAAGCTGTTTGCATAATGTTTGTTGACCGTAGCAAATTCCTAGTATAGGTGTCCCATTCCATATTTCATCGGGGGCCCTTGGCGTGTTAATTTGCGTAACTGAATTTGGCCCACCCGAGAGTATTATACCCCGAGGCTTTTTAGCGAGATACTTCTTGCAATCTGCAGCAAAGGGCATAATTTCCGAATAAATACCAACTTCACGTAACCTCCTAGCAATCAATTGCGTTAACTGTGAACCAAAATCTATGATTAAAATCATACTAACTAAACCATTTTCTTTAAAATTATTTTCCACGAAAGATAAATCTCAAAGGCGCTCATAATCCTGGGCGGTAATTTGGTGACTCGCGTGTTATGGATACATCATGGACATGAGATTCCGCTAGACCAGAGCCTGTGATCCTCCGAAATATACAATTAGTCTGCATATCCTTAATATTCATATTTCCAGTGTATCCCATAGCAGCTTTTAGACCGCCCGCTAGTTGGTGTAATACGTTTTCAACGGGCCCTTTATATGGGACTTGTCCCTCTATACCTTCAGGAACTAGTTTGAGAGACTCAGAGACCTCAGCTTGAAAATATCTGTCCGCAGACCCACGAGCCATCGCGCCAAGAGAACCCATTCCTCTGTATGCTTTAAAAGAACGACCTTGATACAAAAAAACCTCACCCGGCGTTTCGTCTGTACCCGCTAACAGTGAACCTATCATTGCAGCAGAGGCGCCAGCTGCGATAGCCTTTGCCAAATCCCCAGAATATTTAATTCCTCCATCAGCAATCGAGGGAACTTCCGCTTCAGCACAAGCAGCTGATGCCTCTAAAATAGCAGTTAACTGTGGCACACCCACCCCAGCAATAATTCTTGTAGTACAAATTGAGCCCGGACCGATACCAATTTTTACAGCATCTACGCCAGCATCGATCAAAGCCTTTGCTCCATCAGCAGTAGCAACGTTTCCTCCAATTATCTGAATATCGTTGGATAACTGTCTAACGTTTCTAACAGTACCTAATACGGACTCAGAGTGACCGTGAGCTGTATCAACTACTATCACATCTACGCCTGCCTCTATTAATGCCTCTGCTCGTTCTACACCACTACTTCCTGCGCCAGTCGCCGCAGCAACAAGAAGTCTTCCTGCCTGATCCTTGGAGGCTAAAGGATGATTTTGTGCTTTTTCAATATCTTTAACAGTTATTAGACCAATACATTGGCGAGCCTCATTTATTACAACTAGTTTTTCTATACGATGCTGATGTAACAGCATCCTAGCATGTTCTGCACTAGTTTCCTCTGTGACGGAAATTACATTTTCTGTCATTAAATCGGATACCGTTCTTGACATATCCGTTGCGAATCTTACGTCTCTATTAGTTAATATGCCAACAAGTATATTATTCTCTTTAACAACTGGCACACCACTTATCTTATTACTTCGCATTACCTCAAGAGCGTCGCCAAGTGTTTTTTCTGGGTTGATTGTTAACGGATTCACAACCATTCCAGCTTCAAAACGTTTTACAGAGCGAACTTGATTTGACTGTTCTTCTATTGAAAAGTTTTTATGCAACACACCAATACCACCAGCCTGAGCCATCGCAATTGCTAACCTACTTTCAGTTATCGTATCCATTGCAGCAGATATAAGTGGTAAGTGTAAATCAATTGTGCGCGTCAACTTTGTGGTTATCTTCGTTTCGTCAGGAAGTATTTTTGAATATCCGGGCTGCAACAAAACATCATCAAAAGTTAATGCCTCTGAAATTTGTTTTTCAGCAATTTTTGTTGGAACCTTTACTATCATTTTTTTCTCCTAAATCGCTGATTTGTAATTGCAATTATACGCTCTTCAAGGCAAAAAATCCAGTCTACAACATTAATTGTCAAAGTTCTGGGAATTTTTTGAACCAACAAAACCAACAGCTAGCAAGTAAGTCTCGACAGATTCAACTCGACTTGCGGATGGCTTGAGGTATTTCACTTTTTTGAAACGATTTTTCAGAAGTGCTAACAATGATCCATCTGCCCCACCTCTAAATGACTTACCCAGAAAGATCCCTCCATCTGAAAGCACCTCGCAAGCAAATTCCAAAGCAACTTCAAGTAAGCTTGTTGTCCTCAAATGGTCAGTAAGACGGTGTCCTGTAGTCGCAGCTGCCATGTCTGATAAGACAATATCCGCATTACCTTTTAAATAAGATTTAATTTCTTTCATTATAGAATGGTCGTTTATATCACCTTTTAGGATGTGTGCTCCAGCGACAGCTTCTGTTTCAAGCAGATCAATTCCTACAAGACGCCCTATTCCTTCGTCAATTCTACATCTTTTTGCTACAATCTGTAACCATCCGCCTGGAGCACACCCCAAATCAACAATATTCATGTGTGGTCTCAGGAATTTATGCTTATCATCCATTTGCTCTAATTTTATGGCAGCCCTTGAACGAAGGCCACGCTCATGTGTTTGAGATACGAAAGGGTCATTTAGTTGGCGTGTTAACCAGCGCTGAGAGGAGAGTTTGCGACCACGCATTTTTTTAGGCTTTTTTGTAAGACCTGTTGTTGTTCTATATGATCTTCCTGAAGGACCCTTTTTAGAAACCCTTTTAGTTTTCTGGGGGGAGCCAGCCTTATCGAAACTATTTGACATTAAACCCACTGCCTTAAGTGTTCTTTTATAGTATATTAACCTATTATTTATTAAAAATTGAAAAAAATCACTCATAGAAAATCTTAACCTGTTAAGTTTAATAAATAAAACCCAATGAAGTTTTATTGATTGACGACAATTATTTATACTGGCATTACGGTTTTGTAATAGATTTTATTTTTAGTTTACAAAGGTTTTTGATTAACTTTATTACAAAGTATCACTTACTTTTTATTTTAGAGTGTTCACTAAGTGTACTCAAAGATGACCAGTTCTGCTAGCAAGATAAATACTGGCTGGAAAACAGACCTTTCAAATCTGGTACGACTTTCTATTCCACTCGGAATTGCGCAACTCATTTCCATAGGAATAATGACGTCTGACATATGGGTCATGGGGCGACTTGGAAGTTTTGATCTTGCAGCAGGTGGACTCGCCATACGATATTATCAACCTTTTTATTTTTTTGCTCTCGGTATGCTGATTGTTGTCTCATCACTTACTTCGCAAGCTCTTGGAGCACAAAATACGACAGCAATAAGGCGAGTTTTTAGACAAGGAATAATGATAGCTATATTTGTTGGTTTAATACTAGCCATTCCAGTAATATCGGGTATCTGGATATTGCCTATGCTTGGACAAGATAAAGAACTCGTTCACCATGCGAGTTTATTTTTGATTATATCTGCATTTTCACTCCCTTTGATGTTTTTGTTTCTTGTGTTGAGGTTTTTTTCAGCTGCTTACTCTAAGCCTTATGTGCAATTGTTAGGTGCACTCATCGCATTACTCTGCAACTTAGTTGGCAATGAAATACTCGCTTTTGGTTTTTTTTGGATACCCAATTTAGGACTAATTGGGGTTGCACTCTCAACCGCTATCTGTTTTTTAATTGGTTCTTTTTCAATGGGGCTAATAATCGGATTGTGTTCACCCTTTAAACAAATACAACCATTTAAACGTTGGTGGGTAATAGACTGGAAAATAACAAAAAAAATACTCCGAATAGGGAGTCCAAACGGTGTAATGGTGATGTCTGAAACAGGAATGTTTGCTGTAGCTTCAATAATGATGGGTATGTTTGGAACTGCTGCACTCGCAGCTACAGCTATCGCCACCCAACTTGCCGGAATTTGCTTTATGATACCACTTTCGATTGCCCAAGCCAGTTCAATTCTCATTGGACGAGCGGCTGGTAATCAAGAGGCAACAAAAGTCTCTAGAATAAGTTTAGTTGCTATTGGATTAGGTTTAGTTGTAACAAGTGTTTTGAGTTTATTAATTTATCTTTTTCACCAACCATTAATCGAAATTTTTTTAAGGCATGATGACCCACTTCGCCAAGCCGTAACAAAATTGGCAATACCATTTCTTCTGATTACCGCATTTTTTCAAATTGTCGATGGAAACCAAGCTATCGCTGCAGCGATTTTACGAGGCATAAATGATACCGCAATTCCCGCATTAATGGGTTTTTTCTGTTTCTGGGGAGGTGGATTATTTGTTGGATATTTTCTTGCTTTTAAAGGAGAGTTAGGGCCAAATGGAATCTGGTGGGGTCTTGCATCTGGACTAACATTAGCAAGCTTAATTCTTTCTACAAGATGTTTCTGGTTTTTGTCTAAAATGAAGGTGAGCAGAAGAGTGGAATTAGGATGAAATAGCGCTAGGAAAACAATTCATAAAGAAAAAATCCGTGCCTAATTTTACGAGATTGGAAAAATCCAAATGCTTCTAAAAAGAAGGGCAATATTTATTTCAAAAAAAATTTCCTCAAGGGTTGCTGATGAGCATCTCGATGCTCTTAGACCTGTAAATTATCATGACCAACTCTTTATGATTTTTTCCACCTGCCCTCACCTTTTACACTTGAGCCAACTTTATGCAGCCAAAAATTTAAAACAAATTTTAAACGCTAATTGGAGGTTAGCTTTAGAGAATTTAAATAAAGAATTTTTTCAAAAAATATCTGATGCACGAAACGATAAAGATGCTATCCTTGCGATAAGAGTTTATAAGAACCAATCAAATTATGTTATCTCCTTGAGTGAAATGCTTGGCTTTTTGACGATTGAAGAGAGTTGCAAGCTACTATCAGAGCTCAGTGAATATGCTATACAGCAAACTCTAACCTTTCTCTTGCGGCAAAAAGAAGTGAAATCACCAGAGGACTGTGGCTTAGCTATTTTGGCTTTGGGAAAGTTAGGGGCTAAAGAGCTTAATTATTCCTCTGACATAGATCTCATATTCCTCCATAAAACAAGCTACAATAACAGCAGCAAAAACTTCATAGAGCTTTGCAAAAAATTGATCCACATGCTCTCTTCTCCCTCAAAAGATGGCAATGGGTGGCGAATAGATATGCGACTTCGTCCAAATCCAAGCTCTACTCCTATCAGCCTTGATATCAGTGCTGCTGTTGTATATTACGAGAGTATAGCGAGGTCATGGGAGAGAGCAGCATTTATTAGGGCAAGACCCATTGCGGGGGATAAACAACTTGCAAAAGAATTTTTATCAAAAATTGAACCTTTTATTTGGCGTGGCACGTTAGATTATAGCGTTGTAGAGGACTTACAAAACTGGCTTCGACATTATCCCGTTCCAAAAGAATATTTAGGGTATGATGTAAAATTGGGTGCATTTGGCATTCGTCACGTTGAACTTATTACTCATATCCTTCAACTACTTGGTGGGGGACGCAATTTTAACCTTCGTACTGAAAATACTAGTGATGCTCTCATCAAACTTGAAAATGCTGGATGGATTGGGGAAGACAAGTCGAATGCCCTGATTTCCTGTTATTATGCGTGGCGCAGAATAGAACATAGACTTCAATATCAAAGAGATACTCAAACACATAAACTACCCAGATCAGAGAACGAATTTACGGAATTTGCATATCTGTTAGGGTATGAAAATTCTTTCCAATTTAGAGAAGCATTATATGGATTACAGGAATTTACCAAAAATTCTGCGTCGCATCCAATTTTAAGTAACATGATGTTAAACAAAGACAGTACAAAATCAACCTCTATTATATTACCACAAGAATCTGAATTAATTATTGAATGGATATCACAGCTGGGTTTTGGAGATGAAAAGTCTATTCAAAATACTATACAAGAATGGCTAGAAGGCGGAATTGCAGCCACTTCTAGTGAGCGTTCAAGAACATATCTAACAAGACTTCTTCCCAAAATGTTGCCCCAGATAGCGAAGGCTGATTTTCCTAAAGCTGCCTTCGCTGCCTTTCAAGACATAATATCTAGTCTCCCAGCAGGTGTGCAAATATTTGCGCTTTTGGAACACAATCCATCACTGATTGGTCTATTGTCAAATATTCTTGTAAAAGCGCCTCGCCTAACAGAAATACTTCGGTATAATAGTTATCTAATTGATGATTTATTAGAAAATCAATTTTTTCAGAAGCTTCCTAATAGAGTTGAAATTAACACAATATTATCAAATGAAATAGCAAACGCATCGACAGAAAGAGCCCTCGACCTTATAAGGAAAAAAAACAAAAGTTGGCAATTTCAAGCTGATCTTCACCTTTTAGAAGCGTTATCCGATTTAGACGAAATAGCAAATTTTAGAAGCAGTGTTGCTGGCGAGTGTTTGCGTAAAATAATCCAACTAGCCTTAGAGGATTTGTCATTAAGACATGGCATTATTGAAAACAGATACGAGATAATCGCTCTTGGAAGATTAGCTAGTAACTCACTCACTGCAAATTCAGACCTCGACTTAATTCTTGTATATGAAAATAAGCATAAAGATACTTGGAATAAAATGGAGAGTTTAGGTACAAGCAGTTATTTTATTCGGCTTACTCAGCTAATAACTAATTGGATGAGTCTAAAAACGTCTCACGGAACTTTATATCAACTTGACTTAAGATTGCGGCCAGACGGAAATGCAGGCCCCATCGCTGTTAGCATCGAACGTTTGTCGTCATATTATCAAAATGAGGCGTGGATATGGGAATTTTTTGCATTTAGAAATGCCCGATTACTTTTAAATGAGACTAATTTTTCAAACGAAGTCTGTCATGTGATTGATGTTTTAAACTCCCGTGTTTTTAAAAGAAATGAATTAATTTCCGCCTTTAGAGACATAAGGGAAAAACGAAAATCAAAAGCCTACCCTTTTTGGAATTTAAAACAACAACACGGTGGCTTGTTAGACTGTTCTATCGCTCTTTTTATTCTAGAAAAATTAGAAAAAAAATATCCATCTATTTTAAAAAGATTAAACAACATCTCTTCGCGGTTAGACAATATTATCCAACAGCTATCAACACGATTAATTTCTTATAATCATAATGAATTACCCGACCAAGTAATGCATTTTATAGCGGTTCAATTAAACTATAAAAATGCTAAACTATTAAAAAAACAAGTTTGTATTGATTTAGAACTCATTAAGAAAATTCTTACAATTTTATTAGATAATAAAATTTTTAAATAACTCTCATTTAAATCATCTTTGTGTCTCTGCCCATCACGCCCTAGTCAATGATTAGGAAAATATCTGACAAACGACAAAATAATGGCGCTTATAAGAGAGTGGAAACATTTAAAGCGCTGTAACAACTAATCCGAATTTTACTAATCTAAAACTTAGTGCTTAACAGCTTTTTACACTCTCACTTACAACAGAAATAAAGAAGAATTCTATCGTGTACTCTCTTTTATCTACATGGCCTCTTTTTTTAGGCCTGACATTAATTATGATTGGGAACGGAATTCAAGTTGTTCTTCTAGGTTTGCGTGCCTCCGCTGCTGGGAACAGTAACCTGATTACAGGTATCATGATGGGTGGATATTTTCTTGGATTTTTATTTGGCTCTATTATAGTACCAAAAATACTCTCAAAGGTAGGACACATCAGAACTTTCGGGGCTCTTGCATCTATTGCATCTGCGAGTGTTTTATTACATTTACTATTTATTGACCCGTTTTCCTGGGGAATTTTGCGCATGATTACAGGATTTTGTTATGCAGGGATGTTTATAGTTGTAGAGAGTTGGTTGAACGAAAGAGCGACAAATGAGACTAGAGGAAGAATCTTGTCTGTATACATGATCATTACCATGGCTGGTCTTGGAGCCGGACAACTAATAAGCGGATTTGATGATGGCGTTTCTCTAAATCTTTTCCTTTTAGCATCTATATTAGTCTCGTTAGCGGTAGTGCCTGTTTTGATAACAGCTTCCAAAGCTCCAGATTTTGAAGCGCCGGAGATGGTTTCTTTCCGGAGATTAATTCAAATCTCTCCTTTAGCATTAATAGGATTACTCGTAACTGGAATTGTCGTTGCAATGTTATTGGGAGTTGGGACGATTTACGCAAAAAATATTGGTTTAACAACCGGGCAAACATCATTATTTATGGCAAGTGTTACCATCGGAGTATTCTGCCTTCAATATCCGATTGGACGTATATCAGACAGATTAGACAGACGTCTTGTTATTTTGGGAACATGTTCAAGTGCTGCACTATTTGCATTGATACTTAATATACTAGGCAAGGATAATTTTGAATTACTACTTTTATTTACGGCTTTATACGGCGGCACATCGTTAACGCTTTACTCGCTCTTTATTGCGCACGCAAATGACTATTTAACACCATCACAAATGGTTAGCACCTCCTCTTCTTTGTTAATGGTAAATGGTGTTGGCGCAGTGATTGGTGCCCCAATGGTAGCAGCATCAATGGACCTAATTGGAGATTGGTCTTATTTTAGTTTAATAGGAAGTATTCATTTTGGTTTAGCCATTTTTATTTTGTATCGAATGATGACGAGACCATCAATTCCAGCTGAAGCTCAAGGACCACTGATCCTATTACCAGAAACTGCAACAGCAACCGCTGCATCTCTTAACCCAGAGACAGAATGGATTGAAAACAACAAGAAAACAATTTCAGAAGAAAACTCGCTTGAACGCAATCCTTATTTTCTAAAAGAAACGAACTAACAAAAATTAAACGCTTTTTTTATCTACTATTTCATAACAGACCTAAATCACGTAGCTCTTTAGCTAGTGATACGGGCATTGGTGTTTCGTCTGTCCTACTAAATGGCATATCAGCAGGTATATCCACATCCTCCAAATATCGCCACCCTTGAAATATTCTTACTTTCCTTGGCCAGACTGGAACCAGTCCAGGCACAAGTACTATTCCACATTTTGGCTTTGAGTCAGGCTGCGAAACCTCGATAAATTCCTTTATAGCTTGCCTCGCTACCATCTGGCCTTTGATTATCCAATATAAACTTCCACCATCAAGCAACTCTTCTTTTCGCCTCGGCCAGTTTCTTGTTGAATGTAGCAATTTTCTGCCAGCGTCTACAGCCTCTTTCTGTCTATAAACTAGAGATTCTAATGTATCAGTTCCTACTGATAATTTTTTGAGGTGGACAGTCATCTCATATACCAGAAAATCATTTTAAAACGCAGTTTTGCTATATCAAAAACCATGCTGCAAGCCCTAAAAATACAAAAAAACCAACAATGTCTGTAAGAGTAGTTAAAAAAACGGTTGAAGAGATAGCGGGATCCACACCTATCTTATGTAAACCATAAGGTATTAAAACACCAGATAGAGCAGCAACAGACAAATTTATTATCATAGCAACAGCAATCAACCCTGCTATGTAAAAATCTGAAAACCAAAAAATAACAATTATCGCGGATAGTATTGCAAAAATAATACCATTCAAAAAGCCAACAATGACCTCTTTAAGGGCAAACCGAAAAACAAGCTTTGAGGTTAATCCGTCGAGCGCAATAGCTCTAACTGCAACAGTAACAGTTTGCGTTCCTGCATTCCCCCCCATAGAAGCAACAATAGGCATTAATATCGCCAAAGCAATAAGCTGATTAAGAGTTTCATCAAAAATACCAATTACCAAAGAGGCTATTATGGCTGTGCCAAGATTGGCAAGCAACCATCTAGAGCGGCCTCTTAAAATTTGTAGAATTGAGGACCTCAAACTTAAATCTGAAACACCTACCAGCGCCATTAAATCTTCTTCTGCCTCTTCATCGATAACATGAACAACATCGTCAATCGTAATGATGCCAAGAAGCATTCCATCCTCATCTACAACACAAGCTGATACCATGGCATATCTTCTAAATAAATTTGCGACATCTTCTTGGTCCAACATCGCTGGTATAAGATGCATATCCACTTCCATAATTTCAGATATTTTTTTATTTGAGTTAGCACGCACTAGCTTATCAAATCTAACTTCACCAATTGGATGATAATTAGAATCAGTGATAATAACACTATAGAAATCTTCCTTGTTAAAACTTAGAGAACGTATATATTGAATCGTTTTTTCAACGTCCCAAAAAGAAGGAACCACAATTTTTTCGCGCTGCATCATTCTGCCCGCTGTCTCATCTGGATATGAAAGTGCTTGTTTTACCTCCACTCTGTTTTCAAGAGGCATAGCTTCAAGTGTGGACTCTAAATCATCTGGTTTTAATTCAGCAGCAATATTTGCCATATCGTCTGAGTCAAGTGAAGGGAGAAAGCGCGCATAAATATCTGAACCCAATGCTTCAAAAGCTAGTTTTCGAGCTTTTTCATCCAGAAAAGTAATGACTTCTGGGTCTAACTTCTCTCCAATCAGCTTCAGAAGCCCCTCACATTGGTCCCCAGATGACCTATTGAATATTTCCGCTTGGTCCGATGGATGCATCGGTGCAATTAGAGAAACAATTTTTGCGGTATTTTGCTCTTTTAATGCAGTTAAAATTGCGTCCTCAACTTTGGGTGTTAAGCCAAAATCAGAAACAAGTTGTTGAGTTTCATTTGCCATTGGAAAAATTCTCTATGATACAAAATTTTTGTATCTATTCACTTGCGAAAATTGTTACTACTTTCAATAAGTTTATTTATATCCTCTTGATTTATATCCAAGTGAACAACAAAGCGAAATCTTGACCAGATTTTTCCATTGATTCTTTTTGGCTCTGGGTAATTCACCTTTATTTTGTCATTTGTTAAATGATTATACATTGCTTGAGCATTTTCAGGTTCTATGTCAGCAAAAACGATGTTTGTATGCACAATGTTTAATGGAACTCTGAACATAGAAACTTGTGAAAGATTTTTTGCTAGAAAAAAAGCATTTTCATGATCAAAACTAAGTCTATTCAAATTGTTCTCAATTGCATATATACCAGCTGCAGCAAGAATACCGGACTGACGCATACCTCCACCAAGTTGTTTACGGAGCCTACGTGCTCTTTCAATAAAATTTGGAGCACCTACCAAAACAGATCCAACTGGTGCGCCCAAACCCTTCGACAAACATATGGAAATAGTATCGAAGAGCCTACCGTACGAATTAAAACTATTACCTGACTTGACGACGGCGTTAGCTAGCCTAGCGCCATCAAGATGAGTTGATAGATTTTGAGCTCGTGCTAATTGCACAACACTCTCTAGTTTTTCATATGGTTGTACTATCCCACCAAAGGTATTTTCCATTGATAAAAGCCTAGTAGAAGGCTCATGACCATTACCTTTTTTTATTGATATTTTTAAATCATCTAAATTCAGTGCACCCGTTTCATCTGTTATCAGTGGATTAACGATAACGCCACCCAGCGAGCTTGCTCCTCCGGCTTCCCAAGCATAGACGTGGTATTCTTTGCCAGTAATAACCTCTTCACCTCTTTGACAATGTGTTAAAATTGCAATTAGATTAGATTGAGTACCAGAGGGTAAAAAGAGTGCGGATGGTTTA
Source organism: uncultured SAR116 cluster alpha proteobacterium (assembly GCA_902625725.1). Classification (GTDB taxonomy): domain Bacteria; phylum Pseudomonadota; class Alphaproteobacteria; order Puniceispirillales; family Puniceispirillaceae; genus UBA5951. The sequence continues at coordinate 135,822 of CACOCY010000001.1, read as the reverse complement.
TCAAAAAGAGAGGCAACTTTTTCTTCAAGTTTTTTAACAGTAGGGTCATCGCTATAATCATCGTCACCTACATTAGCTTCATACATCGCATGGCGCATTCCCAAGCAAGGACTTGTTACAGTATCACTTCTAAAATCAGAAAATCGAGTTCTCATGCTACTTTTTCACTTTTATTATTTTCAGCTGCAGTTATTTTTGAGTAAATTATTAACTTATCTAAAAATCATACACAAAAAAAGTAATCATATACCTTTACCCAATATACTAACTAACATAGTCCAATCCAAAACAAAAAAAACGGCCCCTCATAGTGGGAGCCGTTTCTTAGTTATTTTTTCTACAATTAATTTGTAAACTCAGGATAGGCTTCCAAACCATTCTCAGATTTATCTAATCCATCTAGTTCAGATTGTTCATCTGTTCTTACGCCCATTAACATTTTTATTACATACCATGCGACCGCTGATGTTACGATAGTGAATACGCCAATGGCAATTATTCCATAAAGCTGTGCGCCAAGTGTTGCGTCTGAGTTAGATAAGACGACTGCTATTGTACCCCAAATACCAGCAACTAGGTGAACTGGGATTGCTCCAACAACATCATCAATTTTGAATTTATCTAATAATGGGACGGTTAATATGACTAAAGCACTTCCAACTCCACCAATAAATATAGCCAGAATTGGGGACGGTGCCAGAGGCTCAGCCGTAATCGCCACTAAACCGCCAAGTGCTCCATTCAGAGCCATAGTCAAATCTACTTTTCCGTACAAAATGCTTGTTCCAACAAGAGCTACAACTACGCCCGCTGCCGCTGCCAAATTAGTATTTATGTAGATATTGCTGATCGCATCAACATCAGCCGCTGATCCCATAGCTAATTGGGAACCCCCATTAAATCCAAACCAACCAAACCATAATAAAAATGTCCCAAGGGTTGCTAATGGAAGATTAGAGCCTGGCATGGGTTTAACTTTGCCATCTTCCGCATATTTTCCAGACCGGGCTCCTATTATAATACATCCAGTCAAAGCTGCCCAACCACCAACAGAATGAACAATCGTGGAACCGGCAAAGTCTAAAAATCCAGCTTCAGAAAGGTAACCTCCACCCCATGACCAACTTCCCTGAATTGGATATATAAAAGCTGTTAAAACTACCACGAAAACTAGAAATGATGTGAGCTTTACACGTTCTGCCACCGCACCAGAAACTATAGAAGCTGCCGTTGCTACAAACACCATTTGAAAGAACCAATCTGACCCCGAGGAATAGCCATCATCGACGGAAGGCTCTGATGGATTCCAAAAAGACAGTGATCCAATAAATCCATTCACATCCATGTACATCAAATTATATCCGACAATCGCATACATTAATCCAGCTATAGCGTACAGCGATATGTTTTTTGTACATTGCACGGTTGCATTTTTTGCCCTCACGAGCCCTCCTTCGAGCATACAAAAACCGGCCGCCATTAATGCAACCATAAACCCATGTATCAGAAAGGAAAAAGTATTAAATATGTAAGCAGTTTCCGCATCTGGGGCGGCCATGGCTACCGAGGGTACTGCCAATGCTAATGGTAAGGACCCGACTATAATGGCTAAATTTTGCCATCTTAAATTTTTTATCATAGTAATCTCCTAAATAATGATAAATTAAACGGTTAAAATTAGTTACAGAGCACTGCTTCCGGTCTCGCCCGTACGAATACGCAAAGCCTCTTGCAAATCTAAAACGAAAATTTTACCGTCTCCAATTTTACCAGTCTCCGACGTTGATTTTATTGCATTTACCACAGCCTCTTCTGCAGTTTTGTCGACTGCAATTTCTATTTTAGTCTTTGGTATAAAATTAACCGTATATTCTGCACCCCGGTAAATTTCGCTTTTACCCATTTGACGCCCGTATCCTTGGACTTCGCTTACAGTCATCCCTGTAATGTCAATGTTTTTCAGAGCTTCATGCACAGCTTCCAACTTACTAGGTTGAATTATTGCAATGATGTATTTCATATCATATCCTCATTTTACTGATGTTTTTGTGAGAATATGAAAAACAGGCGTTAGATATTATTATCCAAAATAAAAATATAAATCGGCAAGCCCATCTATAAATCTGTTTTTAATATTTTCACAGATTTGAACTACCAAATTGATTTCGTATCGCATTCTGCTAAGTTTGCATTAACGCGGTGCATTTTTTGCATCGCGATAAATGATTTATTAGAGGTTACAAATAACAGGATTAATGATTACATGCGTTACTTGACTACACTTAAATACATAGACGTTGTTGCAAAGGAGGGGTCTATAAGAAAAGCTGCCGACCGTCTTGCTATAACGTCTACAGCATTGAACCGCCGTATATTGGCTATTGAAGAAGAAATTGGGCACCCATTATTTGAGCGTAACCCGTCCGGTGTGCGTCTAAATACTGCTGGTGAATTGTTTGTGCAACATATTCGGAATCAAATGTCAGATGTAAATCGTGTATTATCACAAATATCAGATTTATCCGGCATACGCCGTGGACATGTTAGGATAAGTAGCGGTCCACAAACCATAAGCGCTTTTCTTCCGAAAGAAATTGCTAAATATCGTGACAAACATCCGGGTGTGACATTTGAGGTATTAAGACAGAATTCTCAGTTGGCAATAGAATCACTCGTCAATCATGATACTGATACAGCAATCGTTTTTGATTCACTTCTTCCATCTGGAATTCAGATAGTTGCTACTGTAACTCAAATAGTACAAATTATTATGTCACCTGAGCATCCATTAGCCAAAAAAGACACTTTAAGACTCCAAGATTGTCTTCCCTGGCCGATATTAATGCCAAGGGAAAATGAGGGTATTAGAACCTTATTAAATGTTGGTCAGGTGCAGAAAGCAACGCCACTACAAACCATAATTGAGGCGGATTCATTTGACATGATGGCAAATTACTTAATACATGAAAAAGCATTAGGATTTCAAATACCTATTAGCCTTACTGGTCAATATGGAATCTACAGCCACTTAAAAGCAGTTCCAATAGACCAGCGCGACTGTAAATCTGGATTACTGCATATCGCGCAGTTGAAAGGTAGAGTATTACCCGTTGCAGCCGCAAAATTTCAAGACCAATTGGTCCAACGGCTGAACAACGCATTCCCAGAAGACACAAGATAAAAAAAGAGAGGGTAACCCCTCTCTTCCGTGTTTAGTGGCGATAATGTATTGTTTATTAGAAAGCGGCCCCCAAAAAGAAGCTGTTCTCCTGCCAAGCCTCTGTTTCTTCAATCACTATCACCCTACTTTTAACACTCGACATTTGACCACCTCCTTTCGCTATTTTCACATTAGATTTTATATGATACAAAATCTCTTTTTCATTAAACCCCAAACTAAAGCTTAAGGTCAAATGATCATCCTGAAAATATGCATCGGCATAAATGGTTTTTCATATATTGAGATTTAAGTTAATTATATGTCTATATTTTACTGCTTTATTGGTGATAATTTTGTGCCAACTATATCTATGCTCAAATGGTTAGATAAAAAATAATCTTTATGTCATACCATATTTATTTTTCTTCATCGTAACCTCCGACTTTTGAATAGAATGAAACCAAAAAAATTTATCAAAACACATAATAATAATGATAGGGAGAGTTCAGAAATTTCAGTCGGTTTTATTGCTCTCACTATAGCCAGTCCAGTAATAGCTCTTGTTCTTTTAGTTCCTGCAATTCCAGAAATTGTGAATAGTTTTTCTACTTCACCAAATGTCGGACAATCTCTTATTACACTATATTTACTTGCACTAGGTGTTGGTCAACTCTTTTTCGGAATTGTATCTGATAGATTTGGTAGACGCCCTATTTTGCTACTTGGTTCTTTTATTTTTGCCATAGGAAGCGGTTTAACATTAATTTCTTATTCAATAGAAACGCTATTAGCGTGCCGAATAATTCAAGGGCTTGGAGCAGCTGCCTGTCTTTCAATGGGGAGAGCGATGATAAATGACAATTTTACGCGCGCAGAAGCAGCAAAACGTATGTCCTCTGCTCAAACAATTCAATCTACTATCCCGATAGTGTCCGTTTTACTCGGTGGAATAATAGTCGAGTTTCTTGGCTGGAAAAGTGGCATGGCAGTATCATCAATAGCTGGATTTATTATATTTTTTATTACTCTATATAAAATCACTGAAACCCACAAAAATAAGTTAATTGAAATAAACATTATCGAAATATCAAAAGCATACGGTATGATACTAACCAACCTCACTTTTCTTAGTTTTGCAATAACCTGCGGTATGCAAAGTGGTATGTTTTACGTATTGGCAGGAATTCTTCCATACCACTATGAAGCGTTAGGACAATCGGCACTTGCTTTTGGTCTTTGGTTTTCAATTATGCCAATTGGGTTTTTTATAGGAAACTTTATTAATAGACGCTATTTAGTTATGCGAGGCATAGAGATTGTAGCCTTTTCTGGGTCTCTCATCACTCTAGCTTCCATGATTATTTTGTTAATTGTATCCTACTATGATTACCTAAGCCCTATGGCAATTGCTCTTCCATGCGGTTTGTTTGGTTTTGGAAATGGGATTTTAATCTCTAACTCAACGATTGGTGCAATATCCGCAGCTGGAAAGTACGCCGGAACGGGTACAGGGTTTACAGGAGCTTGGCAAATGATGGCGGGTGCTAGTTTTGGAGTATTAATTGTAGCTATTGGCGGTGCAGATAATATGTTGATAGCAGTAAGTTCTGTTATCGGTATCTCTCTAATTTCTGTCATTTGCCTATCCTATGCATTTATTAACAGACATAAATCAACAGATATTTAAAATATTACTACTAAATGACTTGACAGAGATAGCAGCTTTTGATTCATTGATGACACAAGATGTTGTGTATTTTTAGAGATTTTTCCTACTACAAATAGGATTTTTGTTTATGGCCAAGCCATCAAAGCAATCAAAAAGTGGCAAAGATAAGTCGATTTTTAATTGGCTCTCGAATGTGCTCCCATTTTTAACTGATAAAAGTGGAATGGGCGTAAATTTCAACATATCAACAGCTATGAAATCCTACCGCAGACAAACACAACAGAAAATGTTGGACTCCCATTATGTAAATTCTGAACTTTTTGAGAGCGTAATGGACGCATTTGATGAAATTAAACTCGATGATTTTGAAGTTCAACCCGATCCCTCTTTGTTAAACAAGAAAAACGAGTCAGATATGGTTAAAGATGGGGAATTCACATTGATATTTAGTAAGAAAAATTCTAGTAAGAATATTAAAAATAAATCTTCGAAAAATGCTAAATCTGAACAAGATAGTCGTCAACAAGCTCTACCTAATATTGTGGGATAGACATAAATTCTTAATATTTTTTATAATACTTACAATATATTTAACAAATATCACCAATATCATTATTAATAGAGGATAATCAGCGTATTGGTAAGTTCAACTTTTTGCTTTGAAAAAATAAATTAAAAAGTTACCAACACTGTAGTTTGTAATTTAGCAGTTGAGAGTACATGACAGACATTATATTTTTAGATGGCGGTTTGGGACAAGAAATTAACAAACGCTCTTTTAATACTAAATCGCACCCCCTCTGGTCGTTAAAGGTAATGTACGACCAACCTGATATTGTTTTAAAAGTTCATCTCGATTTTATTCAAGCGGGAGCCAAAGTTCTTACACTTAATAATTACACGGCAACCCTTCCTCGCTTACAAAAATATGGTGACCCAAAAAAGTTCTTTAAAACGCATGAGCTAGCATCCTCAATTATGCAAGACGCTATAAAAAAAGCAAATATTCACCGTGAAGAAATTGATATTGCGGGCTGCTTACCACCTTTAGAAGCTAGTTATGTCTCTTCAGAAGCACTTACGTTTGATGAATCTGTAAAGCATTATCATGAATTAATAATGGCTCAGAAGAACTATGTTGATCTATTTCTTATTGAAACAATGTCGAACATTTCCGAAGCAAAAGCTGCAATTTCTGCTTTGCTCTCATTTGGACTCCCGGCACTAGTAAGTGTTACTATTACAGATAATTTTTCTAATACTCTTCGTTCTGGAGAAAAACTTGAATTGGCTGTAAAACAGCTTAAAGAATCCGGTGCTTCCGCTTTAATGCTTAATTGTAGCTTTCCAGAATCAATAGAGCATGCTCTCCCAATTCTTGCCAAATCAGGGTTACCATTTGGAGCTTATGCAAACAAATTTAAATCTGTAAAAGAACTCTCTCCCGGTTCAACAGTAGATAATCTGTCAGAACGGCACGATCTCTCAATAAATAAATATTTGGATTTTGTTTATAGGTGGATAGATATTGGAGCAACTATCATAGGAGGATGTTGCGAGATTGGCCCTAGTTATATCAGTCATTTGAGCAGTGAATTACAGCGAAGTGGACACCGACTTATTTCCGTTCGCCAGTCAAATATTTTCAACTAACAAAGAATTCAGATATGCTCTATTCAAATTAAACTACGATTTCAAAGAAAAAGTAAAGACACTCCATAAATTCCCCTTTATTATCATGCTTCAAATCTCAAATATATCTTTTTCTATTCAAGGAGTACCGCTTTTTAAAGACGCTAGCGCCAATATACCAAAAGGACATAAGGTTGGGATTGTTGGACGTAATGGCACTGGCAAAACCACGCTTTTTAAATTAATAAAAAAATCACTCACATTAGACTTGGGAACTATAAAAACTCCGAATTACTTCAGAATTGGTAGTGTTGAACAAGAAGCACCAGAAAGTAACACATCCTTAATCCAGACTGTTTTGAGCGCAGATTTAGAACGGGAAAAACTTTTAAAAGAGGTTGCTGATTGCAAAGATGCGCAAAGAATTACAGATATTTATCACAGGCTTGATGACATAGGGGCATATTCAGCAAAGGCACGGGCTGCTTCTATTCTAGCTGGTCTTGGCTTTGATAATGATGCGCAGCTGCGTCCTTGCCATGAATTTTCAGGAGGTTGGCGAATGCGTATCGCACTTGGCGCCGTATTATTTTCAAGGCCAGACCTCTTATTATTGGATGAGCCAACAAACTATCTTGATTTGGAAGGTGCATATTGGCTTGAGAATTTTCTCTCCAAATTTCAAAATACGACTTTGATTATTTCTCATGATAGAGAGTTGCTGAATAAATCAGTAAACGGCATTTTACATCTCTATGACCAAAAGCTTACATATTTCACAGGAAACTATGACCAATTCACTTCAGAAAGACGCGCAATATTATTACAACAGCAATCTTTGAAGAAGAAACAAGAAACACAAAGGCTTCGCATTCAAAAATTTGTTGAGAGGTTTCGTGCGAAAGCTTCGAAGGCAAAGCAAGCTCAATCAAGGCTTAAGCTACTAGAGAAAATGAATCCAATAAATGCTGTTACAGAGAACGCTGCAAAAAAATTTTTATTTCCCATACCAGAAAAATTGCCTGCGCCGCTCGTTATCATTGATAAGGGAAGGGTTGGCTACAACAAAAAAACTATTTTAAACCGACTTTCTCTTAGAATAGATGCAGATGACAGAATTGCATTACTTGGCGCAAACGGGGAAGGGAAGTCAACTTTATCTAAACTTATAGCAAACAGATTAACGTTAATGTCAGGTGAATACTTCGCCACAAAAAAACTTCGAATAGGATATTTTGCTCAACACCAGCTAGATGAATTATCAATTGGAGAAAGTGCCTATACACATATCCTAAGGCTAAAAGAAAACATATCTGAAACCGAGTTACGCAATCAACTAGCTTCTGCTGGTTTTAACAATGATATCGTTGACCTCCCAGTTGAACAATTGTCTGGTGGTCAGAAAGCAAGATTATTATTATTGATTGCTACATTCAATGCTCCACATATTTTAATTTTAGATGAGCCGACAAATCACTTAGATATAGAGAGCAGAGAAGCTTTAATTCTAGCACTAAATGAATATAGGGGAGCAGTAATTCTAGTAAGCCATGACTCCTATCTTGTAGAGACGGTTGCCGATAAATTTTGGCTTGTTAACAATGGTGAAGTTATTGATTTTGTTGGAGATATGAAAGATTACAAGAATTATATCATCTCTGCAAAAGATAGATTCAAGAAACCATTAAAAACAAAAATTACAAAACAAATACAAACTGAATTTACAAATACAGAAAAAAACAAAACTGCCTTTAGTAAACGGCAACAAATTTCGAAAACTAATTTGATTCAATTACGTAAAAAACGAAAAGAAATAGAAAAGCAAATCGAAAATTTAGAAAATGAAAGAAAAGAAATCGAGAAACAAATAACTTTTTCAAACTATTATATTACGACCCCGAAAGCAGAAATTTCCTCTACCTCTAAGAGACTCGCAGGTATAGGCTCTGATATAGATTTCCTAGAAAAGGCTTGGCTTGAATTAAGCGAAAAAATTGAATTTATTACTTAAGTCATCGTCATTTTGCTTTTAAATTTTACCATAAATTACTTACATTGCATTGATTTTAGAAAATAAAAATAGTTAATAATTATTGCCGGTAAATTTAAGTTGTAAATGGTGTTAAATCATGAAAAATTTTTTCTCCTAAATTGGGTTTCACCTTTCTTAGTATTTTTATTTTATTTATTTAAATATTAATTTTCAAGCGAATGCCCATCAAACAAGGAAAGTTCCCTGTATGGTTGAACATATTTGGAGACGATAGTGTGGGACAGGTAACTTATTTTATTTGGAAATTTCAGTACAAAAATCAGCCCGGTATAAAGATACATAGCGCATCCGTCCTAATTTACGAAAATGAGGAAAAACTAGCAGGCAATTCTGGCACGAACTGCGGAGTAATCTCAGATGAGTTAAACGTTGGCGGTACCGAACAGTGCGAGAAAATACTTTAGAAAATCTAAAGAAAAATGATCTAAAGCATTGGATATGATGCATGAATTAAATTGTTAAAAGAGCAAAAAAAGAACTACAGCAAGCTAATACCTGCAAAGTTATAGGAAACAATTTTTCTGAGTGACCTCCTTTTCACAATAATCCCCTAATTTTAAGTTTTATTGCAATATTTGAAATAATCTAAGGTTTTGCCATACTAATGCTCGATGTGTGATTGACAGCTCAGCATGCAGATCATAAGGCTATTAAAATGGGAGAAAGCTATGGATTTCAATTTAACCGTCAGTCAGTTAAAATGGCAAAAAGCAGCTCGAGAATTTGCGGCTAAAATAATAGCGCCCGAAGCGATGGAGAGAGATAGAATAACTCTTGCTAAAGATAGAATACCCTGGGACTGGATAAAACTTGCTGATGATTACGGAATTAGAACACTTGGAGTTCCCAAAGAATTTGGTGGTGCTGAAGAATCCATCCTTACCATGTGTATTGTTGGAGAAGAGTTAGCCGCAGGAGACCTAGGATTTGCAGTTATAATGGACCAATGCTGGAAAATGGCACACTTATTCAAAGATGCAATGACGCCGAGACAGCAACAAAAATTTATACCACCATTTGTTGCCGATAATCAGGCGACAACGGCAATAGGGATTACCGAACCTGAAATTGGCTCTGATCATCAAGGATATTACGATAGTGCTGATATAGGCATGAGGACGACAGCGGTTCGTGATGGTGATAGCTATATTCTTAATGGCACCAAACGATATATCTCAAATGGATGTATGGCGAAACTCTATTTCATTACTGCTAGATTAGATATTAATAAGCCATTGAGTGAAGCAGGGGCTGTTTTTATTGTGCCAAGTGATACCCCAGGCTTTCGACCCGATTTTTTTCATGAGAAAAGCAGTCAACGAATAGCGACCAACGGATGTTTTCATCTTGAGAATTGCAGAATACCCTCAGAGAATATAATGCTCGGAGAAGGTAAGTTAGTTGAGCTACGAAGCCAATATATGCCTGGAAGTAAAGCAGAGGCTGCAGCCACTGCTTTGGGTGTTGGGAGAGCCGCGTATGATTATGCAATGCGTTATGCAAAAGAGAGAAAACAAGGTGGTAATTACATTGTAGAGCATCAAGCGGTCTCACTAATGCTCGCAAGAATGGCAATGCTAATAGATGGGGCAAGACTCCAAATCTATAAAGCCGCGTGGCTTGCAGACAATAAAAATAAGGATGCAAAAGTACAAGGCTTAATGGCAAAAGTGCAAGCATCGGAAGCTGCCTTCGAAGTATGTAGGCTTGCAACTGAAATTCTAGGTGGTGCAGGCATAATGTATGACCACCCTATTGAGAAATACCTCAGAGACGCCACAAGCTTTCTGCATTCTGACGGTACAAATCAGATTTGCTCATTACGGGTAACAAATGCTTTGGCAGGATTGGATAAAGCCGCTCTTTATGGATTCTGACATTACCAAATTAAGCAAATATTTTTGTCAAACAATAATGGAAATAAGATGATTTTGGAGCCTGTTTTAGTATCATTAGAGAGAAAAGGGCTAACAGAATCCAGTCATCGAGGCTCTGCGATAATCTTCCATTCAACCCAGGGAATAATTGCGAGCTGGGGAGACCCACAAAAAGTAATTTTTCCTCGTTCTGCAATGAAGCCATTACAAGTATTTACAGCACTTTCAACAGGACTTTCTTTAACTAACGAACAAGTTGCCCTTGGCTGCTCTTCTCATCACGGAGAAGAGAGACACATTAGGTTAGCAAAAAAATGGTTATCGCAGTACGGTCTTTCGGCAGAAGAACACCTTGCATGTGGTCGTGCACAGCCTCAAAAAAATGAAGATCACATTTCAATTCTGGAAAATTCTACAAATACAGTTTTAAATCAAAGCTCTTATAAAAAAAGAATTTATCATGGATGCTCTGGTAAACATTGCTGTCAGCTTGCGTTTTGTATTTATAACGACTGGGATATAAATGGATATTTTGAACCAGGTCATCCAGCACAGCAGGCTCTTTTTTCAAAGTTAGAACATCTGTCGGAACGACCTCTTGAAAAAATAGCGAAAGATGGATGCAATCTTCCAGCGCCTGCAATGCGTTTAAGCAGTTTTGCTAGAGCACTATCAAAACTTGCAGACCCAAAAACATTAAGTCACATTGAACAAAAAGCAGCATTGCAAATATTTGAGAGTGCAACTAGCTTCCCCTTTTTAACAGGTGGAGCATCTGCCCCAAATAGTTTAATGACAGCTAAATCTAAAAATACATTTTTTGCTAAAAACGGTTCTGAAGGAGTATATGGATGTCTCATACCATCAGTAAACTGTGCAATAGTTCTCAAAATAGCTGATGGTTCAATGAGAGCTGCTGACACTGCAATAGCTGGCATACTTGACACCTATTCAGAGAGATTAAAGATTAATGCTACAGGCGCCAAAAATTTTGCTAAACAGATTATGAAAAATACTGAAGGGGAAGCAATAGGAAGATTACTTTGGATGGGTGAAAAATTAAATTTTTAGCTCGGTAAAGTTTTATTTAAATATTTACCAGTTGAAAAATAAATAAAATATTTAATTAGTTAGGGAATAAAATGTTGACTCTATATCACTTTGTACAATCAACTTGTAGCATCAAAGTACGATTATTATTAGCAGAAAAAAAACTTACCTGGCAGAATAAAATGCTGGCTTCCTCTGACCATCATCATCTTTCAGACTGGTATTTAAAACTCAATCCAAACGGAGTTGTTCCAACTTTACTGGACGAGAATTTACCTATATTTGAATCAACATCTATTCTTGAATATCTCGAAGATAAATATACCCAAACCACATTTAGACCCTATGACCACTATTTGCGGAGCCAAATGCGTGCTTTCTTGGTTTTCGTTGACGTGTGGCCTACACCTGCAGTTCGAATACCATCATTCCAGTTTGGAGGTCTATTAAAAAAATTTTCTGCTATGTCGGATAAAAAATTTTTTAATCTTATAAATAAAAGACCCCTAAAAGCCGACTTTTACCTCTCTTTTGATAAAAATACAGGTTTCAAACAGCAACAAATTTTTGATTCTTTTGCAGTAATTTCAAGAACTGTAAAACGAATGGATGAGATGTTGAAAAAATTTGGTGGTCCATGGTTAATGGGAGACGATTACACTCTGGCTGATATGGCTGTGCTTCCTTTAATAGATAGAATGCAGGACCTGGGCTTGGACGAACTTTGGATAAAACAGTATCCAACGATTTCGAAATGGCTCCACGATGCGCAAAAACGGCCGGCAAGCCGTCAGAGCTATGTTCAAGGAAGCAGATTGTCGGAACAATTTCCTGACATTGTGAGAGGTCCAGGCTCTCTCTCGGCATGGACAGATAATTATTTTAAAGACCGTAAAGCTAAATTATAAAAAAGACTAAAGCTTTAATGCTCCCTCCACTAAATAAAATATTACCATCGTAATACTCAGTACGACAAATATACTCAATCCAATCAATAAATAACTCGCTATGGCTTTTATTATTTTTCTAAACAAGACAATTTCGTCCTTTAACCACTCATTAAACATAAAAAATTAAACTATTATAGAGATGGGTATAAAACAAAAAAATGAACCTAAAACTTCCAGCTTACCAGGACTAATATAGAAATCTAAAAGATTAAACGTCTCGTATATATCAAAAAGAGATCGAAATGCCAAATTTTGTTGTAATACTTGCGTTTTTAATAGCGTTAAAAATATTTAAAACCTATGCTCGCCGAACTAAATTGGAAATATAGCTTAATTTTATAAAAAAAATAAATAAGTTATTCTCTATATTTCAATATAAAATAGAACAATTTGGTCTAATATCTTAAATCCGAGTCCACATGCATGTCTTTTAACTTAGCCTAATCATGGATATTTCTGAATTTCTAGAAGATTCAAGACTTTTTAGTTTTTACAAGTTATTTAGAAGCATTTTTATCATTATCTGTAATTTTAGGTAAGCTTACCCAAAAAAGCTGATCAAAAGTAGGCTCAAATTAAGCACTATGAAAAAAAGGACTATACCCAGAAGTAGTTTTAGATTTTCGTTCATTTTTTTAGTCCTAAAAAATTTAGCAAATCCCAATATCTTAGATTTTCGTCAGGTAAAAATAAGTTGTGTCTAATCATGCAACTATTTCATGCCTTAACTCAATAAAGAGATAACAATTACAAATATGTTATCTCTATTGTAGCTTTATGCAACTTAGCCTCAAAATACTACATTGAGACAAAAAATTATGATATGCTTTTTAAAAGCAAAATTTTTTTGAAAGAATGTGAACATGTATATTAATGAACCTCAAATTGAAGGATATTGTGATTCTAATTTTGAACAAGTCAAAAATATATTTACCGAGAATTTTGTTCATCGTAATGAACTTGGCGCCAGTGTATGCGTTTTTAAAGACGGTGAAAAAGTTGTGGACTTATGGGGCGGTTATAAGGACATAGACAAATTAGAATTATGGGAAGAAGATACAATTGTTTTAATGAATTCAGTAGCAAAATCTATTTGCTCCATTTCTGTACATATCCTGTCTGATAGAGGACTAATTGATTTGAACTCACCAGTTTGCTCCTATTGGGAGGAGTTTGGTCAAGCTGGAAAAGAGAATATTACCGTCGCAAATGTTTTAGGGCATGAATGCGGTGCTATTTTTTCAGATACTGCGAAACCGGGCGACTGGTACAGTTATGAGAATCAATGCGCTGCAATTGCTGCACAAGAGCCAGCCTTCAGGGCTGGAACAAATGGCGCATATAACACGGTGAATATCGGATTTATTCTTGGTGAGGTCGTCAGACACGTTACTGGAAAAAATGTTGGACAATTTATTCGGGAAGAAATTTCAACTCCTCTTAATGCAGAATATCAAATTGGTTTGAACGACGAAGAAGCAAAACGACTTTCTAATATGCATTTAAATAAAGAAAATGCTTTTTGGGCTATGGGAGCAGATCCACAATCCAACTTAAATAGAGCCTGGTCTGGAAAGCCCTCCTCTGGAGATTTTCTAAATTCCGATCACATCAGAAAGGGTATTTTTCCTGCATTTGGCGGACATGGAAATGCGCGCGGTGTGGCTACTATTTATGGGGCTTTGGCAGGGAATGGTCAATTAAATGGGGTCAGAATATTAAGTGAGAACGCAGTGGAACAGGCCGCAAGATCAATCTGGGAAAGAAAATGCTATATGACTGGTTGGAATCTTAGAATGGGTCTAGGCTTTGAACAAAATAGCCCATACTATATTCCGATGGGCGACAATCCTAAAGCTTTCGGGAAATTCGGGTCTGGAGGTGCTATAGGTTTTTGTGATAGAGAGAAAAATCTTTCTTTTAGTTATTCTACTAATTTTCAGTGTGAGGGAGCTGGTATAGGTGAGAGAAGCAGACTTTTAACCGAAGCCGCAGCTGGAAAAGCAGATTTCTAAAATTGTAGCTTAAGAATTTTTACAATCTGTCTATGTCAAAGGGAAAAGTTATTGCCAGAAATTTTGCGAGCAGAATGGTTTGATATCCGCCGTGAGAATAAAGACCAGCTATGGCAATGGCTTCACTCATTTTTCCTGAAATGTATTCTGTCTCAATCTGGTATAAATTGGGTTGCACATTATGAAATTGTTCCCCACCCCAAGACACCATATATCAGAGGTGCACCGCCAAAAAAAGAGACAAAGAATCTAAATATTCCGCAAGGACAGGAAAATCTGATTTTAACATCCGCTAGTTCTGCCTTTGTCTTTTTTGGACCTCAAAACGAATTAAATTATATAGAGAAGAAAAATGAGGCTAATCTCTCTCTTCGTGATAATTACCGTTCAGCGGTTTTTATTGAGGAAGAGATTATCAACGGTCCAGAACAAAATAAAAAACCGCTGGGTATGGGCGGCCCTCCAGCCATGCAGTTTGGAAGCTATAACGTAGATGATACCAATGATGATATTGAACTGGCCAAATGGTATCGAGGCGAGCGTTTTCCTAGACTATCTATTACACGTGGCATGATTAGAGGACGTAAATTGTTATCTATAACAGGATGGGCTAAGCATGGTGTTTTTTGGGAATTTACAGAAATGGAGGAAAATGAATATAGTTTTGAGCATCGCTTCATTGAGGCCGATAGAGGTGAGGATTGGAATGGACGACACGTTTTGGAATATGTAACACATTCACCTGGCAGTCCCCATGCTGGTAAACGTGTTTGGCCTAAATGAAAACAACCCAATTTTTGGTTTTAATTGATAACAAAAATTTATAGAAGATTTATGCATCTAATGTAAACGATTTGAACTATCACAATCAACCAAGTTCGGGTAATTAGCGCAAATACGAGATGTTAAATCAATCCATCAGTGGTTTTCAAGAAGCACCATATCGAACGAGTTTTAGGTAAATATTTATGTAAATACAATCTGCGCCATTTAAGAAATATGGTTTTCAAATGGAAACCACCAAGTAATTATATGAAAATAACAAGTCGTATATATAAATGTTATCTAACATAATAATTTTTTACGGACTTTTTGATTTACATAAGCAGTATTAGCCATATTTCTATATATACGCATTATATCTTCATTGAAAATTCTACAAGAAATGAAATCCCTTCATAAATATTACTCTCCAGTAATCTCACCTTGTTTGCCATCCACACCTTTTATAGGATATTAAAACACACATGAGCCGAACCCGCATATAAGCAAATTTTTAGAAAAATTTTAATTATTGTTATATTTATCCACCATTGTATTTGAAAAGCATATTGTTTAGCGATAAATATTCCACATATTTTTTTCCTCTTATTGAATAAAGTTTGATTTTCTGCCAATAGTTTTAGATAAAGGTACTTTGTAATCAAATATACAGACCTTGAGTATTTCTTTATAAAAATTTAAAAATATCGAATGCTAGAACTTGAAACTATATTAAGTAAATTAGACACTAACGATTTTTCAGAGCTCTTCATAGATTCAAATGAAGATTTTGATTTTAACTCTCGTAACAAATGTTATCTTGTTAAAGAGGGTGAAATGCTGGCTTATGGAGAAAAGAATTTTACTCATAAATTGCGCATTGATGACCCAATTAGAATTGCCGAGAGCATCTATGGTAAATCAAATATTTTAGGTTACAGAAGATTGAGCGACGTCTCGTTAATAGCATTTGATGCAAAAAAAATGAGAGATGAAGTAAATTCGTCTAGAGCAATGACAAAATCCATTATAAAATATAGTCTTAATAGAATTTTTAATATTGGAAGCACCAAAGTTCCATACTATTTTGAAGATGACTTTCTCTATAAATTTAGTGATAAAATGAGGAGCATTGAAATAGATGCTGGCTCCGTTCTATTTGGTCATGGAGCCTCAGCAACAAAAATGTATTTTGTTGAAAAAGGATTAATAAAGTTGTCTCAAGAAAGTGGCAACGAAATTGCGTTAATCGGAAAAACAGAATGTTTTGGAGAAAGTGCTGTGCTTCAGTCATCAAGCAGAAGTTTGACAGCTGAGGTTGTTGAAGATGCTAAACTCAGAGTGATTGATGCTGAGTTAATTGAATCGGAGTTGCAACAAGAAACTGGTTTAGTTCAGATAGCTATATTTGGAGTACTTCGTAGACTTGAATTTATGAACATACTTCGCAACCCATCTAAGCAAAACACCTGAACTTAACGCATTATCGTCAAATTATGGAAGATGTGCGATTATCCTTTGTTTCTGAAGTTAAAAAATATAGTGTTCTCGTTTCATTTATTGTGCTTTCAACTTTTCCTAACATAGAACTATTGCAATATCCTGTAAGAATATAGGGCTAACTAACAAAAAGTTTTTTTAGTATTTATCCAAGAGAAAATTTAAGATTAAAAATTATGTATTTTAACAAAAAGTTGAACATTGACTCTCTTTTCTCCGTTTGTTTTGATAAAGCTTCAAATTAAAAATTCGGAGGAAATATGCCAGTAACAAAAACGTCCAATTATGACATATTCTACATAGATGAAGGGGATGGCTTTCCTGTATTCTTAATCCATGGATTGGCTGGGGATCATAAAGCATGGCTTGATCAAATAGAATATTTCAAAGGCAGTTATAGAGTGATAGCTGTTGATAACCCTGGCTCAGGAAATAGTTCTCCGGTTGCAAACCCATGCAGCACAAAAGATTTAGCCAATACTATGTTAGAAGTTATGGAAAATCTCTCAATTGATAAAGCACACATAGTAGGTCGTTCACTTGGCGGCTTTATTGGACAATGGATGGCAAATATTAGACCAGAATTCGTTAAGTCCCTTGTTATATCCGCATCAGCGGCAAAAGTTGACCCCATAGGAACAAGAATTCTTAAAAATATGAAAGAGATATTAAAGTGGAGAGACAACTGGACTGATTGGGCAAGGCATTCAAATCACTTGTTTTTTTCACCGAATTTTTTTAATGACAATCCAGACATTGTTAGAGCAGTAGAGGCTATTGTAGGGAACGAAAGAAGAAGCAAAGTATCTTATTTGAATTTAAATGATACAGCTCTTGCACATGATTTTAGAGATAAATTAGATACCATAACCTGCCCTACTCTTATAATGGCTGGATTATTTGATCCTATATGCTCTATTCAATGCGCATATGAGATGAAAGATAATATACCGGGTTCAGACCTAGTAGTCTTTGAAAAATCAAGCCACTTTCTTCTGGTCGAAGAATACCAAAAGGCTATAACTACCCTAGATGCTTGGTTTAAAAAAAATTAGATTAGAAATAATTAATATAAGTAACTAAGAGCCTAATCTTATCACGATGTTGAAATTTAAAATCCAGACTAAACCGATAAATACGGCATAAGTTATCCAACTGTCTTTCCATTTTGCCAGTTTTTTAGGTTTAGGCTTAAAATAATCGCTACTTACAAACATTTTGAGAGTTTATTACTTAAAATTTTTTATCAATTTGATTAACGACTAGTTGAACATAAATATTATTCTGTCTAAAAAAAAATCAATTTATAATTGAAAGTGAAGTCCGATATATTTCGGATTTTGCCAACAATATTTAGTTTAAATATCACTTATTATAAAATTAGCATAAGTCTACCCAAAAACTGCCAGTTAATTTGGAGTATGGAAATTATTGATGATCTATTTTGATTTAAGCGGAGTTGATCCAGTCTCAGTTCTCCATGCTAGTCCATCTTTTTTAAGTATAACCATCATCAATGCATCTTTGGTTCCGTTTGGAAATTCTCCTATCATATGAGTAACTAAAATATCTTCGTTTTCGTACAAACAACGCAAATTCGATTGTTTAACAGATTGCATCATTTCCCTCCTTTCCTCGATACTTATATCACCTTTTCTCATTATTTTGCCATTGGAGTGAAACTTAAATTCCCAATCGTCATGATATAGTTCGAATTCTGCCTCTGCATCATTACGTTCCCAGGCTTTTTTAAATTTTTCATACAACATGTTTTAACCTCCTATTTCATAATTTTTTTTATTATCTTTTTGCGGACTGACGAAAAATAATGCAATTAAAATTGTAATGAATGAAGCCCAGACCCATCCAGAATGAACCTCATTAAAAAGCAGTATCCCCCAAATTACTCCTCCGATCGTAACAAGATAACCTGTCTGACTAGCAAATACTGGACCCGCTAAATTTATAACTTTGATGAATAAAGTATAAGCTAAAGCTCCAATTATGCTGAGAAGCAAAATAGTCCACTCTAAAACTCCAAATGGAAAAGATAAAAAAAACATTTGATCAAAGTAAATTGCTATTGGAAATGTAATAATAGCGGCAAAAAAATTCATACCTACCGCTATTCTCAGTGGCCCCATTTTTGTGAGGGCAAATTTTGAAAGATAAATGTTCTCCATTGCCCAACAAACTGCACTTAAACACGCTAATAATATCCATGGTGCAGCCTTAGCTTCTGGAAGACTGCTGTCAGGCAATACTAATAGCCCTACCGACACACATCCCAAAAGAACACCAAAAATCCTAGTTGCAGAGAAACTTTCTGTTCTTAAAAACGCAGCAAAGCTGTAAGTAATCATAGGAATTAGAGCTACTGTAATAGACAAAATACCGGCTTGAACATGTTTCGCTGCAAAATACAATATACTAGTAGGGATAGAGGCGCCTAGAAGAGCTACAGTGATATAAACTTTTATATTAGCAATACTGAATGAAGGGGGCCTTTTTCTAATTAATGAAAAAATTAATAGTAGAATGCTGCCGATTAGGCATTGCCAAAAAGTCATCCCCAAGGGTTTACCGCCAGCATCCACAGAGAGTCGTGCTAACGAAAATGTAAGCCCCCAAACACACCCAAGAAAAATCAGGAGCGCCCATGGGAGTAGCCTAAAAAAAAGTTCTCTTAACACGCCAAACCGTCAAAAGTTGTATTTCCCAACATTAAAAAAATAATTCTATTTTTTAATTTAAACAAATAAGAAGCTATAGGTGAAAGCCTTTTCATATTTCTCCCAAAACTTTCCAGAGGGTTGTTGTTGTTTTAATAAATTTGCCAATTACTCCGTGATAACTCCAGCCTCTTTTAATTGCTTTCTTCTTGGATACCACATACCTTCATTGTCTGCCCGAAGTGTTTCTATTATAAAATTTGCTTGCACTCCACGTTCAAGCATGTATTTCATCTGCCGCAATATTTCTTCTTGCGTATCTTCATAAAGCCATGAGGAAAATTCAAATGGATTACTCCAACCCTCTTCTTCTTTCTTAAACTCGTAATAATTTTTCATATCGCTGGCTGCCCAACTACCTTTATGAAAACCCAACCAAGAGCCTTTTTGTAAAACTCTTTTATTGCCTGCCAAAAAAATGTCCACGCATGCACTGCTGCATTCTCCGCTTACATATGTGTCTAACTCGAAATCGATAACAATATCTGATATATATCTAGCAGCTGCTATGAGACCGCCACCAGAATTCAGCTGAATTGTTGTTATAGTTGTATTTTCTAACAGAATTTTATAAATCAAATCTGCATCATCCCAATTAATTTCAGCATTTACCTGTTTTTTCGCCAAATCCGTATTGTAGAAGAGGGTGTTTCCATCGATGTATAATTTTTCATTAGCAAAAACCTGAAAATTATATACAACAAAAATAAATATCGTAAAAAATAAGCGAATAGTGTTCATTTAGCCAACTGTAAATTTGATTAATTCTTGGTTTAAAAAGCGAGTTATTATGATATTTACATAAGTATCACTTTTTGGAAAACTTTTATTCGATTTTCCGCTTTCCTTATGATAATTAACTGGCGTAATGCCTATGAAGCAAAAAATGTTTTAGGAATTTCAAAATGAGATTAACATCATCTTATATTTGGGCGGCTCTCATCGCTACTATAGTAGTGATTTGGATGTTCTCTGACAATTTAGCTGAAATTTTAATTGGTGACAA
Organism: uncultured SAR116 cluster alpha proteobacterium; assembly: GCA_902625725.1. GTDB lineage: Bacteria > Pseudomonadota > Alphaproteobacteria > Puniceispirillales > Puniceispirillaceae > UBA5951. Next base: position 115,416 of record CACOCY010000001.1, on the reverse strand, counting down.
AGGGACCGAAATCGAAAATGTCAACACAAATGAAACAAAAAATGATATCACCGAAAACAATTTTGTAGTTGCGGCTTTAGAAGTAAAAAATGAGAGCGTACCAATTTACTTTCGCTCCACTGGAATAACAAAAAGTATTTTTGACATTCAAATAACTGCAAGAAGAGAAGGTCTGGTAGAAAATATCAATTCGTTGGATGGAACTTTAATCAAAAAAGGGGATTTAATCATTACCCTGGACCAACGAACTCTAAAACAGGAATTAGATGCCGCCGAAGCTCTGCTTCTTGCAGAAGAAAATGAGCTTGATTTTGTAAAACGAAGATTTCTAGCAGATGGCTCTCACTCCAAAAAAATTAATTCTGCAAAAGCTAATTTGGCTCAAAGTAAAAGAGATTTTGAGAGCTCGAAAGGACTGAAAGATAAAGGCATCAAGTCAGATCTAGAACTTGCAGAAAAATATGCTAATTATAAGTCAGCAGAAGCTGCTTTATCAGAGCTCTTTGAAATATCAAAAAATAAAGAAATATCCAAGTTTTCAGCCAATATTAAAAAGATTCATGCAGACATAGCAAAGTTAGAGGAGCAGATACAATTCACAGAAATTAGGTCCCCAAGATCAGGTTGGATTGAAAATATAAAGGTGGATGTTGGAGAATTCATAAATAATGGTGATAGTGTCGCGCGCTTAATTGGCCTTAACGAATTAATTGTGGAGATGCAAATACCGCAGTCAAACATTAGTAATGTAAAAATTGGCGACCGTGTGGAGATAAATTTTAATAACCAAAAAAATTACGTTGGAAAAGTTCGAAAGATTGGGGCAATTGCAAATGATTCAACACGTACCTTTAATATAGAAGTATTAATTCAAAATTCAGATGCAACACTGAGAGCCGGCATGAGTGCAGAGGCACAAATAAAAATTAGCCAAGTGAAGGCATTTAAAATATCGCCTGCCCATTTAACAGCAGATAATAACGGCAATCTTTACGTTAAAATCATTGGTTCCGACAATCTTGTTGAGACCAAGGCAATAAAGATAGTAAAAACTCAAGATAACTTTGCATACATTTCCGGGTTGAGCGATGAAACTATTGTGCTAACAACTGGTCAAGCGTTCCTGCAAAAAGGAGATAAACCAACATTCAAAATATCTCAGGATGGAAGCTGATGAATGCGTTTATCTCTGCGGCTTTTGCTAGGCCGAGTGCAATTGTTTTTAGTTTGCTGATAATATTTTTTATCGGTTTGAACTCTACTATAAATATTCCAAAAGAATCGAGCCCTGATATTGATATACCAGTAGCTTACGTCTCTGTGAACTATTCAGGTATTTCCCCGGAAGATTCTGAGAAATTATTAGTAAAACCTTTAGAAAAGCATCTAAGGTCTATCGCTGGCCTGGAAAAAATGACTGGTGTTGCAGCAGAGGGCTATGCCTCAATCACTCTTGAATTTTTAGCAGGCGAAAATATGGACTTAGTATTAGACGATGTTAGAGAAGCAATTGACAATGCAAAGTCTGACTTGCCGGAGAAGGCTGATGAACCAGTCATTTACGAAATATCACTATCTTTGTTTCCGGTTTTGACGGCTGCGATTTATGGTGATATTCCAGAAAAGTTGCTCATTTCCAAAGCAAGAGACCTTAAAGAAAAAATAGAGGCTATTGACGGTGTTTTGGAAGTCGATATTGGCGGCGACAGAACTGAAATAATTGAAATACTCATAGACGCAGCTGCATTAGAAAACTTCGGGATAAGTCCTGCCACTGTTATTGGATTAGTCTCTGCTAATAACCAGCTTGTTAACGCGGGAGCAATTGACACAGGGTCTGGACGGCTTTTAGTCAAAGTCCCTGGAGTAATCGAGACTGTACAACAACTAACTGAGCTACCTATCAAGGTTGGAGAAAAAACAACTTTGAAATTTGGAGACATTGCAACAGTTCGAAACGCATATTCCGATGCCGAAAGTTGGTCACGTGTAAATGGGAGTGCTGCAATAGTATTAGATGTGAAGAAAAGAGTTGGTGCAAATGTAATCGAGGTTGTAAAAGCCTCTAAAAAACTTATTGATGAAGATATAAAGACTATTCAGGGTAACACGCAAGCAAGCTATCTCTATGATGACTCGCAAAGCGTGTTAAACCTACTCAACGACCTCGGCAATAACGTTATTGCTGCCGTATTGATAGTAACTATTTTAATAGTTGCCAGCTTGGGTCTCAGAAACGCACTGATTGTAAGTTTATCTATCCCTGGGAGTTTTTTGATTGGTATATCATTAATTTACTATTCCGGAATAACCATGAACATCGTGGTGTTATTTTCACTTATTTTAGTCGCCGGTATGCTGGTTGATGCTGTGATTGTAACTACAGAATATGCGGACCGTAAAATCAATCAATCCGTCAATAAAATCGATGCTTATAAACAAGCAGCCATCCGAATGTCATGGCCAATAATAGCCTCTACAGTAACTACCTTAATGGTTTTTCTTCCATTGCTTTTCTGGCCTGGCATCATAGGCGGATTCATGAAATATCTTCCTATTACAGTTATTTTTGTATTGTCAGCTTCATTGCTAATGGCTTTAATTTTTGTACCTGTTCTGGGCTCTATTTTTGGCAAATCAAATACCTCTAAAGTTAGAAAAGTGTACAAAACTGCTCCTAAAATATATAGGTGGCTTTTAAAGAGAGCAATACAGTTTCCGTTGACCGTGGTTGCGATAGTTATTGGATTTATGGTCGCATCTTTTGCAGGTTATTTTTCAGCGGGGCTCGGTGTATCATTTTTTCCAGATATTGAGCCGGAACAGGCTATTGTTCAGGTTTTATCTAGAGGCGATTTATCAGCATCGGAAAAAGATAGACTACTACAAAGTGCTGAGGGACAAATAATTGAGATGGACGGTTTATCCGCTTCTTACGCTAAATCAGGTCCCGGGGATGGGCAAGAAGCAAAAGACGCTATTGGAAAAATAAGAACAGTTTTTGACGACTGGCAAGAAAGAGATAAGGCTTCAGTTCTTATCGATAAAATGCGTCAAAAACTTAATAATATAGCTGGTGTAAAAATAAATGTAAAAGCCCAACAAGATGGTCCTGGAAGTGAGTCACCTATTAACATTGAAATTTTTGACGAAAATCTGGATAGCGGAGCGAGAGCAGTTGAGCAAATTATTGAATTAATGGGTGAATTAGGTGGGTTTGTAGATATAGTTGATAGCCGACCATTACCCGGCATTGAATGGACCATTGTTTTTAACAGAGATATAGCCAGTCGTTATGGCGTTTCAATAAGTTCTCTTGGCGACATGCTTAAATTACTTACTAGTGGAGTAGAAATAACTGATTATCGACCACAAGAGAGTGATGACGAGTTAGACGTAAAATTGCGGTTTCAGAAAAATCAAAGAAATTTGAGTAGACTTCAGGAAATTAAGATCCCAACGAATTCTGGTGATTATGTCCCATTATCTGTATTCGCAAACCTAATACCACAAAAAACAGGAGGAGAAATCCAGCGCAAGAATGGTCGTAGATTTTACTATATTACCTCAGATGTAGAACCAGATGTTCTTCCAGCAGAAAGGATAGAAAAATTACAAAAGCTCATACAAGATAGTTCACTGGCCGATGGTCGTGAAATTATGTTCGGTGGTGAAAGCGAGGATATTGCAGAAACTCAAGCATTTCTTGGGCAATCTTTTTTGCTTTCTCTTTGTCTTATGGTCTTAACACTCATGATTTTATTTAATTCTAGTTGGCAAACATTTGTCACAATGTCTGCAATCGTTTTATCTACAGGAGGAGTATTTCTTGGGTTGTGGTTGGTTGGTCGACCCTTTGGGATTGTAATGTCTGGGCTTGGAATTATCGCTTTGGCTGGAATTGTTGTTAACAATAATATTATTTTGATAGACACCTACAATGAGTACCTTAAAAAAGGATACAAAGCTAGAAACGCTGCATATCATGCTGGAATCGTGAGATTTAGACCAGTAATACTAACAGCTATAACTACAATACTTGGTTTGGTGCCAATGGTTTTTGAGTTGACTATTTTATTTGCAAAAAGAACCGTTTTATTCGGAGCTCCATCCTCTCAATGGTGGACCGACTTATCAAGCACTATAGCAGGCGGTCTTACATTTACCACCGCTCTAACATTGCTAGCTACCCCAGCCCTTTTGGTACTAGGTGCCAATTTTAATTTAAGCTCGTCTAAAATAATCCAAAGTTTATTAAGAAGAAAAACTGATCCTCAAAAGATATAAATATTTAGGGTAACCTTATCTAAAAAAACTCAAGTTACTTTTCAAAATTTCTGCTTGTAGATTGTCAACAAAATTTGCTATACTCTAATTATCGATAATAGTTGCCGGCTAGTGTTTGTGTTTGATCGATTGACTAATGGAATGTCCTCGCCACAGCGAATTAGAAACTCATATCTATGGCTTAAGGTGTATGCTGTGGCTATTACCGCTTGGGTGATTGTTGACATGGTTCTCCTACATTAAACAACTACCCAAGCTGCTCCATTCTGAAATGTAAATTTCAATTTTAAAATCATGGACTCGTCAATAAAGAGAAAATTAGTGACTTTTAAGTTACATGTGAAATAGTAAGCTCTGCATGGAATCTTTATCAGTACTGAAGCAGATATTTACTTTAATAGTGCCCATAAATTTAAAAAAAAGACCACCCAAGGGTGGCCTTAAAGTTCATGGAGGATAATGCGTGACGTTAAAAAAAACGTTTGGAGACAAATATTATTTAACAAAGCAATAATTATGCCAAAATAGAAATTAGCAGGTTTGAGCAATAGGTGTATAAAATTAGTGTGCTTTTAAGAGTGTTTATTATGCTTTGCACCTAGAAACTAACAGCTTTATTTTATACATACGTGTGGTCGAGCTTCCGTACAATGCATTATTGTGCAGCTAAAAAAATAATTTTAACTTATGATTAAAAGCAGCACTTGAGCGTTTGCTTGCTAATGCACATAATAATATACACGGTAGTTTTACAAATTGGAGATAATTCTATGGTAGACTTATTTAATGGTTATATATATTTTGGAATTTTTATTGTCACTTTACTGATGGGCGCATATTATGCTTATCGATCTCTTTTAGACACTAAATCTTTTATGAGTCAATACGGTATCCATGTTACAGCTATGCTACCAGCACGGCTTGCTGGCTCGTTAATTACCTCTATTACCATAGTTGGAATATATATTTTATTTAGAGAAAATGGTCCTGAAGGTACGTGGGCTTTTTTTGCGATAAATTTTCTCCAAGCACTGATATTTACGATATTTGGTTATTTATCGGTAAATGATCAGGAAATTAAAGGGCTAGAGGGTGTAAAGTATACAGCTGAAGCATATGTGGTGCCCCTTATATTAGCAATACTAAATGCCATACTAATATATGGTTTATCTGACAAAATTTATCTTTAAAACTAATGGTTAAATAGTTTCTCCGCTGAAGGAGGAGCATTACCATACTTCAGCGGAGCGATAACTTTACTAGCAGGGAAGAGACGATTTAAACGTCAATGAATAAAACTAGTAAAGTAGGACAACATTATGCCTACCGAAAGTTGTCCTCACTTAGAATTATTCTAAAATGTAATTAGTGCAATGCGACAAACGGACGCGTTCCACCAGATGACTTACTACGTATAATAAAAAAATGATTTTTATCAAATATAATTTCCAGATTATTCTGTTTATAGGAGCTTTTAATGATATTAGCTAGTGCTATCAATAATAAAATAAATTTGTTTACAGGCATTTTAATTGGAGCATTGTTTGTTGTCGCGACCAGCCAAATATGCCAAAATAAGAAACACTCATTTAGAACAGTTAAACAGCCTGAAGATAAAACTGAGAATTAAATAAAATTTAAAAATAGACTATAATTTGATATTGATAATATGATCAATTAGAAATTTGTTGGAGCAAAAATGAACACTTCGCAAGATAGAGCAAATAGGATAAGCTCTTGGTCCGCGAGAAGTAGAGATCTTCTTTGGATCATGACCACAATTATAATTTCGCACCTTGTTATTATTGCAATGATAGGGTTTGAATTGTCAAACGCCTACATACCCGCGAGTATTTACCTTGTTTTTATGACATTCATGGGCATAATGGGAAGCTTGGATGCTATGGATGATATAGCTATTCAAGCAGATGATGCTGACGATGAAGAAAAGCAAACAAAAGCCTGGAAACGGTTTAATGAAACCCAGTGGGGCGGATTTAAGGGCTTACTTATCGGGTGGTTTGGTCTTACAGCATTATCGGAACTTTATGTGATGTGGTTAGCTTAATTTCAAACAACAGAAATATGTCAAATTTGCCCACAGGCTAACTAATATTATAGCATAGTTAGAGGGAAAAAGTTAGCTTTGAACTGAATAAATGCTAATCTCTAAAGTTCACTATCTTTAAGCTTAAAAAGTGTCAAAACGCTTCAGCAGGAAGGTGTAATGATAAATGTTATATTGCTTCAGTTTAATTTAAACTTTTTGGTATAAAGTAAATCAACTAAAAAAATTGGTTTAACAATAGTTACTGAGACTGATAATCAAACACCATTATATGTTATTTTCTGCAGCAGTTCCTTAGGAATGCTGTATAACAAGCATCAAGTTTATGTAAACTTTATTCAGAGTGCATTGAATTACTCAATATCCATTCTAGAAATTCGGCATTACCACCCTCAACTTGCATAGCTAAAATGCAAGGTAAATCATAACTGTGAATTTGTTTTATTCTTTCTATGACTCCTTCTAATCTATCTTTTTGTGACTTCAGTATTAAAATGGCCTCTGATTTCTTTTGTATAAAACCCTCCCATTTAAAAACGGCCATTGTTTGGGGGATAACATTAGCGCATGCAACCGCTCCAGAGGATACCAATGTATCAGCAATTTTTAATGCCTCTTTTTCATCTTCACATGTCACATAAATTAATATTACCGACATTATTCTCACAAAATAAAACTCTAGTGTGTAACTTGAACTGAGGAATTACCGCCAAAATTTATTTCCCCATTTCTAGTGTGTTGCGCGGAATCTTGGACGCCTTCTTCTTTGAATGTTGTGGAGCAAGCTCCTATTATAAACAAGAAACATAAGACTATCATCTGTTTCATATAATGTCCTCACATCATTACAACTATCATAGATACACTATGAGCTAAATAACTTTTTGTGTTAATACAAAAGGGCAGCTCAATTGTCTAAAAAACATTTTTGCAAAAACATTATTCTTTGTATTTGCACTACCTTTATGAAAACGGAAAACAAAACATCTATTAAATTAATAAATAGGCTGACAAAAGACTTTCCATTTCTTGTATAATTATTCAGAATTAAGCCAAGACCAGTGAACATATATGAAATACTTATTGTAAGATAAAAATATATTCTTTATCAAACAATTACAGAAGTTTTTGTTTTTATGAGTAGACTATCATCTCCGACTACAAACAATAATTGCAGAAAACAATAGAATAAAACCAATAAAGAAACGAATAGTAATTATTTCATCCAGCAACCAACTACCTAATAACATCGCCATAATTGGGTTACATCCGAGCGATATTGCAGCTTGTGTAGGAGTGATTAGCATTAACGCTCTACCCCAGCAATACATCATAAGCACGCCTCCGGGCACTATTAGAAATAATAACGAAAACCATCCTAGTTGGTTTAGAAAAAAATAATCCATTGGCTTAGAAAATATTAATGAAAGGAAAAAACTAGCAAAAACTCCCGATGTTATCGCATTTACTTGTACATACAGATTACCATATTTTTTCAAAAATTTTCCTGAGAACACAACAAAGATTGAAGAGCATATAACACTTCCCAAAAGCAAGATGTCTCCATAGAAAGATTCATTTGAGGGGAGTATGCTTTGTCGATCGCTTAATGCTAATAGCACCCCACAAACAGCAAGAAAAACTGCGGTTACCTTTACATATGATATCTTTTCAATTTTAAAAATGGAAGCCATTAGCATAGTTATGATTGGCATAGTGGCGTAGATTAGTCCACCTCTTGCTGCGGTGGTTAGCTGTAAACCAAATGCACAGAGTATGGGAAATGCCGCAAACATAGATATTCCTATCAGATAAATTTTTAACAAATCAATGCTTTGAAATTTAATTTTTTTTGAAGACATTAATAGGAACAGTAATAGAATTAGTCCAACTGTTCCAAAACGTAAAAAATTTAAAGTGATTGGGTCAAGTTGCTCTAAAATTATTCTCATGAAAACAAACGTACTGCCACCTAAGGCAGCAGAAAAACAACCTAAAATTATACCTAGAACAACAACGTTATTAATTTTGAGATTGGCCACTTAATTTTCCTTAACAGGTGTTTTAGCTGTGAGTGCATACTAGTTTTACTTTGCCAACGATTAATAAAGTAGAAATAGCATACACCACTTCATTCGATAGTGGTGTGCATAAAACTTCTATAATCAAGAAATAATCACCTTTATCTTGCCACATTCAATATGATTTTTGAACATGGTTTTCTTCTAGCTTGTTAGCCAATCAGATTAGGAGATTTCGTTATGAAAACATTTGGCATTATTTTCTTTTTACTTTTCGCATTTATACTGGTTGAATATCTCTTCTTTTACGCAGCACTGAACTCATCCCTTATACCTCCCACATTTTAAAAAATTTGTTATCTTTATTTTGAACTGACGAAGAATGGGTTTTTAGGTACGTTATGTTATCAAAAGAGGGAAATTAGCATACCAATCTATGGCGATTTACTATTCACTGTGTGGGTGGTCTATTGTTATAGATTTCCGTCTCAGACATTGACTTTGCCTTTCTTAACAACCTCTTCAATACTGAATTAGCTACTGGAGAAAGATTAATCTCGTTAGCATATTGAATATTGTGAAAATTATTATCTACTACTATGAGACCCATCATCCCTGTATTTAGGTGAGGTGTGCAACCATATATATATATTCCTGGCTCTTCAAAAATCATTGTATGGAACTCGTTCATATCAGATTTTTCTGGCAAAGCTTCCATATTAGGAGTAACAATGAATTCTACATTATGTCCTTCATTTACTGGATGCCATTCCACAGTGTCACCAACATTTAAATGTAATATTTCTATGCTGTAAGAGTCAAATTCTGTGAATTCAATTTTAACAACCTCTGTCAACGCAGTAGTTGAACAAGCAAAAAGGGATAGCCAAAGATATATTGTGGCAAAAAATTTCTTAAATGAATACATCGCTATACCCCAATACGGCATTTCATTGTGAAGCGCATATGAAGTTAAACTATCTTAACCATTAATTTATCCATCATTTAAATAGCATTTATTGAATAAAGAGTATCAAAGCAACTATTTTCTTTATCCCATTCTTTCATTTCATCAGTTGGTGCATAAAAAAGCAGCTATTGACAGAGTCAGTGATACACATAAACTATTGACATCGTTTATGTCTCTTTGAAGATAGGTGCGTACTTGTGCATACAAACTCTTCTCGCCCTCACTATTTCATGTATCAAATCTTGTTTTATACATTGATATATAAACGTTTTTACAGTTTTCATATAAACGGTGACAAAGAAAATGAGTGATAACCAGTCTAAAAAATTTGTAAGTGTGGTTTTATTAAGTTTCCCTTCCAAAATGCAATACGATTTGTGGTATGAGAAATATATTACTTTTTACAATTCTAAAGCAGTTGAGTATTTAAAAAAGAATGGACAATTAAACCAGTCAGCTAACATAGTTGATGATGATAACGATTTAATACGAGTTTCTCTTATTTGGACATATAAAGATAAAATTGCTTATGAGGCTTGTCAAAAATTTCATGGTCAGTGGGCAAAAATAGGGGGCGATTTTATTGGAAAGGCGTCTGGCTATCGTGGGGAACAGATATGGGGTTTTGATTAGAATTTTCAATATGTAATTTCAACACCCAATTAGGAAGAGCTCCAACTTAATATCCATTGAAATACGTCTTACAAAGTAATATACACCATCTCCTATATATAGGTGTGGGGAATCAATTTTGTAAATCATTTTGTGCATCACCAGTTATATGCAAACCACATAAAGGATACCATATCAATGAGTTACACATGGTTTGTTACATGAAATGGTGCGGCTGAGAAGCTGTTCGTTACCTATGTCCTGCGCCAACTCAAGTTCCCCTTGAGTAATATCAATAGGTTAGCTTATCACTTGTCGGTGTCAACAGGCACATTTGTTATACTGTGTGTTATACTAGACTAAGTGTGACTCCTGTCGTCTTTTGACCCCCCAGTGGGTAACGACAAACACGACTTCAAAAATACCGTTAAAGACCTTCTTATTGTTGTTGTTATTGGGAGTTGTTATCGTCTCTTTAGTCTAACTTAAGATTAATTGGCTGGGGTGTCTGATGTTATCAAACGAAGGGGTTTAGAATGCCGATTGCTGACTCATATAGAGTCACTGAGAGGGTGTTGGAGGATGTGGATTTTGTGGAACAAAAGAGGGTCTCAAGGGGCGCTGGTGAGTCTTATTTGGGGTTGTTTGTAGAAGAAGTATTCGCATAATGATACTAGTTCTAACCGAGGTTTAATTCACTATCTCACTAACTTCCACATACATTTCATCACAGCTAAACGGTTCAACCTGTGCCATTCGATTTATATCTTTGTGTCTCACGGGAATAAACCATTTGTTCTTATTTAATACATCATTTTCAAAGAATTGACCTTTAAGCTTACCATTTTCGTTTCTATAAAATATTGGAACAGGTTCAGCATGAGGAGTAAGGTCACCTTTAATTCTTGTCCATTGGTCAAATGAAGAACACATTAAGTCCGTATCTCCGTCATTATCAATGTCACGAGCATATATTTCTACACACCAACTACCACGTCCCCTAATGTTAAGCGGTTGAGGATAATAAAATACTTCTGCAGTAATGTCTTTATTGGTTTTGGAAAATGGGTTTTGTATCACTTGGATGTATTGACCTCCCTGAACCCAATTAGACATTAGGTCACCTGAATTAGAGTTAACCAGTTCAAAAGATGGCGTCATAAATTGCCAACTTATAAATAGTTCTTCTTTTCCATCGCCAGTAATGTCGAACATTTCAAACTCAATTGCCATAGAGCCAGTACCCAAGTATTTGGGTGGGTGAATATAATGAGAGTCTTTGATATAAAACCCCCCAATTGCACTCTTTTTTATTCGAGCAATAGTTACTCTAGATTTTTTGTTATCACGCCAGGCTTTCCCAGCTTCTCCTAATATCATAATAGTTGTTTTTGATGAGTCTGTTCTATGAATTCTCGCTGAGTAAAATAACCGTTGATTTTTATTCTTGTTGAATTTATGTGGTTTGAATTTCATCTCACCTGTATTCTCAAGAAAATATGAATAATTAACTGTTGGTCTTCCATATATTGACTTACACAATTTTTGTTTATTTTTATTCGCATAAGGACTATTTACGACAGCAATGTCGATATCTCCATCTCCATCTAAATCCCCAGTGCTAAAAGCGTGAGTATAGTCATTTACCTCTAATGGAAGCGTGATTTCCTCTAGGTCACTTCCCTCAATATTGCGGTAAAGTCTATTTGTGTAACCACACTCTGGCCTAAAGTCTGTACCTGCATCTGCAAGTATAAAATCTTCAAAACCATCATCATCAAAATCTGCATGCTCAACATGCCTTACCCATAAAGAGTCTGAGAGTTTTCTTTTAGCAGGATATTTGAAACCAGAAAAACTGCTATCATAAGAATTGGTTTGTTGATTCCATATCAATATGGCTGGCACCTGCAAGAACCTATCTTGATTTTCAAAGTTTAATTGCTCATCAAAATAAAAGCGAAGCTGCGTAACTAATAAATCATCGAACCCATCATTGTTTATGTCGCCAATAGGATTTAAAACGTTCGCAACGCCTTGGTTGCCAATTTCTCTTATCAAACCATTAACTTCTGCCTGGTAATACGTACCCCCACAGAAAAGCTCATCAGGAAATTCTCCTGCTTTAATCTGCTCATTTGCATATTTTGATAGAGTTTTTGGGTCAATCTCAAGATTATGCTTAGAGATTTGAACGGTTTTAGCTCTCTCAAAATTGAATAACTTTGGGAGTTTAGCCTCAAAAAGAGAGTACAACTCTCTTCTGGTTAACTTTTCGGCCTCAGAGATTGGTTGGTGCTTATTGTCAGAAAGTGCTTTTATCTCTTTTTCACTCAACGTTCCATCAACTAAATTTCTCTCCAAGAACAAGTTAGCAATTGCATCAGCTTGCCCATATTCTTCAGCAATAAAGTCATCAGCGACATATTCTGAGTTGAATGCCCTCGCTTCATGAAAAGCAAAAATACCTGACAATATAGCAATCGCAATAAGTAGAAGCGGCCACCTAAGTTTTATAGGTTTTCTTATAGAATATCCTGCCTCAAACGCAATCATTTTATAAAGGAACATAGCCACTCCTTAGTTTCAAAAGTTAACATTTCTCCAGAATTGAACATTAGCAATAGGAAGAATTACAATCAACATGAGACAACATAAGAGAAGTGATAAGCCAGTTTTACCGTAGGTAACGACAACAACTTCAACTACATAAAAAACGAGTATTCAAAGGTAGTAAGTTCTACCATTTTGCCAGATATAATGTACCTCTTTTTGTTGTACTATATGTTGTACCATAGAAACCCCACCCACGCGCTATCAAGTGAAAAGCAAGGGATAACAATGGGTTAATGCAGGTGTCCGAAGGACTATGGAGGGTGAATGGTGCGGCTGAGAAGACTCGAACTTCCACGAGGTTTTAACCCCACAGCGACCTCAACGCTGCGCGTCTACCAATTCCGCCACAGCCGCACTTAGTTATGATTTCTATCACATGTTCAACCTTATTGATCAAGCATCAAATCATAAATAATGAAATAAAAGTCACCTTGAAGAAACTTTGACTAAACATACACTATATGCGCACACTTCCCTAGCCACCATATTTCTGGTATTAATATTAAATAATTTATTATCAATTTCAATTTTGAAAATCAGTTTTGAGGGGATTTTATCTATTCCTATCTGGCAAGAATATTCAGGTTTAACTGATTATGTCAACGCTGTAGCGATGATGTATAACTTGCATGAAAAAATAGCCGAAGGCTCATCAGGTGAGTTAGTCTGCATGCTAGAACATGCACCTGTTTATACCGGTGGAACTTCTGCAACAAAAAAAGACCTTATAAATACAGGTGAGATACCTACACACCTGACGAGTAGAGGTGGTCAGTGGACATACCACGGACCAGGACAACGAGTTTATTGGCCCCTTTTAGATTTATCAAGCCGACAAAAAGATGTTAGAAAATATGTATATGACTTAGAGTCGTGGATAATAGAGACTCTTAATTGTTTCTCAATACAAGGACAAAGAAGAGACGGTCTGCCCGGAGTTTGGGTCCGACGTATAGATATCAATAAGCCTGAAAGAATAGACAAAATAGCCGCACTCGGTGTTCGTATTTCCAAATGGATCACTATGCATGGTGTTGCAATTAATATTAATCCTGATTTAAGTGCGTTTGATGGAATTGTTCCCTGCGGGGTAAACGATGGTGGCGTTACTAGTTTTGCTGATTTAGGTCAAATGGTGTCTATGGCGGAACTCGATATGGCAGCTAAAAAATGCTTTAAGAATGTTTTTTAACCGGTTAATTTTTTAAAACTGCTCAAGTCCTTCCAATAATGGTGATATCGCTTTAAGAGCTTTATCGGCTTCTAGACGGAGACGTTTTTGATCGAGGTCAGCCCCCCCCATCCCTGAAATTACTCCTTGATAATGCAATAACCTATTTCGTAAACCCCTCAACCATTCAAGCTGTTTTCTTTCAGCCATGGTAAGCCAATCAACTTCTTTACGGTTGGAACTTTCACTTTTTGCAAGATCCAACTTCTGTTCATTGATAATAACATCAACAATTGTAGCCGCCAGTACTATTACAACGATTGGCATGCCCACTTTAACTGAAACAATCAATTCAGCCAACAATGCTTTGGCATGAGGCCCTAAATCTAATGTATCGATTTTAATACAAATAGAGGAAAAGTCCTTCCATCCTTCGCCTACAATCGGCTTTTGGTGTGAATGTTTATTAAACTTCATAGCTAGATCATTAAATAAGAATTTTATTTTTCGCCCAAGGATAAAATTAAATCATCCACGTTTAATAAGTCTCCCTCGCTAACATGAACGCGTTCAACAATACAATCAATTTCGCATCGAAGACTATTTTCCATTTTCATTGCTTCTATAATCGCTACTTGCTGACCTGCATATAAATGTTCCCCATCAGACACAAGCAGTTTGGTTAACATACCAGGCATGGGAGCCGTTACTTTTAGTGTGCCGCTAAGCAGATTGGGGGCCGGCATAAATTCAATTACATTCTCCGCTATTGCAGGCAAAATGGTAACCATTATCGAGTAAGGACCCGAGACCAGCCTGACTTTATTATAAATGCGATTTACTTTAACAGGCATATCTTCTCCATTTATCTGCCCGGTAAATAAAGTCATAGATTTGGTTACCTGACCTGTAACTTCATATTGTCTATTATCAATTGTAATAACGTGGGTTCCCTCATAATTACGCCAATCAGTAAGAAAATAATCCCCGTTAGAAATCTGAAGTATATTAGTAGCCTTATTTATTTTTGTAGGATTGGACTGGTAAATCACAGGCATTAATATAGCAGCAGCCAAGGCTAAAAATTTTTTTTCTAATTCTGCATCTGGTTTATAAGGGTTAAATTTACCACCAAATTTGCACTCGATAAAGTCAGTAGTAATATCCCCCAAGTTAAAATTTTCATCCAATAAAATAGCGCTCAAAAATTGAATATTTGTTTCAACTCCAGATATTTTATACCGATCTAACGCCTTACTTAGATTTGCTATACACTCTGGTCTATCGATTCCATAGCCTATTATTTTTGCAACCATTGGATCATAAAACATCGTAATATGATCCCCTTCGTGAACACCAGAGTCTATTCTTATTTTATCTAAAATAGGCTCCTTATATTCAATTAATTGTCCTATCGAGGGCAAAAATCCTTTTTGCGAGTCTTCCGCATAAATACGAGCTTCCATCGCCCAACCTTTGGCTTCAACTTCATCTTGTCCAATAGATAGCTGCTTACCTGCAGCAATTTCTATCATAAGCGAGACAATATCTACATTGTACACGAGTTCAGTGACAGGGTGTTCAACTTGAAGACGAGTATTCATTTCAAGAAAATAGAAATCTTCGTTAGCACCAACAATAAACTCTACCGTACCTGCAGAGCGATAGTTTACAGCCTTTGCAAGTGCAATTGCTTGCTGGCCCATTGCAAGACGGATTTTTGATGACAGGAAACACGATGGCGCCTCCTCAATAACCTTTTGATGTCGTCTTTGGATAGAACACTCACGCTCTCCAAGGTGTATGACATTGCCATGTGTATCTGCGATTACCTGTATCTCAATGTGTCGAGGTTGTGTAACAAATTTTTCTATAAAGACACGGTCGTCGCCAAAGGAAGAACGTGCCTCATTCATAGCCGCATGCATAGAGGATTCAAGGTCTTCTTCTTGCTCCACAATGCGCATTCCTTTACCACCTCCCCCCGAGGAGGCTTTTATCATAACCGGATATCCAATTCTTCTGGATTCAGCCTTTGCTTGCTTAATATCACTAACAGCGCCTTCACTTCCAGGAACAACGGAAACGCCTGCTTCCATAGCTATATTTTTGGAAGTAATTTTGTCGCCCATCATCTCAATAGCGTAAGCATCAGGGCCTATAAAAACCAATCCAGCTGCCTCCACAGCGCTAACAAATTCAGCATTCTCTGACAAAAATCCGTACCCTGGGTGTATTGCCTCTGCCGAAGTCAGTTTTGCAACTTCAATAATTTTATCTATCAATAGATAACTTTGCACCGATGGCGATAATCCTATATATACCGCTTCATCTGCTAACCTTACATGCTTGGAGTGCTTATCAGCTTCTGAATAAACAGCAACAACCTTAATTCCCAACTCATGGGCTGTTCGAATTATTCTGCAGGCTATCTCACCCCTATTAGCTACCAATATTTTATTAAACAATACACTCATTTAATTTATTTCAATTCATAACGGAAGATTATCGTGCTTACGAGGTGGATTTTTTAGTTGCTTACGTTTCAAAATTTCAAACGCATTCACCAATCTGCGACGGGTGTTAACTGGTCTTATAATATCATCAAGATAGCCTCTGGATGCTGCTACAAACGGGTTTGCAAATTTCTCTCTATAGCTCTTGGTTCTTTCTTCCAATAGTTCCGGTTTGTAAGCAGCATCGCGAAAAATTATTCTAGCTGCTCCTTCGGGTCCCATGACCGCAATTTCTGCATTCGGCCAAGCATAATTGACGTCGCCACGCAAATGTTTAGATGCCATAACGTCATATGCCCCGCCATAGGCTTTTCTGGTAATTAAGGTCACTTTAGGAACGGTCGCTTCAGCAAAAGCAAACAATAATTTCGCGCCATGACTAATTATTCCCCCGGTTTCCTGTGCTAAACCTGGCATGAATCCCGGAACATCAACTAGCGTTAATAGCGGAATATTAAATGCGTCACAAAAACGGACAAATCTTGCAGCTTTACGAGAAGAACTACTATCAAGACAACCTGCTAAAACAAGAGGCTGATTAGCTACAATACCAATAGGGTTGCCATTGATCCTTGCAAAACCGACAATAATATTCTGAGCAAAATCTTTATGAATTTCAAAAAATTCACGGTCGTCTACAATTTCTAAAATTATATGTGTCATATCATATGGAACATTTGGATTATCAGGCACGATCTTCGCCAGAGTATCTGATTGTCGGTCAATTGAATCGTCACACTCAACTATAGGGAGAGGCGCTTCATTTGAAAGTGGCAAAAAACCCATTAATCTTCTGACATTTACTATAATATCCAGCTCATTTTCAAAACGGCCATGACTAACCCCAGATGTCTTGGCGTGCATTTCCGCACCTCCAAGTTCTGCAGCCGTTAAATCTTCGTGTGTTACAGTTTTCACAACATCTGGGCCCGTAACAAACATATAGGAGGAATTTTCTACCATAAAAATAAAATCAGTGATAGCTGGTGAATAAACAGCACCGCCGGCACATGGACCCATAATAAGCGAAATTTGAGGGATAACACCAGATGCCAGTACATTTCTTTGAAACACTTCGGCGTACCCGCCTAATGACGCGACACCCTCCTGTATTCGGGCACCACCAGAGTCATTTATCCCTATTATAGGCAAGCCAAGCTTTATTGCCTGATCCATTACTTTGCAGATTTTTGCAGCGTGTGTCTCGGATAGTGAACCCCCGAATACCGTAAAATCTTGTGAGAATACAAATACAGGACGGCCATTAATTAACCCGTTACCTATTACAACGCCATCTCCAGGTACTTTATTATTTTCCATTTCGAAATCAATGCATCTATGTTCAACGAACATATCCCACTCTTCTAGCGAACCTGGATCTAATAATAAGGCCAAACGCTCTCTAGCAGTTAATTTTCCCTTTTTATGTTGTTTATCAATACGAGCCTGTCCGCCACCCAGTCGGGCTTTAGCGCGTTTTTCCTCTAGCATTTCGGTATTTGTCTGCACAGATATGCTCCTTACATTTTTATTCTTAAGAGGGCTATATTTTTTATAAGTCCACAAGTCTTAAGAACTCTGATACATTATAAAACTCAGTTTTAATAGCATTTCTTTTTTTTAACGCTTCCTCATCTTCTCCCCATCTTTTTACTTGGTAAAGCTCATCTAAGAAGCAAAGGGAAAACAGTTCATCAGCCTTCAATTGTTTTTTTATAAATGCTAATGCCAAAACTGCAGAGCCAGCAAGAGTTGTTGCCTTCATAAAGCACATAAAATACCATACACTCATCTCTGAAATCACTTTAAATAAAAGTGTTTTATTACGCTCGTCCTGATAAATCGGCATCACACCTTTTGTTAGTTTAAGTTCAAAATCAAACTCTTTTTTTGACCATTTAAGCCACGGATCCCAGTTTTTATTTTGGTGTCCTTGTAGTATTTTATCTTCTGTTTCTCTATAGCAAAGTAAATCATTCATAATATAATTTTGTATTTCCGTTGATAAAGCGGCTTTTTGGAATGAAACCATATCTATTGCAGTGACAGCGAGAGAAAAAATAGGCATATGTGCTATATTTATTTCAGTTTCTATATTAGACCATTCGTCGGCAATTTTCTGCGCTAAGGCCTCCGTCGGAAGATGCAGTGTTCTCTGCATCGGAGTTTTTAAAGAGCGACCATCAAGGATAACTTCGTAAGCTTGGCCAACTTGTGTAATTTGAACTTGTTCGTAAAATCGTTTCAATGGGTCTTTCTCACTCAGTTCAAGCAATTTAAGAAGTAATTTCGTTCAGAATAGTATGAAGTTGAGAGAAGTTATCAATGACCGTTCTTGCACCATGCTGCATTAGCATTTCAGCACTGTTATATCCCCAACTAACTCCAACAAACGGAATTCCAGCATTGGCTGCACATTGAGCATCATAAATTGTATCACCAACTAGAACGGTATTACTGGGCTCAACTCCACAATCATACATCGCGTCAATTGCCATTTCCTTGGAAGGTTTCGGCTGCTTTTCGTCCACGGTAAAGGTCAGGTCAAATAAATGGACAATACCATGTTTTTGCATCAAATAATTTAATCCGTTTCTACCTTTGTTTGTAACTATACCAGTTAACCAACCATCCTTTACAAGAGAAGTGACAGCCTCTTGTGCGCCTTCAAATAATGGCGACAGGTAACTATCACTAGAATTCGTTGTAACTTTAAAATTGTGTCTATAAGCATCAAAAAATTCATTTGCCTTCTCATTATTATAATTTGTAAGTTTTAATGCTAAATGATGAAGTCCTTGACCAATATACTGACGAGTTTGCTCATCTTCTATATTAGTCAAACCTACGTCTTGACCAGCTTTTTTAATGGCGTTCACAATCTGTTCTGCGCTATCGCATAACGTCCCGTCAAAATCGAATAATACAAGACGCGAAGATTGTTTTTGGTTAGAAGCAACTATAGTCATCACAGTATCGAAACCTTTTAACAGCTTACAAAATATTGATTATCAGCTGGGATGTCTGCACCTATCTTGCATGCCGCCAATTTCATATGCTCTGGCACCTCAGCTTTGATTTGTTGTCCATCGGGCAGGGTCATAAAATGGGCGTGAAGGTGTAATTTTTTATCTAATTCGACAGCAGGATGTGCTTTATTGCCGGCATATTTCCAATCACCCAAAATAGGTTTCCCAATAAAGTTCAAATGCACTCTTAGTTGATGGGTCCTACCTGTTACTGGACGAAGGCATACAAAACTAATTCCGTTATTGTAAAATATCCTTTCATAAAGGCTTATGGCCGAAACACCTTCCTCTTTATCAACCCTCATTTTCTCGATTCCTTTTTGTAAATATTTAGTTACTGGCTCTGAGATTCTACCCGATTTACCAATTTTACCTACGCAAAAAGCAAGATACGTTTTGCTAATTGCCTGCTCTCTAAAATATTTCGTTAATAAACGAGCAGATTTCTGAGTTTTTGCTAATAGCAAAATACCTGATGTATCTTTATCTATTCGGTGAACAAGTTTTGGTCGTTGGTCCCCAAAGCCCTCTTGCAATAAGCGGTCGACATGAAATTTTACTTTTGAGCCACCCTGAACTGCTACTCCATCAGGTTTATTAATCGCAATCCATTCAGATGTTTCATCGATTTTCCAGCTTTCAAGAAGGCTTATTGCCTTTCTTCTTGCAGTATCCGAAATAACAGGTTTTGTAGTATTTATTTTGGGGCTTGATTGCTCAGATAAATATTTATTTAAGTTGATTCTAAATTCTATCTCTTGACCAGTTTGCACTCTTTTTCCAGCTTTTACTTTTTTTGCATCTAATCTTATTTTGCCTAACCTTAATAGCTTTTCTAACTGACCTTGTCTCAGGTTAGGAAAGCGACTCCGAATAACTCGATCGAGCCGTATTCCGGCTTCGTCTCTAGAAATTAAAATTAAACTATCCAAAAACTAATCACCAGAATTAAATATTTAACTGAAGAATTACACTATTTATATATGTATTTTACACCAAAATACAAATGGCCGGTATGGCAAAAGCTTGATATTGCAACATTCCATTTTTTACCAATGAAAACAATGTTATATTTTTATTGATTGGTTATCAATTTCCACACCGAATATCCATCCCTCTTGATTTGCGGCATTGGGAACCATCCATGTTGTCTTTTTTTTGGATAATGCTCTTATTGCTGCAGATGATATGATCGCGTCAGCCTCGTCAAAATCCGGTCCATTAACAACAAAGTCATCTGGCAATTGGCAAGAGTCGAAAAATGTTAATGCCTTATTAAGCATTTCAATTCTTGCATGATTCCCTTTAACTGGTCTTATGCCAGAAAGTGCAAAATAGAATGCAGGGAAAATCTCTACTAACGTCAGTTTCGTCTTTTTCTTTTTTTCTAAAGGCCATCTACAAGCAACGTCTCTAACTTCATGTAGGACTCTCATTCCAGCAAGGGAACCAGTACCTACCCCGGCTGGACCGATGCAGTTAAATGTCGGACTTGGAGACTTTATTTTTTTTGCACAAATCTCTGTTAACCTTCTGCGGGAACGAAAAAGTACTCCTTTATTACCGGGTGAGTTATAATATTTCGAAAAAACCGGGTCTTTCCAGATATTTCCTCCATAAAAATCAGGTTCGTCCGCATTAATCTCATCAATGAGCGCCCACAAAGCGAATGCTGTTTTTGGCGAATCGAGTGCCCCCGGGAAAAAAGACATTTCGTCAACAAAAGGATAAGCAAAAGCAAAATCAATTCCAGCTAATATTTTTTTACTCCTACTTTTTTTTATAAGGTAGTTTCTAACTTCAGTTCGAGACCAATATTTTTCATTATTTGGCGGAGAGACAATCGTTGGTGCTGAATTCCCAAATTTTGCTTCACTTACAGCGATGCCACGATGAGAAAAACCTTTCGCACCAGACCAATCTATTCCAACAAACAATTCAAATTCTTCCAAGGGGTTTCTTTTTCTCTTTCTGAATTTTATCACGCAAATTATCCCAATAATTAATGCGTTTGCTGATTTCCCTTTCAAAACCTAACTCTTTAGGGTGATATAATTTTCTTCGCTTCATTTCATCTGGGAAACAATTCTGGCCTGAGAACGCATTCTCTGCGTCGTGATCGTAAACATAATTTTTAGAATACCCTAGCTCTTTCATCAAAGATGTAGGTGCATTTAAAATCGACTTAGGAGGAGGCAAACTTCCAGTTGACTTAGCAGCGCGCATTGCTTTGTTCCAGGCGGTATAGACCGAATTTGACTTAGGGGAAGTAGCAAGAAGTATAACTAACTCTGCGATGTGTAATTCCGCCTCTGGTTTACCAAGACGCTCGTAGGATTGCCAGACGGAAATTGCTATGGGGAGCAACTGAGGGTCTGCTGAACCTATATCTTCAGCTGCAAACCGTACTAAACGTCTCAGTAAATAATACGGATCCTCACCTGCTATAATCATTCTAGCTAACCAATATAAACTTGCATCACAATCAGAGGCACGGAGTGACTTTATAAGTGCTGAAATTAAATTAAAATGTTGTTCCCCATTACGATCATAATTCAAAGACCTTTTGGATAAAAACGCAGAAACCTTTTCCCTTGTCCACGTTCGCTCTTTATTATGAGAACAAAGCAACTGGACTAAATTCAAAAGATACCTTGCATCGCCGTCTGATAATTCGATTAAAAGACATTGCGAGTCTTCATCAAGCTCTATTGGATTCTCCAAAAAGTCTAACGCCCTTTGATAAATAATGCGCAAAGATGCATCATCAAGAGCTGTTAATACAATCACCTGAGTTCTTGACAGCAAAGCGGAGTTTAATGAAAAAGACGGGTTTTCTGTTGTGGCACCAATTAATCTAATAAAACCACTCTCGATAGCAGGAAGTAATGCATCTTGCTGCGCTTTATTAAAACGATGAATTTCATCGATAAACACCAAAATAGGTTTGTCATTCTTAATTGATAGTTTAGCGCGTTCGAAAATTTTTCGAATTTCAGCGATACCGTCGAAAACAGCAGAAAGGCAAATGAATTCCTGTTCTGTTTGGGCGCCTAAAATTCTTGCTAGTGTTGTTTTTCCAGAACCTGGAGGACCCCAAAAAATAAATGAACTTGCTTGCAATTCGGAATAAGGTAGTCCTGTTAATTGAGGTTGCCCTACGACGTCACTAAGACAAGTAGGGCGTAGTTGCTCTGCAAGAGGCACTGTATCACACGAATCCTTTGTCATTTTTCATACATTTCTGACAAAACAAATTACGAAAAAATAAAAAAGAGCCGCTTTTGGCTCTTTTATTAAATAGTTATATCATTTGCCAACTATGCTGCCCCGGCTGACGGAAGTTCACTTTCATCCCCTTCACTTTGAAGTGGACCAGAATCTTGTCCTTTTGCGGACTCATCTCTATCTACAAACTCAATCACAGCCATTGGTGCAGCATCACCATATCTAAAGCCTGCTTTTAATACCCTGGTATAGCCCCCTGCTCTCTCCGAATAACGCGCTGATAGAACATCAAATAGCTTTGTTACCATCTTTTCATCACGAAGCTGTGCAAATGCCTGCCTGCGCGCATGCAAACCGCCTTTTTTGCCAAGGGTAATTAGTTTTTCAATTACGGGGCGTAAATCTTTCGCTTTAGGCAAAGTCGTAACAATCTGCTCATGTTTTATCAACGCTTGGGATAAATTACGAAACAGCATCTGACGGTGTTTAGATGTACGGTTTAATTTCCGTCCTGAACTACGATGTCGCATTTTTTTACTCCTGTTACCTGTTTATGGGCTATTAAGACACATAAACCTAAAAAGGCTCATCTATACGTTTAGCCAATTCCTCAATATTTTCAGGTGGCCAACTTTCATTGTCCATGCCTAACTCTAGATTCATAACTTTTAACACTTCCTTAATCTCGTTCAAAGATTTTCTGCCAAAATTAGGAGTACGAAGCATTTCATTCTCGCTCTTCTGAACCAAATCACCTATGTAAACAATGTTATCATTTTTGAGACAATTAGCAGAACGGACTGATAATTCAAGCTCATCAACTTTCCTAAGAAGGTTACGATTGAATGGAAGACTGTCAGCTTCATCCTCTACGACTTCTGTTTTAGGCTCTTCAAAATTTATAAATGGCTGCAACTGATCTTGCATAATCCTAGCTGCATAAGCAACTGAATCCTCTGGCGTGATTGAGCCATCTGTTTCAATAGTGAGCAGTAAACGATCATAGTCTGTGATTTGTCCAACTCTTTCATTTTCAACTTTATAAGCGACCTGACGAATTGGACTAAATATTGCATCTACAGGTATCAAACCAATGGGAGAATCTTCCGACCTATTTTGAGCAGATGGCACATATCCTTTGCCGGACTCAATAGTAAGTTCCATTACTAATGAAGCTTCCTTATCTAAATGACAGATAATATGGTCCGGGTTCATGATTTCTACACCAGCTGTTTCACTTATCATACCAGCTGTAACCTCCAACGGGCCCTCAGCATGCAAGCGAACTTTTTTTGCACCTTCAGCTTCAAGAGAAACAGCTATTCCCTTAATATTAAGAATTAAATCCGTTACATCCTCCCTCACTCCAGGAATTGAAGAGAATTCATGAACAACACCTTGTATTTGTACGGCTGTAACTGCTGCACCCTGCAATGAGGATAGAAGTATTCGACGGAGCGAGTTACCTAAGGTTATTCCAAATCCGCGTTCCAACGGCCCTACTGATATTACAGCTTGTCGAGGGTTATATTCAGATGCTTTAACACCTATTTGCTCAGGCTTCTGCAGTTCCATCCAATTTTTTTCTATCATCTGTTTTCCTTTATTTTTATCGATATCAGACCTACGCAATATATGTAGTGCGCAATAATTGAGGAAGTTAAATTATATCAAACTATACGCGGCGACGTTTTCTAGGGCGACAACCATTATGTGGAATTGGTGTAACATCCCTAATGGAATTCACGGTAAACCCAACTGACTGTAATGCTCTAAGCGCGGATTCCCGTCCCGACCCAGGTCCTCTTACTTCTACATCAACTGATCTCACGCCATGTTCTGCTGCTTTTTTACCTGCATCTTCCGCAGCCATCTGGGCAGCAAATGGTGTCGATTTTCTAGAGCCTTTGAATCCCATTGTTCCTGCTGATGACCACGCTATTGTATTTCCCTGAACATCAGAAATTGTTATCATAGTGTTATTAAAAGTGGAATTAACATGTGCAACACCAGTCGCTATATTTTTCTTTTCGCGACGACGAACACGTATTTGAGAAGGTTGTTTAGCCATTTTTTTTTCCTGTCTTAATTATTTCTTTTTACCCGCGATGGCCTTTGCAGGTCCTTTTCTGGTGCGCGCATTAGTATGTGTACGCTGTCCTCTAACTGGAAGATTGCGTCGATGCCGTAATCCACGCAAACAACCCAGATCAAGGTAACGTTTTATATCCATAGATGTTTTACGCCTTAGATCGCCTTCAACAATGAAATCTTCATCGATAATATCACGAACACGCGTTAACTCATCTTCTGTTAAATCATTGATTCGTCTTTCGGCCGTAATTCCAGCCTTTTGGCAAATCTGTTTCGAACTTGTAATTCCAATACCATGAATATATGTGAGAGCAATTGATACTCTTTTTTTGGTAGGAATATTTATACCAGCTATTCGTGCCACCGGCCTCTCCTTTGTTTTTGGCTAAAAATTTTTATTTGCCCGTTTCAACTTTACTCTTATTAACTCATTAATTTGTTTAAAAATTTATTAACTATCTAGTATTTTATCAATTTTTTCTGCTACCTGCTCAATGGTCATCATACCGTCAACCTGACGTAAAATACCCTTTTTACGATAAAAGGGCAGAACAGGGGCAGTATTTTTATGATACACCTTTAGCCTCTCTTTGAGAACTTCAGCATTATCATCGTCTCTAACTTCATCTGATTGGATGGCTCTATTTTCAATTCTATCAAACAATAAATTTTCATCTACGGTTATCTCTATCGCATGGTCAATAGCCACATTATTTTGGGTTAGCATTCTGTCTAACGCTTCAGCTTGTTTCAAAGTTCTAGGAAATCCGTCTAAAATTACGCCAGCTTTTGCTCCATCATCATCCATACGCATCTCAATCATCTTTATCATAATATCATCAGACACAAGCTTGCCTGCCTCCATTATTTTTTTAGCTCTTATCCCAAGATCAGACCCCCCGGTTATTTCTGCTCGGAGCATATCACCTGTAGAAAGTTGAACCATAGAACGATCATCAACCAATTTTGCGGCTTGTGTTCCTTTTCCGGCGCCTGGTGGTCCAAATAAAATTATATTCATCACCTGCGCCCCTTAATCTGTGCTTTTTTAATTAATCCCTCATATTGGTGAGCCAACAAGTGAGACTGTATTTGAGAAACAGTATCTAATGAGACGGTTACAACAATAAGTAATGAAGTGCCGCCCAAATAAAAGGGTATGGAATATTGACTAATCAATATTTCCGGTAGAATACATACGGCAGCAAGATAAGCTGCGCCAATCACAGTCAACCTAGTAAGAATAAAGTCAAGGTAGTCAGCAGTTGGTTTTCCTGGACGAATCCCTGGGATGTATCCTCCGTTTCGACGTAAATTCTCTGCCGTATCTTCTGGGTTAAATACGATTGCAGTGTAAAAAAATGCAAAAAATACAATCATAGACACATAAATGGCTAGGTAAAGAGGCTGACCGCGACCCAGAAGTGAATTAAGCGTTAAGAGCCAGTCTGGACCATTCCCTTGAGATCCAGACAGATTAATTATTGAAACTGGCATCAATAACAGTGAGGACGCAAAGATAGGAGGAATAACGCCAGCAACGTTTAACTTTAGTGGAAGATGCTGCGCTTGACCACCCAACATCCTCCCACCCTGTTGGCGTTTAGGATATTGGACCAATATCTTTCGTAACGAGCGTTCTATGAAAACAATGAATGCAATTACCGCGATTGCTAGAATTATTATACCAAAAATGACTATTCCAGACAAAGCACCCGTGCGCCCAAGCTCCAGCATTCCAACTAAAGCTGATGGGATTTCGGCTATGATGCCTGCAAAAATAATAAGTGATATACCATTTCCAACACCTCTACTTGTGACTTGTTCACCGAGCCACATTAAAAACAACGTTCCACCTACCAACGTTACAACTGCTGTGATCCTGAAGAAAAAACCCGGATCCACTACCACTCCAGCGGATGACTCTAATGCCATAGCAATACCGTAACCTTGCACAGCCGCCAGTAACACTGTTAGATAACGGGTATACTGATTTATTGTTTTTCGCCCCGACTCTCCATCTTTTTTTAACTGCTCTAATGTCGGAATAATAGCTGTCATTAGCTGCATGATAATAGATGCCGTAATATACGGCATAATATTAAGGGCAAAAATCGTCATTCTACCTAGCGCACCACCAGAGAACATGTCAAACATGCCTAGAATACCTGATGATTGACGAGAAAAGACATCTGCAAGCGCGACAGGATCAATACCAGGCAATGGTATAAAGGTTCCTAGACGATAAATTATAAGAGCCCCTAAAGTGAAGAGTAGGCGCTTTTTTAAATCCTCTGCTTTGGCGAAAGCAGATAAATCAAACCCGGCTTGTGTTCCACTATTTGTTGCCATTAACTAAATTACCATTTATATATTATCTGTTATTTTGCACTGTCAGCGGGCTTACTTAAAACAACCATACCACCTGCTTTTT
The DNA here is from genome assembly GCA_902625725.1 of uncultured SAR116 cluster alpha proteobacterium. Taxonomy (GTDB): domain Bacteria; phylum Pseudomonadota; class Alphaproteobacteria; order Puniceispirillales; family Puniceispirillaceae; genus UBA5951. The sequence goes on along the minus strand of CACOCY010000001.1, from coordinate 88,370 downwards.
CAACAGCTGAAGTTGCGGATTTGGACGCACCCGCCACGTGAATTTCTATCTTGGCTGAAATATTCCCATTCGCTAATAGACGAATACCATCTTTTGACCTTCCAATTATTCCAGAGGATTGAAGTACATTGCTATCCAAAGGCTTAGTAGCGTCAATCTTACCATCATCTATTGCTTTTTGTATATTTCCGATATTAACTTCTGCAAAATTTTTGCGAAAAATATTAACAAATCCCCGTTTTGGAAGACGTCTATGAATAGGCATTTGTCCGCCTTCAAAACCCTTTATAGCAACGCCAGAACGCGATTTTTGACCCTTATGACCACTACCAGAGGTTTTGCCTATTCCAGAACCCGTACCGCGGCCAACCCTTCTGCGGTTTCTCGTTGACCCCTTGTTATCTGCTAAAGTATTTAATTTCATAATATTCTCCAAAGAGCATCCTACCAGCTCATATTTATGAGCTCACCTCATTCACTTGTAATAGGTGTTTTACTTTATTTATCATACCACGAATACTTGGTGTATCTTCTAACTCTCGCGATCTTCCAATTTTATTCAACCCAAGACCAATTAAAGTCTGTCGCTGGCTTCCCTCACGTCCGATAGAGCTTTTAGTCTGAGTTACTACAATTGTTTTTTTTGTCATCACACACCTTAACCTTTCGATACGTTTTCTGAGTCAGGTTTTTTACCAAAAACGTTAGCAACCTTTATACCTCGCTTTGAAGCAACGGAACGAGGAGCTTGAATATATAGAAGCCCAGAGAAGGTAGCTTTAATCATATTGTGTGGATTAGACGTCCCGATCGACTTCGCGACCACATCCTGCACACCAAGTGCCTCGAATACAGCTCGCATTGGGCCACCAGCGATGATACCTGTTCCAGAGGGAGCAGAACGAAGCAAGACATGGCCAGCACCATAAGTTCCCTTCACGTCATGATGCAAGGTTCGACCATCACGTAATGGTATACGAACCATGTTACGTTTTGCATCCTCTGTTGCTTTGCGTATTGCCTCTGGCACTTCTTTTGCTTTACCAGTTCCAAAGCCAGCTCTCCCTCTGCCATCTCCGACAACAACAAGAGCGGCAAACCCAAATCTGCGACCACCTTTTACAACCTTTGCCACGCGATTGATTCCAACTAGCTTTTCAATAAGTTCTGTTTCTTCGCGAATAACTGTGTCAGAAGCTTTATCATTATTTCTTGCCATTTTTTTCAACTCCTTAAAACTCTAGACCAGCTTCACGCGCCGCGTCGGCAAGTGCTTTAATTCTGCCATGAAACATAAATCCCCCACGGTCGAATACTACATTTTTCACCCCAGTTTTCCTTGCGCGCTCAGCCAGTTGCGTTCCGACATAACTAGCCGCGCTTAAATTAGCGCCGGTCTTGCCTAACTTTCGGAAATCAGGGTCTAATGTAGATGCAGACGCTAATGTCTTACCTTTTTTGTCATCAATAATTTGTGCCCTCATATGTTTTGATGAACGGTGTACAGACAAGCGGGGGCGTCCCTGCCCAGTTTTGCGAAGTATTTCTCTAGTGCGCTCACGGCGGCGTTCAAACATCTCACGAGTTGTCAACATCTATAAGTTCCTTTTATTTCTTTTTGCCTTCTTTGCGAACAATATATTCATCAGCGTATTTTACGCCCTTGCCTTTAAAAGGCTCAGGCGGACGCTTCGACCTAATTTCAGCGGCAAACATGCCGATAAGTTCTTTATCTGCGCCTGACACACTAATTTTTGTGTTTCCATCAACAGTAACTTTTAATCCTTCTGGAACTTGCATCTCAACTGGATGACTAAACCCTAGATTCAACTGAAGTTTACTACCCTGAATGGCTGCACGATAACCCACACCATTAATTTCTAAGTTTTTGGAGAAGCCAGTTGATACACCTTTAACCATATTTGCAATATGTGCTCTAGTGGTGCCCCAATGCGAACGACTCTGATTGTCATCATTCTTAATTGAAAATTTAACAAAATTATCCTCGACAGAAACACTTACAGATGAAGGGATTTTTTTTTGAAGTTCACCTTTAGAACCCTTTACAGTGACTAAGTCAGAAGCCATAGATAATGATACGCCATCTGGAATTGAAACTGGTGAGTTGCCTACTCTTGACATTTAAACCTCCTTTAAAATACCTGACATAGAACTTCGCCGCCAACATTTGCAACACGAGCTTCATTGTCAGATAAAACACCATTAGGAGTGGATAGAATTGATATTCCAAGGCCATTATATACCCGGCGCAAGTCTTTAATACCGGAATATACACGTCTTCCAGGACGAGACACTCGAACAATTTCAGATATAACAGGCGAGCCGTCATGATATTTAAGCTCAATTTGCAGCTTAGAAATACCAGGCCTTACTTGAGAGGCACTGTAATCACGAATAAATCCTTCGCGTTTTAAAACTTCCAATACATTCGCGCGTAGTTTTGATGAAGGACTAGACACAACTGATTTACGCGCCGATTGCCCATTTCGTATACGGGTAATCATATCTCCGAGAGGATCACTCATTGACATATTTAATCTCTCCCTTTCCTACCAGCTAGACTTGACGATGCCAGGAATCTGTCCAAAAGAAGCAAGATCCCGTAGGGCGATGCGTGACATTTTTAATTTCCGATAATAACCACGTGGGCGCCCAGTTATTTCACATCTGTTACGGACACGACACATTGAGCTATCTCTGGGTTCCCTTGATAACTTCATAGAAGCCACAAAACGTTCTTCTAAGGGAAGATTTCTGTTTTTCACTATATTACGCAGAGCGTCACGACGTTCCCTTTTGGACTCAACCATTTTTATTCTTCTATTATTTTTTTCTATTGAACTCTTTTTCGCCATTGCAGCATCCCTTTTTACAAAAAACGTTAAGCGGTTCCAAACGGGAATTGAATACCACGAAGTAATTCTCGTGCTTCATCATCCGTTTGCGCTGTTGTTACCACGATGATATCCATTCCACGGATTTCATCTACTTTGTCATATTCAATTTCTGGAAACACAATTTGCTCTTTGATACCGAGCGCATAATTACCATTGCCATCAAAACTTTTATTATTTAATCCGCGAAAGTCGCGTACACGTGGCAAAGCTATATTCACCAGCCTATCAAGGAATTCGTACATTTTATCTTTACGTAAAGTAACTTTACATCCAATAGCCATGCCTTCTCTCAATTTAAAGGCTGCATTTGCTTTCTTTGCCCTAGTGACCACAGGCTTTTGACCTGCTATTGCTGTCATATCTTTGACAGCAAACTCAACTTTCTTTGAATCACGAACAGCACCACCAACACCCATGTTTACAACCACTTTTTGTATTCGTGGTATCTGAAATTCGTTGTCATAACCGAATTTCGATTTAAGATCTGGGCGAACAGCCGTTCGATAATATTCTTCCAAACGCGTTTTCATCTTAACATCCTCTAATTTAGCTAATAACCTTCCCCGAGGCTTTCGCAACTCTTAATTTATTTCCGTTTTCAATACTATAACTAACTCGTGTTGCTTTTCCTGAGTCGGGGTCTATGTGAGCAACATTCGAAATGTGCATTGAAGCCTCGATATTATCTATACCCCCAGGAGCAGTCTGTGTTGGACGACGGTGACGTTTGACCATATTAACCCCTTGCACCTTTACACGGGATTCAGAGGGCATAACTTCGAGAACTTGTCCTTTTTTACCTTTATCCTTCCCGGTAGTAACAATAACCTCATCACCTTTTTTTATTTTTAATTTCGGCCGCATCATAATACCTCCGGTGCCAATGAAACGATTTTCATAAAATTGCGGGAGCGCAACTCTCTTGTAACAGGTCCAAAGATACGTGTTCCAATAGGTTCATTCTGCTTATTTAATAGAACAGCGGCGTTCCTATCAAATCTAATGGCTGTACCGTCATCACGCCTAATCTCTTTAGATGTGCGAACTATCACTGCTCTGTAAACGTCTCCTTTTTTTACTCGGCCTCTGGGAATTGCCTCTTTTACAGAAACAACTATAACATCGCCAACCCCCGCAGATTTTCGACCTGATCCTCCAAGCACTTTTATACACTGGACCTTCCGAGCCCCGGAGTTGTCTGCAACTTCTAAGTTTGACTGCATCTGTATCATTATAATGTTTCCTAACTAAGCCTTCACCGCTTCATCGTAAACCACTTCAAAAGTTTTTCGTTTTGACACAGGCTGACATTCGCGTATTCTTACTTGTTCACCTTCTTTTGACCTGTTCTCTTCGTCATGAGCAGCATATTTTTTTGAAGTTGTTATAAACTTTTTATATACGGGATGCATCAATCTGCGCTCCACCTGAACAATAACTGTTTTTTCCCCTTTGTTGCTAACAACCACACCCTGTAAAATACGTTTTGGCATACTCTTATTTTCCTGTTTCTGAAATAGTTTCATTCATTTTTTCTGAAAGAACTGTTTTTAATCTGGCGATTTCCCGCCTCACAATTCGTATTCTTGATGCATTTTCATTTTCACCGGCAGCTACTTTAAATCTAAGGTTAAATTGCTCTTTCTTCAAAGATACAAGCTTTGTTTTCAACTCATCGCTGGTTTGTGCTCGCATTTCAGACGCTTTAACTGTTGCCATTTTCAATCTCCAATTTTACGCGTCACCGAGACGTCGAACTATGCGGGTATTTATTGGTAATTTTGCGGATGCCAGCTTTAAAGCTTCGTTTGCCAGCTCCCAAGAAACACCATCGATTTCGAACAATATTCGACCAGGAGCAACACGCGCTACCCAAAATTCAGGCGAGCCCTTGCCCTTGCCCATTCTGACTTCAGCAGGCTTACTAGAAACTGGTACATCTGGAAAAATTCTTATCCAGACTCGGCCAGAACGCCTTAAGTGTCGGGTTATAGCACGGCGCGCAGCCTCTATCTGGCGCGCTGTAATTCTTTCAGGGGACAACGCCTTCAGCCCATAGGAACCAAAATTGAGCTGGGTTCCGCCCTTCGCATTACCGTGTATTCGCCCCTTGTGTGCCTTTCGAAATTTGGTGCGTTTAGGTAAAAGCATAACTTAATTTCCTCCATTAACCATTATTTCGAGGCATTGCACTTGAAGTTTGCTCAGCAAGCCGTTTGTCTTGGGCCATTGGATCATGTGACATAACTTCGCCCTTAAAGATCCAAACCTTTATTCCATTAGCTCCATAAGTTGTAAAAGCAGTGGCTTCAGCATAGTCAACTTCTGCACGCAATGTGTGTAATGGAACTCTTCCCTCTCGATACCATTCAGTGCGAGCAATCTCGGCTCCTCCAAGACGACCTGAGCAATTAATTCTTACACCTAATGCGCCAAGCCTCATTGCAGATTGTACCGCTCGTTTCATTGCACGTCTAAATCCCACACGTCTCTCAAGTTGCTGAGCTATGTTTTCTGCAACTAACTTTGCATCAATTTCTGGCTTACGAACCTCCACTATGTTTAAGCTAACATCCGAACCAACACGCTTAACTAGGTCAATACGAAGATTTTCAATATCCTGACCTTTCTTACCTATAATTAATCCAGGACGGCCAGCGTAGATAGTTATTCGTGCTCTACCTGCTGGCCTTTCAATAACAATCCTGCTAATACCAGCGGGTTTAAGTCTTTCCATCAAATGGGAACGAAGAGCGATATCCTTGTGGAGCAGTTCGCCATAGGTTCTTCCCGCAAACCAGCGAGAGTCCCACGTACGATTAATTCCAACCCTTAGCCCTATTGGCTTTATTTTTTGGCCCATTATGCCTGCTCCTCTTTCTCACTCACTACAATTGTTAAATGTGATAAGGGCTTTAAAATACGTGAGCCACGCCCTCTTGCTCTAGCGCGAAATCTTTTCATAACTATTGATTTACCAACATAAGCTTCTTTCACAACTAATCTGTCCACATCTAAAGAATGATTATTTTCTGCATTCGCAATAGCTGATTCCAGTACTTTCTTAACGTCATTGGAAATTCTTCTTCTTGAAAACTCCAACGCTGCGAGTGCTTTACCAACATCCATTCTACGAATCATGGTTGCAACCAAATTTAATTTTTGGGGGCTGACCCGCACATTTCTTAATACCGCTTTCGCTTCGGTGTCAGCAACACGGCGTGACATTGATTTTTTACCCATGACCCGTATTACCTCTTAGACTTCTTGTCTGCTGCATGGCCATAGTAGGTCCGCGTTGGCGCAAACTCGCCAAATTTGTGACCAACCATGTCCTCTGAAACAGAAACAGGAATAAATTTTTTACCATTATATACACCAAATGTGATCCCCACAAATTGTGGCAATATAGTCGACCTGCGTGACCATATCTTCACAACATCATTACGTTGAGAAGCAGCTGCTTTTTCTGCCTTCTTAAGCAAATAGCCATCTATGAACGGGCCTTTCCAAACTGAACGTGCCATTCCTCAAAGCTCCCTTATGGTTTCCGACGCCGCACAATTAAGCGGTCTGTCTTTTTGTTATTACGAGTTCGCTTGCCTTTTGTTGGTTTGCCCCAAGGTGTTACTGGATGACGTCCACCGGAGGTCCTGCCCTCACCGCCGCCATGGGGGTGGTCAACAGGATTCATTACTACGCCACGTACATGTGGTCTCCTCCCAAGCCATCTATTGCGGCCGGCTTTGCCTATTTTTATGTTTTGTTGGTCTGGGTTTGAAACAGCTCCAATTGATGCCATGCATTCAGAACGAACCAAACGAACCTCTCCCGAGGTCAAACGCAAAATAGCATATCCTCTGTCACGTCCAACAAGTTGAACATATGTTCCCGCTGAACGGGCAAGCTGCCCACCTTTTCCCGGTTTTAATTCTATATTATGGATTAGTGTTCCAACAGGTATATTAGCAATAGGAAGTGCGTTTCCTGGTTTTATGTCAGCCTTTGACCCTGCTTCAACTACATCACCAGCAGATAATCTTTGAGGAGCTAAAATGTAAGACTGTTCTCCATCTTCGTACGTGATAAGCGCAATAAACGCTGTCCTATTTGGATCATATTCAAGTCGTTCAACCGTCGCTTTCATGTCGAATTTGCGACGTTTGAAGTCAATCAACCTATATTTACGCTTATGACCCCCTCCACGGTGCCAAGAAGTTACATGTCCTGAATTATTACGGCCGCCGGTTTTATTTAACCCCTGAGTTAGCTTTTTGACTGGATCTCCCCTATGAAGACTTGATCTGTCTACAATCACTAAACCACGTTGACCGGGGGTAATGGGGTTAAACTTTTTTAACGCCATAACTTATGCTCCCATTATCTCTATTGACTGACCCTCAGCCAATGTGACTATTGCTTTTTTTACATCAACTCTTCGACCAGCTCGCCCACGAAATATTTTTGTTTTTCCTTTTGTAATAAGCGTATTTACATTAGTAACTTTTACATCAAATAGCATTTCTACAGCAGCTTTTATTTCTGGTTTGGTAGCGCTATTTCGGACAACGAATGCTATGTGGCCGTTCTCACCAGACATAGTTGCTTTCTCGGTAATGACGGGACGAATAATTGTGTCATAAGCTTGTGCTTGACTTATTTTAGTTTCAAGCCTTTTTCTTGGTCGAATGCTCATTTTAACCGCTCCTCAGTGAAGCTTACAGCCTCTTTTGTCATAACGAGCATATCTCGTCGAACTGCATCGTATACGTTAAGTCCTTGAGACGGCAAAACGTCAACTAATGGTATATTGGAAGCAGCACGCATGAAGTTTATTTCAAGGGTCTCACCTCCGATAACCAGAGCATTGGAAGCACCCAATGAATCTAATTTTGACTTTAACGAGGCTGTCTTTCCATCAGACTGAAGCTTATCCACAATAATAAGTTTTCCAGCGGCGGCTTTAGCCGATAGAACTGACCGCAAACCAAGCTTTCGAACTTTTTTTGGCAAATCATGCCCATGATCTCTAACAACAGGACCATGGACAACGCTGCCACCTCTAAACTGAACAACAGAAGCCGGACCATGGCGAGCTCTGCCAGTCCCTTTTTGACGAAACATCTTTGCACCAGTTTTGGCTATTTCTGATCGAGATTTCACTTTATGTGTCCCCGCACGTCGCTTAGCTAGTTGCCATTTTATCACTCGTGCAACTATATCTTCCCTAGGAGTGATGCCAAAAACGGTGTCAGCTAACTCGATGTTGCCAGATTTTTTGCTCCCAATTGATTTTAATTCAACTTTCATCTTTAGCCTCCTGACTGCCTACAATGGTATCAGCAAGTGGTTCATCTTCATTTGTTTTCTCAGGAGATGCTTCTATTTCCTCACTAGTCATAAAATCTTTGTTTTCACTAGAAGGTTTTTCATTTAACAGGCCTGCTGGAAAGGGGGCTTCATCAGGGACCTTTTTCTTTATTGCATCAGACAATAAAACCCACCCATTTTTGGGCCCAGGTACGGAACCCTGAACTAAAATTACTCCATTATCATCGTCAACTGAAACGATTTCTAAGTTCTGAATTGTTACTCTTTTTGCACCCAAATGCCCTGCCATTTTTTTACCCTTAAAAACTTTACCGGGATCCTGACATTGACCAGTAGAGCCATGTGACCTGTGAGAAAGCGAAACGCCATGAGATGCTCGTAAACCACCGAAATTATGCCTTTTCATCGCACCAGCGAAACCTTTTCCATGGGATTTTCCGACAGCATCAACTATTTGCCCAGGCACGAAGTGGCTGGGTACTAATGTTGCACCAGGCTCAAGCATTGCATCCTCTGATACTCTGAATTCCGCAATTTTCCGTTTTGGTAAAACTGAGGCTTTTGCAAAGTGTCCTCGCATTGCAGAAGATACATTCTTAACCTTTACTGATCCAGCTCCGACTTGAACCGCCGTAATGCCATCTTTCTCTCGATTCCGTATACTAATCACTTGCACAGAATCCATGAAGAGAACAGTTACTGGAATATGCTGACCACTCGCATTAAATACACGTGTCATACCGACTTTTCTAGCTATCACACCGCTGCGCATAACGCCATCACCTCACTTTTTTTAGCTCTAAAGCTTTATTTCTACGTCCACACCTGCAGCTAAATCTAATTTCATAAGTGCATCAACCGTTTGTGGTGTAGGATCAATAATATCTAATAACCGTTTATGTGTACGCATTTCAAATTGCTCACGGCTTTTTTTGTCAATATGTGGAGACCGAAGAACAGTAAATCTTCTCATATCCGTTGGCAAAGGAATAGGTCCACGAACATTTGCACCTGTGCGTTTTGCTGTATTAACAATTTCACTTGTGGATTGATCCAATATACGATGGTCAAAAGCCTTCAATCGTATACGAATATTCTGGTTTTCCATAAAAATATTCCCTTTTCAAAATACAAAAAGAGAGGCTCACGCCTCTCTTAATACCGATTTACTTAACGATAGACGACACCACACCAGCTCCAACTGTACGGCCACCCTCTCGAATTGCAAAGCGGAGACCCTCATCCATAGCAATTGGCGCTATCAGCGTTACCGTCATCGCAACATTATCCCCTGGCATTACCATCTCTGTACCTGAGGGAAGTTCAACAGAACCAGTTACATCCGTAGTTCGAAAATAAAACTGCGGACGATAATTTGAGAAAAATGGCGTGTGACGCCCGCCTTCATCTTTGTTTAATACATATGCTTCACATTTAAATGTTGTATGAGGTGTAATACTACCTGGCTTGGCTAATACTTGCCCACGCTCAACCTCTTCTCGCTTAGTGCCTCGTAGCAACACCCCTACATTGTCGCCTGCTTCACCTTGATCCAATAGCTTGCGAAACATCTCAACGCCAGTACAAGTTGTCTTTGCAGTATCTTTAAGACCGATGATCTCAATCTCCTCGCCCACATTCACAACACCACGCTCAATCCTGCCTGTTACGACTGTTCCACGACCAGATATTGAAAAAACATCCTCAATCGGCATCAGAAACGCCTGATCCTTTGGACGATCCGGTTGTGGTATATAGGCATCAACCTCTTTCATTAACTCCAATATTGCATTACGACCAATCTCTTCATTACTATCTTCTAATGCAGCAAGTGCTGAACCCTTGACAATCGGAATATCGTCTCCCGGAAAATCATAAGAACTTAGTAACTCTCGTATTTCCATTTCAACAAGTTCTAATAATTCCTCATCATCAACCTGATCAACCTTATTCATAAATACGCATAATGCTGGAACACCAACTTGTCTTGCTAATAAGATGTGCTCACGTGTCTGTGGCATTGGACCATCTGCTGCTGAAACAACCAATATTGCTCCATCCATCTGTGCCGCACCTGTAATCATGTTCTTTACATAGTCAGCATGACCGGGACAATCTACATGAGCATAGTGACGGTTTTCTGTCTCATACTCAACGTGCGCTGTTGAAATCGTGATACCACGTGCACGCTCCTCCGGAGCTTTGTCAATCTGATCATATGCCTGAAATTCTCCACCACCTCGCTCTGCCATCACCTTAGTAATAGCCGCCGTCAATGTTGTCTTACCATGGTCAACATGGCCTATCGTACCAATGTTTAAATGTGGCTTCGAACGATCAAACTTTTCTTTGGACATGATTACTCTCCTAATAAAAACTAGCTAAAAAATTTACGCCAACTTGGCTCGAACTTCATCTGCTACCGCTTGCGGCACCTGCTCATAATGATCAAATTGCATTGAATACTGTGCACGCCCTTGACTCATAGAACGAAGTGTATTGATATATCCAAACATATTAGCGAGCGGCACCATCGCATCTATAGCCCGGGCATTTCCGCGTGGTTCCATCCCTCCCACATTGCCGCGACGACTATTTAAGTCGCCAATAATATCACCCATATATTCCTCTGGCGTAACCACTTCCACCTTCATTATAGGCTCAAGCAATCTTGCGGCAGCCTTAGACATAGCATCACGAAATGCGGCACGTGCAGCTATTTCAAAAGCCAAGACCGACGAATCAACGTCGTGACTAGCTCCATCAACTAACTCAGCTTGAAAATCAATCACTGGGAAACCAGCAATTATACCAGTATCTTTTGCCTGATTTATTCCTTTTTCAACTCCCGGGATAAATTCTCTAGGAACGTTGCCTCCGACAACTGAGTTCGAGAATTGAAAGCCGCCTTCCTTTAGAGGCCCAAACTTTATTTTTACTCGCGCAAATTGACCAGAACCCCCCGATTGTTTTTTATGAGTGTAATCTATTTCTACATCTTTAGTAATTGTCTCACGATAAGCTACTTGTGGAGCGCCAATGTTTGCTTCAACTTTGAATTCACGCTTTAATCTGTCAACTAAGATATCGAGGTGCAATTCCCCCATTCCTCGCATAATGGTTTGTCCAGACTCATTATCCGATGACACCTGAAATGACGGGTCTTCTGCGGCAAGTCGTTGGAGCCCAGCAGACATTTTTTCTTGATCATTCTTTGATTTTGGTTCAATTGCAATCTCAATCACAGGGTCTGGGAACGTCATAGTTTCAAGAACAACAGGCTTTGATGGGTCGCAAATCGTATCACCAGTTGTTGTTTCCTTCATTCCTGCAAGAGCAACTATATCTCCAGAATACGCCTCTTCAATTTCCTCTCTATTGTTCGAATGCATCATCATCATTCGACCAACTCGTTCCTTCTTTCCTTTTGTTGAGTTCATAAGAGAGTCACCTTTTTTAAGACAACCAGAATATATTCTGAGAAACGTAAGTGACCCCACAAATGGGTCATTCATTATTTTAAATGCAAGCCCAGTGAATGGTTCTGCATCGTCTGCTTTGCGGGCAATATCGCGAGTTTCTGTGTGATCACCGGGAGCAAAACCCATATAATCTGGGACGTCTTTTGGACCAGGTAAAAAATCAATAACTGCATTCAACATCGGCTGAACACCTTTATTTTTAAATGCTGAGCCACACATAACAGCTACAAAATCCATCGCTAGAGTCCCTTTTCGGATTAGCCGTTTGATTGTCTTTTCATCTGGTTCTTCACCTTCCAAAAAACGCTCCATAACCTGATCATCTTGTTCAACGACAATTTCTACCATATCAGCACGCATTTTTTCAGCCTTGTCTTTCAAATCATCCCGAATGTCTTGAATTACCCAGCTTGCGCCTAAATCTTCGGTTTGCCATACCCACTCTTTCATTGAGACCAAATCTATCAATCCTACAAATTCGCTTTCCGCACCAATTGGCATTTGTATTGGCAAGGGGGTTGCACCCGTACGATCAGATATCATCCTAACGCAATTAAAAAAATCGGCTCCTATTTTGTCCATCTTGTTTACGAAAACAACACGAGGTACCTTATATCTATCAGCTTGCCGCCAAACTGTCTCTGTTTGGGGCTCCACTCCAGCGTTAGCGTCAAGGACACAAACAGCGCCATCCAACACAGCAAGTGACCTTTCAACCTCAATTGTAAAATCTACGTGTCCTGGTGTGTCAATGATATTGAATCTGAATTTAGCTTCTTCTGGGTCTTTTCCATACTCGGCAGTTGGGTTCTCACCGTCTTCTGTGCGAAACCAAAAACAGGTTGTCGCGGCAGAAGTAATTGTAATTCCTCTCTCTTGTTCCTGCTCCATCCAATCCATCGTAGCATTGCCATCATGGACTTCACCAATCTTATGGGAGCGGCCAGTATAATATAAAACTCTTTCTGTAGTTGTCGTTTTACCCGCATCTATATGAGCCATTATTCCAAAATTTCGATATCTATCTAATGTGTATTCCCGCGCCATTAAGCTTACTCCCGACAACTTTTACCAACGATAATGGGCAAAAGCTCTATTAGCCTCAGCCATTTTATGTGTATCTTCTCGCTTTTTTACCGCATTTCCTCTATTATTGGATGCATCAATCAACTCAGCGGATAACCTGCCCACCATAGTTCTTTCACCCCTTTTTCGAGAACTATCTATCAACCAGCGAATTGCCAAAGCCTGTGCTCGATCAGAACGGACTTCCACAGGCACTTGGTAAGTAGCGCCACCAACCCTTCTGCTCCTAACCTCCAAATGAGGCCTAACGTTTTCTAATGCATCATGGAATACCTTTACAGGTTCGTTACCAGATTTACTTTCTATTTGTTCAAAAGCTCCATATACTATTCTCTCAGCAAGGGAACGTTTTCCATCAAACATTAGGCAAGACATAAATTTTGATACCACAACGTCTTTGAACTTTGGGTCAGGTATGACCTCTCGTTTTTCTGCACGGTGACGACGAGACATAAGTAACTCCTTTTATTTCGGACGTTTTGCGCCGTATTTTGAACGACGTTGGCGGCGGTCGGATACACCCTGTGTGTCCAAGGTGCCGCGAATTATGTGATAACGAACGCCTGGTAAATCTTTAACCCGCCCCCCTCTAATAAGAACAACTGAATGTTCCTGTAAATTATGGCCTTCACCGGGAATGTAACTCGTTACCTCAAAACCATTTGTTAATCTTACCCGAGCCACTTTACGAAGTGCAGAGTTTGGTTTTTTAGGTGTAGTAGTGTAAACTCTGGTACATACGCCTCTTTTTTGTGGGCAAGCCTCCATGGCAGGAACTTTATTTCGAGACAAAGGACGTTTTCGACCATGTCTTATCAGCTGGTTAATAGTTGGCATATTAGGCCCTTTATCACGTAACTAATTGTTAATTAATAAACTACCGTCTTAGTAGTTAATTTCTAAAAAGTATTTACCATACCAAACGCTTGTATATACGACCTAGTGTTTGGAGAAACATAAAGAATATAAATCCACTACCTAGTTCAACAAAACTGCGCGAATACTATTTTTTGTCGACGAAATGGTCAAGCTTTTATTTACCATTTTGTCTTTTTTTATTTAATTTTGCCTAATAAACTCTCTGATTTACGAAATTACAACTCTTCTGACCTCTCAAAATCTTCATCTGCAAAGCTATCTGTTTGATCATGCAAAGCTTTCGCTTCAGCCTCTGCCTTTCGATTAGATGCAATAACATTATCGCGCTCTGACGCAACTCTTCGCATCTTGTTTATCACAGAACCGGTACCTGCAGGTATAAGTCGGCCAACGATCACATTTTCTTTTAAACCCTCAAGCCTGTCTTCACGCCCTGAAACCGAAGCTTCCGTTAACACTCGAGTTGTTTCTTGAAAGGATGCAGCAGATATGAAAGAACGGGTCTGCAGGGAAGCTTTGGTTATACCAAGCAAAACAGGCCTTGCCACTGCTGGATTTAGACCTTCTAATTTCGCAGCCTCATTTGCAAAGATGTATTCTTCTCGCTCAACCTGCTCACCAACAAGAAGTGTAGTATCTCCACCATTCTCAATTTCTACCTTTTGAAGCATTTGACGGACAATAACTTCTATATGTTTATCATTAATTTTTACGCCCTGGAGCCTATATACGTCCTGAATTTCTTTAACAAGATATTCGGCAAGTGCTTCTACACCTAATATATTCAAAATATCGTGAGGTACTGGAGAGCCGTCGAGTAAAAGGTCTCCCTTTCTGACAATATCACCCTCATTCACGGCTAAGTTTCGTCCTTTTGGTAGAAGATATTCAACAGCTTCTTGCTCGTGGTCAACGGGCACTACTCTTATACGTCTTTTAGCTTTGTAGTCTGTGCCGAACTCTACACGGCCGTCAATTTCACTTATCACTGCGAAATCTTTTGGCTTTCTGGCCTCAAAAAGCTCCGCAACCCTCGGAAGACCCCCTGTTATATCACGTGTTTTTGAGGATTCTCTTGGTATCCTTGCAACTACTTCCCCAGCCTTCACTTCAGAGCCATTATCGACCGAGAGAATGGCGCCAACTGGTAAAAAATATCTCGCTTCCATCCCATTTGGTAGCGATAGTACTTCTCCTTCCATATTACGCAATGTAATTCTGGGTCGTAAGTTTGCTGAATTTCCTGATTGTTTTGTTTCCACGACCTCACGGCTGACAATACCAGTTATTTCATCAGCGGCTTCACGCATTGATACACCATCTGATAGATCCACGTAATTAGCTATGCCACTGACTTCAGTAATAATTGGAATGGTATAAGGATCCCATTCAATCAAAATGTCTCCAAGGTTAACCATTTGTCCATTTTTTACAAAAAGTTTTCCTCCATAGGGCAACCTATATCTTGCACGCTCACGTTCCTGATCGTCTATTATTAGCAGTTCAGAGCTTCTGGACATCACGATTGGGCTTCCGTCTGAACCTTCAACAATACTCACGTCAACCAATTGAACTTTACCAGCTATAGAAGTTTCAATCTTGTTTTCCTCCGCCCCTCTTTGAGCTGCTCCTCCGACATGAAAAGTCCTCATCGTTAGCTGGGTTCCGGGTTCGCCTATTGATTGCGCAGCTATCACTCCCACGGCCTCTCCCATATTTACCGTTGTTCCACGGGCTAAATCTCGACCATAACAGGTGCCACAAATTCCTACAGGGGCGTTACAAACTAAAACAGACCTGATGTAAGCTTGATCAAGACCAGATTTATCTATGGCCTCCAAATGGTCTTCTTGAACCATCTCACCTTGTTTGACGATTATCTCATTGGTTTCTAGATTTATTAAATCAGCAGCTAGATATCTCCCAAGAATTCTATCTGCCAGCGAGTCTACAATTTCACTACCATTCGTTGCTGGGCGAATTGTTATGCCCTCTGTTGTGCCACAATCTTCAAGAGTAATGATACAATCCTGCGCTACGTCAACAAGCCTTCTTGTAAGATAACCAGAGTTTGCTGTTTTCAAAGCTGTATCAGCCAATCCTTTTCTAGCGCCATGAGTGGAATTAAAATATTCTAAAACGTCTAATCCTTCTTTAAAAGACGATTTGATCGGAGTTTCAATTATCTCACCAGATGGCTTTGCCATTAAACCACGCATTCCAGCTAATTGCTTAATTTGAGCAGCAGAACCACGAGCGCCCGAATGAGCCATCATCCATACAGAGTTTACAGGTTTACCACTCTCAATTGTAGATATATTCTTCATCATCTCATCAGCCACTACATCGGAACACCGAGACCATACATCAATTACTTTATTATACTTTTCGCCTTGCGTGATAAAACCATCAAGATATTGACTTTCAAATTCTGTAACCTGAGCCTCCGCGTCAGAAACGAATTTTTGCTTAAGGTCTGGTGTTTTTAAATCAGCAATTCCAAATGATATGCCCGATTTACAAGCCTGACCAAAACCTAGAGACATCAACCTGTCGCAAAAAATAACCGTATCTTTTTGGCCACAATGACGATAAATAGTGTCAATAACATTAGTAATTTCTTTTTTTGTCATTAACTTATTTACCAAGTCGAAAGTTATATTGGGGTTATCTGGCAGCAAATCAGCCAATCGCGCACGACCTGGAGTGGTTTCCATGACTTTTATAATCCGCTTACCTGAAGCGTCAAACGTTGAGACCCTTGCTTTAACATTTGCCTGCAAGCTAACTGAACCGTTATCAAGCGCAAGCAAAATTTCTTGGATATCCGCGAAGGCCATTCCTTCTCCTTCTTCCCCTACCCGCTCCATAGTGAGATAGTACAGCCCTAAAATTATATCTTGAGAAGGAACAATAATCGGCTTACCATTGGCTGGGCTTAAAATGTTGTTAGTAGACATCATTAAGACACGTGCTTCTAATTGAGCTTCGAGCGATAAAGGAACATGCACCGCCATTTGGTCACCGTCAAAATCGGCATTAAAAGCTGTACAAACTAATGGGTGAAGTTGAATTGCCTTCCCTTCTATCAATTTTGGTTCAAAAGCTTGGATACCAAGACGGTGCAGCGTTGGCGCACGATTTAACATTACGGGGTGTTCTCTAATTACTTGTTCTAAAATATCCCAAACTTCAGGGCGTTCCTTTTCTACCATTCTCTTAGCAGCTTTTATTGTGCTAGCTAATCCGTAAAGTTCCAATTTTGAATATATAAATGGTTTGAATAACTCTAGAGCCATCTTCTTCGGAAGACCGCATTCATGTAATCTCAATTCAGGGCCTACAACAATGACAGAACGGCCTGAATAATCAACTCTCTTACCTAACAAGTTTTGACGGAATCTGCCTTGCTTACCCTTTAACATATCAGACAAAGATTTTAATGGTCTTTTATTAACACCGCTAATTATTCGGCCACGCCTACCATTATCAAAAAGCGCATCCACAGCTTCTTGTAACATTCGTTTCTCGTTTCTTACAATAATATCGGGTGCACGTAATTCTATAAGTCTTTTAAGTCGGTTATTTCTATTTATTACTCTACGATACAAATCATTGAGATCAGATGTTGCAAAACGGCCCCCATCCAGTGGAACGAGCGGACGTAATTCAGGTGGAATAACAGGAACAACGTCCAATATCATCCATTCAGGACGACATCCACTTTCCCTGAATGCATCGATCAATTTCAAACGTTTTACTAGTTTTTTACGTTTTACCTCGGAGCCTGTTTCACGCAAATCACTACGAACTGATTCTCGCTCAATTTCGAGATCAATTCCGGACAAGATCGTTTTAATGGCCTCAGCGCCAATTTCAGCCTGAAAGGCTTCATCACCATATTCATCTTGAGCATCGTAAAATTCTTCCTCAGTCAAAAGTTGCCCTTTCTTCAGACTTGTCAAACCCGGCTCAAGAACGACAAAATTTTCAAAATAGAGAACTTTTTCGAGGTCTTTTAGAGCCATATCTACCAAAAGACCAATTCTGCTGGGGAGTGACTTAAGAAACCAAATATGAGCTACTGGAGCTGCCAGATCTATGTGCCCCATTCGCTCCCGCCTGACTTTGGATAAAGTAACTTCAACCCCACATTTCTCGCAAATTATACCGCGATATTTCATCCGCTTGTACTTGCCACACAGACACTCATAATCACGAACCGGACCAAAAATTCGTGCACAAAACAGACCATCCTTTTCTGGCTTGAACGTTCGATAATTTATAGTCTCAGGTTTCTTTATCTCACCAAATGACCATGATCTTATTAGTTCTGGTGATGCTATGGAGATCTTAATTTTATCAAAACTTTGTGCCGACTTTAGCTGACCAAATGGGTTCATCAAATCGTTCATCAATCATACTCCTCACGTCTTATGATAGCTCCGACATAGCCGGTTTATTTTTTTCTTTTTGCACATTAAGTAAACTTCTGGGCATTTGCTTTTTATTTCTCTACGTCATGAAGATCTACATTAAGACCCAATGAACGAAGCTCTTTTACTAGTACATTAAATGACTCAGGAATTCCTGCTTCAAAATCATCATCGCCCCTTACTATGGCTTCGTAAACCTTTGTACGGCCTGATACGTCGTCAGATTTAACTGTTAACATCTCTTGCAATGTGTAAGCTGCACCATATGCTTCCAAAGCCCAAACTTCCATTTCTCCAAACCTTTGGCCGCCAAACTGGGCCTTACCACCAAGTGGTTGTTGGGTTACTAGGCTGTATGGCCCGATAGACCGAGCATGGATTTTTTCATCCACTAGGTGATGTAATTTTAGCATATAAATGTACCCAACGGTTACAGGACGATCAAATTGCTCGCCTGTTCTGCCATCGATTAACCATTCCTGTCCTGTTTCAGATAGGCCGGCTTGCTCGAGTAATTTTAAAACATCCGCTTCTTTTGCTCCGTCGAAAACCGGCGTTGCCATGGGCACACCCCTAGTCAAAAGATTTGATTGCTCAATTATTTGCTCATCATCCATGTGCGCCATTGTTTCGTTGTATTGGTCTTCTGGATATATTTCTTTTAACCTTTCTCGCAAAGGCTTTAAATCGCGAGATGCCCTAGCAGCATCCACTGCCTCACCGATCTGTTTACCTAAACCTCTGGATGCCCAACCAAGGTGGGTTTCAAGTATCTGACCAACATTCATCCGTGATGGAACCCCAAGTGGATTTAAAACAATATCTACCGGCGTTCCATCATCTAAATAAGGCATATCCTCTGCTGGCATGATACGCGAAATAACTCCTTTGTTGCCATGTCTTCCTGCCATTTTATCCCCAGGTTGCAATTTACGCTTAACTGCTACAAAAACTTTTACCATTTTCATAACGCCGGGCATAAGCTCGTCACCCCTTTGTAACTTATCAACTTTATCTGAAAATCGACCGTCGAGTCTCTTAATAGAATTTTCAAAATCAGTTATCTGGGCTTCAACACTTTTTTGAACGTCGTCGTTCTGGACAGCAATCTGACGAAGTTCAGAGTTTCTTAACTCCGCCAATTTACTTTTTGTGAGTTCATCGTTGACCATTAACGAAGAGGGTCCAGCTGCCACCACTTGCCCATCTAATAGAGATAACATTCTGCTCGCGAACCCACGCTCTAAAACAGTCTGTTCGTCATCGCGATCTTTGGCTAAACGTTCAATTTCAGCACGCTCAATTGCTCTCGCGCGTTCATCTTTTTCGAGTCCACGTCTCGAAAAAACTCTTACTTCAACAACAGTTCCTGCACCACCTGGTGGAACCCTGAGAGATGTATCTCTTACATCTGAGGCTTTTTCACCAAAAATAGCACGTAACAACTTTTCTTCTGGTGTCATTGGACTCTCACCTTTTGGTGTGACTTTTCCAACCATGATGTCACCAGCATTTACTTCTGCCCCAACATATACTATCCCAGCTTCATCCAAATTTTTGAGTGCCTCCTCCCCAACATTTGGAATATCACGGCTAATTTCTTCTTGCCCAAGTTTTGTGTCACGAGCCATTATCTCATATTCTTCAATATGAATTGAGGTAAAAACGTCGTCTCTAACTATTCTTTCATTTATAAGAATTGAATCTTCAAAATTATAACCATTCCATGGCATGAACGCTACTAGCACGTTCCTTCCCAAAGCTAATTCACCATCTTCAGTTGAGGGGCCGTCTGCAATAATATCGCCTGTATTAATTCTATCGCCAACTTTTACTAATGGACGCTGGTTGACGGTTGTAT
The DNA here is from genome assembly GCA_902625725.1 of uncultured SAR116 cluster alpha proteobacterium. Lineage (GTDB taxonomy): Bacteria > Pseudomonadota > Alphaproteobacteria > Puniceispirillales > Puniceispirillaceae > UBA5951. Next base: position 68,377 of record CACOCY010000001.1, on the reverse strand, counting down.
TCTGATTTGAGCGCTGAAATTTGAGCAAACTATATATATCAACAGGTGATACATCATCATTACCACTGTTCTCATCAGCACTTATAACAATTCGGGTTGCATCAACTTGGTCTACAACACCTGAACGTTTAGCAACAATGGTGACGCCCGAATCACGAGCTACACGAGATTCCATTCCAGTTCCAACTGTTGGTGCTTCAGCTTTTAACAAAGGCACGGCCTGCCGTTGCATATTGGAACCCATTAATGCCCTATTTGCATCGTCATTTTCAAGAAAGGGAATTAATGCAGCCGCTACGGAAACGAGCTGTTTTGGAGAAACGTCTACAAAATCAACATCTTCTGGCTTGGCTAGACTAATTTCTCCGGCACGCCTTACCGGTATTAATTCTCCTACAATATTCCCGGATTTGTCGAATTCGGTATTTGCCTGTGCAATGCCAAATTTACCCTCTTCCATTGCCGAAACATAGCGGAACTCATCTGTAAGTTTTCCATTTTCTACTTTTCGATAGGGTGTTTCAATAAATCCGTATCTATTTATTTGCGCAAATGTAGCAAGCGAATTGATTAGACCGATGTTAGGTCCCTCTGGTGTTTCAATCGGACAGATTCTTCCATAATGGGTTGGGTGTACGTCCCGAACTTCAAAACCCGCTCTTTCTCTGGTCAATCCCCCGGGGCCAAGTGCGGACACTCGACGTTTATGTGTAATCTCTGAAAGCGGGTTCGTTTGATCCATAAATTGTGAAAGTTGCGAAGAGCCAAAGAATTCTCTGACGGCAGCAGAGGCCGGTTTCGCATTTATTAAGTCTGCTGGCATTACCGTGTCTATTTCAACAGAGCCCATCCTTTCTTTGATAGCTCTTTCCATTCTAAGCAACCCAACACGATATTGATTTTCCATGAGTTCCCCAACTGAACGAACTCTTCTATTACCAAGATGGTCGATGTCGTCAACATCTCCCCTTCCATCTTTTAGACCTACAAGTATATTTAACACAGCGATAATATCTTCTTTACGAAGAATTCGCATTTCATCGTCTGTTTCTTGTTCCAGTCTTGAGTTTAGTTTAACTCGTCCCACGGCAGATAAATCATACCGCTCCTTGTCAAAGAACAAATTCTTGAATAATTCATGCGCCCCTTCCAAAGTAGGTGGTTCCCCAGGACGCATTACACGATAAATATCAACAAGTGCCTCAGCTCGACTATTATTTCTATCTACAGCTAGGGTATTTCTTAAGTTAGCTGAATAATTAACATTATCTATGCGTAATATATTAAGTTCTTTAATCTTGCTTTTATCAACAACATCTAAAAATTCTTTTGTGATTTCGTCACCTGCTTCCGCATGAACAATTCCAGTGGACATATCAACGATATCTTTTGCAAGAAATTTACCAATAAGGTCCTCTTCTTCAATGCGAATGAGCTTTAAGCCTGCCTCCTCCAATTTTTTCAAACTGCGCGGCGTTAATTTTGTACCAGCAGATACGGCCACCTCTCCAGTTTCTGCATCAATAATTTCTTTTTCTATCTTCGTGCCACGAAATAATTCCGTGTCAAAAGGCTGTTGCCATGTGTTTTTATTTTTAGTTAATTGGTCTGATGGATAATATGTAGCCAGTATTTCTTCTCTACCCATTCCAACAATTTCTGAAATTTCAATACCTTCGCCTTTATTTTGGGCGTCGTCCATCTTAATGAGTGAACGCTCATCAGGAAGCGCCATCATAAATGTAGTGGCAGGTAATTTTCGTTTCCGATCTATTCTAACATTTAGGATGTCTTTTGCGTCAAATTCAAAATCAAGCCATGAGCCGCGATAAGGAATGATCCTCGCAGCAAATAATAGTTTTCCTGATGTATGAGTTTTACCTTTATCGTGGTCAAAAAATACGCCTGGTGAGCGATGCATTTGGGACACAATGACTCTTTCAGTGCCATTTATAACAAATGTTCCGTTATCAGTCATTAAGGGCATATCTCCCATGTAAACATCTTGTTCTTTAATATCCCGAATAGATTTTGCCTCTGTATCTTCGTCAAATTCCCAAATAACTAGTCGTAATGTAACCTTTAATGCAGACGCATACGTCAGACCTCTTTGCTGGCACTCTTCAACATCGTATTTTGGTTTTTCGAGTTCATAAGATACAAACTCCAAAACAGCTCTTCCGGAAAAGTCGTTAATTGGAAAAACTGACGTAAATGCCTCCTGAAGACCGGTATCGCTCCGATGAGAAGCAGGTGTAGTCATTTGCAAAAATTGATCATAACTTGACCTCTGGACTTCAATTAGATTGGGCATGGACACAACTTCTGAGAGTTGTCCAAAACTTCTTCGAACACGTTTGCGGCTGTCAAGAGTACTTACATTTTGCGTCATTATGACATTTTCCTTCTTTTAAGTATTAGACGTTGTTGATAACGAAATAGATTATCAAACACATATTTTTTTGGGCAAATATCCTTCATAAATGTACTAGGTAAAAAACTAAAAATCATAAAATTAAAAAAAATATTTGTGCATTAAAGCACCAGTCTGTCCAAACAGTCTGGTGCTTGTCTTAAATGATATTGAAACATAAGAGATTATTTCAACTCAACTGCAGCTCCAGCAGCCTCGAGCTTCCCTTTAATTTCTTCCGCCTCTTCTTTAGAAGCACCTTCTTTTACTGGTTTAGGAGCAGCTTCTACAAGATCTTTAGCCTCTTTAAGTCCGAGACCAGTAATTGCTCTTACCTCCTTAATCACATTAATTTTAGAGGCACCTGCGGATGTAAGAACGACATCGAAGTCAGACTTTTCTTCGGCAGGACCGCCTCCCGCATCGGTTCCTCCAGCGGCTGCGGCAACAGCCACGGGAGCAGCAGCGGACACACCCCATTTTTCTTCAAGCAGCTTAGCAAGCTCAGCAGCTTCTAGTACAGTTAAAGCAGAAAGATCTTCTGCAATTTTTTCAATATTAGCCATTATGTTCTCCTTTTGGCTTTAACTTCTGATCATAGAAAACAAACACTTACCCAAGTTGATCTGCACGCGCTTTTATGACGCGAGCTAACCCACCGACAGGCGCGGCAATAACACCAGCCACTTTACCTGCTGGTGCCTGCAGCATACCAACAATTTTTCCACGCAACTCGTCCAATGAAGGAAGCTTCGCCAAAGCGATAACTTCTTCTTTTGATAAAGTTTTGCCGTCTAAGCCGCCACCTATGATTGATACTTTTTCGTTTTCTTTAGTAAAATCAAATATGGTCTTAGCAGCCGCAGTGGCGTCGGAAGATGTACTTACAGCTGTAGGCCCAGAAAAAAATTCAGCCAAATCTTCGAATTGTGTCCCTCGAAGCGCCAGTTTAGTGACTCTATTTTTGGTCACCTTATATGTCGCTCCAGCTTCACGCATCTTTTGACGAAGCTCACTACTTTCGGCCACGGTCATGCCCGTCTGATGCGTAACAACTACTGAAGTTGCTGCTCCAAACGTGGATTTAAGTGTTTCGATCAGTTCGGCTTTTTCTTTCCGGTTCATCTGATCTTCTCCATTGTTATGGGGTTAATCCCCCTGTTACACCAGAGCACAAACTTAGCCTATTAAACTAACTTCATGCCGTTGGCCTGCCCATTGAAGCGAAAGCACCACAATTGCTAAGCCCCATCTATGCAGGAAATTAAGTTGAATATTCAACTCCTGCAGTCTTGGACAGGTTGGGAACAAACCTTGTTCCCCCTGTATTCAAGCACTTATACGTGCCAGAATTTTTTTTATACACTATCAATAACATTTATCCAGCTATTTGGGTTGCATCGATAAAGATGCCAGGTCCCATTGTTGAGCTCATTGTAATCTTTTTCATATATGTGCCTTTAGCTCCAGCAGGACGAGATTTTTGCAATGCATCCAAAAAAGCTTGTGCATTTTGAGCTATCTTTTCTGCTTCAAAACTTGCTTTACCAATCCCCGCATGAACAACGCCTGCTTTTTCAACTCTAAACTGTACCTCACCAGCTTTCGCGGTTTTGACTGCAGATGCAACATCTTGAGTAACCGTGCCGAGTTTCGGATTTGGCATAAGGCCCCGAGGGCCGAGCACCTTTCCTAATCGGCCAACAATCCCCATCATATCTGGAGATGCAATAACACGGTCAAACCCTTGTTCACCTTTTTGAATTAAATCTGCTAAATCCTCGGCACCGACAAGTTCTGCACCTGCAGATTTAGCTTCATCCGCTTTTGTGTCACGGGCAAATACTGCAACACGCATTGTTTTGCCAGTTCCGTTTGGCATGGTAACAGAACCACGTACCATTTGGTCAGCGTGACGTGGGTCAACACCAAGGTTAACGGCGATTTCAATAGTCTCATCAAATTTCGCTTTGGCTGCGGCTTTTATAATTTTGGCAGCTTCATCAACTGTGTAAGTTTTATTGCGGTCTATAAGTTCATAGCCTGATTTTAATCTTTTGCCAGATGCCATCATCAACTCTCCACTACTTCTAGACCCATTGACCGAGCTGAACCTCGAACCATTTCGACTGCACCTTTTAGGTCGATTGCATTAAGGTCTTTCATTTTTTGTTCCGCAATTTCTTCAATCTGAGCAATTGTAACTTTACCCGCAATCTCTCTTCCAGGTGTTTGGCCGCCCTTTCCCAATCCAGCAGCTTTCTTTAAGAAATAACTAACCGGAGCATTCTTTGTAGTGAAAGAAAAAGACTTATCTTGATACACTGTAATCACAACAGGAATTGGCATGTTTTTTTCTAAATTATCTGTTGCTGCGTTAAAAGCTTTACAGAATTCCATTATGTTTACACCGCGTTGTCCCAATGCTGGACCAACTGGCGGCGATGGATTTGCTGCCCCCGCAGGAATATTTAACTTTATGTAGCCATCTATTTTTTTTGCCATTTTACTCTCTTTGACGCTAGCTCTGAGGCTAGCTCCTGCTTTGTTGTTTTATCAGATTTCTCCGCAGTTAGACTTTTTCAACCTGACTATATTCTAGCTCGACTGGAGTAGACCGACCAAAGATGGAAACCGCTACCTTAAGACGAGATTTCTCGTCATCAGCCTCTTCAACGAGACCATTAAAAGATTCAAACGGCCCATCGATAACTCTTACCTCCTCACCTATATCGAAAGTGATTGTGGAGGCAGGTCGTTCTACCCCCTCATCCATTTGACGGAGCAATCGTTCCGCTTCAGCATCAGTGATCGGAACGGGTTTCCCTTTACCCCCAAGAAAACCAGTAACCCTTGGCTGTGATTGAACTAATGACCAGCTGGCGTCGGTTAGCTCCATTTTTACCAAAATGTATCCAGGAAAAAATTTCCTTTCTGCCTGAACTTTCGTTCCCCTGCGCATTTCAACATATTCTTCAGTAGGCACAAGGACGTCTTCTATCATATCCTCGAGACCATTATTTACGGCTTGTTCTAAAATAGCTTGTTTCATCTTTTTCTCGAAACCAGAAAACACATGAACCACATACCAGCGTTTTGCCATAATTTTAAAAATCCTCTGCTGGGGCTTTGTATTTTAGGAACCTAAATTCAATAAAAATTGAACAATATTTGATAACACAGCATCAACAAGTAGGAAAAACACCGCAGCTATTGTCGCCATCGCAAACACGGTTATGGTTGCCAAACCCGTTTCGCGCCTATTCGCCCATGAAATTCTCACAATTTCCTGTCTAACTTGTCTGACGAATTGTGCTGGGGAGGTTTTTGCCATTAAACTTGCCGTTACGTTTTCGCCCAAACTAAGCACAATTTAAATAGATAACTCAACTATCAAATTTTTACAAAGAGAAGGCAGATTAAAAATTAAATGTAAACAAGGTGCGAGATATCATTTATCCTTCCAAATTGCAAGTTAAAAAATATATGAAAATAAAATATATTTAACTTTCCTAGAGTTTTAAAATTATGTGATCTTTCATCTTTTTTATGTTTGAAGATTATAAAAATGCTAATTATTAGTAATTTTAAAATAGTTGAAATTTCTAGTTTTCACTTTTATATACATCCCAACAAAAATAAAGATAGCTAATGGTAACATCATTTGCAAAATCGCTGCAATGCCAGCAGCCTGCCTACTTCCACTTGCTGCCAACACAACTGCTTCAGTAGTCAACGTTAAAAAATTTCCATTGCCCGCAAATATGGTTGGTAAATATAACGCTGAACTAACAGAAAAACCTATTGCAAAAGATGTAAGAATTGGCAACACCATTAATGGAATTTTAATACGGATTAATCTTTTGATTTTACTAAACCCAAAACTTGCGCCCAATATTTCATAGCGTATATCCGATCTTCTCCATATTGGACCTAATGTAAGAATGATATATGGAAAAACAAAAAGATAATGCATCCATATCATAGTGAAATATAAACCGTCTAAATTGAGCCAAATTAAAAGTACCTGGATGCCAAACAAAAATCCCATTTGGGGTAATAAAAGAGGTAGATATATAAACATTTCTAAAATTTTAGAAGTGAGTTTGGCTGAATACTCTAGCCAAATTATTGCTGATGCAATAGCTAAAGTTGAGGATATGATGCCTATAATTAACGTATTGATCATAGGCTCAACATACGCATCAAAGCCAACTTTCCAACCAGAAAAACTAAATTGCTGAGGAAGAAAACTTGGATATTGCCATACAGAAACAAAAGCCCAAATGCCTGCCGATACTAAAGATAAAATTCCAATAATCAAAAAAAACGTTAAAAAAATTAAAATAATAAAAAGTGTCAAATTCCTTAGCAATTTGGTGGCAGACAATCTACGCCCATTATAGCTAAGGATACGAAAACTAATTTCAAAAACTTTCCCAAAAGATATCCAAATTAAGCAACAGAGAATTGAAATCACCAAAAGATAAAGTGCTCCTGAAGCAGCGAAGAGCTTACTTGTTATATCTGGAGACTGATACCAGTTAAAAATTTTAATTGCTAATGGCGCAGGGATTGAGGGAGCGAGTATGAGAGCCATGTCGACGACAGAAATAGTGAAACAAAGAACTATCAAAACTGATAATTTCATTCTCTTTGCGATGAGGGGATGTATCACGTGGAACCATCCAGATATTGGACCATAACCGAGAGTCAGTATTTGTTTTTTGTAGTCTGCAATGTGGGTCTGTTTAATTATTACAAAACCGACCATTAGCAAAAATGGTAATTCTTTTACTACCAGTCCTATTATAAGGGAAAACCCATACAAATCAGTTGCAAAACTAAAATTTGGGGGACTTTCCCAACCAGTCATCCATGGAGAAAAAAACCTAGAAATCCAGCCACTTGGTTGAGTTAAAAACAAAACACCAATCGCAACTGTTATATGTGGAACTGAAATTAATGGAGCAATAACTTTTCTTAAAATAGAATAGTAAGATACTTGTTGGCTAAAAATTAACGTAAAAATGCATATCCAATATGATAGAAAAGTTGCGCAAAGAGCCGTAAAAATTGTTAACAAGCTAGAACGCATAAAACCTGGCTTACCAAACAATTGTAAAAGAAATTCAAATGTAATTTCTGATTTTCCATAAACGGGAAACCATCCAAAAGCTGGAAAAACTACCCCCATAAACCCCGCTAAGGTTGGAACCATACAAAAAATAATAATATTAGAGTTACATAACATTAATTAAAAAAGCTCTGTAAATTTTATTATTAACCTTATTGGGTATGACTCTAGTTCGCATACCTTTTTAGCCATTCTTCTTCAATTAACTCAACCCAACTTGGATGTGGCTCAGCAGCTATATTTTGAAGCTCCTCTGCATTGAGCATTGCCGGGTGCGCTGGCAACATTTTGAACTGCTTTCTATATTTTGCCGGCAATTTTTGAATGTCTAAAACGGTCGGGTCGCCCCAAATTCTTATATTAGCTTTTTGCAACTGTGCTTCTGGAGACAAAAGAAAATTCGCTACAAGTTTTGCAGCATCAGGCGAAGTCGCATTGAAAGGTATAGTTACAAAATGTACATTAGCTAAAGACCCTTTTTCAAAAATAAAACTCCTGATATCCTGGTTCAAAATACCCTGCTCAACAGCATAAGAAAATTCGGCCGGGTTAAATGACATTGCAATATCTATCTCCCCATCACTGAGCAATCGAATCAAATGAGAGTTACTCAAAGGAAATTTTTTTCCATTTCGCCATAAAAAAGGATGTGTTTCATCGAGCCATTCCCAGAGTGGGACGAGTATGTCTAATGGTTTACTAGCTGAAGCTGGCTCATAAAGAACATGTATGTCTTTCACCAATTGAAGTAACAATTGTTTCAAAAAACTTGTGCCAAGGAAATCAGGTGGCTGTGGATATGTAAATTTGCCCGCGTTAGTTTTAATCCAATTTTTCAATTTTACGGCTGAGTTTGGCTCGACCAAAACATTTTTACTATTATATCCGAAAACAAATTGTGCTCTGCCCCAGGGAGATTCCAGCCCACCAGTCGGTATACCAAAATCAAATATTGTGTCTGGCATTTTTTTGGGATTAACGTAAACAAAGGATGGCAATTCAAATGCCCAGCCATCATTTTGTAATAACTCTGCTTTTTTCATTGTAGAAAAATTTTCGCCGTTTATCCAAAGCAGATCTACTGATCCATCCTCATTCTTGCCCGCAATTTTTTCGGCAAGGATTCTTGAAACAGCATGTGATGTGTTTGTTAGCTTGACATGCTTAAGGACAATTCCGTGTTGTTCGTTAACTTTCGTTGCAACCCACTGTATATATTGATTTATAGCAGAAGATCCGCCCCAAGCATGAAATGAAACTTTCTTAGAATTAGAAGCCTGTTTTGAGAGTTCAAGGTTATCATTCTCTGATGCAAAACCTGTGGAAACTAAAAATAGTGACATAATTGAAACCACTAAATTTAATTTTAAATTTTTATACGATATCCTAATCATTAAATAATTTTTCCAAAAATAATATGAAAATTCGTTTGTTCTAAATTTATAAAATAATTTTAACATAAATTTTTTGCTTTACACATCAAGTTACCAATACCACTTTAAACTTGAGATAATTAAATTTGCGCTTATCTAACAAAAAAAAATTTCTGTGAGTAGTTATGTTTAGAGTAGAGAATGTAAGTTTATTTTTTTCCGAAAAACCTCTTTTTAAACCTTTTAATTTAGAAATTTCAAACGGTGATATTTGCCTTTTGCAGGCAAAAAGCGGCGCTGGGAAAACTTCATTACTTAGATGGATAGCGGGAATATCAGATATAAACATGACATCAAAGGGGAGAATTTATCTAAATGGATGCGAAATTACCAAATTGCCTGCTGAAAAACGTCAAATTGGGATATTGTTTTCTGAACCAATGTTGTTTCCTCATCTTACCGTGGAAGAAAACATTGGTATTGGAATAGCTGCATCAATCCAAAGAAAAAAAAGAGATGAGTTAATACATGATAATCTTGCAAAAGCCGGACTGCACGGAATGGAAAAACGAGACCCACTATCTTTATCAACTGGGCAACAGACGAGGGTTTCATTGATAAGGACCGTTCTTTCTAAACCTCACTTATTACTTCTTGATGAACCTTTTTCAAATCTCGACGAAGATATAAGAAAAATCACCGTTAATTATGTTTTAGAAGAAATAAAGTTACTAAATATTCCTGTCTTGATGGTAAGCCACGATCCACGGGATAATGAACTCAGCACCAATAGACCAATAACATTTACAACGTTTTAAAAAAACTGAAAGATTTTAATTTAAACTAAAAAGTTTACTTATTTAACTTTTTAAGACTTAATGGAATACTTTTAACTTATCCATAAGTTTGGTTATGAGTGGCAAGAGTGGAGGGGCTCGAACCCCCAGCCCCCGGTTTTGGAGAACAGTTGGATAACCTACACTGAATCAAGGCATTAAATACAGTATGAAAATCATGGGCTTATGAGATTGGTCATTACGGTATATTCAACACATTCCAGCCTATGTTAGTATTTTCGTACCATTTTTCGTAACATTTTTCACAACTAAAAGAGAATGAGCATTATGGACAAGAAGGATTTGGAATTCGCGACAGCTTTGACTTTTTCTACACAATGACTTTACCTAATTTCTACCTATTAAATTGGTTTCTTTAGAGGCAAAATATGGTAAGACTCTGCTCTTAGAATGGGGCAATTTCGAAAACAAGTGTGCCTTATATTTGTACAAATGAACCAGTCAGAGGTTATATTCAATTTTTCAAATGATTTATTTAACTTGTTTAACATAATATATTGAATTAAATATGAAAAAGAAAGATAGAGCTAATTTTATAATGGATAAGTTAGAGCAACTCTATCCAGAAACACCTAGTCCACTTAAACACAATAATTTATTCGAATTATTAGTTGCGGTTTTGTTGAGCGCTCAATGCACAGATGAGAGAGTGAATAAAGTTACGCCTATACTTTTTTCTCAAGCCAGTGATCCAAGTTCAATGCTTAAATTAGGGAAGGAAAAAGTGCACAACATCATTCGACCATGTGGCCTTTCTCCTCAAAAAAGTAAGGCGATAATTGAACTGTCAGATATACTTTTAACAACTTATAATGGAGAGGTTCCCAGCTACGAAAAGGATTTAGAGTCATTGCCTGGAGTTGGTCATAAAACCGCTAGTGTTGTTCTTTCTCAGGGGTTTGGATTCCAAACATTTCCTGTTGATACCCATATACATAGATTAGCCCAAAGATGGGGGCTAACAAACGGCAAAAACGTAAAACAAACAGAGGCAGATTTAAAAAAAATATTCCCAGAGCAACGCTGGAATAAATTGCATTTGCAAATAATATTTTATGGTAGGGAGTATTGTACAGCAAGAGGTTGTGACGGTAGAATATGTGAAATCTGCAAAACATGTTATCCAAATCGGAAAAAACCTTTTATTTCTAATAAATAGTTCCATATCATCAACCAACGGCAGCCGTTGCGAAAGCGCTATATAGGGGAACTATTTCATTTTTTTATGTTCATGGTGATTTAAAAATGACGGGAAATTTTTTTGTTGTGCTTGGAAATCAGCTATTTGAACCAACCATTCTATTATCTAAAGAGTGTACTCATGTATTTATGGCAGAAGATTTCGGTCTTTGCACATATCAAAGGCATCATAAATTAAAACTATACTTGTTTTTATGTTCCATGAGAGAATATCGTGATGAACTTACAGCCCATGGCATACAAATAGATTATCTTCAATTGGAAGAAAAAAATCGCAAGCTTGATTATGCGTCTCTTCTTTTACAATTCGTGAGAGAAAAAGAGATAGAGCACCTAAATTTTTTTGAAATTGAAGATAAGTTTTTTGAAAACCAAATTATTTCGATGTTGAAAAAAAACTCGGTGAATTTTACATTTCACGCCAATCCTATGTTTATGATTACTAGAAAAGAATTTATTGATTGGTATGGCAAAAATAGGACTTTTCGGTTAGCCCATTTTTATAAAAACGCTAGAAAGAAATTTGATATTCTTGTTGATGAAGAAAAAAATCCCTTTGGAGGACAATGGTCATTTGATGAGGAGAACAGGAAAAAAATTCCAAAACATCTTTCATTACCGTTTCAAAAATCACCAGAAAAATCAAAATACCATAATGAAATATTAGATATAATAGACATTTATTTTTCAGAACATCCCGGGGAGACAGAAAATGTTTGGTTTCCAGTTAAGAGAAAAGATGCTGAAGCGCATTTGGACGAATTTTTAGAAAATAAGTTAGATAATTTTGGAATTTATGAGGATGCTATGGTACAGGGTAAAAACTTCCTTTTCCATAGTTGTCTCAGTGCTTTATTGAACATTGGTCTCATAACGCCTGAAGTTGTGATAAAAAAGACTGTCGATATTTTTGAAAGACGCAGTGCACCACTCAATTCTGTGGAAGGATTTATTAGACAAATCTTGGGATGGAGAGAGTTTATAAGAGGAATCTACCAGATAAGGAGTGATGAACAACAAAGCCGAAACTACTGGGGACATTATAGGAAGATTGGGAGTTGTTGGTATGAGGGCAATACAGGTATTCTTCCTTTGGACGATAGTATTAAATCTGTATTACGGGATGGATATAATCATCATATACCAAGACTCATGGTAATTTGTAATATTTTAAATCTTTGTGAGGTAAATCCTGACGAGATATTCAAGTGGTTTATGGAAATGTATATTGATTCTTCTGATTGGGTAATGGTTCCAAACGTGTATGGTATGGCTACCTTTTCTGATGGTGGATTGATGTCGACTAAACCATATACATGTAGTTCAAATTATATTCTAAAAATGAGCAATTATTCTAAGGGTGATTGGTGTGATACTGTTGATGGTTTGTATTGGCAGTTTGTGGAGAAACATAAAATTTTCTATTCCTCTAATGTTCGACTTGCTTTTCAGGTAAATATGTTGAAAAAACTATCAAAAGAGAGAAAAGAAAAGATTTTTTCAAAAGCTAATAAATTTATCGAAGAAACTACCATTTTATAATATCTCATTCACACAGCTTCATCCCATCACGAGAAGATTTTTCAGTGAGTGCATTTAAGAGTAATGCAGACTAACTAATAACTTCACATTAATTAAACATCATATGCTTACTTAAAGCCTGTCAGTGACTCTTAAAAGACCATTAATGAGTCATTGAATGTGGCATTAGATGCTGCATTAAATGGCGCAGGTTGAACCGTTTAGCTGTGATGAAATGTATGTGGAAGTTAGTAAGATAGTAAATTCAGGCTTGGTCATTCTTCAGCAACAACGACTATGGACAGATACTCTACGGCAAACAGAGAAGCGACAGAGCCGTATCTTACCCAAATTAACGTCAAAGACGTTTAAACAGATTTAGGTTATCCAGCATGTTTTATTCACCCGCGCACAAACTTTCGTACCATTTTCGTACCACGCAGGTGATTTTTTCCAAAAAACCCCTCCCCCAATATGGGAAAGAGGTATTCATACCACTGTAATTGTTACTTTAAATAGTGGCAGGAGTGGAGGGGCTCGAACCCCCAGCCCCCGGTTTTGGAGACCGGTGCTCTACCAATTGAGCTACACTCCTATAACCCAGCTTTCAAAATACAAAAAGAGAGGCTCACGCCTCTCTTAATACCGATTTACTTAACGATAGACGACACCACACCAGCTCCAACTGTACGGCCACCCTCTCGAATTGCAAAGCGGAGACCCTCATCCATAGCAATTGGCGCTATCAGCGTTACCGTCATCGCAACATTATCCCCTGGCATTACCATCTCTGTACCTGAGGGAAGTTCAACAGAACCAGTTACATCCGTAGTTCGAAAATAAAACTGCGGACGATAATTTGAGAAAAATGGCGTGTGACGCCCGCCTTCATCTTTGTTTAATACATATGCTTCACATTTAAATGTTGTATGAGGTGTAATACTACCTGGCTTGGCTAATACTTGCCCACGCTCAACCTCTTCTCGCTTAGTGCCTCGTAGCAACACCCCTACATTGTCGCCTGCTTCACCTTGATCCAATAGCTTGCGAAACATCTCAACGCCAGTACAAGTTGTCTTTGCAGTATCTTTAAGACCGATGATCTCAATCTCCTCGCCCACATTCACAACACCACGCTCAATCCTGCCTGTTACGACTGTTCCACGACCAGATATTGAAAAAACATCCTCAATCGGCATCAGAAACGCCTGATCCTTTGGACGATCCGGTTGTGGTATATAGGCATCAACCTCTTTCATTAACTCCAATATTGCATTACGACCAATCTCTTCATTACTATCTTCTAATGCAGCAAGTGCTGAACCCTTGACAATCGGAATATCGTCTCCCGGAAAATCATAAGAACTTAGTAACTCTCGTATTTCCATTTCAACAAGTTCTAATAATTCCTCATCATCAACCTGATCAACCTTATTCATAAATACGCATAATGCTGGAACACCAACTTGTCTTGCTAATAAGATGTGCTCACGTGTCTGTGGCATTGGACCATCTGCTGCTGAAACAACCAATATTGCTCCATCCATCTGTGCCGCACCTGTAATCATGTTCTTTACATAGTCAGCATGACCGGGACAATCTACATGAGCATAGTGACGGTTTTCTGTCTCATACTCAACGTGCGCTGTTGAAATCGTGATACCACGTGCACGCTCCTCCGGAGCTTTGTCAATCTGATCATATGCCTGAAATTCTCCACCACCTCGCTCTGCCATCACCTTAGTAATAGCCGCCGTCAATGTTGTCTTACCATGGTCAACATGGCCTATCGTACCAATGTTTAAATGTGGCTTCGAACGATCAAACTTTTCTTTGGACATGATATTATTGCCTCTTATAAACGTTAATATTATTCCTCATAATCGAGAAATATTTTATTACAATGGTGGTGGGGGTAGGATTCGAACCTACGTACGCTACGCGGGCAGATTTACAGTCTGCTGCCTTTAACCACTCGGCCACCCCACCATACTTGATTTCCTTAATGTAAAGATTTACTTGTGAAAATCAATTTGTTCTGCGAATTAAGAAAGCTTAGGCAATTTGTCAATAAAGAAGTCCATAATGCGGCAAAAAAAATCAAAGAAAAAAGAATTGAGGTTTTCTAGCGACCAACATTCAAAAAAAAATCTACCCAAGAAAAATTCAATCGCCAGAAATGCTAGGCCACTCTCCAAAAAATATCGCGTAACTGCTGAAAACGGATACTATTTTATCTGGGGATATCATGCTGTTCTTGCAGCTCTTTCAAACCCAAAAAGATTAGTTAAAACATTTTACGCATCGCCTAAATCGAAAAATATAGCATTAAAGCTTGCTAAAAATGCGAGTTGCAAAACCGAATCGACCCCACTAAAATTTTCAATTTTAGAACAAGAGCAGTTCAATTTTTTATCTGATTCTCATGATAATATAGTCCATCAAAATCTAATGATCGAAGTAAGACCGTTAGAAATTTCCTATTTATCAGATATATTATCCGGCAACGAGAATTTACGACTAATCGTGTTAGACCAAATAACTGACCCACGAAACATAGGCGCAATTATTAGGTCTGCAAAAGCTTTTGGATGTGATGCATTAATCATGACGAAGCATAATTCACCCCCAGAAAATGGAAGTTTAGCAAGAGCTGCAGCAGGTGCCTTAGAGGATATTCCAATAATAACAGTAACAAATCTTAGAAGGACCATAGAGACATTAAAATCGAATACCATTTGTTGTATTGGTTTGGATGCTTCAGGTGATAACAAGCTAGAAACATTTGCTTCAGAGCCAAGACTAGCAATAATCTTAGGTTCAGAAAATATTGGAATGCGCAGATTAACAAAAGAAGCATGCGATTTCATCGTAAAAATACCAATGAAAAATAAAACAGAGTCGTTAAACGTTTCGGTAGCATCAGCGATTGCACTCTATGCTACACAAGTAGGCATTAAATAAATTCGTTATTATATAAGTAAGTATTGGGTCAAAAAAACAAATCTACTAAATTATTTTTTATTTGCGTTTGCGCCTCATTAGGCTTAAATGGTTTTTAGATCTGATTATATGTGCTGGCATGGCTCAATTGGTAGAGCACCCGATTTGTAATCGGGCGGTTGGGAGTTCGAGTCTCTCTGCCAGCACCATTTCTCAATAAAAACAATAAGTTAAATAACCTACTAATACCCAAAACGATTATTCATTTCGTTTTTTCTCAATTTCAGCTTCCAATTCAGCCAGGGCTTCATCTGCTGCTTCTTGAGTAATTAAAATTTCATTTTCTTTGATTTTATTCACCAACGCTTGATTGGCCTGTCCAATAGGATATTCCAATAGAGTATAGACTAAAAACTTACTTCCTACTGCTTGCGCCTCAGATTGAATTTGCTTATACCCAGTTAAGCTTGCTTCAATAGTTACGTTCTTTGTAATAATTTCACTTTGTTGCAGTATTTGTTCATTATCACCTGTGCCTGTTGAACTAAGAAAATCTTCCATCCTTGAAGATATTTCGCTATCTATCATATCGGCAAGCTGTCGTTTAGCAGCAAGATTTGCCCTTGTACGTGACATGTTTAGGCTACCAGATTCTCCAGACCCACAAGCATATAAAGCAAAATCTGAAGTTGGCAGTTGCAAGCACCAATCTGGAATATCACCTACCGTTTGCTCTACCGCCTCAACAGCCTTCTTTTCTTGCTCTACTATTGCTTGTGCTTTTGCCTCAGGAGTACCTGGAGAGGGTGTCGTATTACATGCACTTAAGGCAATAATAGCCAGTACAGGTAGATAGGTAAGTTTATATTTAGACATTTTCATTCCTTATAAATTGAATAGACCAAAGGTCGTTTGCGCCAGTTCCCTCGTCCTAACTCATCCAACCGTTTATGAAAATTCGCTTCATCTTCCTCATCTACTAAAACAAAATCCTTCTTTGTTGCCAACAAAATAATATACTCCGTTATTTCTTTAATATCCGTTGATTGAGAGGGAAGTTGTGCCTCCAAACTATATTTTTTACCAGCTTCAACTGATGGCAGTTGAAACTTTCCGTTAATTTTTTTTGTTTTTTCAAACTGATTTGGAATCAATTTAATGTATTTGTCTTTATCTGTAACTCCTAAAAGATAAAGGTTTGCTGGTAGGCTTGTCTCACCTCTAATTATAATATCGTCACCTTCAATTAATCTTTTTCGTTCCAATTCCGCTATAAGTACGAAGTTAGGGTCTGGCTGGTCTTGGTATTTTTTTATTTCAAATTTAGCCGTTATCAAACACTCTCTTTGAAGTCCTTCTCCAACAATTTTAGGCTTGCCTAATATCTCATCGCTTTTGATAAAACCACCATCAAAGTAACTATGATTTTCTTGAAATAGTTCGCATTTCTTCACGTCGTTATTTTCAATGCAAATGTCTATTGTATTGAATCTGTTCTTCTCTAATCCTGCCAGACCCAAAGCGTTTTTCTTTGCATTAGTAAATGCCAAATTGCAACTGTCAACTTGACTGATGTTTGTCGGAAAAAATGCCCTTCCTTCAGTTGTTATTGTCTCGGCATTAACGTGAGTACAAACTAAAAATGACAGAGTTAATATACTATTCCTGACCCACAATGAATACAACAGAAGACCTCATGTAGCGATAAAGTGTTTGCGCGTCATACTCATAATCAATAGAGCTGGATGCGTTTACGGGGCGACTTAAAAAATCTAACACGGCAGGGGTGTTTACCCCAAAGTTTATTCCGTCAGGAATAAAACCTTCTTCTTCTAAAACCGCAGATTTGTCAATTCCACCAGTGGCAACACCTACTATTTTTCCAAATTTATTAAAAATAGGTCCACCACTATTACCAGGATTTACGCCAGCTGTTATTTGGAACTCTCCTGGAGTGTCTGCAAAACCAGTTGCATTACTTACAATTCCTGTAGTGATGGTTGGATGAAAAGAGCCAAAAGTGGAGGCCATTGGATAGCCTATAACATAGATTTGTTCACCTGCCTCAACGGCTCTAAAATCATTTACAGAAAATGCATATTCATTAGAGAATGGTCTTTCTAAATAAACGATGGCTAAGTCATCTTCTTCTGAAAGTGTAACTCCCTCAGCCCTTCGCACTTCTCCTAATCCGTTTCGGACAATTATATAATTTAGACCCTCAACCACATGACGATTTCTGAGTATTTCTCTACCGTTAGCGATGATGGTTCCACTTCCTGTTATAACGACTTTATCTGGGTCAATATTTATTGGCTCTGGTGCTTCAAGAGGGTCAAATACTTTTCTGTTGGGTGTTGGTTCTAGTTTTTCTTGGACTTCTGCAATCTTTGGCGCATCTTGAACAATTTCTGGTTTGGTATCAACAGGCTGTATCTTTGTATCCTCTGAAATATTCTCGTCGTTTTGTGATTTTGGTTTTTCAATTACTTTAATTTCAATATTTGGCACAGCTTCAAAATTGAGCCATCTAATAATTTGGTCAGCCTTTATTATGTTACCTGCATTACGATAAGCTTGCTCTGCATCAATTCGGTATTTTATAGCTTCTTCTGAATTTCCTTTAAGCCAACTAATGTCAGAGTATAATTCCATGGAAGGCGCATCTAAAGAATTCTGTATCATAGTTTTTTTTAGTATTTCTTCTGCTTTTTTTACTCTGTTTTTTCTTAGAAGTATCTCCACATATTTACGCCCTGCAAAAGTACTCTGCCCAGCTGCTTCCATCGCATTTAAAAATAATTTTTCTTCTTCATCATCTGTTAAAGCACTAGCATGAGCTATTGCATAAATTATTTTTGAATAAACATCATCAGGGTTTAAATTCGTTGCATCAGTTGAAAGTTGTTTAGCTTCCAAAAAATTACCCATCTTTAATTCCGCTAAAGCTATTCCTGCTTTCGCTTTCCCGTCATATTGGGTTGAGGAAAATAAAACTTTTTCAAAATATTCCTTTGCCTTTTTTGGTTTTTCTAGCTCAAGATAGATTTTACCCAGAATGAGAAGAGTCTTTGGTTCTAGTTTCTTTTTACCTGAAGATATAGATTTGACTTTAGCAAATGCTGCCTCAATGTTTTGCTGCTCAACTAGTTTATTTATTTTGTCATATTCGTCGTTGCTCATAGCCGCTAAATGAGTAGAAAATAAGGAAAATGAAAAAAATAAAATTATTAAATTTCTAATGACTTTATACACAGCATGGCCCATCGTTTTAAATAATAATAAATTAAATATAAGAATAGGTAATATGTTCTCCTTAGGCAAATACAGAATAATTTTTCTTAATGCTCTTTCTTTTTGTATTTTAGCAAGCTGCTCTGCACAAAATAATCTAAATTCTGAAGTCAAAATTAAAAATTCTGAAGTTACTAAATCAAATACCGTTCTTACTACCGATTTTAATCCTGAAGAAATTGAGTGTATTGCTGTCAGAAACATAATAGATAACTCTGAATCTAAAGACTTTAGTAATTTGTCCAAATCAACTCTAGTTAGGCAAGCAGCTTACGGAGCGTTATCTTCAAAAAACTACCGGGATATAGAATTAACCAGAATTGATAATTTTTCTGAAAAAAGTAATTCCGAGATACTGCAAATCCTTGATTGTGATGCCGTAATGGAAGGTGAAATCACCCAATTTAAGAATGATTATCTAGTAGCTTTTTCCTCTACAAAAGTAGAAATAAGTCTATTTCTTAAAGACGAAAACAATCAATTAATATGGAAGGCACATCACCTCGCCGATAGTTCAGATGGCAACATTCCACTATCTCCGATATCTTTACTCACCGGCATTTATTCTGCCACCCAGAATAATAGCGAGGAAGTAGCAATGCAAATGATTGATTTAGCAATCAGAAAAACAATAGAGAAATTACCAGATAGAAGTGTCCTAACTTATGATGATACGGAAATAATTGATATTATTGACAATATCAGTGTGAATGATATTGAAAACAAGTCAGAGCTGAGAAAATCTAATGAAACACCAATTTCATTACTTTCAAAGGGTGCTTATGAAGAAGCACTTGTTTTAGCTGAAAGTACTTTAAAGCAAAATCCTGTAGATAAAGAGAATTTATTGGTAGCTGCGAGAGCAAGCCTATTATTAAGAGACCCAAAAAATGCAGTTGATTATAGTCTTAGATTGCTAGTTCTAGATGGAAATAATGCAGATGCTTTATCTATTGCTGGGGTTGCATATCTCAACCTTAAAGATTTTAAGCTGGCTGAGGGTGCATTCAAAAAAAAACTTAAAAACAAAGATGCAAGAAGTTCAGATTTTTATAACCTTGGTGTAGTATTAATTGCTCAAGGTAAATATGTGGAGGGTAGTGACAGTATTTTTGAAGCTGGTAACTTAGCAATTAAAAACAAAGAAAATAAAAAAATATATCGTTCATTTAAAAAGCTCAAACAGCTATCAGATACCGACCCATATGCTAATCGTTTGTATAAAGAACTTGGCAAATCAGTGCATGTTTTTCTCTCTTCGCTTAATTGAAATTGAGACCAAAGGTGGTGATTTAGAATTTAGTTATCAATGTGATTACCAAGATATGCACATAGCTAGGGTTAAATGGGTGTGTCTATGTGCTAGTTAAACTGCACAATCACTCTATTGGTATCACCTTGTAAGTCAGGTGTCTGTGAGCCACTGGACTGCTGTATGACATTTTCTTCCACATAGGTATGTAACTCACCTGCTGTAATCTGATTATCCTGATTAGCATCCGCATCGCCTTCCATACCCTTCATAAGGAAGTAGGAGAACATACCATGCTCTGCCTCTAGTAATGGATTAGCGGTCTGGTCACCTGCTGCTGCTGTAAACACCGTAAAGTTATCTGGTATAGCCTGTTCCTTAGCTTTAATGACAATAGGACGGGAAGCTATCAGCATTTCTGGTCCACGTGTCGTGCCTGAGTAACAGGTGTCTAGAAAGACTGTCACACTACGTGGGTTGGCACTGGCTATGTCATTAAATAACTCAAAGCTTGAGATGGCAGTTCGGTCAAGGAACTGTGGAGAGCCATCATAGGGTAGCAGATACATCTTCTCACCATCATCTGATGCTAGTCCGTGCCCAGCGAAGAAGACATATACGTCAGTTCTTTCCCGTTTAACAGAACGAAATAACCAGTTTTTAATTGAATGAAGCATGTCTGTCAGCTCTGCTTCATCGTTGATGAGTGTCTCAATTCGGTTATCAGATACGCCCAACTTCTCAGTAGCAAAGTCTACGAACATTTTAGCATCGTTATCTGCATAAATGGCTTCGGCGGGAGTCTCCTGATACTTTGTCACACCTACAATCAGGGCAAGAGCATCTCTATTCTTCGCTACTCGTTTACCAAGTGGGTTCAGTTTATCGAAGGAGATGGATTCTAATTGGTTGCCGGTGTTTCTAAACAGGTTGAGTTGCCTTTGAGAGGTAAGTCCAGCTAGGTCTGTTGCTTCTACTAAAATTTGCTTCCCATCTACCGGAATAAACGTGCGATGTTCAAATCGTCCATCAGGATGTACCTGTACGGCGAGGCCATCAACAGTCACCTCAGCTATCCCAATATTGTCTCTCGCACGGCCTTTAATGATACCCTGCTTGCCACTTGTATTAGCAAATAAATAGTCAATCAGAGGTACGCTAGTGTCATTATTTTTTACTTTCTGCTCCTTCTGTTGCTGTGTCTTCAAAGAAGCATTATAACTTGAATTAAATCCTGCTTTAAGGAGCGTACTGCAATTCAAGTTTCGATTTTTTACTTCTGTAATCCAAATTTGTTTTCCTTGCCGCCAAATTAGGTTGTCCGCTTTGTTTAAATATGCAGCCTCTTCACATACATTAAAGTCATTTGCACCACCCGTAATTTTTGCCGCTACAACATCAGCATCGTCGGAGCTAACATAAATCATGCATCCGGCAAGAGTGACATTAACGAAAAAAAGTAGGAAAATAAATCGTATGATAGATGTCAGCATTTTCCTAGCAGTCAGAAAACAAAAATATGATTAAAAGCTTTATCATTTTTCAAACTTACCAAAAAGCAAGCTAGTTGCCAAATGTACTCTCAATGCCTGAATTACACTAAGTTCAATATTGCATTCTTATGTTCACATCATATGATTTAATTATGCGTGATAGTGATTATCACGATTCCAGAAAGATTTACTTGCACAGGTTTTTTCATGCTCATGGTGTTTTGAACAGGCAATGGTTCTATGATATGTTCATGAGTATATTTAAGAATAAAGGTACTGGCGGGTATCAGGTTATGATGAAGAAGCACCAAACGTGGTTAATTGAGAATTTATATTAGTCATGAAGTGTTTCTCTAGAATTCGTCTTTATATATTAGCTATTTCCAATTATTATAGAAATAATTTGTTTGTTACGTTCGTCATAACCATGCATTCGCATCATTAAAACAATGCCACAAATAATAAAGACAACTAACCACACACGCTTGGATAACATAACTTTTCACAAACCTTATTACTAACTCATCAAGAGTAACAGTTAACTGTAATGGTTATCAACTCCGCAGACCCATACATGATTCATGCAGGATTTGCTTGAACTCGTTCCTTTAGAGTATGGTGAATATTCTATTCAAACTGCTGCAGAATAATGTTTCTAGTAGCGTCTACTATAGGTGAGAATTTATAGTCGTCATTTACCTCCTTTCGCCATGTTTCCATTTCTTTTTGAATTTTTTTAAATGCTTCGGGGCTTTCGTATTCAAAATACGTAGAAGTTTTAAAGACATTTTTTTATTCCACACTTGATTAAAGGTGATTTTTACAAGACCAAATGGAGAAAATCTTTTGAAATAATCATCAGCATGTTTTTCCCAAAATTTTATCCAAACAATCATCTCTGCCTCTGTTTTGAATGAAAAAACATTAAAGGAACTTAATTGAGACTTTTTTTCTTCCATTCTGGCCTCCACCCAACTTTGTGCACTTCTAAATCAATGTAAATTCCTGTTATTTTAAATTTATTAAACATAGCTTCATCTGCAAAATAGATCTTTGAATAAAAGAGAAAGCAAATAAAAAAATGTCTGGAAAATTCATTGATTTTAACAAATCTGACCTTCAACTTGAACAAGATAAAGTCGGCTATTTAAACATCCCTATTGTTTTTAGACACGCAACCATGGGCTGAAAAGATAACAAAACTTAAACTTCTATAACACCACTAGAGTAAGCCATTTTGTGTTTTGCGCCTCTCCAAGTAGTTGGCACGCGTGTTGATGCAGTAACCTCAACCTTAAAGACAATTCTATCTCTTATTTTTTCAGGCTGCCAATCATTTGACCCATCTTTTTCATCGACAAACCATCTACCTGGAAAGTCCATATTTATCAACAGAACGTCTATTACCTTCCCACTTAACCAAGACCTCTCCGTTTTGCTTTCGTGCAAATGCAATCGACCTCCAACAAGCTCTGTAGCTTCTGAAGTTCCACACACCCAAAATCCTGATGTAAATATATTCTTGGGGTCATCTCTTACCCAACTAGGTGGATCTTTTCTGTCATAGGCATCGACACCGAAGCCTCTATTCGTTTCCGGGTTAAATCTGCAAATTAAATGCAATGCCTTCATCTGAAATATTCCGACCTTTTATTTAGTTGATACGCATTTAGATGTATCTTGCCTCTTTTCTAAAATCAGTCAACTCTCATAACGACTAATTCGAAGATTTAATGGTTTAATAAAGTGCTGCTGCAAAAAATGCACCGCTTGTGTGTAATCTTAGCAGTATGAAGAAGCGCAGGATTTTTGTAATTGAATTTGGTCATTAGATTTCCTCCCTAAAATGGCCCAAAAAGTAGGTAAAGGGGTAGTGTTTTTATGCTGCCCCTTACTTTTTGGAAAGTAGAACAACCCCAGACAAGTTTCATAAGCGCCACACAAGTCCACGCTCAGTACTTGCACTACGTCCCTACTCTATACAATCTTCTCAATGAATTTGCATTTAGTAGCGACAGCCTTCCAAACTCCTTCTTTTGATATCATCTTACAAGCTTGCAAACAATTCTTCGGTCGGACCAAAGCGACGACAACAAGCTTTAATAAGAAAAACAAGAGGGTTTTTTTCGGATTTTTAAATCAAATTTATCGGTGCCCACTAGGGTCTCAGAGATGAAGAAATTCACACTTGTTGTCGCCTAACACACAGTATAACAAATTTGCCTTTTGGCACCCACGCGTAATAGACTAACCTATTGAATATCTGGCGAGAGCTTGAAGCTGGCACAGGACTAATTATGACAGCCTTTCTTGCAGCACCATAATCTCTTGGTCGTTCCAACAATTCCTAATTCTGATGCAGATTATGTGTTAGTTTGTCACTTTTACACATTACTACAGGAAAAATTAATTGTGTGAATTCATCAGCACATCAATAAAGTAATATTTACCTTCTAATTTTAAACATTCTTAATTTGCAGAAATGAGCCATACTTTTTTGAAGATAACACTTATTAATATAATGTTTATATAATATTAATTTCAGTAATTTTTGGTTATTAATTAGTAAATACCTTGTGCTCTGTAGCTGTCTGCAATTTTTTTGATAGCTAAAACATAAGCAGAGGTCCTCAAATCGTGAATATTATCATTACTTTTCCAATTCTCACTAATCTGCTGATACGCATTCCTCATGGTGTCATCTAATCCTGATCTCACTAATTCTAGTTCTCCGGCTCCTCTCAGATATCGTGTTTTAAATTCGTCAGACATTGACCATTGGTCATCCAAAAGATTATCAAGTTTACTCAATTCATTAACAAGAAGGTTATTTCTAGTTTCTTCTTCTCTACGCTGCATTCGACCAAATCTTATTCTACTTAGATTTTTAACCCACTCAAAATACGATACTGTTACGCCACCAGCATTTGCATACATATCTGGTATGATTATCGTACCTTTTTCTTTAAGTATTTCATCCGCGCCATGTGTTATTGGTCCATTTGCCGCCTCAATAATCAAGGGGGCTCTTACCTTAGCTGCGTTTGAAACATTTATAACACCCTCAAGAGCTGCAGGAATCAGAATATCGCAGTCACTTTCTAATATGCTATTCCCATTTTCTATATATTTTGCATCTACATATCCTTTTATGGATGATGTATTCATGATATGCTCTTTTACTTTTTCAACATCAATCCCATTTTTGTTTACCAAAGCACCATCTCTTTCGATGATACCAATTATATTACAATTATCTTCATCTTGTAGAAATTTAGAAGCATAATAACCAACATTTCCTAGTCCTTGAATTATAACACGCTTGTTGCTTAATGAGCCGTCTAATCCTGCAATTTTTATGTCTTCTGGATGTCTGAAAAATTCACGAAGTGCGTATTGTACACCTCTCCCTGTTGCTTCAGTCCTGCCATTTATTCCCCATTTGTTTATTGGTTTACCAGTAACACATGCCGATGCATTTATGTCGGTGGGATTTAGTCTTAGGTATTGATCTGCTATCCATGCCATTTCTCGCTCACCAGTGCCCATATCTGGCGCGGGAACATTTTGGGAAGGGCTAATAAGATCACGTTTAATTAATTCAGTCGCAAAACGTCTTGTAATAAGTTCAAGGTCATTTGTATCATAATTATTTGGATTAATGCAGAGCCCACCCTTGGAGCCGCCGAAAGGTGCCTCAACTACCGCACATTTATATGTCATCAAGGCTGCTAGAGCCTCTACTTCGTCCTGATTCACTGTTTCTGCATATCTAATCCCTCCTTTTACAGGCTCCATATGCTCAGAATGAACCGCTCTATATCCAACAAATGTCTCGATTTTCCCCTTTATATTGATGCTAAAACGAACAGTATAGGTTGAATTACAAGTCTTAATACGTTCTTCTAATCCTGGCTCAAGGTTAGACAATTTAGCTGCTTTACTGAACATCAGGTCAACACTCTCACGAAAAGTCATTTCTCCTAAGTTAGCCATTTAACTCTCCCTTTTTTTAAGATCCCATTAATTTAAAAGAATAGAATATTTCTTTAATAGATGAAATGACAAATAATACGAATACTCTCTATAAGCATAGAAAATCACTTTGCGTCCTGTATACTAATTGATATTTTTTAAGCAGTTTTTGAAATATTACGATAGCGAGCAATACCTTGAAAAACAATAAGCGCCCTTTTATTGGTCAAAATAATATGCTTACACAACCCCTTTTGTTACTCTTTAAACGCCAGGATTAACTATTGAATATAATAGTAATTTAGTAGACCAGCATACATATTTACCCCATGCGTGAGTCGCTCCCTCTGCAGAAAATATGAACCTATACGTTTGATAAATAAGAGTATGATTTCGTAATTATAATTTTCTAGTAGTCTCTTTTTATGGGTATTAGGGATTTTTAATATATTTTCTAAGCGCACAAGGTTAACTTTAGTTATCATTTGTAGCATTCTTTATGAGGAGATTTTATGGTTATAACGAACGTAACAAACAAATTTAAATAGGATGGGTAGGTGAAATAAACATATTAAAGGCAAAATTTTAGAAAGGTTAAAAATAAATACATAAAAACATATGGAAACAGGCACTAAATTAAACGGCTATTCGCTGTAAATTTTTTCTACCCCAGCATAGCCAGATTAATTTTTTATTTCTTTGGGAAAATAAAGGAATTGTTAAACTTTTAGCAATTTGGGCTTTTTCGTTGATGTATGAAACAAGCCTGGAATAAAGAATGTGTAATGTGTAATGCAATTAGCTTCTCTCTTCAAATGAAAAGACGAATAGGCATTAAACACTTCAATAAAATATTTTTACAAATTCTTGCTTTTTAATCTAGTTGTATTTAGTCCTTAATGGTGCACTTTCGCTATATAACTGCATTTTTTTGAAGGATAACTATTAATGATAAGTTGAAGTTGGTGGGACGGACAATGGAATTTCTTCTGATATGGGTACTAACTGGAAATTTTTTAGATAGTGGCCTGAGGTTTAACGATGCTGGTAATTGCTATGCCGCCGCTCAGAATAGTGGTATTGAGCTTCGCGAGTTGGGAATGGCTGTGCCGAAATTTATTTGTGTACCGGTTGCAATGGAAACAGAGTTGAAATTGTTGATACCCGATACACCGCGCTCTACCTTTCCTTTTAATTAGGTATAACTTATGCTGAAATTGATTGTGACAGGAATTGCGATTTTTTCTTTTTATCTGGCGTTACGATTCTTGTTTTCTAAGAGAAGGGACGACAATATTATCGATGCTGCAGCTTGGCGAAGAGCTAAATCATTTACAGAAATGTTGCCTTTTTTAATAATTGGAGTTGCCCTTTTTGCATTAGCAATATTTTTCCTTTCCAAATTAGGTATTAACGCAGGAGGTCTTTTCCAGAGATTACTCGCAATCTTTCCATTGATAAGAGGGTTCTTACCTTTTTGATTAAGATAATAATCTTTTTACGTTTAGGATATAACAATTGCCTCCCCCTGCTAGATGTAACCAAACCGAACTTTAGACAAAATTTTGATTAATTTGTCGAAATCATTCTATTTTAATTTTATGCGCAGAATACATTTGATTTTGTGGAGAGAATTTAGGCTAAAATATAAGCAAAATAGTTCAATAAGCGGTAAATATTGACCAGATAGAATTTAGATGTAAGCGTTGTGCGCAAAAATTAAAAAATAATAAACGAACACTAACGTAAATCATAAAGGATGATTTTATGGGGTTACATGAAAAATTAAGCAAGTGCACGGCCGATAGAGACGTTACTAGCTATCTAGATTTGTTACATGAAGATTTTACAGTCGTATTTCATAAGTCAGGAAAATCATTCAATAAAAAAGAATGGGCGTCATTGGTTACAGGAATTTTGGAAAACGAAAAGTTCGTGCAAGAATCATCGCGTCTTGTTTATGAAAACGATGAAATTTTAGTAGATCATAGCTTTATGTCTTATCCAGATAATTCAAGAGAAGCGGTAATGTTAATCGCTATGATTAAAAATGGTAAAATTGTTAAAATGGAAACCGGTGCTACCACACTTGATTAGTAGAACGTTAATCATAGAGTTCTTGATTTATTCTTGCATAATAATTGTTATTTTAAAGTAGGGACAGATTATGAACAAAAAGAATTTTTTCAAACAAGAGACAATTAGTTTTTTTTTCAGTGCGTTCGAGAGAAGTTATTTGGTTTTTTAGTATTGGTTTATTAAGTAATTTTCTAACATTAATAACACTAAATTTTGGATAAAGAACTGAATTTATTTTACCAATACTTTTTATTGACACTTCTGTAAGTTTTTTTGTTGCTTTCGGTTGTATTGATACAGCAGATGATTTTAAAGCAGCAGTAGATGATTTAGATGATGATAAGAGGAGCAGCGCCTCCGGGAAAAGGCTTATTGAAACACCATGGCTGGTTTTTAAAGTCATTCTTGGAGAGATTTTTATAATATCACCTCTATTAATTATATATTATGTTATTTCTATATGATTGTGTGGGATTAGTGCCCATTTACATAAAATGTTTCTCCAGCGAAAACATAGTTTAATTACTTTTTTTATTTTTTTTGGTATTTTACCTCTCTAAAAATAATAGACCATTTTGAATACAATGTAATTAGTATCCCATATTTTTTGCATTAAGCATGTTTTGATGGAATATGGGCAAATAGCCTAAAGTTTGTATTATTAGATTGAAATATTCATCTGAAAACACTCGCTTTTCGTATTATTTTAAAAAAGGTTTTTTAATATGATAAAAATAAAAATCCATCGACTAAAAAGTGACAGGCGGATGCTATATCAATTTAGATATTACTTTTTTGTATATCTATTTTTGATAATTGCTTCATTTTATTACTACCATACCACCCAGTAATAATTGTCTCTGGAATAAATTCTTAACTACATTTTAAAACTTGGACACATAACCTTTATGTTAAGTTGAAATGCAGGACTACCCCAAAGTAGATTTTTTACAGCAAAATACTCCATGTTTTAGATCTCATATTACTTGTATGATTTATGCATATTTTGTAAATCGGTTTCATTTACATTTATTAAAGGGAAAAGATAATGAGCCCAAAATTTCGGAGGATGCTTTTATGGACTGCGCTTGTACTTTGGGGCGCATTTGCTTTTAGAGAGTATTTACCATTTTAATTTATAGGATTAAATAAGATAAGTTTTATGTTAAAAACAAAATCGGCTTTGCATCAATCATCGCAACGTTATAAATTTTCTTGTTCTCTCAACGTTTAGCAATATTTCCGTTAGTTATATGTGCCTTTTTTGTTAATTTTCGAAATTATAGTTTTAAAGTCTGTAATCATAAATTATAGCTAATGCGAAAGCATAAAAAATTGGTAAGCGGAACTTCAAAATATCGCTAATTTAGAACACTTTTGCGGTGTAAAGTTCATTTCAATTGCAATATTAATACTGATTAATAAAACAAATTAAATATTTAAATTCTTGAGATTTAATTCTTGGTAAGAGCATCCAAAATAGGGCAGTTTGGTCTATCATCACCGTGACAGGCTGAGGCTAACACACTTAACTGATTTTTTAACCCTAGAAGTTCTTTTAGTCTCAAATCAATCTCCGCAATTTTTTCCAAGGTCAGAGCCTTGACTTCTCTACTAGGCCTCTGAGTATTCTCGTATAATGCTAGTAGCTCCCTACATTCCTCCAAGCTAAAATCAAACTTGCGAGCCTTGGCTAAAAATTGAAGTTTGGCAAGGTCTGCCTCTGAAAAGTCTCTATAACCATTTATTTTATTCACCTCTGGCTTAATCAATCCTATATCGCTGTAGTACCTCACAGTTTTGACTGTTAATCCAGACAGTTTAGCTGTTTTTCCTATATTCATTTTTAACTTGCCTCTCCTGTTAGGGGAGAGTTTAGTATGAAAATTAATGGAGGTCAAAGAATGACGTCAATAACTTATAATCTATCCATAAATTGGAAATGCAAACGAACATGGAAAACAGCGTCTTACAACACTTTTTGGTGTTTAATAGGATGTTCTATTGGTGATTTGGGCACCATTGCGTATTTTCAGTTCACCGGAATCCCTTGGCCAGTTTGGGCAATCATGACGCTGGCCATTTTTAATGGAATTATGACCTCAATAATGCTCGAAACTGTAATTTTGGTAAGGCAAATGCCAATAAAACTAGCTTTTAAAACAGCTATAGGAATGTCCCTAATTTCAATGATTGCGATGGAATCCGCCATGAATATAACTGACGTTCTGCTCACTGGTGGAGCTATTTTGAAATGGTGGCTAGTACCAATAATGTTGTCTGCAGGCTTCATTACACCTCTACCCTACAATTACTGGCGTCTTAAAGCGTTAGGGAAAGCTTGTCACTAGGGATATCGTGTCAAAAAAGAAAATAAACAGGTTTAGTTTCATTTCGATAGTAATAATTGGTTCTTTATTTTTAGGAATTGTTATTTACAATTTTATATTTCCTACAAAGCAGGTTGAAGCAAAAATATCATTGAAACCCGACGAACCTCTTATCACATCACTAGGTCGCTCTGTATATTCTGATTATTGCGCATCCTATCACGGAGCCAATTTAGAAGGTCAATTAAATTGGCGCCAACGAGACCTAAAAGGTTACTTGCCAGCGCCACCTCACGATGAAATAGGTCATACATGGCACCACTCAGATCAATATCTTTTTTTAATGACCAAATATGGAATTGAGGAGATAATTGGCAAAAAATACAAGAATAATATGCCAGCGTACGAAAATGAACTCAAAGATACCGAAATTATCGCTGTTTTATCGTATATTAAAAGCACCTGGCCCGATGACATACAAAAACATCACGACTCAATAGATTCACGCTAAAGTGTTTTATAGCTTTTCGACTCAGTCATCAAAAGCAAAAATGCACCACCTCTTTTCTAAGACAGGCAGATAAATTCATTTGACGATTATTGAGCTAGAATTGATATAACTGAACCTTACTTGAAGTGCCTATTTACAATAAAATAATTTATGACAACATCAATTTATGCGTAATTGGTACGATATTTGCAAATATCGCTCTAGAGGTGGGGGAGTTCCGCTCCTTACTCATATAAAAAACAAATTTAACCATTCGGTTGCGGATAAGCCCACCTCCATCTAGGTCAATCCAATTTTTCTGCTCATTATTTGTTATTTATATAATTCAATTGTATCAAACTCGAGATAAACGCATGTAAAATAATTTATTCCGAAATGATAATCAAACTGAAACAATAACTATTATTCCCTTAGAAAAAATAGTGCATGAGATATGAAGACATATATTCAAAATTATGTAAAAAAGGGTTAAGCCTTATAGAGCAATGAAACCTGACAGAAAAAAGAATATAAATTAATGGCTGAAAAGCGTCCTAAAATTATTAGTATCGGAAATGCCATAACAGATGTTATCACATTCGCTAGTGAGGAATTTTTGACAAAAAATGGAATGATTAAAAATGCTATGAATTTGATTGAGCATAAACGGTCAGAAGAAATAGATAAGTTAATTCATAATTCAACTATTGTAGCGGGAGGTTCTGCAGCTAATACGGCAGCTTGTCTATCAAAATTTAATTGTTCATCGCACTTTATCGGACGAATTGGAAACGATAACTATGGCATTAATTATGAAAATAGCTTGAGAAAGCAGAGCGTGGAAACTCATTTAATTACCGATCTAAAGTTGCCAACCGCACGTTCTTACATTTTTGTATCTCCCGATAAAGAAAGAACGATGAACACTTATCTAGGTGCTTCCATAAATTTAAAACCAGACGACATATCAGAAAATTTGATTAAATCTGCAGATTTGATATATGTGGAAGGTTATCTTTATGATGCTCCAAAAGGACCTGAGTGCTGGCAAAAAATTGGAAACTTATCAAAAAAATACGGAACAAAAATAGCATTATCACTCTCTGATAGCTGGTGCGTAGATAGACATAGAGAAAAGCTAAAAAACTTTATTAGTGAATACACTGACATGGTCGTTTGTAATAAAGAAGAGCTATTGCTTATGTTTGGTGGTACCGTTGACACTGCAATACTCCGATTGAAAAAGATAGCAGAGTCAGGTTCAGTAACAGATGGTAAAAATGGTGCAGTTGCATTTTTTCAGAATGAAACAAGAAAAATAGAGGCATTGAACAAAGATTATATTTCAGACACAACAGGAGCAGGCGATTTTTACGCGGCTGGTTTTATTTTGGGTCAGATTTTAACTTCAAATTTGGATATATCGCTTGACCTTGGGAGTATGTTGGCAGCGAAAGTAATTAGACAAATTGGAGCTTCACCAAGCGCTGACGTCGCGAACGAAATTTTTAATAAGTATCAAGACTTTTTTGTTCACTAATGTTTTCAAACTAAATTCATGTTATTTGAATTTAGATTGAAAACATTATACTAGGTGAAAAAGGTTTTTAAAAATTAAAAAAAATCATACAAAGACTATGAATTAATTATGACCTCTCTAAAAAGAGCAAAGAGAATGCCTTGTAAGTATATATCTTTTAAATGTATAAAACTAAGACTAATTCAGAATTAGGAAACTCCGTGCCTTATTTAATGATTGTTATTGGGGCATTAATTATTGCTTCAAACCATGTCCTCGCACGCTACTTAGATGGGTCTATACCGCCACTGGGATTAGTTTTTTGGCGAATGATTGTTGCAGCAATATTTTTAGCTCCGGTCACAATGCTTGGCTTATTGAAGAATCGTCACCTTATTTTACAGCATTGGAAGCTCTTTTTTTTAATGGGAGCGCTTTTCGTTCCCTTAGGCAATGGTCTCATCTATGTCGCATATCTGCATACTACAGCAATAAATGGAGGTGTTGTATCAGCATCTCAACCAGCAATTACCGTACTTTTAACCTGGTTATTATTTCGTGAGCGTATCAATTGGAGACAATGTATTGGAATTTTTGCTGCTGGAATAGGTGTGCTTTGGATTATCACTAAGGGCGAACCATCAGCTCTTCTTCTAATGAACTTCAACTTTGGTGACCTTACAATGTTTACCGCAGTCGTTTTTGGCGCGCTTTATAATGTGCTTATTCGAAACGTACCTAAACAAATTAGAGTGAATGAACTATTAGTTTTAGTTTTGTTCTCAGGCAGTTTAATCACTTTACCCCTCTACGCATTAGAAACTATTTATTATACCCCTGTTAAAGTGTCCCTTGGAACTATTTTTCCAATTCTCTGGGTTGGAATTGCAGTAACCGCTATTGCTGTAGGAATGATTAGCTTTTCTATCCGTAAGGTAGGTGCAAATAAAGCCAGCATATCAAATTACATGCGGGCTCTATTCACTGCATTACTTGCAGTTTTTATATTGGGTGAAACTTTCGAAAACTTTCATGTATATGCAATAATTCTTATTCTTGGTGGTGTATTTCTAATGACACGTGGGACGGTTGTAAAAAGTGAGTTTCTAATTAAACGCCAGAGAGATTTCTAAATAAATTTTTAAACTTTTCTGCTTTCATTCCATCAGTCATTTATTTAATTATAAGCCATTTTTTAGACGGCATTTTTCTATTTATTAAATGTTTTGGGGAAATTTTAACAATATAATTTGTACAATACGGCGTTTTTTCTTCTTTTTTGAGTACAAATAGTTTAGAGAGTGCACTAATAATGTGTTTGTTTTCACGAGCCAATACCATTCAGGTAAACTAATGTCTTTAAGCTTCTGACCAAGTTATTTTTATTAAATCCTGACCCAGGAGGTAAGGTCAAATTGAAGAATTTAAAAGGAAGTGTCTTCATGACACTCGCCATGCTTGGCTTTACAATTGAGGATTTTTTCTTAAAGAAAGCTACTCAAGTTGTGCCGTTGGGAGAGGTATTAATAATAAGCGGCATTTTTGGCTTTATCTTCTTTACAGCATGTTCTTGTGTTGCAAAACAAAAGATAGTTTATAGAGAAATATTTACGCCTATTCTGTATGTTCGTTCAATTTTTGAAGTGTCTGGAAGAATATTTTATGCATTGGCCATCGCATTAATGCCAATTACAAACGCCTCTGCCATATTACAAGCTACACCAATAGTTGTAGTACTGGGAGCTGTTGTTTTTTTAAATGAAAAGGTTGGTTGGCGAAGATGGGGCGCCATTATCTTTGGTTTTTTAGGCGTTGTATTGGTAATACAACCTGGAACTGAAGGGTTCAATATATTCTCCATCTTTGCAGTTTTGGGAATGATAGGTTTTGCTGGAAGAGATATAGCCACTCGCATGAGCCCTGTGAATATGTCTAATTTTCAATTAGGAAGTTTTGGCTTTTTGATGGTTTTGATATCGGGAACAATTATAACAATTTTCAACTCGATTTTTTTCACATCAAACCCAATCTGGGTAAGTATCTCGGCGGAAAATGGTGGTTTTATATTAGGTAATTGTATTGCTGGCGTTATAGCCTACCAATGTTTAACCATCGCAATGCGAAACGGGGCCATATCCTTTGTAACGCCCTTCAGATACGTTCGAGTTCTTTTTGCTTTGCTCTTTGGAGTTATTTTTCTTGGTGAGGATCCAAACAATCTTGTTTTATGGGGTAGTTTCATAGTAATAATTTCTGAAATTTACATAGTATTAAGACAAGAATATATCAAGACACGCAAGGCGTGAATTTTTATATTCCAAAAAACCAATAAAAAATGCTGTTTAGGTTCTTCTTAAGTTTTAAATTAACAAAGCTGGACTTATTAATCTCTCTCTAAACAAGAAATTCAGATTACTTTCGGTTTAAATTAAAACTTCCGTATTTTTTGTCTTTACTCTCCCCTAACAGGAGACACTATTTTTTCGCAAAAATTGCTTTTGTAAAAAAGGTTTAACTTACCTCAGCAATCTAAAAATTATGGAGTAAATAAAGTCAAAATTCTAAAACATTAGGAGATTATTTTGAAAAAAATACTTATAATATTAACGCTATTTATGTGTAATTCTGCAGTTTTTGCGCACTCTCAATTAATTGAAATTTTACCTGAGGATAACGTTACCTACAATGAAGCCCCCCCTCACATCGAGATGAAATTTAAGTCGGAGGTGAAATTAATTAAAATAGACATGATAAGGTTCGATAATAAAGAAAAAGTTAAATTGGATACCGGTACGCTTAAGAACAAGTCAAAAGAATTTGTCATTTCTATGCCTCAATTAGATACTGGGATATACAGGTTTCAATGGCGTGCATTAAGTCCTGACGGGCATATTATAAAAGGCAAATCTGATTTTGAAGTGAAATAATATGTTTTTTGATGTTTGGAGTTTTTTAAATCCTATTTTAAGAGTGTTAGTTTATGTTTCTGCTTTAATAACTGTTGGCACTATCCTTTTTCAATTTCATTTCGGTAAATTTTTTGACGATGAGTTACGCTTTTACTGCCAAAACCTCTTAAAAAAATTGTCTTTATGGGGTTTGCTAATCGGTTTTCTTGTTTTTTTATCAGTGGCTGGAAACTTAGGCGGTGATCTTCGCAGCACAACTGATGTTTCTCTAATTCTGTTATCTTTTGAAACTTTATCTGGGAAATCCGCCCTTCTTTTTATTATTGGTTATCTTGTTATGGTTATGTCAATCTTCTTCGACAACACTTTTTCCAACTTTACAAAATTTCTCAGTGTTACCATGATTCTTTGTTCTTTTGTTATAGTTGGGCACTCAACTGTAAAAGGACTTTCTACTCAAACATTAGTTACAATACATTTATTCTGTATATCATTCTGGTTAGGATCATTTCTACCACTTCGATTTATGTGTATGAAAGACACTTCCAAAAATTTAAGCATAATCTCTGAAAAATTTGGGCGATATGCCGTCTTTTACATCAGTAGCCTTATAATAACTGGGCTCATTTTTTCATATATTTTAGTCGGTGGAATTGGTGCGCTGATATCAACTAGTTATGGAAATTTTTTAATGTTAAAATTGTTTCTAGTATCGGCTATTTTAGCTTTAGGAGCTCTAAATAAATTCAGATTAGTCCCTCACATAAGAGTAGATTATGATGTGGGGACGAAGAAATTAAAAAAGTCCATTCAAATTGAAATTTTGATTACTTTACTAATTTTAATTTCAACGAGCATTCTAACTACTTCATTACCGACTCCTGTTGGGGTATGAAATTTAGCAATTAAGTCATCAATGGAATATACAGCATGAATTGAAAAATATTTTTTTGATTTCGGCCACGATATTTCCATTGCGCTTAGAACAAATCCCATTTATCAATTTGTTACAATTACTTATTTCGAAAAATTAAAAAAATTAAAGACGTATTTTGTAAGGTCCTTTTTTATAAATAATAACTGCATTTAGAGTATTATCTTTTAAAATAAGTCTGTAAAAACTTTGATGAATTTAAAATATTGGCAGCACTTTTGATTTACCTTCATAAAATTTTACCGCTAGTCTTTTCACCCTTAATATTCATTATTTTTATAATATCGGTAGGATTATTGGTAAAAAACACTAGGATAATTTTTTTTAGCATAGTGTTAATTTGTTTTTTTTCATTACCATTAACTGCACATCTAATTTGGCTTACCCTTGAGTCTGCTTATCCGCCCAAACAAAGAAATGAGAT
This sequence comes from uncultured SAR116 cluster alpha proteobacterium, assembly GCA_902625725.1. Lineage (GTDB taxonomy): Bacteria > Pseudomonadota > Alphaproteobacteria > Puniceispirillales > Puniceispirillaceae > UBA5951. Next base: position 32,234 of record CACOCY010000001.1, on the reverse strand, counting down.
TAATAATTATGACGCTGTTGTAGTTTTAAGCGGCATGCTGACTAATAATCAAATAAACGGTGTCGATTTCGTTGAATGGAGCGACCCGGATAGGTTTTTTGCTGGTTTGGAAATTTATAAAGAAAAAAAAGCTGAAAAAATTATATTTACTAGAGGAAAATTACCTTGGTCTAATTCGACCCCTGAAGGAGAAATTCTCAAAAGTAAAGCTATTCACTTTGGTGTTCCATCGGAAAAAATAATTCTTACTAAAGAAGTCACTAATACAGCTGAAGAAGCTGAGGCAGTAAAAGAATTATTGCAATCAAATAATATTAATAATGTACTAATCATCACCTCGAGCTTTCATATGCCAAGAGCTGAACTTTTGTTTCGAAGACAAGGGATAAATATTGGCTTATACCCAGTAGATTTTAAAGCAATTGGGCATGAAGTTGATTGGACATACTATTTTCCAAGCGCTTACGGATTTTACAAAACTAGCAAAGGAATAAGAGAATATATTGGTCGTATTTATTATTTCTTTTTTCAAAAAAATTAAATATTTACCTTGTAGATAGGGTTTATTTTTAAAACGCAAGGCAGAAGTAAATACAGCTTTCGTAATAAACTGAAACGGTAATAGCACCATTGATTTGAAAAAAAATATTGATAAATTTAATTTTTTTTGCGCTATTATTTTATATTAATGTAAAAACCAAAAAATAGTGGGGTCAAAATGGCAAATTTAGAGTCTAAAAGTTTTTCAGAAGAGGCAGATGAAATATCAACACCTAATAATGCAAGAGTTGAGACGGTAAATGTTCTCGGCCAAAGAGTGATGAAACTTACTATTCAACCTGGCTGGAAATGGTCTAAAGATATTAAGCCCATTGTTGGAACGGAGAGCTGTCAAGCTAAGCATATTGGCGTTATTGTAGAAGGTACTATTACTTGCCAACATATTGATGGAAGCAAGATAACCTATTCAGCAGGGGATGCGTACGCTATTGAGCCAGGGCACGATGCTTGGGTCGTTGGAAATATACCGGCAGTAGCTTATGAGTTTCATGGAGCCTGGGGTGAAAGCCACTAATGTTCTTTACGCATAAATCAGAGGATATTGAGCCATGTTAATTTCAATTGTGATGGCTATTTGCTCAATTTTATTAATGTTATTTGCTATAGTGACTGGCGGTAATGTTGAATTAACATTCAATCTTCCAGCTGCAATAACCGTAATAGGATTGGCTGTTCTATCTACAATCGGGGCAAAAGCGGCCAACCCCCAAATTAAATTAATCAGATATTTCGGAAAGTCTGCAATTAGAAGTGGATGGATTGGCTTTATAATTGGATTGATAATGGTTATGGGAATGATCAATCAAGATACAATATTAATAGAATTTTTGCCAAAAGGTTTCTCAATTTGCCTGCTCACCATACTATATGGATACGCAATAAATATTGTTACTGCTATATTATCTCCCGAAGATTAGTAATTAAATTAATAAAACAACGCCTGCATTTCTGCCTAAATTTTAAGTAGTAAATAAATATGTAAACAGCACAAATCTGACGATAACGTATTCTAATATGGAGTAAAAAATAAATGAGAGCTGTTATATTAGGAGTTAACGGCGTTGAGATAGCAGATGTTGAAAAACCTACCATAAATGAAAACCAGGTTTTAATTGAAGTTTTTTCGTCCTCTGTAAATCGCTCAGACCTGCTTGAAACAGAAGGCCAATCTTTTGGTCATCTATCAGGTAAACGAAAAGTTTTAGGAGCTACTTGCTGCGGAAAAATAATAGCGCTTGGAAATGGTGTTACAGGATTTTCATTGGGCGATAAAGTAGTTGCGCAAGGAGCAGGCGGTTGGGCAGAATTTAATGCTGCTGACTATAGACGAGTTTTACCGTTTCCCTCCGATGAGATGAGCTTTGTGCAGGCAGGAGCCTATAATTCTGCCGTTTTAACGATGCATGACGCGATCGTTACTAATGGACTTTTTAAAACAGGTCAGACAATCTTTATACAGGGTGCTTCAAGTGGTGTTGGTTTAATGGGACTTCAGATAGCTAAATTTCTTGGAGCAAAAAAAATATTTGGTAGTACCCGTAATTATAAAAAATTTAATATTCTTAAACAATATCATGCTGATATTTGCATAGATATTTCGCAAAATAACTGGCAAGATTCAATTCTAAATGCAACCGAACAGCACGGAGTTGATTTAGTGATTGACCAACTCTCTGGACCTTTTGCAAGCCTAAATTTATCTGTTACAAAAATTGGTGGAAGGATAATAAATGTTGGTAGGTTAAGCGGTCAATCGGGTGAGTTTGATTTTAATAAACATGCAGAAAGGCGCATTACCTTCATTGGAACAACAGGTCGCACGAGAAATATTCAAGAGCACCAGAAAGTTGCAAAATCTGCTTTCAATGATTTATGGGGGGCAATTGCGTCAAATCATCTTCAAATGCCTGTAGATTCACAATTTTATTTTGAGGATGTCGACAAGGCTTTGATAAAAATGTCGCAAAATCAACATTTAGGAAGGATAATGTTAGTATTTAAACAGTAACAAACAAATATCCAAGTAAATTTGTCATTTCCCTAAAAAATTAGATTTAATGTATCGGCTTGTGATAATAACTATTTGCAAATTGCTGTTAAAGGAAGTTTATCTGCTAAACATAATCCGAAGAAATTTTTAAGCTGATTATATGAATAATGTTACAAAAATTATAATTGCAGGCTCAGTTTGGCTTATTTGGACACTTATTGCAGAAAGGTCAAACTTATCTGGCTGGAAATATTGGGTTGGATTTAGTATTGCTTGTCTAGCAACTATTGCATTATTTAGCGAATAATTTATGTTTTCATATGAATTTTTTCTGCCTCTCGAATTGGGCAAGGCGTCTGATAATAATTCCATTCTGTCAAGAACGATTGTAATATCCCAAAGCATGTTATTACATGCTTTTTTGTAACAAAGCGCAGATTTATTTTTTAAAGATGAAGGTCTAAATCGCTTAAATTTTCAGGCAAATCAATTATGCTGCCCGTTTTAGCTGCAAGATCAATTGCCATGCATAACGCCAAATTCTCATGGCCCTCCAGAGCAGTTGTATGTGGTGTTTTATCGCCTGTTATAAGTCTATTAAACCAAGAAAATGTTTCTTCCCTTATTGGTCCCCACATTTCTGACTGACTTCTCTGACCAAATGGAATACTTGTAAGAAAATCAACACTCCTACTTTGCTGGATTTTACCCGACGCATCAATATTATCTGATAGTTTTTGTTTGTAACCTGCGGGTTGATAATGATTGCTTGCGAGTATCACATCCTTATGCATATCATCAATTTCTATTACGCCTTCTGTTCCAATAATCCCAATTTGCATTCCGTAAACACCACCAGGCCAATTTTCTGGTGCTGCCCAGCTATGGCTCAAAGAGAGAACAATATCATTGTCAAATTCTATAATCGCCATGGTAGTGTCTTTACTACCCGCAACACCAAAGACTTTGTCAGTCGACCGCGCAAAGATTTTTTTTGGCTTGCATCTTCCGACTAACCACAGACACATATCTAGCATATGCGTTCCACTTGTAACCATCGGTGTTATATTACTCTGGTCATTAGCTCTTGAGAGGACCATATTAGCGATTGTACGATTAAGTAATCCTTTAGCTGAAATTGATGTCACATCTCCAATCTGGTTGTTAACGAGCTTTTCTTTCACTATTAGAAATCGCTGCCTAAAGCGCTGTGTGTAGCCCATTACTGCATCAATATTGGCAGAGATGATTTTATTCAATAACTCTCTAGACTGATCAAAATCGACTGCTAATGGCTTTTCAATAAACAAAGATAGGTTTTTTTCAATAGCAAGTAATACTGGCGTGTAATGCGCCGTCTCGTTTGTGGCTATAATTACCGCGTTTACCTCAGGAAATGATAGTAATTCAGCAGCATCAGTGGTAACAAAATCAGCTTGGATTTCTTTGGCTAATGATTTTGCTAGTCCTAAATTAATATCACAAACACCTATCCAATCAACGGCTGGATACATTCTTGCGAATTGTGCTCTAGCTCTTCCGATATCTCCGCATCCAATTACAGCCAATCTAATTTTTGTTTTTATTTTATTATTTTGCACGCTACTACTCCGGTCTTTGGGTATTTAAACAGGCACAACTTTACCGACACAAAAAAAACTTAAAATAACGGGGTTTTAATCTATCCAATAATTTAATAAAATATTAATTTACAGCTCTTTATAATTTCAATACGAATCCAATATTCCACATTTTTAAAAAAAGATAGCAAATATCTCTCGATATATCATTAATTGACTGGTAAGATCACTAATTATAGGACCCACTAGTATAAATAGTTAATGGCCAATTAATTTAGAAAATTGTGCTGATTTTCATATTTACTGCTAATTAACAAAAGAGCAATTCAATATTTTTATTTTTAAATGCTTCAACAAAAACTACTTTTTGGATATTTAGTCTTTATAGGAAAGGTTAAACAACTTTAAGATACGCTGTGGCATTCAATTGCTGCTATATTCATTGATTTAGCTCATGTTTTTAGCTTATCAATAATCGACGTGACCACCTGTTTGCAATACAATAGGCAGTACAAATATTTATGTTGTACTTTTAGGTAAATTCCTGATTATGGATTTTAAGACGGCAGAATATAAATCAAGGGATTAAGCGACGTATGTCAACACATAATAATGTGCCTCTTGCAATATTTCTTTTTGTTGGGGCTGTAAGTTTTAATGCTGTTAAAGACGGAATCTCAAAATTATTGTCTGCAGAAATAACTCCCGTGACCTTTTTATCCATCCAATATATATTTTTAATGTTAATACTATCCATACCGATTAGTTTATATTTTGGATATAAAGCGCTTACTCCCCCTAAAATTTGGCTTCAACTTTTGCGAGGTGCGTCTGCTTGCCTTGGTATAGGGCTTTATTATTGGTCGATAGGTTTTATACATATAGCAGACGCCATTGCTGTAGTTTTCGTTTCTCCTTTAATAGTTACCGCTCTATCTCCTTGGTTGTTGAGTGAGCGACCGCTCGGCTTGAGAAGAATAATTGCAATATTTGTTGGTTTTTTAGGAGTAATAATTATATTGCAACCAAGTTTTACAGGTAAAACGCCCGGTTATCTGATAGCACTAGGCTCTGGTGTTTTTATCTCTTTTTTCTATATTTTAAACAGAAAATTAGCCCCAGAAAGCCCCCTCATCTGCGGCGCTTTTCACACTGCGCTTTGTGCATCTTTTTTTCTATTACCATTATTGTTCTTCTTCTGGAGCCCGATAAGCCAAGCCCAACTTCCTTATCTATCAGGCTTTGCCATTTGCTCTGCAGTCGGCCAAGTCGGAATGATTGCAGCTTTCAGACTTGCAGCTGCTAATATTGTATCCCCTTTTATTTATGCTCAGATAATTGCTGCAACAGTAGTTGGCTATTGTTTATTTGGCGCGATCCCAAATAAGATAACATGGGTTGGAATTTTTATAATAGTAGGCGCAGGAGTCTATATAGCATTGCGAGAAATAAAACTTCAGAAAAATAATTAAATATGCTTAAGTTTTTTTGAACCAATAGTAACAAGCAAAATGAAAGAAAATCAAATTATAATATTAAATTGCCGTCACAAATTTAAATAGAAATTTAAAGATGAGTTTATTGTTATTATTAACGATAACAACACCAATTTTTCTCAATATATCAATAGTAAATGACGTTACAAATGTATGAATGAAGTTTTGCAGAATGTAACAGAGAGATTTAAAACCTGTCGTGCCTTCATAAGAAATGATGATATAGTTAAATAAAAATTCATGCCATTTCTTTCATACAATGGGAGGCTGAAACGCTTTCTCGTTCTCCTAAAGTGACTGTTTGTGGTATGTCGGATGTAGCTAAAAATCTGGATATCTTTCGAAAGCCTAAAAGAAGGTGGTCGAACGGCTGAATTAGTCGCTCAATTTTTTTAGATGGCATAGTAATCTTATGATTACTTTAAATTTTTGCTCTCCCCCTGTTAGCACTAGTTTTAAATCCTATTATCAGAAGTAAAAAAAATCGTGTTATTGTCTTTTTGAACAAAACACTTATTGAAAAAAAGCAATAAACACACAAAAAAAATTCATGTCTAAAAGATCCATAAATAACAAAGATCCGTATACATATTAGTCCCTTAGCTGAGTAATACTAGCCGGTCCCAACTCACCTGAGGGACACTTATTTTCGTAGCTCAATTTCGTCGTCGATTTTTCATGGAATGATTGAAATACATAGGTTAAATACGAAACCTGCCAAATTTGGTATTCTTGCTATAAAGGGTAAAGCGGCAACCGCAATAAATATTAGCCCAAGCCAAATGAACCAAATAGTTTTATCTTCGTGAGATATACTGTCACTCTCTGAAGTCCGAATTTTTTTATCGTTAAATTTATGATCTGATTTCAATGTGATATTCACTTAAAATATCAAGTGGAATGATGCTTAAAGTTTTGTAATTGCATGCCTTTAAGTTTACCCTTGGCGCAACGCCAGCTATCCTAGCTTCCTCCCATCTCATTGCACATAAACACCAAAAATTCCCTGACTTTAAACCTGAGAAACCAAATTCTGGGCGTGGAGTAGATAAATCATTCCCCATATTTTTACTAAATGAAAGAAATGCGTCATCCATTAAGGCACATACTGTGTGAATTCCTCTGTCAGATATATCGGTGTTACAACAGCCGTCTCTAAAATAACCAGTCAATGGGTCGTAAGAGCATTTTTCCAATATACCACCCAAAACATTTTTTTGAGAACGTCTAACGCTACCTTCACCGTCCATATCATTTGTCCTTTCATTTTAGTTTAGAACAGGATTCTTCAATTACACTCTCTAATTTTGACATAAATTGTTCTTTAGGCAAGCCAGTTTCAATAAGCTTCAAAAAAACTACGTCAATTATTCCAGCTTTTTTAAGAAATGTTTTATTAGGCCAATAATAACCTGAATTTAATGCAACTGGAACAACTGATAAAGATAGAGATTGATATAAAGAAAATATGCCAATCTGATAAGGACTTTTCTTATCAGATGGAGCAACACGGGTTCCTTGCGGAAAAATAAGTATTGATCTGCCTGTCTTTTTAACCAGAACCGCCTCACTTTTTAATTTTTTTAAGGCACGCATTCCGGCTTTTCTATCAACAGCGATGCAACCAGCACGTTTCATCAATAAACCAATAACTGGTATGGATAATAACTCTTTTTTTATTACAATAACCGGTTTATCTAATTGCCAATACAGAATTAATGTTTCCCAAACAGATTGATGTTTAACGGCATAAATTACCTGTTTGGATTTATTCATATCGCCCTTTATTTGGAAACCAATAGGAATAACTCCGAGGCATAAATTAACTATTCTTCCCCAAAGAACACCAAGCTGAGAAGCAAATCTATCTGGTAATAATAAAAACGGCAAACTCAAGATACCAAGCAACAGAGTGAAAAAATAAAAAAGAAATAGAAACAACAAAGAGCGAAAAAAAATCATATACAATTGGTAGCCATTTTAAGCTTGCCAGACAAGCCTCTTGGTGAATTTCAAAAAAAGACAAATTTCGTTAGCCTTTTTTTCTTTTAAAGTTTAATGCTTGGGATATTTTTAATATGAAGGACGTAATCGAATCTAATGCGGCTTACATGTAATCAGCAAGTTATGGCAAAGGCAATTCTAGAAAATTTAATTCAAACCAAAACGCCTATTTCCTATGCTGAATTTGCTTTGCGTCTTGAATTGACCGGTCCCCAAAAAATAAATCGTGTTATAAAATGGTTGGAAAAAATAACATTAGAAGATGCCTCTAAAGGTGCACCAATCAGAGCATCCATGGTGTTTTCAAAATTTCACTCAGGTCTACCATCTTCTGGTTTTTTTGAATTCTGCAAGGAAATTGGTCTATTTAACTGGAATAACGAGCCATCCAGAGCTCAATATTTCATTCAGTCTCAACAAAAAGCACTTTTTTCTACGAAGACAGCTTGCAAATAACAAAAGTAAATATTCCGTTTTGCTGAGAATGCTGTTCTATACTATGGCCCTCTGTTTGACAAAAATGTGTAAAATCTATAGGAGCCGCAGGATCATCTGCCGTAACAATTATAGATTGACCTATCTCCATTGGCTTTAACGCGCGTCTCGCCTTTAAAACTGGCAACGGACATTTCAATCCCCTAAAATCAAATTTTTGATGTTGCATTTAAGTGAAGCTTCCTCGAAACTAGGGACTTAATCTCAGAATACCTTTTTGCCTATATTATGCAACTTGCAATTAAATGCAAAAACAGTAAAAACATAGCTTATGAATATTTGGGGAATGATTATAGGCGGTGCGACTGGATTTGCCATTGGGGGACCTATAGGCGCCCTTTTAGGAATTGCTGCAGGTCATTACGCTGAGGCTAAACTTAAGGGGCCTGGGAATCCTATTGAAGCAAGAAAAATAGCTTTTACCGTCGCTATAATTGCGCTTTCTGCAAAAATGGCAAAGGCTGACGGTACAATTACTCGCTCTGAAATTACCGCTTTCCGGCAAAAAGTCCACATACCCTCTAAAGATATAAAGCGAGTGGGACAATTTTGGGATTTGGCAAGACAAACACCCGATGGTTTTCAATCTTACGCGAAACAGAGCGTTGATTTGTTTGGAAGCCGTGCGCCAATTTTGGAGCAACTCCTTGAGTTACTTTTTTTTATTGCGAAAGCAGATGGTGAGATTTCGATACCTGAATGGGAATATTTAAATTCGGTATCTACTATTTTTGGATTTAGTGATCCTGAGTTTAAAAGAATGGCAGATATTTATGGAACTGAAGAAGGTGCCGCCCATATCATCCTTGGAGTTGCTCCAGATGCGGAGGAAAGTGAAATTAAAGCTGCTTGGAAAAGACTGGTTAAAGAGAATCACCCTGATAAATTAATATCGCAAGGATTGCCAGATGAATTTGTAGAGGCAGCAACTGATAGAATGCAACTAATAAACACAGCCTATAATTCGATGCAAAAACGCTAATAAAGTTTCAAAATTATCACTTAATTATTTCTATATAAAAGTTTTTTGTTATGTCAAAGTCTCTCATTCAACTTAAAAATTCAGGAGTAAATTTAGGCGATAAATGGCTTATTCGCCATGCTGAATTATCATTTCATGCAGGTGAAAAACTTGCTCTTGTTGGCAGAAATGGTGCTGGTAAATCAACACTAATGAAACTAATTATGGGTATCATAAAGCCGGATGAAGGAAGCTTGTGGGTCGCACCGGATGTTGAGATCGCTTACTTACCACAAAATCCTCATATAGATGGAATTCAAACACTTTTAAGTTACATAGAACAGTCTCTCATAAATAGTGTAGACCAGTATATTGCAGAATCAATGTTAATGAAAATGAATTTGGAGCCTTCACGTCTCACAAATTCACTATCTGGAGGTGAGGCACGTAAATTAGCAATTGTAAAAGCATTAGTAAATAAACCCAATGTATTATTACTTGACGAGCCGACTAATCACCTTGACTTACCAACCATTGAATGGCTAGAGGAATGCTTGCTGTTGCACAAAGGAGCTTTAGTCGTAATCAGTCATGACAGGGCATTCCTGCGCTCTCTTTGCAATGGTATAATTTGGATTAATAAATCTGTTCTAAGGAGAAGAAATGGTTCTTTCTCAGAATTTGAAGAATGGTCAGATAATATATTAAAAGACGAAACAGTAAGGCTATCAAAACTGGATAAAAAAATTGCTGAGGAAACAAATTGGTCGCGCCAGGGTGTAAGTGCACGACGCAAACGAAATCAGGGGAGATTGAGAGAGCTAGAACAATTAAGAAAAATTAGAAAAAGCGCTTTTAACAAAAACGAGCAAGAATTAAGAATTTCAGCTGGTAAAGCAGAAGCAGGTGGGCAAATTGTCGTTGAAGCTCGAAATCTTAAGCTTACAATACCTGCAGACGAACCTTCTTATCCTCCAATCGTACTTGTAAATCATCTCAATCTTGTAATAAAGAGAGGAGACAGAATTGGCATTGTTGGACCGAATGGATCTGGAAAGTCAACTTTAGTTCGTACTCTATTAGGTCAAATAGAACCAGATGCTGGATATGTAAAATCAGGCATTGGATTATTGCCAGCATATTTTGACCAAAAACGCGAACAACTAATTCAGGAGTCATCACCTTGGAAAATATTATGCCCCGATGGCGGAGATACTATAGAAGTAGGAGGAAGGACAAAACATGTCACCAGTTATCTTCGAGATTTTTTATTTGACGATTTTAAAATTACACAAAGAATAAGCAGTCTATCAGGCGGAGAGCAAAACCGATTGTTACTTGCGAAAATATTTTCGCAACCTCACAATTTTCTTGTGCTTGATGAACCAACAAACGACCTTGATTTAGAAACTATTGATCTATTGCAAGAGGTGACTGCAGATTATGATGGAACAATATTAATTGTTAGTCACGATCGTGATTTCATTGATAGAACTGTCACTTCTATTTTGGCATTTGAGGAGGGAGGTAAAATTCTCAATCACGCGGGTGGATATTCAGAATACCTAAGTAAACGCGTTTTAAATATTAAAAAGAAAACCGATGAAAAGACAAAAAAAATCATACGTAAGACAAAATCTAGCAAAAAAGTGAGATTAACATTTAAAGAGAAATACCTCCTGAAAACACTACCCTTAGAAATTGAGAAATTATCTGAGAAAATTAATTTGTTAGAGGATAAATTATCAGATATGAGCTTTTATCAGAATGAACCAGAAACGTATCAAACCTTTGCAAAAGAGGTTGAAGATTTAAAACTGCAACTAAACTTTAAAGAAATAAAGTGGCTGGAACTTGAATTGCGGCGCGAAGCACTTGGTGATCATATTTAACTTAAAATAAATAATCTGCTTAAAATAAATTTTTTTTGAATTTTTTTGCATTTTTTGCAAAGGTGGTTGATTTTAATATCAAAACTTGTCAATAATCAGTCATTCAGAGAGCTGGATAGCTGCTTAATTTACATTTATTTTTTTTGAGAGGAAAGTCCGGGCTTCACAGGATCAGGATGCTGGATAACATCCAGCGAGGGAAACCTCAGGGAAAGTGCCACAGAAATAATACCGCCCTAACGAAATCATAGGGTAAGGGTGAAATGGTGTGGTAAGAGCACACCGCAGTTTTGGTAACAATGCTGGTCAAGGTAAACCCCATCCGAAGCAAGATCATATAGGGACGTTAGCGTTGAAACGCACTGGAGATCCTGCCAGATGTCCGGGTAGATCGCTTAAACTTATTGGTAACAATAAAGTTCAGATGAATAGCTATCAAGGAAGTTACATTCTAACAGAACCCGGCTTACAGGCTCTCTGAATACCGCATATTAAGCTTCAAAGTTTTTTAAGGTCTTTTAGAGTATTTAATTCTTAAAATTTTAATAAAAGCAAAATTTTATGCTGAATATTGGAACAAAACATAAACAAAAATAAAATATTATGTAAATACAGAATATTATGTATCACTCCTTATATTTTACATTCAAATTATTGAAAATTAACACTTTTTCCCATGCAATTACAATAAAATACCATTGACTACCAATCTATCCCATGATATCCCATATTATCCCATTTTTTTAAAATGAATATGATATGGGTAGATGCATAAATTGGAGGGTTTGGGTGGATCTCTTCCTATCTACATTTGAAAACAAGATAGACAAAAAAGGTCGACTATCTGTACCTGCGATTTATCGTGCGGTATTTGAGAGAAACAATACATCTCTTTATTTATTTAAATCACTGACAAAGTCTTGTTTAGAAGGGTGTGGCATTGAACGTATTAACCAAATTGTCGATGCTATTGACCAGATGGATGTTTTATCTGAAGACACTCTTATATTGCAAACGATGTTATCGAGCACACAAGAAATGAAATTTGATAATGAGGGCCGAATCATGCTTTCTCCTGATTTCATCGATTATGCAGACTTAGAGGGCATTGCTTTATTTTCTGGAATCGGCCGTTCTTTTGAAATTTGGAATCCAGCGCAATGGCATCCTCGAGATACTGCCACACGAAAAAATGTGAGAAATGGAAAAGTGCCAACATTATCTTTTGCCCATAATTTGCGGCAAGGAAATTCTTGATGATGACGGGCATTCTTCACCAACCAGTAATGTTGCCCCAAATTATTTCAGCATTGGCACCGAAAGATGGTGACCGTATAATTGATGCCACCTTTGGCAACGGTGGATACAGCAAAACCATTCTTAATCATGCAGATTGTTTCGTTGCTGGTATCGATAGAGACCCAGATGCGATAACTCGCGCTCATCAAGAAATGCAAATATTTGGCGATAAATTTACTATATTTGAGGGATCATTTTCTAATATGGAAAGCCTCGTGAGAGACACACCTTTCAGAAAACCGGATGCGATAGTATTTGACCTTGGCGTATGCTCAACGCAGCTAGACCAAGCAGAGCGCGGTTTCTCATTCAAAAATGATGGTCCACTAGATATGAGAATGTCTAAATCAGGTGAAAGCGCAGCTGATATTATCAATTCCCTTCCAGAAAAGAAATTAGCTGATATAATTTATACCTATGGCGATGAACGAGCATCTCGCAAAATAGCGCGAGCAATAAATAATAAACGTAAAGTGGCACCGGTAATTAGGACATCAGAGTTAGCTCAAATTGTTCGCTCCGTATTACCCCATCCAAAAAGAGGTCAAGCTGACCCGGCAACCCGTACTTTTCAGGCCTTGAGAATCTACGTTAACAACGAAATTGGTGAATTAAATAATGCATTGCTTGCATCAGAACATATGTTGCAAGAGGGCGGCATTCTTGCTGTCGTTAGTTTTCACTCGATAGAGGACAGAATTGTTAAGAGGTTTATGCGCCAGCGCGCTGGCTTTTCTGCACGGCCATCTCGACATCATCCAATTAAAATCAAAACAGAGTCAACCTTTAGACTTGCGTCTCAGAGACCAATAGCACCAGAGACGAGTGAAATTAATCTTAACCCAAGAGCTCGTTCTGCTAAACTGCGCGTTGCAATACGAACCTCAGCTAATATCCAACAGGTAAAAAACGAAACAGTGAATTGGAGAAGTTGATGCGCATTGTTCTTACATCCTGCATTCTAATTGCTGTTCTTGGATCTGGACTCTATTTTGCAAAATTAAGCGTTGACGACCAATATCGAATACTCACGCAACTACAACAAGAAATAAAATCGCAAACGGAACATAATCATGTTCTCCAAGCTGAATGGACTTATCTTACTCGTCCAGAAAGGTTGCTTAGCCTATCTCAATCATTGCTTGGAATGGATACTATCACGCCAGAACGTATATTACCTATTTCTTCAATACCAATGGCACGAACTGCAAGCCCCCCCTCTTCAAATGCCAAAGCAGGAGCAAGGAATGTGGTTTATTAGGACCAAAAAAACGTTACAAGGCCTATTATGGCCGGGTCATCCAGAGCCCATAAAATCAAGAAAAATAGCAGGATATCGTTTAGTATTTTCTGGTTTTTCAATGCTTCTAATATTCTTTCTTATTGGTTTTCAGGCTGTTGCGCTTGCTATGAAAAAAACACAGTTACCATCAGACCGTTCCTCTACCAATTTTGAGAAGACAAGAGGAACCATTTTTGATCAAAAAGGCCGAATTCTAGCTAGTACTGTGCCTGTTAATGTTTTATACGCAGACCCAAAGCATATATTTAATCCGGAGGAGGTTGCCGTTGCCTTACTTCCATTTTTACCAACACTCAACAAAGAAACACTTCTAAGGCTATTAACAAAAAATACTCGCTTTTCAGAGTTAGACCGAAAACTTACACCTAAGAGACACTCTGCTATTCTTCAATTAGGGCTGCCTGGAATTTATGTTAAACCGGCAAATATAAGAATTTATCCGCAAGGAAGAGAGGCCGCTCACATTGTTGGGGCTGTAGACAGAGATAATAACGGCATTGCCGGCATAGAGAAAAGCCAAAATGAGAAACTAGCTTCAGGTGAAAACATATATCTTTCAATTGATGCTGGATTGCAAACGATTCTTCGAAGTGCACTCAAATCTCAAATAGAAACGTTTGAAGCGTTAGGCGGAGCAAGTCTAATTCTTAAAATGAAGACGGGAGAAATTATTGCAGCCGCGTCACTTCCAGATTTTGACCCAAATCATATCATGCTATCAACGGATAGGGGGCGCTTCAATCAAGTTACCAAAGGTGTCTATGAAATGGGCTCTATATTTAAAGTCCTTAATACAGCAATTGCGCTGGAAACAGGGGCTGTCGATATGCAGCAAACTATAGATGTCTCCAAACCTATTCCGGTTGCAGGTCAGCTTATTGATGATTACGAACCTATAGAGGGTTTTATTGGAATTGCAGAAATTCTTGTACGTTCTTCAAATATAGGCTCGGCACATATCAGTCAAATGATTGGCCCACAAACACAAAGAAATTATATGGATCAGCTTGGTCTTCTGAAACCCTCTCCCCTTGAAATCATCGAGAATGGGGTACCGCTTGTTCCTAAAAACTGGTCCCACATCACTGCAATGACTGTATCTTATGGTTACGGCTTATCAGTAAGCATGGCTCAAGCAGCAGCAGCTATTGCGGCCGCAGGTGGAAATGGATATTTTATTCCCCCCACCCTACTCAAACGAACTCCAAACCAACCATTCGAAAAAGTAAGAATTTTTTCTGCACAAACATCAAAAGCTGTGCGTTCAATGATGCGACTAGTTGTGAGTAACAAACTGGGGACAGGAAATTTGGCAGATGCACATGGCTACTTAGTAGGTGGAAAAACAGGAACTGCTGAAAAGGTCAAAAACAAAGGTTTCAGTCGCAATTCGAATAGGGTATCATTTGTTGCAACATTTCCAGCTAATGATCCTGCTTACCTGATATTGATGATGGTAGATGAACCAATTGGGCAAGAACATTCCTTCAATTATGCAACCGCGGGGTGGGTTGTAGCGCCAGCTATAAGGAATATTGTAAATCAAATTGCGCCAATTTTAAATGTGCGCCCTGTTGACATAACAAAGCCTGAAAATAGCCGGAATCTCCTGTCAGGAATGATACTAGATGGAAAGGAAGCTGTATATGCATCTTTCTAAGGTATTTGACTTTCAAGACTCAGTGACATTAGTACAAGGAGATAAGGATTTATCCATCACTCATTTAACCAGTGATTCTCGACAAGCAGAGCAAAGATGCCTTTTTGCTGCTATTTCTGGAAATAAAGTTGATGGACACAGTTTTATAGACAATGCCATTGGAAATGGGGCTATTGCTATTTTAACAGATCGAAGGGATATAAAATTTCCCAAAAACATTACAGTCCTTTTCTCAGATAATGTTAGAAGAGATTTTGCAAAGGCATGTGGAAAATTTTGGCCCTTGCGTCCTGGTTTTTCTGTTGCAGTCACGGGTACTAACGGCAAAACATCAACGGTAGAATTTTTGAGACAGATTTGGGAACGCAATACTTGGAGCGCTGTTTCTCTTGGAACACTCGGCGTGCGAACCTCTTCCGAGCTAAATCTGCCTTTTTCAAGTCTTACAACCCCCCCATCTGAGTATTTGTTCTCTGCCCTACATAAACTTAACAAACAAGATATATCATATCTTGCTTTAGAAGCATCCAGCCATGGCCTAGACCAAGAAAGATTGACCGGTTTGAATTTTCAAGCAGCTGTTTTTACTAATCTCGGTCGAGACCACCTAGATTACCATAGTGATTTAGAATCTTATTATAAGTCTAAAGAAAAGTTATTTTTAGACCATATTCAAAATGGTGGTCACGCTGTAATAAATATTGATGACCGCTTTGGAGGAAGACTGCTTCGCAGTCTTGAAAAACGTCCAATTAACATCTTAAAATTTGGAGAACATGGAGATGCTGATTTCCAAATCCAATCTATAAAACCTACTCAGTATGGAACAGAACTCAATGTTTTGCACAAAGATATAGAATACACTTGTCCTCTTGGTTTAACTGGCGCTTTTCAAGCTAAAAATGCCCTTGCTGCAGCGATAGCTGCTAATTTGTCTGGGTTACCAGTAGAAAATGCTCTTCGATCACTCTCTTTTCTAAGTGCAATAGACGGGCGGATGCAAGCTATACATGGTCATCCGAAAGATGCCCTAATTGTAATTGACTACGCCCACACACCAGACGCACTTGAGCAAGTCTTGATTTCACTGAAAAAGCAAACAGCCAGACAAATATATGTTGTTTTTGGTTGTGGCGGTGAGCGAGATAAAGGGAAACGCATTTTAATGGGTAAAATTGCAAGAAAACTTGCTGATAAAATAATTATCACTGACGATAATCCTAGAAATGAGTCACCAAGCGCTATAAGAAAGGATATTATAGCAGGCTGTCCTGATGCGTTACAGATACCTAATAGAGATGAAGCAATAGAATTTGCAATTAAGCAATTGCAGACAGCTGATAGCCTTTTAATTGCAGGAAAGGGTCATGAGAACTTGCAATTAATCGGTTCAGAAACCCTTCCCTTTAATGATGCTGTTGTTGCTAGAAATAGTGTAATGCGACTGCGTGACAAAATCTCAGCATTGGAAGAAAACAAATGATTAAATCGTTAAACCCCTGGGATTTAGCAGCAATCTGCGGAGGATGCTGGCACCTTGACAAAGTTCCATCCAATTATTTTCAGGGTATTAAGATCAACAGTCTCGATATAAATTCAAACGAGCTTTTTATCGCAATGGCTGGTAATAATCGAGATGGTCATAATTATATAAACAGTTTAAAGGCGCCTGCTGCAGCTATCGTTGAAAGACCCGAAAGTACGGCACAGGTTCCACAATTAATTGTTGCATCAACAAAAGATGCTCTACACAGATTAGCAGAGGCGTTAATTCAAGAAACGAACGCCCTAAAAATAGCAATCACCGGTTCTGTTGGAAAAACCGGCACCAAGGAAATGCTTGCAAGATGTCTCCAATACTTTGGTCAAACTCATGCAAACAAAGGTAATTACAACAATCACCTAGGTGTGCCACTCACAATATTGGGCATATCATCTTCAATTTCCTATCTGGTTACTGAAATGGGTATGAACCAAAAAGGAGAAATAAGTCCACTTAGTAGGTTGGTTAAGCCCAATATTGCAATAATAACCAAAATCTCAGAGTCTCATGTAGGCCATATGAAATCTCTAAAAGAAGTTGCAAATGAGAAGGCTAGCATATGTGAGGGCATGGGTTCAGATGGCTGTATGATTCTGCCAAGAGATGACGATCATTATTTTATTTTGGAAAAAGCAGCTATTGATGCAAAAATTAGTAATATAATTAGCTTTGGGAAAAATCCCAAAAGTACCATCCAATTAATATCACGTTATGAAAACGATATAAAGAACTCACCTTATCGCCAAACTATTTTATTTAAAATTGCAAGTGAGCGGTTTGAGTTTAGACTTGGGATGCGCGGAGAGCATTGGGCTATTAATGCACTATCTGTAATCGCAGCGTGCCACTTTCTTAAATTAGATATTAATATCGCTTGCACCACACTTGAGTCTCAAACTGCCTTGGAAGGAAGAGGAGAAGAGACACAATTATTTATCGACAATTTTTCAACTTGTCTAATTGATGATGCTTATAATGCTTCTCCTTCATCTATGAAAGCCGCCCTTAAAGATTTAGCCAGCCGACCAGAGAGCAACAAAGTTTTACTCCTATCAGACATGCTTGAGCTTGGCGAATTTAGCGAAGAGATGCATTTCTCTTTAGTACCAGATATCATTAGCACACGCCCATCATCAGTAATCCTGGTTGGTGCTGCAATGAGTAAAATCGGAGATTCACTCAAAGATTTTACTGAGGTATACGTATGTTCCAAAGCGGAAGAAGTTAAATCATTCATAACTCAGATTATTGCTGACTCTGATTTAATTCTCGTTAAAGGATCACACGGGTCAGGTGCGCATTTATTAGTCCCATATTTAAAATCACTTCAAAATAAGGAGACGGCAATTGTTATCTGATCTTCTTGGACCTTTGAGCAGTGATTATCAAATTTTTAATCTCTTCAATTATATTACTTTTAGAACAGGCGGTGCCATTCTTACCGCATTGCTTATATCTTTAATTCTTGGGGCTCCCTTCATACATTGGCTCAAGTTGAAACAGGCAGAAGGTCAGCCAATAAGGGACGATGGACCTGAAACTCATTTTGATAAAAAAGGCACGCCAACAATGGGTGGTCTTTTAATACTAAGCAGCTTAGTTATCTCCTCTATTTTGTGGGTGCCGCTTAAGAACCCTTACCTTTGGCCAGTTTTAACCATAATAATAAGTTTTGGTTCTATCGGGCTTGTAGATGACTGGATGAAATTAAGCAAGAATACGAGCAAAGGATTGAGTGGAAAGCGAAAATTAATAATTCAATTAATTATATGCATATTTGTTAGTATGGTTTTTATAGAGCTTTCACCTGCTGAATTACGCTATAGCGTTGCTTTACCGTTTTTTAAAGAACAAATCCTACCCCTAGGTTTGTTTTATATTATTTTTACAAGTTTTGTAATCATAGGTGCCTCACATTCTGTAAATTTAACAGACGGTCTAGATGGTTTAGCAATTGTTCCTGTCATGATAGTTGCATCTTGTTTTGTATTATTTTCTTATCTTTCTGGAAATATAAACTTTGCCTCATATTTGCAAATAAGTTATATCCCGGGGGTGGGTGACCTAGCTACCCTATGTGGCGCGCTTATTGGCGCCAGTCTGGGCTTTTTATGGTTCAATGCACCACCTGCTAAAGTATTTATGGGAGATACTGGTTCACTCGCATTAGGCGGCGCCCTTGGCGCGATTTCAGTGGCAACTCGACATGAATTTGTTCTCGCAATCGCAGGTGGGCTATTTGTTGTTGAAACTATTTCAGTCGTACTGCAGGTTGCCTCTTTCCGACTATTAGGTAAACGCATATTTCTTATGGCTCCTCTTCATCATCATTTTGAAAAGAAAGGTTGGGCTGAATCAACGATAGTGATTAGATTTTGGATTATCTCTGTTGTGCTTGCCCTTATTAGTCTTTCAACTCTGAAATTAAGGTAGAGGGCACGGCTAATGATAGATTTTCAAAACATGCCACTTAAGGAACAGCAACCCATCCGGAAAATCGGAATTCTTGGTTTGGGGAAAACTGGGATTGCCTCAATTAAGCTAGCGTTGCGCAATAACATCCAAACGTACATTTTCGATGACAAGTCAGAGAATGTTCCCGCAGAGTTTATCAATTTATTTTTAGTCTACACTAAATGGCCATGGAATGAGCTAGATGCGGTTGTTTTTAGTCCAGGAGTCCCGACTTATCTTCCAAAACCGCACAACGCTGCCCTGCTATCAAAAAAATTTAATGTCCCAATCATAAGCGATGTTGAGCTTGTAATAAAACTTCAAACAGAATCTAAATGGGTAGCAATAACAGGCACTAACGGAAAATCAACCACAACTGCGTTAACCGCACATATTTTAAAGAGTTCTGGAAAACTTGTGTCAGTTGGCGGGAATTTAGGTACATCAATGGCAGAACTAGATAGCCCTGGCAAAGATGGTATAAGAGTGGTTGAGTTATCCTCCTACCAATTAGAAATTACCCCCTCATTAAACCCAGATGTTTCCGCCATTCTTAATTTGTCTCCAGATCATCTAGATCGACATGGCTCTATGAAAAATTATGCTGCTGCAAAAGCAGCAGCAATAAAAAATGTAAAATCGGAGGGTCTTATTATTCTTGGAAATGATAGTAGTCTTTTGAAATTATTACCAGATGAATATACATGTCAGCTGCATCAAATTACTCAAACAGATACTCCACACACAACACAACAGAATTTTGCATTATCTGGTTCACATAACGCAGAAAATGCAGCTGTTGCTGCAAGTATTTGCAGGTATTTTGATGTTTCTGAACAACAAATAAATGAAGCAATTTTAAGTTTTGAAGGACTCCCTCATCGATTACAGCTAGTAGCTAGCTGTAATTTGGGAGGAAATCAACTACGTGTAATAAATGATTCAAAAGCTACTAATGATGCTGCGGCATCGAAGGCTTTGTCCTCATTTAAACATATATTTTGGTGTGCTGGTGGACTCGCAAAAGAAAACCAATTGACAAATTGCATCGAACAATTGTCAGAAGTAGAACGCGTGTATTTATATGGTAGCTCTCGGGGCTTATTTCAATCTGAGCTATCAGGATCAGTGCCAATAAAACTAGCTAAAAATTTAGAAGATGCCACAACCAAGGCATTTTCAGATGCAAAAAAATTAACTATTGAAAATAGAGTTGACAGTTTTGTTTTGTTATCCCCAGCAGCTGCCTCATTTGATTCATATGAAAACTTTGAGGCGCGCGGCAAAAAATTTTCGGATTTAGCAAAAAAACTGTGTCAGCAAGTCAATAATATGGAGGCTTGCTAATGCTTGATAGGACTGACAGATCTTTAATCGGAATTTGGTGGTGGACGGTTGATAGATGGCTTCTTAGTATTGTGCTTGTACTTATGGCACTGGGCACCATCTTAGTAATGGCCGCGAGCCCTCCAGTAGCAGTCAGAATTGGCCTGCCGGAACAACATTTTGTTTGGCGACAACTAATATTCCTCCTACCCGCTTTGTGCATGATGTTATTTTTCTCATTAATTTCACCAAGACAAATTCGGGTTATTAGTTTAATAGGCCTTTCTGCTGCTATAGGATTGATGCTCACAACAGCAATTATCGGCAATGAAATTAATGGTGCAGCTAGATGGCTTTCGGCCGGTCCATTAAGAATTCAACCATCTGAATTCGCTAAGCCGTTTTTTGCCATCATCTGTGCGTGGCTTTTGACACTTTGGCGAGATGGTGAAGAATTCCCAGGTTGGATATGGGCAACTAGTCTAGCTGCTATTTTGGTTTTTATTTTAGTATTACAACCCGACATTGGAATGACATCGATCATTGCCCTTACATGGGGTTTTCAAATGTTTTTGGCTGGGATGCCGATGTTGCTAGTATTAATGGCAATTGCTCTTGCCCCTTTATGCCTATACGCTGCTTATTTATTTCTGCCTCATGTAGAGAGTCGTGTAAATAGATTCTTTGATGGCGGAACTTTGCAGACAAACAAATCAATCGAAAGTTTTTCACAGGGCGGTTTTTTTGGTGTAGGTCCAGGTGATGGTCAGGTAAAATTAAATTTGCCAGATGCACATGCGGATTTCATTTTTTCAGTCGCTGCTGAGGAGTATGGGGTTCTGGCATGTTTATTTCTGATAGGATTATATAGCTTCTTTCTACTAAGAGGCTTTGAACGGTCTGCCTCTGGACCTAGCCTCTTTAATTTATTGGCTGGGGCGGGATTAATTATGCAGTTTGCCGTCCAAGCATCAATACATATGGCATCTTCTGTAAATCTAATTCCTGCAAAAGGAATGACATTACCTCTCATTAGTTATGGTGGCTCATCACTTGTTGCTTCAAGTATAACTGTAGGTATGATTCTAGCTCTCACTCGTGATACTCGATACATGATTGGAACAGATGATGACAAGTAATAGAATTATTCTCGCAGCCGGCGGTACTGGAGGGCATATTATTCCTGCTTTGACAGTTTCTACTGAGCTGAAAAAAATCGGTTTTGATTGCAAGTTTCTATCAGATAAGCGTGGCTTAAAATTGATTGATAATATCTCTCCCAAACAGAAAGCCAGCAACATTTTTGCTAGTTCACCCGTTACTGGAAACATGATTCAGAGATTTATAGCTGTTTTTATACTCTTTTTTGGAGTCATCCAGTCCATGTTTCATATAATTTTTTTTCGACCATTTTGTGTAGTTGGCTTCGGTGGCTATCCGTCAGCGCCTCCCCTAATAGCAGCAAATATTTTTGGGCTTCCAAGTTTACTTCACGAGCAAAATGCTCGTGTAGGCAGAGCAAACCTATTTCTTGCTAGAGGTGTAAATACAATGTTGCTGAGTTGGAAAAATAGCAAGCCGGTGCCACCAAACATACCTATTTTGCTTACGGGCCTTCCTGTACGAAGTGCTTTTTTTGATTTACCAGATTATAAGAGAAAATCAAAATTTAGTGTGAAGAGTCCATGCAATATTTTGATTATTGGCGGCTCTCTGGGAGCAGGTGTATTTGCAGAGCTTATTCCATTAGCAATTTCTGCTCTTCCTGACAAAATACGAAAGTCGGTTATAATTACTCAGCAGGTGCGTAAAGAGCAACTTTCTCAACTCAAAAACATCTATTCCGAAATGTCAATAAAACATTTTTGTTCTTCGTTTTTCAAAGAAATGCCAAACGAAATGGCCAAAGCTGATATTATAATATCAAGAGCGGGCGCTGCATCTATTGCGGAAATAGCAGCTATTGGAAGAGCAGCAGTAATTATTCCTTTTGCAGGCTCGCTAGATCAGCATCAGGTATATAATGCCAGAAGCTTAACCACCGAAAAAGCTGCTATTCTCTTACTGGAGGAAGAGATTAAGGCAGATTCAAACATACTTACAAAAAATCTTTTGTCCCTGATCGAAAGTCCCAAGAAGTGCGAAATACTTGCCACAAGGGCAAGAAGTCTTGCCCATAGAAACGCTCTCAATGACATTATTGGGTCCATTACTTCATATCAAAGTTTAAAAAATGGAGGAGTAAAATGACGGCTCTTCCCCTAACTATTGGCACAATTCATTTTATTGGCATTGGCGGAATTGGAATGAGCGGTATTGCAGAGATTTTATTTTCTCTTGGATATCAGATACAAGGAAGCGACATAGCGGAAAATAATAATGTTAAACGGTTACGAAACTTGGGAATTCAAATCTCGATTCCACAAGACTCTAAAAATATTAAAGATGTTGCATTTGTTGTAATTTCGACAGCGATTAAGCCTGATAATGTAGAATTAGAGGAAGCCAAAAAGCAATTCCTACCAGTAGTACATCGAGCTGAAATGCTTGGTGAACTAATGCGATTGCGGTGGTCAATCGCTATTGCAGGAACGCATGGAAAAACCACAACAACATCTCTGGTTGCAACAATTCTAGAAGCATCTGGATATGATCCAACAGTTGTAAATGGAGGCATTATTCAAGGCTGGGGAACCAATGCAAAATTGGGTCTTGGCGATTGGATGGTGGTAGAGGCGGATGAGAGCGACGGTTCGTTCTCTAAGCTAAATCCAACTGTAGCAGTTGTAACAAATATTGATGCTGAACATCTTGACTATCATGGTAATTTTAAAAATCTTGAACGTGCCTTTGCAAATTTTGTAAGAGCTATTCCCTTTTATGGTTTCGCATCAGTTTGTATCGACCATCCTGCTGTTCAAAGGTTGCTACCACTAATTTTGGATAGGCGAATAATTACCTTCGGTCTAGCTAGCAATGCTGATGTTCGTGCCAGTAATTTGCAAACCAAAGATAGAAAAATGGTTTTTGATTTACAGTTATCCGAACGAATTGTGGGTTCAGAAAAACAAAAAGCGAAAATATACTTTCCTATGCTAGGAGAACATAATATCCAGAATTGTCTTGCAGCCATTTCCGTTTGTCTTGAAATGGGTATTGATGTGGCGAAAATAGAGAATGCACTCAGAGAATTTAACGGTGTTGCCAGAAGATTTGACTATAAAGGTTGTGTAAATGAGATAACTATTATCGATGATTATGGACACCATCCAGTTGAGATAAAAGCAGCGTTGTCAGCAGCTAAATTATATTGTGACACAGGAAAGGTTATTGCAGTTGTTCAACCACATCGATACAGCAGATTAAGGGACTTATATTCGGACTTTTGTGCCTGTTTTAATAATGCTGACGTTACAATCGTCTCAGACATTTATGCAGCTGGAGAGAATCCTATACCCGGGTATGAGAAAGAGGACCTAGTGCGTGGATTACATGAATTCGGCAATCGGAACGCAATTATATTAGAAAATAGAGACCAACTCCCAAAATTAATTAAAGAACATGCAATATCTGGAGACCTAGTAATTTGTCTGGGTGCTGGGACAATTACGAGCTGGGCAAATGAATTGCCGAAACAACTTGAGAGCTTATATGAGCAGAATTGAGAAATATGACCTTGTATCATAAACCGTTTAGAATTCGCGAAAGTTGGCAAGATGTCCGTGGCAAACTTACTGCCTTGGCAGATATAGGCAAACTAACTTGGTTTGGCGTGGGCGGCCCAGCTGAATGGCTTTTTGAACCTGCTGACACAGAGGACCTAATTCATCTTCTAAAAAACTGTCCAAAAGAAATTCCAATAAATGTTTTGGGAGCAGGTTCAAACACTCTTGTTAGAGATGGCGGGGTAAGGGGTATAATCGTTAAGCTCTCAGGATTTTTTAAGCAAATTAGCCTAAACCCAACACATAGGATCTACGCTGGGGCAGGTGCAATTGATGCTGAAGTTGCCCGATTTGCTGCAAAAAATGAAATCGCTGGGCTAGAATTTTTAATTGGTATTCCTGGTACAGTAGGTGGCGGTATAATTATGAACGCAGGTGCGAATGGTGGCGAGTTTAAAGATATTCTCAAAAAGGTTTCCGCAGTAGATAGAAACGGTATTCAACACGTCATCAGTGCGCAAGAACTCAAAATGGAATATAGACATGCACGAGTACCAAAAGACTGGATATTTACTCATGCTGAATTCTCTGGTTTCAGAGGAAGCATGGATAATATTCGTAAAAAATTAAAAAATAATCTCAAACATAGAGCAGATGCGCAGCCACTAGGAAAACGCACTGGAGGTTCTACTTTTGCAAACCCTGAAGGGAACAAAGCATGGAAGCTTATTGAGGAAGCTGGATGTAGAGGCCTAACAATTGGTAGAGCAAAGGTATCCGAAAAACACTGTAATTTCTTGATAAATGACGAAGGCGCAACCGCAACTGAAATTGAAAAACTTGGTCTTGAAATTTACCATCGTGTCAAACAGCGATGTGGAATTGAATTACGTTGGGAGATAAAGCGTTTAGGTCAATTTAAAAAATTTTATGAAGAGGGAGCAATATGAAAAAACATCCAAAGATTGGGATGGTTTACGGTGGCTGGAACTCTGAAGCAGAGGTTAGCAAAGCCTCTTCACACTTTTGTTCTACGATTGCTAGAGAATGTGGGTATGAAGTTATTGAAATTGAATTAGATAGAAATCTACCAATTCACCTCACCAAACATAAAGTTGACATTGTGTTTAACGCTCTTCATGGCCAGATTGGCGAAGATGGTTCAGTGCAAGGGTTATTAAATATTTTAGATATTCCCTTCACCCATAGTGGCGTCACAGCCTCAGCAATAGCTATGGATAAATTGTTATCCTGCAAATTATTTGAGGGTGCTGATATAAAAACACCTCAAAAAATTTTACTAAATGAGGGGCAATATGTGACACCGATAGATTATTCAGGTCCATATGTGATTAAACCTAGAAATGACGGCTCGAGTGTTGGAGTTGAGATAATATTGGACGGAAGAATCTGTCCAAGAAATAGGTGGGATAGCAAAACCCAGTTAATTGCTGAACAATATATTCCAGGGCGTGAGATAACTGTATCAATATTAAAAGGAAAAGCACTTTGCGTAACTGAGATAATCACAAGCGCCAGTTTTTATAATTATGAAGCAAAATATGATATTGGTGGTTCTAAACATATTCTGCCAGCATCCATTCCAGAAAGTTGTACCAAGAAGGCGATGATTTGGGCCGAAAAGGCGTTTGCACTCTTAGGGTGTCGTGGTGTTGCAAGAGCAGATTTCAGATGGAATGAGGAGAGTAACAAATTATATTTGCTAGAGCTAAATACCCAACCAGGCATGACCCGAACCTCTCTTGTGCCTGAGCAAGCGTCATATTGTAATCTTAGTATGCAAAGCTTAATTACCCTACTAATTGAGGCAGCCCAATGCGATTAGACAAGCAAGTTGAATATGAAAGATTAGATAAAACAGCCGAATCCTGGACGCATAAATATCTGTATAATGGCTTCTTTTTAATTGTTATCCTTACATTAATAACTACTACTTTGACTTGGTCAACCATCAGTTCTGTTGTCCTCCACCAAATAGCTGAGCTAGGATTCAGACTTAAAGTTGTAGAGATAAATGGTCGCAATCATACAACCCAAAACGATCTACTAAATGCGTTAAAACTTGAGAAAAATGAACCTATATTATCGATTAATCTCACTGAAAAAAGAGAAAAGGTTGAACAATTAGGATGGGTAGAAAAAGCATTCTTAGAGCGTATATTACCAGACACCCTACGGCTCTCTATTATCGAGCGTCAACCTGTTGCATTACTTCAAACGCTAAAAGGACACCAATTAATAGACGAAAAGGGAGAGATAATTGCTGGTGCCGCACCCGAAACTTTTGGACATTTACCGGTTATATCTGGCGATGATGCAGCAATTGGTGCTAATCATCTTATCGAAACCTTGAAAACAGAGCCTGAACTTTATGCTGAAATATGGGCAATACATTATATATCAAAACGACGCTGGAATGTACTTTTGAAGAATGGGGTAACAATTAAACTCCCAGAAAAAAAACCAGGCTTTGCGTGGTCCAGACTAGCAAGATTCGATCATAAAAACCAAATAATTGAGAGAGATCTGGCTGTAATAGACATGCGAATGAAAAATCAAATTTTAATTGAACCGAACCTCCCAATTCGCGGCAAGGGACAAGAAACATGAGTATGACAACTAATGGTTAAAACTAAGCAAAAATCAAATGCAACCTTCGCAGTTCTGGATGCTGGGACTTCTAAACTCGCCGCTATAATTGCAGAAATAAATAAAACTGGCGAATTAAATGTGATAGGAGACGCAATTCAGGAAAGTGTAGGATTGCGCGGTGGTGAGATAAATGACATAGAAGCGTTTAGCACTGCTGTTGGCAATACGGTGCAGATAGCAGAAGAGAAGGCTGGAATAACGGTAAGAGACATTCATCTAGTTTGTAATGCTGGACATACGAAGACGCATATTGTCCGTTCTAACATAGAATTATCAGATGCAAAAATTTCTAAGAGAGACCTGCGCAGAATTATTAGTAAACAAAACGATCTAAAAATTGATGAAGCTAGAAGTGTTATCCAGCAAGAACAATTTCAATATATCCTTGACGGTCAATCACAAGTCCAAAATCCAGTAGGAATGTTTGCTCAGAAGCTCTCAAGTGATGTCCTTATAACGACTATGAGGACAAGTTCAGTTGCAAATATGAAACAAGTTTTATTGCAGAATCATCTTAGTCCAGGACATATGCACCATGGTGCGTGTATGTCAGGGTTTGCTTGTCTAAGTGAAGAGGAAAAAGACCTTGGCTCCATAGTGTTGGATATTGGCGGTGGAACATCTGGGATTGCCTTATTCATGGAAGATAAAATCATTTACACTGACACTCTGCCAATTGGAGGCATTCAAATTACAAGAGATATTGCCACAGTTTTATCGATTTCCATTCAAGAGGCTGAGAGACTCAAAGTTTTCGAAGGCGCAGTATTTATGCCAGTAACGGAGCAGACAAATTCTAAAAACTTTCGGTCAGAAATACCCTCAAAAGGAGATAATTTTATTTTATCTGGCAACCTATCAGATTTAGACACGATCATATTATCCAATTCAGAACAGATTGAGCGTCATTTGCTAAACTCGATTATCAAAACAAGATTAGAGGAAATTTTAGAAAAACTCATGGTAAAACTAGTTAAAGCTAACATGCAACATGCTGCAGGTAACCGAGTAATTCTAGTCGGTGGTACTGCAAAGTTAACCGGAATATCCGAATTCGTATCTACAATTTGGAAGAAAAATGCCAGATTAGGTATGCCAAAACACATATCTGGACTTAGTGAAAGAGAGGATATAGACCCTCTATCCGCTGCTCTAGGTATGGCTAATTTCGTTCAATTTAACTCAAGAAAAGAACCAATCCAACTTCAAACTAAAACACCGCCCTTTGGCAGATTTGGTAAGATTGGCAATTGGTTGATCGAAAATATTTAAGAGGAGAAAACTAATGCGCCTAAAATATTTCCACAAATATAAGTCATCTAAGTCGATAAATTACGCAGTCGAACTGCAATTTAAAAACAATTTCCACCAAATTAATTAAATTACTGCAATGGAGTGAATCATGCCAATTAATCTTACAATTCCACAAACAACTCAAGAATTACGTCCCAAAATTACTGTCGTTGGAGTTGGCGGCGGTGGGTGTAACGCCGTAAATAATATGATCAACGCCAACCTTGAAGGAGTAGAATTTTTAGTTGTGAATACAGATGGTCAATCGTTATCCCATTCACTTGCACCTCGAAAGATACAGCTTGGTTCTGAAGTTACACAAGGTTTAGGAGCTGGTTCAAAACCTGAAATGGGCAGACTAGCCGCCGAGGAAAGTATGGAAGAAGTTCTAGCAGAATTAAACGATAGCAATATGGTATTTATCACCGCAGGTATGGGTGGAGGCACTGGAACTGGCGCAGCGCCAATTATTGCTAAAGCTGCTAAGGATAGAGGCATACTAACGGTTGGAGTAGTTACAAAACCCTTTTCTTTCGAGGGCCAGAGACGAATGGAACAAGCTGATGAGGGTATAAGCGCTCTTCAAGCCTATGTTGATACCCTCATTGTTATTCCAAATCAAAATTTATTTAGATTGGCTAATGAAAGAACAACATTTGCAGATGCTTTTGGGATGGCAGATGCTGTTCTTCATCAGGGCGTTTGTGGTGTGACTGACTTGATGATAAAGCCTGGCATAATAAATTTAGATTTTGCAGATATCCGTTCAGTTATGACAGAAATGGGTAAAGCAATGATGGGCACTGGCGAGGGTACCGGTGAAAACAGAGCCATTGAGGCCGCAGAGGCAGCAATAAATAATCCGTTATTAGACGACACCACTATGCAGGGAGCCCAAGCTCTATTAATAAACATAACTGGCGGTATGGATATGACACTATTCGAGGTGGATGAAGCTGCTAATAGAATTCGAAGGGAGGTAGATGAGGATGCAACAATTATATTTGGTTCCGCATTTGATGAAAAACTTGAGGGTATTATTAGAGTTTCGGTTGTCGCCACAGGATTTGAGGCGGCAGAGCAAAGTAATACAAATTCAATTACGCAACCATATGGTTCCCACCCCTCAGATAATCGAGAAGTTAATCCAATACCTGGTCTATTTTCATCAACTCCGCCTGCTTCAGAAGAACTAAGCACCAATGCATTAGAGATAAACAAAGTGGGGAGCTTTGCGGATAAGTTATCCCCAGCAATACAAGAACATGGAATCAAACCGGAGAAACAAAGTGAATCAGAACTACTAGCCCATTCTAGTTCAAATTCTATAAGTGAAAGAAAAAATGATTTAGAAAAACCACTTATGCTAAATGAAGATTCAAACAATATTTCTGAAACAAATAAAAAAACAATGTCAGATGAAAATTCCCTTGATAAAGGAAACTCTGTTCTCTCTGCTTCTGAGCCAATCAATGAACAAAACCAAGCAGAAGCAAAAGAGAAAAATACCACAAACTTACCTACTCTTAGGAATACTGACGTAGTTTCTGAGCAGATAACTAAAACTAAGAGTAAATCCGAAACATCTTTTATTCCTGAGCCAACAAAACCAATGCCGCCCGATGCGACTTATGCCCCTACGAAACAAAAAATTGGTCTAATGAGTCGAATTTCTAAGATTTGGGGTACACCGAAAATTATTGAAAGTGAGACCGACAAGGTGGCATCATCTTTCCCGCTTACGTCAATTTCTGGAAACACTCCATCTTTATCACCTCTTTCATCACAGCTAGATAATGAAATTGAACAAGAAAAATTTGAAACTGCGGCGCAATCAACCTCTGGTTTAGCTCAGACACCAAAAATTCTTGATCTGCCAAGTGTGTCAGAAGAACAGACACCAGAGGTTTTTAAAGAGACTCCTTCAGAGGAAGATTCTGACGATTTAGATATACCAGCCTTTTTACGACGTCAGGCTAATTAGAAGTATCTGCAACAATTCGTAACTAAATGTGATTTGTAAAATACCCAGACAACAAATAGTTTGTCTGGGTATATTAAATGAAATGGGACTGATGTGCACTATTTACAAACCACAATAATGAAGTCTTTTTGCCTGTCTGGTATCGGTGTCCATACCGGGCGAGCGTTGACAGCTAGAATTGAACCCGCAGCCGCTAATACTGGTATTTGTTTCTGGCGTGAAGATGTTAAAGGACAAAATAATAAAATACCTGCAAAGATCTGTAACACTGCACGGGCAATGTTATGTACGCGTATTGAAAATAATGAAGGCATTGGTGTAAATACAATAGAACATTTTATGTCAGCTTTTTTTGCAGTAGGAATTGACAACGTAAACATTTATGTTGATGGCCCAGAAATGCCGATTATGGATGGAAGTGCATACCCTATAGTAAAAGCGTTACTTAAAGCCGGACAGAAACAACATAAATATCCTGCACGTTATCTTCACATTCAAAAAGAAATTAAAGTTAGAGGAGAAAATGGTGCATGGGCAAGCATCTTGCCCTCTTCTGGTCTTGAAATTTGCCTTGAGATTGATTTTCCTGACCCCGGTATTGGTAGGCAGAGAATAGACTATTCTTTTTCTACGTCTAGCTATATAGAAAAAATATCAGCTGCCAGAACTTTTTGCATGTTGCGAGATGTAGAAAATATGAAACATGCAGGTCTTGCAAAGGGGGGAAATCTTGAAAATGCAGTTGTTGTCGACAATGGTAAAATTTTGAACAGTGATGGTTTGCGAATGCAAGATGAGTGCGTTCGTCATAAAGTGCTAGATTGCATAGGGGATTTATTTCTCACTTGCATGCCAATTTTTGGAAGATTCGAAGCTTTTAAACCAGGACATACGTTGACTTTAGACTTGTTGCATACTCTAATGGCTAATAAGTCCTCGTATATTGTTAAAACAAGCTCAAAAGAAAGTGTTGCCACAAGAGGCTTTCTTAATTTACCTAAGGCCGCTGCTGTTCCTGCTTAAACAGCATAGATATTTTTGCTTGAATAATTCCTAATTGTTTGTTTCGCAAGGCGATATTATATTGCCCATTTGGTAAAAAACTGTTTCATTACAATATAAAAGTTCATTAATAATTCTAAGGAATGAAAATGCTGAAATGTAATCTGCATTCAATGAAAATATTGCCGGTTTTGTTATTTGTATATATTTTCTTTTCTTCTTGCAGTTCTAATAGGCAGACAGACCCAGTAGAACAGGTTGGGTTACCCGTTGACTCCTTATATAATGAGGCTTTGGACGCTGTTTATTCTGGTAACCCAAAACAGGCAGCCTCATTATTTGAAGAGGTTGAATTACAACATCCCTACTCTACTTGGGCAGTAAAAGCTCAACTTATGGCAGCCTGGGCTTACTTTGAGGCCAATGATTATCCAAGATCTTTGGCATCAATTGAAAGATTTATTGAATTATATCCTGCCCATATAGATGTGGAATATGCCTTTTATCTTCGCGCATTGTGTTATTACGAACAAATTGTGGATGTGGAACGTGATGCTGCAATGACTCAACGTGCGATGGATGCTTTTTCAGAATTACTGCGTCGTTTTCCAAACGGAGTTTATGCCCAAGATAGTAAGTTAAAACGTGACCTGGCAAGCTCTAATCTAGCCGGTAAAGAAATGGCAGTTGGAAGATTTTATTTCAGACAAGGGTATATATCTGCAGCAATAAATAGATTTCAGAAGGTCACTGACCAATATCAGTCTTCAAATCAAGTTCCAGAAGCTTTATATAGGCTTACAGCTTCTTATACCATATTGAATTTACAAGAGGAGGCCAATAGGTCTCTTAGAGTCGCTCAATATAATTTTCCAAATTCGACTTGGACAAAAAAAGCTGAAACTTTGATGGGTATAGAAACTAGCGACTCCGTAAAAAAGAACAACAGCATGATAAATAATATCTTCAACAAAATAAATATTTTTAAGTAGTAACATGCTGACAAACCTTAGTATCCGAAATATTTTGCTTATTGAAAAAATTGACCTAGAG